>NZ_JAHUWF010000007.1:0-319017 GCF_019219205.1 Pseudomonas sp. PDM27 | reverse complement strand
ACCAAGCGGATGGCTTCCGCTTTTTCCTCAGATGTAACAACCCGATATCCCATGATGCGTCCTTAAGTCGATGCTCCTACATCATGGTCCAAAAATGTTCGACCACTACACGGCAGCTCCTACAGGTTCACGCCGATCTCATGTAGGAGCTGCCAAAGGCTGCGATCTTTTGATTTTCAGATCAGGAATCGCGGCGCAAATCCGGCGGAATCGGCAGGTCATCCTTGAGCGGATCAGGCCGCTTGCCCTTGCCCGCCCGGTACTGTCGAATCTGATAGACGTAGGCCAGTACCTGCGCGACCGCCAGATAGAGCCCTCCGGGGATTTCCTGCTCCAGCTCGGTGGAGTAGTAAATCGAGCGCGCCAGCGCCGGTGACTCCAGCAACAGGATCTCGTTGGCCGCGGCGATCTCGCGGATCTTCAAGGCCAGGAAGTCAGAGCCCTTGGCCAGCAATACCGGCGCACTGCCCTTCTCCGGGTCGTACTTGAGCGCCACGGCGTAGTGCGTCGGGTTGGTGATGACCACGTCGGCTTCGGGAATGGCGGCCATCATCCGCCGCTGGGACATCTCACGCTGCAGCTGTCGAATCCGCTGCTTGACCTCCGGCCGTCCCTCCTGGTCCTTGTGCTCGTCGCGCACTTCCTGCTTGGTCATCAGCAGTTTCTTGTGGCTTTCCCAGAGCTGCACCGGCACATCCACCGCAGCGATGAGGATCAGCCCGCACGCCATCCACAAGGTGCTCCAGCCCACCACTTGCAGACTGTGGATGATTGCCATGTCCAGGGGCTCATGGGCGATACGCAGCAGGTCGTCGATGTCCGACGACAATACCGCCAGCGCCACGAACAGGATGATGATGAACTTGGCCAGGGCCTTGAGCAGCTCGACCAGCGACTTGGTCGAGAACATGCGCTTGAGGCCGGGACCGGGGTTCAAGCGGCTGAACTTGGGCGCCATTGAGCTTGCCGCGAACAGCCATCCCCCCAGGGAAATCGGTCCGATGATGGCGGCCAGCACCAAGGTGATCATCACCGGCTGGATCGACCACAGGGCAATTTGTCCCGAGCGCATCAGGTAGGTGGCCATGGAGCGTTGATCCAGAATCACTTCCCGCGGCAGCGAGAAGTTGATGCGCATCAGCTCCATCATGTCCTGCGCCATGGCGCCGCCAAAAATCAGCAGCGCCGAGGCACCGACCAGCATGATCGCCAGGGTGTTGAGCTCCTTGGACCGCGCTATCTCACCCTTTTCACGGGAGTCTTGCTTGCGCTTCTCCGTGGGGTCTTCTGTTTTGTCCTGACCGCTTTCGCTCTCAGCCATGACTCAGCTCGCCCTTGCCATATCGCGCAACAACTGCAAGGCCTCGGTGGCCAGCGGTTGATACTGATTGAGAATGTCCGCCAGCCCGACCCAGACGATAAACAGCCCCAGGACCAGGATCAACGGGAAGCCGACCGAGAAAATATTGAGTTGCGGTGCCGCCCGGGTCATGACGCCAAACGCGATGTTGACCACCAGCAGCGCGGTGACCGCCGGCAACACCAGCAACAACGCCGAACCGAGCACCCAGCCGAGCTTGCCGGCCAGCTCCCAGTAATGGTTGACCATCAGGCCACCACCCACCGGCAACGTGGTGAAGCTTTCAGTGAGGACCTCGAACACCACCAGATGACCGTTCATGGACAGGAACAGCAGCGTCACCAGCATGGTGAAGAACTGCCCGATCACCGCCGTCGAGACACCGTTGGCCGGGTCGATCATCGAAGCGAAACCCATGCCCATCTGGATGGCGACAATCTGTCCGGCCACCACGAAGGCCTGAAAGAACAGCTGCAGGGAAAACCCCATCACCGCGCCGATGAGGATTTGCTCGGCGATCAGCAACAGCCCGCTCAGGTCCAGGGGATTGACCGGTGGCATCGGTGGCAGCCCCGGCGCGATGACCACGGTAATGGCCAGCGCGAAATAGAGGCGGATGCGCCGAGGCAGCAGGGTCGTGCCAAACACCGGCATGACCATCAACAGGGAGCCGACGCGAAACAGCGGCAACATGAAGGTCGCCACCCAGGTGCTGATCTGCGTATCGGTCAGCGCAAGCAGCGACATGGTTTAGCCGATGACCTGAGGAATACTGCCGTACAGCTGCAGGATGTACTCCATGAAGGTCTGCACCAGCCACGGCCCGCCGACGATCAGCGTCACCAGCATTACCAACAGGCGCGGCAAAAAGCTCAGGGTCTGTTCGTTGATCTGGGTGGCGGCCTGGAACATCGCCACCAACAACCCCACCAGCAGGCTCGGAATCACCAGCACGGCAACCATCATGGTGGTCAACCACAGGGCTTCGCGGAAAATATCTACGGCGACTTCAGGGGTCATGGCGATACACCGCCGAAGCTGCTGGCCAGGGTGCCGATGATCAGCGCCCAGCCATCCACCAGCACGAACAACATGATCTTGAACGGCAGGGAAATGATCAGCGGCGAGAGCATCATCATACCCATGGCCATCAGCACACTGGCCACGACCAGGTCGATGATCAGGAACGGAATGAAGATCATGAAGCCGATCTGGAACGCCGTTTTCAGCTCGGAGGTCACGAAGGCCGGTACCAGGATGGTTAACGGCGCCTGATCCGGTGTCGCGATGTCAGTGCGCTTGGACAGGCGCATGAACAGCTCAAGGTCGCTGGTGCGGGTCTGCGCGAGCATGAAATTCTTGATCGGCACCTGCGCCTTGGCGACCGCATCCTGGGCCGTCAGTTTTTCCGCCAGATAGGGTTGCAAGGCGTCCTGGTTAACCCGGTCGAACACCGGCGCCATGATGAACAAGGTCAGGAACAGCGCCATGCCGGTGAGGATCTGGTTCGACGGCGTCTGCTGCAGGCCCAGGGCCTGGCGCAGGATCGAGAAGACAATGATGATCCGGGTGAAGCTGGTCATCAGCATGACAAACGCCGGGATAAAACTCAGCGCAGTCATGATCAGCAGGATTTGCAGGCTGACCGAGTATTCCTGCGCACCCTGCGCATTGGTGCCCAGGGTGATGGCCGGGATCGACAGCGGATCGGCGGCGAATGCCAATGGCGCGGCCAGCATCAGGGCCAGCGTCAAGACGATGCGTAGCGCACCCATTACTTCTTATCCTTCTGATCTTTACCCAGCATCTCCAGCAGGCGCTGCGCAAACTCCGGCGTCGGCTTCTCGGTGCTCGGCACCTGCACCGGCTCCTTGAGGACGTGCAGCGCAGTGATGCTGCCAGGGCTCAGGCCAAGCAGAATCTGCTCGTTGCCGACCTGAACCAGCATCAGACGGTCGCGAGGCCCCAGCGCGCGGGAGCCGACAATCTCGATCACCTGCCCCTTGCCGGCCGGACCGGCCTGCTGGACCCGACGCAACAACCAGGCGAGGAAGAAGATCAACCCCAGCACCAGCAGCAAGCCGAACACCAACTGCGTCAGCTGCCCGGCAACACCACTGCTCACTGCTGGCGCAGCAGCCGTGGTCGCCGTAGCGACCGGCTCGGCCGCCAGCACGTCGAACGGCATGGCCAATACAAACCCGAGAAGCTTTTTCACTCAGCGCAGCTTCTTGATGCGTTCGCTTGGGCTGATCACGTCCGTCAGGCGGATGCCGAACTTCTCGTTGACCACCACCACTTCGCCGTGGGCGATGAGCGTGCCGTTGACCAGCACGTCCAGCGGCTCGCCGGCCAGGCGATCCAGCTCGATCACCGAACCCTGGTTCAGTTGCAGCAGGTTGCGGATGTTGATGTCGGTGCTGCCCACTTCCATGGAAATCGACACCGGGATATCGAGGATCACGTCCAGGTTCGGGCCTTCGAGGCTCACCGGATCGTTGTTTTTCGGCACGCTGCCGAACTCTTCCATTGGCAGGCGGTTGGACGCGGAGTTGCCGGAATCGGCGGCGAGCAATGCGTCGATGTCGGCCTGACCGGCATCACCGGTTTCTTCCAGGGCCGCGGCCCACTCATCGGCCAGGGCCTGGTCGTCTTGCGTGTTCATAATGTCAGTGTCCTCGGCGAGCAAAAGTTCAGAATTCGGTTAATCGCGAATGGGTAGGAGCGCCGGTCAACGGCGCTCGATCGGCTCGATCACTTGCAACGCCAGGTTGCCCTTGTGCGAGCCCATCTTGACCTTGAAGGCCGGCACGCCGTTGGCGCGCATGATCATTTCTTCCGGCATGTCGACCGGGATCACATCCCCCGGCTGCATGTGCAGGATGTCGCGCAGACGCAGTTGACGACGGGCCACCGTCGCGCCGATCGGCACGTCGACGTCCAGCACGTCCTGGCGCAGGGCGTTGACCCAGCGCTCGTCCTGATCGTCGAGGTCCGACTGGAAGCCGGCGTCGAGCATCTCGCGCACCGGCTCGATCATCGAGTACGGCATGGTCACGTGCAGGTCGCCGCCACCGCCATCGAGTTCGATGTGGAAGGTCGACACCACAATGGCTTCGCTCGGGCCGACGATGTTGGCCATGGCCGGGTTCACTTCGGAGTTGATGTACTCGAAGTTGACTTCCATGATCGCCTGCCAGGCTTCCTTCAGATCGACGAACGCCTGCTCCAGCACCATGCGCACCACACGCAGTTCGGTCGGGGTGAATTCACGCCCTTCGATCTTGGCGTGCCGGCCGTCGCCACCGAAGAAGTTGTCCACCAGCTTGAACACCAGCTTGGCGTCGAGGATGAACAGCGCGGTGCCGCGCAGGGGTTTGATCTTGACCAGGTTGAGGCTGGTCGGCACGTACAGCGAGTGCACGTATTCGCCGAACTTCATCACCTGCACGCCGCCGACCGCCACGTCTGCCGAGCGACGCAGCATGTTGAACATGCTGATGCGGGTATAACGGGCGAAACGCTCGTTGATCATTTCCAGGGTCGGCATGCGTCCACGGACGATGCGATCCTGGCTGGTCAGGTCGTAGCTTTTGACGCTGCCGGGTTCGGCAGCGTTTTCGGTCTGTACCAGACCATCGTCGACGCCATGCAACAGCGCGTCGATCTCATCCTGGGACAGCAGGTCCTGCACGGCCATGTCGTGTTCCTACTGCAGTACGAAATTAGTGAAAAGCAACTGTTCGATCACCACTTTGCCGAGCTCTTTCTGCGCCACTTCCTGGACGCTGGCGGTAGCCTTCTGCCGCAGCATTTCCTGGCCGACCGGCGACGCGAGGGTCGCAAAGTCCTGCCCGGAGAACAGCATCACCAGGTTATTGCGGATCACCGGCATGTGGACCTTGAGCGCTTCCAGATCCGCCGGGTTGCGCGCGAGCATGGTGATGCTCACCTGCATGTAGCGCTGGCGGCCGTTCTGGTTGAAGTTGGCCACGAATGCCGGCGCCATCGGCTCGAAAATCGCTGGCTGTTTGCCGACGGGAGCGGTTTGCGCTACGTCGGCGGCAGGCTTGTTCTGAGCGCTGTGCATGAAGTACCAGGTCGCACCCACGGACACACCGATCGCCAGCAGCAGGGCCACCACGATCAGGATGATCAGCTTGAGTTTGCCTCTGGTTGCGGGGTCTTTTACTGCTGCGTCGCTCTTCGCCATGCCAATAATCCGTCACTATTCGGGGTTTCACAGTTGCACGGCAAGGCAAGAGCAAGTGTTATGCCAGAAGTGTCGGGGGAGATGGGCGGACCGGCTTCGGTCGGAAGATCACCACAAAGCCACTGTGGGAGCGAGCTTGCTCGCGATGGCGGCGTGACAGTCGATGAAAACTTGACTGCCAGGCCCTCATCGCGAGCAAGCTCGCTCCCACAGGGTTAGGTGTTGTGTTCGTCAGGCGTAGTAGTCGACCGCGCTGGAGCCGATCACGCGGGTGGTAGTGGCAGCCACTTCAGCGACGCCCGCGGTCAGGTCGTCATCCATGGAATCGATACGGCCGCCACTGGCGCGGGTCCCTCCGGCCTGGCTTTGCCGGGCTTGTTCCTGCCCTTGTTGCGAACCACGGGACTGGTCCGAAACGTTGACATCGACCTGCCCCATGCCCTGCTGCGCAAACATGTCGCGCAAGCGATGGACCTGGCTGTCCAGTGCCTCACGGACGCCCGGATGCGCGCTCATGAACGTCACCTGGGTCTGCTGATCGGGAACCATGTTCACCCGAATGTCCAGACGCCCCAGTTCAGCGGGTTGCAACTGGATGTCCGCGGCCTTGAGGTTGGCGCTGGACAGGTACATGACCCGGTTCACCACCTCTTCGGTCCAGCCGCTCTGGTGCATGGCGATCGGCTGGTTCACCGGCAAGGCATTGGCTGTCTTCGGTGTGGCCGCCTGGGTCAGCGCGGCCAGACGGTTGGCGAAATCATCGACACGGGTATCGCTGACGGCAGACTTGAGATCTTTCAGACCGTCGTCGATCAAGCCGCTGAAAGCCTTGTCGTCACCTTTGCCGGTACTGTCCTTGTCGGCCTGAACGTCCAGCATGGTCGCCACGCCGGCGGCAAAGTTCTGCGCCGACGTCAGCTCACCGTCAGCCTGGGCTTGCGCCTGTGTCGGTGCGGCCTTTGGCTGCGCCTGACTGGAAGCCGACACGTGACCGCTCTGCTCCATCGCCAGGCGTAACGCCGGCAGGGCGTCGAGTGGATCGGCCTCGGGATCGAAGTCGCCGTCAGCGCTGGTCGGCGCCGGAACGCTTGTAGCCGCGGTCGCCGCAGCAACCGGCGCTTCAACCGTTGGCGGCACCGCATCGGCTACGGCAGGCGCTGCTGGCGTTGCTGGTGCTGAGACCACTGGCTGTATGGCTTGCTGCAATGCAGGATCAAGCGCCGGATCGACCGGCGCGGCATCGACGACCAGAGCCGGGTCGGCCTTTGCCGCATCATCGCCGGCGGTCTTGTCGTCAGCCTGCACCGATGGGTCGGCAGGCAAGGATTTGCCGCCATCGGCAACCACCGGCTCCCCGGCGGCAGACTTGTCGTCGCCAGCGTCCTTCTTTGCGCCGACGCCGGAGGTTTTCTCACGATCAGGCTTGAGCGGAGCATCCGCCAACGCACTGGGCTTGCTTTGCGCTTGATTGGCGTAGACATGGGCGAAGCTTGCGGCCTTGTCCCCGGGCTCTGCGGCCACTGCCGGAGGATTGGCGGAGGTCGCCTGAGTCTTGGCCTGCCTGGAGGCCTGAAGCAGAATATTGGGGGTAACGGGCATGAAACGGTCTCCGCTGCACAGGGCTCGTTAGTACAGTTGGGTTAGATAACTGCAAAGGTCGAGCCAGTTTCACTCGATAGAGACCAAAAGCAGCGTTTGCTCAGATTTTCGCCGGGCAACGCTGTCGCTCAGCTTCGTACAGAGGGCGGATACCGGCGAACTCGCGATCGATTTTGCCGACCAGTTCCAGAACGGCCGCGCTTGGCAAACTGGTGGCCTGTTGCTCAAGCTGGTGGCAGAGCTCGGTCAGCCGCAGGGCCCCCATATTACTGCTGCTGCCCTTGAAGCTATGGGCGGTTTCAACGAGCAGTGCGGCACTGTCAGCCGCTTTCAAGACTTTCAGGCGCTCTTCGGAGTCTGCAAGAAAGATATCCAGCAGATCCGGATACCCCTCTTCCATCACTTCCCGCAACGCACTCAGCACGTTGCGATCCACATGTGTGTCGTCGTCCACTTGCTCACTCCTTGATCAAGAATGCGCGGATTATGCCAGAGCCTCCCAGATAAACTCCACGCGTGCACTTCGACCATTGTCGGTCCAGCAGGCATTACGCCCCAACTGGCGGATCAGACTGATCCCGCGTCCCGACAGGCGGATGGCGTCCAAAGGCCTTTCCATCACCCGCTCGACATCGAACCCCTCGCCACTGTCATCGACCTGAATCGTCAGGCAACCGCCGTCATCTGTCGGCGCCACCTGCAAATGGACCCGCACATAGCCTTCCTGCAGCTCGCCGAGCCGGGCATTGCGCTCTTGATAATATCGCGCAAAACCCGAGGCATTGCGCTTGAGGCTCGAATCCAGCCCCAGCACGCCATGCTCCAGCGCATTGGAATAGAGCTCCGCCAACACACTGTAGAGCGCACCGCTCTGAGCCCGAAGGCCATGCACCTCAAGCAGCAACTGCAACAGATAGGGCAAGGGGTTGAATCGCTTGAGCGTAGCGGCGCGGAACTCGAAGCTCACCGACCAGTCCAGCGGACACGACTGGCCGCTGTCGGAGTAGACCAATGCCGGTGGCGTGACCTGCTCCGGCTCCAGCAGGCTGATTTCGACCATGCTGACATCGTCGCGCGCTTCACCACCGAAATCGCGCAGCGCCTGCTCGATCTCTTCGAACAGCGCATCCGGCTGACGATTGGCGGCGAACACCTGCTGCAATCGCTGCACGCCAAACAACTGTTCATTGGCGCCGCAGGTGTCGATCACCCCATCGGACAGGAGGAACACCCGATCCCCGGGCGCCATGGGAAACACTTCGGTGCGCTCATCGAAGGATTCCGGGCTCAGCACCCCCAAAGGCAGGTGCCGCGCCGGCAGAGGGGTGCGCTCGCCACTGGCAATGCGATGCAGGTAACCGTCGGGCATTCCACCGTTCCAGACCTCCACCGCACGACGCTGAAAACTCAGGCACAGCATCGTGGCACAGCAGAACATGTCCACCGGCAGGATGCGCTTGAGCTTGGCATTCATTTCACGCAGGGTTTCCGCCAGGCCATAGCCCTTGGCGGTCATCCCGTAGAAGACTTCGGCCAGGGGCATGGCGCCCACGGCCGCCGGCAGACCGTGGCCGGTGAAGTCGCCCAGCAATATGTGCATGTCTCCGGCCGGGGTGAACGCGGCCAGCAACAGGTCGCCGTTGAACAGCGCATAGGGTGATTGCAGATAACGGATATTCGGCGCGGCGTTCAGGCAGCCGGCGTGCGCCACCTTGTCGAAAACCGCCTTGGCCACGCGCTGCTCGTTGAGCAGGTAGTCGTGGTGCCGGGCGATCTGGTCACGCTGCTGCAGAACGGTGTCCTGCAAGCGCCGCAAGCGATCCATGGCCTTGATCTTGGCCGCAAGAATCACCTGGTTATAGGGCTTCGCCAGAAAGTCGTCACCGCCGACCTCCAGACAACGGGCCAGCGCCTCGCTTTCGGACAAGGACGTGAGGAAGATGATCGGCACCAGGGTTTCCCCGGCCAGGGCCTTGATCTGCCGGGCCGCCTCGAAGCCGTCCATGACCGGCATCATCGCATCCATCAACACCAGGTGCGGTTGTTGCTCGCGAAACGCGTCGACCGCTTCGGCGCCGTTGGCCGCCGTCAGCACTTCGTGCCCCTGGCGGCGCAGGATGCTCGCCAACAGCAGGCGATCGGCGGCGCTGTCCTCGGCAATCAGGATCGTCAGCGGCTCCAGTGGCTGCATGGCAATCAACTGATGTCGAACAGTTTGTCGAAGTTGGAGATGGCGAGGATTTTGCGCACGTCGGTACTGCTGTTGACCACGCGGATGTCGGAGTCATCGCCACCGGCGTGATCGCGCAGCAAAAGCAGCATGCCCAAGGCCGAGCTGTCGAGGTAAGTGGCGTCTTTCAGGTCGACCACAACCGCCGATAGCTGTTTATCTTCGTAGGACTGACGAAATTCCTGATGTTTGGCGAAATCGAAACGCCCCTTGACCGAGATCGTCAGCTTTTGCCCATCGGGTGAGACTTCTGTAACAACTGGCATGTCATGGCTTCCTTGTCATTTGTAAACCTGCTTGTACAAGGTTTAGCAGTTGGTAGAGGTTGGGGCAAGGCTGGAAACGGCGCAAATCCTGTGGGAGCGTGGCTTGCCCGGGATGAACGATAACGCAGCCCACCCGATTCAATACTGATCCTGCCGCGGCAAGCGCTGGGATAATTCGTCCAACAACTTTTGCTCGCGCCGGTCTTCGAGCGCCCGCGCCTCATCGGCATAGCGCTGAACCAGCTTGCGCAGGCCTTCGACCCGGGCAAATGCCTGCTGCCAGGTTTCCCGGGCCTTGTTCAGGTTGTTTTGATGCCAGGCCAGGCTTTGCCGCTGCTGGTCGATGGCCGTGCCCAGTTGCGCCAGGAAGCCCTGATACCCCAGCAACCATTGACCCGAGACACCGCCGCTGCCGCGTACGATCCATTGCTCCTGATAGTCGAGGCGGAAGGCTTCGAGGTCGGCGAGCTTGCTTTCCGCCAGGCGAACCTGCCCTTGAAAGTGCCCCAGGCGCTGGACCGCGGTTTTCTCGGCCTTTTCGGCCATTTCCACCACCGGCGCCAGCCTGCCTGCCCGACTCTGGGCCATGACCGCTTACCCGCCCGCCGCGGGCGCGAAGATCGAGGCGAGATACGCTTCGCTTTCACCCAGGCTGATGCTGTCGTTGAGGCCCTGGCGCAGGTATTTGACCAGTTGCGGTTGCAGGGAAATCGCCAGGTCGGTCTCGCGATCGCCGCCGGCGACATAGGCGCCGACGCTGATCAGGTCGCGACTCTGTTGATAACGCGACCACAGCTGCTTGAAATATTGCGCACGAGCCATGTGCTCCGGCGACACCACCGCCGGCATGACCCGGCTGATGGACGCTTCGATATCGATGGCCGGGTAATGCCCTTCCTCGGCCAGGCGCCGGGAGAGCACGATGTGTCCGTCGAGTACACCCCGTGCCGAGTCGGCAATCGGGTCCTGCTGGTCGTCGCCTTCGGACAGCACGGTGTAGAACGCAGTGATCGAACCGCCGCCCTTCTCCGCGTTGCCGGCCCGCTCCACCAGTTTCGGCAGTTTGGCGAACACCGATGGCGGATAGCCCTTGGTTGCCGGTGGTTCGCCGATGGCCAGGGCGATTTCCCGCTGGGCCTGGGCAAAACGGGTCAGGGAGTCCATGAGCAACAGGACATTCTTGCCCTTGTCGCGGAAATATTCGGCGATGCGCGTGCAGTACATGGCGGCGCGCAGTCGCATCAGCGGCGCATCGTCCGCCGGGGACGCCACGACCACTGAACGCTTGAGTCCTTCTTCACCGAGGATGTGCTCGATGAACTCCTTGACCTCACGCCCCCGCTCACCGATCAGACCGACGACGATAATGTCAGCCTCGGTAAAGCGCGTCATCATCCCCAGCAACACCGATTTACCGACACCGGTACCGGCAAACAGGCCGAGCCGCTGGCCGCGGCCGACCGTCAACATGCCGTTGATGCAACGGATGCCCACGTCCAGCGGTTCACTGATCGGCTCGCGCTTGAGCGGGTTGATGGTCGGGCCGTCCATCGGCACCCAGTCTTCGGCCTTCATCCCGCCCTTGCCGTCCAGTGCGCGACCGGCACCGTCGAGCACTCTTCCGAGCATGCTCATGCCCATGGGCAGGCGACCGGTATCCGCCAATGGCACCACTCGGGCGCCGGGTGCGATGCCGGCGACACTGCCGACCGGCATCAGAAAGACTTTGCTGCCAGAGAAGCCCATGACCTCGGCTTCCACCTGCACCGGGTGATAGCTGTCGTCATTGATGACCATGCAGCGGCTGCCCATGGCGGCGCGCAGGCCTTCGGCTTCGAGGGTCAGGCCGACCATGCGCAGCAGGCGGCCTTCGAGGATCGGTGCGCCCTCCAGTTCCGTGGCCTCGGCGTAGCTGCCCAGACGTTTGGCGAAGCTGGTGCGTTCAAGGCGCATCAGGTGCATCCGGCTCTGGCGCGGCAGCAGGCTTGCTGTCGACCGGCAGTTCCAGGCTCAGGTCAGGCGCGGCCGGGTGCAGGGCCTGCTCGTGCAACTGGTCGAACAGCTTGTCCATCACCCGCGCGATGCGGGTTTCCACCGTGGCGTCGATACGGCTGTGTTCTGTCTCGACCCGGCAACCGCCAGGCAACAACGACTCGTCTTCGACGATGCGCCAGGTTTCTTCATGGCGTTCGCGCAGGGCTTTGACCTGTTCGAAATCCTGCGGGTTGATGTACAGCCGCACATTGCCCACGCCCAACGGCAGGAGCTTCAGCGCATCGCGCATGACGTGTTCGATCTGCGTCGAGTCGATGGCCAGTTCGCGCTGGATCACCTGTCTGGTGATGTGCTGCACGAGGTCGACCAGGGACTTTTCGATCTGGGTGTCCTGTTCGGCGATGGGCTCGAACAGGTGCGTCATCAATTGCTCCAGCGCCGCGATCTTGGCGGTCAGGGCCACTTCGGCTTCCTGGCGGACCTTGAGCGTGGTGCTGTGGAAACCTTCCTTCTCACCCACCGCGAAACCTTCGTTGTAGGCTTCCTGGCGAATGCTTTCGAGTTCTTCGAGGGTCAGTGGCTGGACTTCCTCCAGCGGCACTTCCTCCATTTCCGGCGGCTCGGGTTCAGGCTCAGGTTCCGGCTCGGGTTCCGGCGGGTCGAAACTGGGCAGCGCCCAGGTATCGAAGCCACTGACATCCCTGGCCCGGATCAGGTCAGTGGGTGCATCATCATTCTTGACCATGGTGTTAGATCATTTCCTCGCCGCCCTTGCCGCCGAGAACGATTTCTCCGGCTTCGGCCATACGGCGGGCGATGGTGAGGATTTCCTTCTGCGCGGTTTCCACGTCGCTGACGCGCACCGGGCCCTTGGCTTCCAGGTCGTCGCGCAACAGCTCGGCGGCACGCTTGGACATGTTCTTGAAGATCTTCTCCTTGACGCCTTCGTCCGAACCCTTGAGGGCCAGCACCAGTACATCGGAGGACACCTCGCGCAGCAGCGCCTGGATGCCGCGGTCGTCGACATCGGCCAGGTTGTTGAACACGAACATGAGGTCTTCGATCTGACCGGACAGGTCTTCGTCGACTTCGCGGATCGAATCCATGAGCTGGCCTTCGATCGAGCTGTCGAGGAAGTTCATGATGTCCGCCGCCCGCTTGATGCCACCCAGGGTGGTGCGCGAGGCATTCGAGTTGCCGGAGAACTGCTTCTCGAGAATCTGGTTGAGTTCTTTCAGGGCCGCCGGTTGCACGGTGTTCAGCGAGGACACGCGCAGGATGATGTCCAGTCGCACCTTGTGGTCGAAGTTGCCGAGCACTTCACCGGCCTGGTCCGGATCGAGATAGGCCACCACGATTGCCTGGATCTGCGGGTGCTCATAACGGATCACGTCGGCGACGGCGCGCGGCTCCATCCACTTCAGGCTGTCGAGGCCGCTGGTGTTGCCACCGAGCAGGATGCGGTCGATCAGGCCGTTGGCCTTGTCTTCGCCCAGGGCCTGGGTGAGCATTTTGCGCACATAGTCGTCGGAGCCGACGCCCAGGCTGGTCTGGTCGCCGACGATATCGACGAACTCGCTCATCACCTGTTCGACCTGCTCGCGGTGCACATTACCCATCTGGGCCATGGCCACCCCCACGCGCTGAACCTCTTTGGGGCCCATGTGACGCAGCACCTGGGCCGCGTCGGTGGAGCCCAGGGACAGCAACAGGATTGCGGCTTTGTCGACCTTGGACAGTTTGGCGGCAACGGCTCGGTTATCACTCATCTGCGTTAATCCACTCTTTCACGACCTGGGCCACACGACCCGGGTCTTCAGCCACCAGACTCTTGATTGCGTTCAACTGAGCGTCATAACCTTCGCTCGGGCTCGGCAGCAGAATGCTGGTCGGGCCACCGAGGCTGACACGGTCGTTGGCCAGTTCGCCATCCAGACCACCCATACCGCCCAATTCGACGTCGCTGCCGATACCGACCAGCTGCTTGCCTTTGCCACCACCGGTGATGTTGTTGAGCACCGGACGCAGCACACCGAACACCAGCACCAGAATGAACAGCACACCCAGCACTTGCTTGACGATGTCCCAGAACCACGGCTGGGAGTAGAACGGAATATCGGCAATCACCTCACCGCGCTCGGCGGAGAACGGCATGTTGATCACACTGACACTGTCACCCCGGCTGGCATCGAAGCCGACCGCGTCCTGCACCAGGCGTGTGAAGCGCGCCAATTCATCGGCGGTCCACGGCGCCCGGGTGGTTTCGCCGTTGGCCGGGTTGATCTTGACCTGATCATCGACCACCACCGACACCGACAGGCGATTCAACCGGCCCTGCTGTTGTTTGGTATGGCTGATGGAACGGTCGAGTTCGAAGTTCCTGGTCGATTGCTGACGCTTGTCCGCCGGGTACGGGGCGAGCATCGGCTGGCCGGTGGCCGGGTCCATGATTTGCTGACCATTGGCATCAACCAGTGGCTGGCCTGGCTGCACCATGCCAGCTGCACCCGGCGTGCCGCCCGTGGTCTGCGGCGCGGAGGCCGGCGATGGCGGCTGGTTGCTCAAGGCACCCGGCACGCCTTGCGGACCGTTGCTGGCGGTACGTTGTTCGTTCACCGACTGCTCGCTGCGCAATGCCGGTTGATCCGGATTGAACTGCTCGGAAGTCGACTCGACCGCACTGAAGTCCACATCGGCGGACACTTCGGCTTTGTAGCGATCGTTACCCAGCACCGGCTGCAGGATGTTGTGCACGCGCTGGGTGAGCATGCTTTCCATGCGGCGGCTGTAGTCGAACTGCTTGCCGGCCATGGTCAGCTCGGAGTTCTCCGCCTGATCCGAGAGCAGGTTGCCCTTCTGGTCGACGACGGTGATCTGCGACTTGCTGAGTTCGGGAACACTGGTCGCCACCAGGTTGATGATCGCCACGACCTGGCCTGGCTCGAGGGAGCGACCGGAATAGAGTTCAACCAACACCGAAGCGCTCGGTTTGCGCTCGTCGCGCACGAACACCGAACTCTTCGGGATCGCCAGGTGCACGCGGGCACCCTTGACGTTGTTCAGGCTGGAAATGGTGCGGGCCAGTTCGCCTTCGAGGCCACGACGATAGCGGGTCGCTTCCATGAACTGGCTGGTGCCCAGCCCCTGTTCCTTGTCGAGGATTTCAAAACCGATGTTGCCGTCGCTGGGAGTGACACCAGCGCCCGCGAGCTTGAGTCGCGCACGGGACAGGTCCTCGGCCTTGACCAGCAAGGCACCGGAATTGGGTTCGACGGTGTACGGAATATCGGCGGAGGCCAGGGTATCCATGACCTGCTTGGCGTCCATGCCGGCAAGGCTGCCGTACAGAGGCCGGTAGTCCGGCTGTTGAGACCACAACACCACGGCAAAACCAATCGCCACGCTCGCCGCCAGACCGACCAACAGGCCCACCTGACGCAACATGGTCATCTCGGAGAGGTTTTCCAGGAAGGACAACCCGAACAGCGGCGGTTTGCCGTCTATTGGAGTGGCCTTGGCCGGAACATTATCGGCGACTGCTTCTGCCATGACTCAATCTCGTCCTTTAAACCGGCATCTGCATGATGTCTTGGTAGGCCTGTACCAGCTTGTTGCGCACCTGGGTCAACGCCTGGAATGACACACTGGCCTTCTGCGAGGAAATCATCACGTCTGTCAGGTCGACGCCGCTTTTGCCGATTTCGAAGGCGCTGGCCAACTGAGTGGAAGCCTGTTGGGTGTCGTTCACTTTATTGACGGCCTGGCCGAGCATGTCGGAAAAGCTGCTGCCCGCCACTTCAGGGACGGCAGTCGATTTCGGCGCAGACATGGCATCCATTTGCATGGCGCGCATATCCAGCATCAACCGATTGAATTCAATACCTTGGCTCATGGTCTCTCTCTTTGACGACCCGCAATTTTTTGACACTCACTCGGCGGGTTATGAGGTGTTAGCAACAAGGGTGCCAGCTCCATGGCCACGCGGAACAAAACGCCTTCATCAGCTCGCGATCTTCTGTAGGAGCGAGCTCGCTCGCGATGGACCCGAGAACAACGTGTTTATCCTGAAACCCCGCGTTATCGTTAACGACCATCGCGAGCAGGCTCGCTCCTACAGGGCCCAGGCGCGGGCTAGCGGTCAGGTGGCGAATAAATACGCTTCCACATCCATGCCGGCATCGCGCATCTGCGCCAGCTTGTAGCGCAGGGTTCGCGGGCTGATCCCCAGGCGCTCGGCCGCCTCTTTGCGCCGACCGCGCTCGGCGCGCAGGGTATCGATGATCATCTGGAACTCCCGGCGACGCAGGTCATCACCCAACGCACCGGCCGACTCGGACTCGACCTCCACAGGCCGCACCGGAACCGACACAGACAACGGAGCGCAGGCCACCGGCCCGTCCAGGCAGAAGTCCTGCGGCTGGATCAGACCGCCCTGTTGCAAAATCAGCGCGCGCTGAATCGCGTTATCCAGTTCACGCACATTGCCTGGCCACGGATAACCGATCAGGCACGCCTGAGCCTCGGGCGACAGCCTGGCAGCCGAATGCTTCATCTTATTGACGTGCTTGGCCAACAGGCGCTCGGCCAACGGCAGAATGTCAGCGGTACGCTCGCGCAGCGGACGCCAGGCCAGCGGAAACACCGACAGGCGATAATAGAGGTCTTCGCGAAAGCGCCCTGCCGCCACTTCACCCGCCAGGTCGCGATTGGTGGTTGCGACCACGCGAATATCCAGCGCGATCGGTTTGCGCGCACCAACCCTCTCGACCTCGCGCTCCTGCAGCACGCGCAGCAATTTGGCCTGGAGCCCCAGGGGCATCTCGGAAATTTCGTCGAGCAGCAGGGTGCCGCCGTCGGCCTGCTCGAACTTGCCGGCTTGCGCGGCAATGGCGCCGGTAAAGGAACCCTTCTCGTGACCGAACAAGGTCGCTTCGAGCATGTTGTCCGGGATCGCTGCGCAGTTGATCGCAATGAACGGCTGACTGGCGCGATGAGAATGCTGATGGATGTAACGTGCCAGCACCTCCTTGCCCGTACCCGATTCACCCGAGATCAACACCGTGGAATCACTGCGCGCAACCCGCGCCGCCAGCTCGAGCAACTGCGCGCTCGCGGGCTCGAACGCTACCGGCCCCTCACCTTCGGCCAGGCCAAGACTGCCCAGTGCATGGCGCGCCACCAGATCAAGCAACGCCTTGGGCTCGAATGGCTTGACCAGGTAGTCCGCCGCCCCCTGGCGCATCGCATCGACCGCACGCTCGACCGCGCCGTGAGCCGTCATCAGCAACACCGGCAACTGCGGCTGTCGCGCTCGCAGCAGGCCCAGCAACTGGTGGCCGTCCATGCCTGGCATGTTGACGTCGCTGATCACCAGGCTGAAAGACTCGCCGCCGACAGCTACCAGCGCCTCTTGCGCCGAACCCACCGCCTTGTAATCGTGCCCCGCGAGCAACAGCGTATCAGCCAGTGCCTCGCGCAACGCACGGTCGTCCTCGACCAACAGAACCTTGATGCCCATCTATGTCACTCCGCTCCCTGAGCGTTGCTGAACAGCGGCAGGATCACCTGCGCGCAAGTGCCGCGACCGAGCCGCGAACGCAGCTGCAATTCTCCCTGATGCGCACGCGCCACCGCCTTGACCACGGTCAGACCAAGACCTGTACCGGTGGTCTTGGTGGTAAAAAAGGGTTCGCCCAATCGCGCCAGAACCGCGGCATCGATACCCGAGCCACTGTCACTGACACACAGGCGCAGGGTGTTGCCGCGGGTGTAGAGGTGAATCTTCAGGCGCAATTGACCGGCACCGGCCTGAATGGCGTTCTCGATCAGGTTGAGGATCGCGCCGACCAGGGTGTCGCGATTGCACAGCAACTCCCCCGAATGACTGTCGCACTGCCAGCGGATCGGCAGATCCTGCACGTGGGTCAGTGCGGCCGCCTGCAGCGATTGCATCAGTTGGCCAGGGGTTATGCGGTCGGTCAGCGGCAACTCGCCACGAGCAAACACCAGCATGTCGCGCACCTGGTGCTCGAGCTCGTGCAGGCGTTCCTTGAGACGTCCGGCAAAGCGCTGCTGGGTAGCGACCGGCAGCGCTTGTTCGGTCAAATGACTGGCGTACAGCAACGCGGCGGACAACGGCGTGCGTATCTGATGAGCCAGGGACGCGACCATGCGCCCCAACGACGACAGACGCTCATGACGAGCCAATTGATCCTGCAGATGGCGGGTTTCGGTCAGGTCATTGAGCAACACCAACTGGCCAGGCTCAGCGTCCAGCGAGCGCGTGGCGATCGACAGACGCCGGCCATCCTTGAGGGAGACCTCATGGCCATCGTCTTCGCGCGGCGCAAAACAGCGGGCAATGACGTGGCGCCACAATTCACCTTCCAGCGGCAGGCCCAGCAACTCGCACGCCGCCGGATTGGCTTCGCGCACGATGCCCTGGGCGTCGATGACGATGACACCGCCGGGTAACAGATCAAGGAGATTTTGCAGGCGGTTGGCCAGGCGTTCTTTTTCCGCCAGCTCCTGCATGCGCTGAGCGCTGACCACCGCCAGTTCACCCTTGAGCTCGGTGACCCGGGCTTCAAGCATGCTGTAGGAATCGGTCAACTGACTGGACATCTGATTGAACAGCGCGAATGCCTGCTCAAGGCCCAGACGGCTCGCATGCTCTACGGACGACGGTTGCCGCGAAGCATCCCCAAAAGCATCTGAGGCAGGAGATATCTGGGCGGATGGGGGCATTGTGCTCTCTCGCTTGGCTGACCGTCAGTGAAACGGAACGTTGCGAGGGACAAAGCAATACCCATGCCTAAAAAAAACTTCCTATAAATGAATGGGTTGAAAAACAGGCGTCAATCATCCGCCTGTTCGTCTCCATCACGACGGCTCATGCCGTACTTGCGCATCTTTTCCACCAGCGTGGTACGACGAATACGCAGGCGCTCAGCCGCGCGCGCCACGATGCCGTTGGCATCATCCAGCGCCTGCTGGATCAACCCTTGCTCCAGGCCACCGAGGTAGTCCTTCAGGTCCAGGCCCTCCGGCGGCAACATGGCGTTGGCGGTGAAGTCCTGGGTATGGCCGTTGATGGCCACGCGCTCTTCCAGATCGGTGCGCAGGCTGTCGACCATTTGCTCGTCTTCATCGTCGACGTAGCGGAATTTCTTCGGCAGTTCGACCACACCGATCACGCCGTATGGATGCATGATCGCCATGCGCTCCACCAGGTTGGCCAGTTCACGGACGTTGCCCGGCCAGCCATGCCGGCACAGCGACATGATCGCCGCCGAGTTGAAACGGATCGAACCGCGCTTCTCGTGCTCCATGCGCGAGATCAGCTCGTTCATCAGCAGCGGAATGTCCTCGACGCGCTCTCGCAGCGGCGCCATCTCGATCGGGAACACATTCAGGCGGTAGTACAGGTCTTCGCGGAAGGTGCCGATCTCGATCATGCTTTCGAGATTCTTGTGGGTCGCGGCAATGATGCGCACGTCGACGCTCTGGGTCTTGTTGCTGCCCACGCGCTCGAAGGTGCGCTCCTGCAATACGCGCAGCAGCTTGACCTGCATCGGCAGCGGCATGTCGCCGATTTCATCGAGGAACAGGGTGCCGCCATTGGCCAGCTCGAATCGACCGGCACGGCTGGTGATTGCGCCGGTGAAGGCGCCCTTCTCATGACCGAACAATTCGCTTTCCAGCAACTCGGCCGGGATCGCCCCGCAGTTGACCGGCACGAACGGCGCTTCGCGGCGCTTGGAATGGTAATGCAGGTTACGCGCAACCACTTCCTTGCCGGTGCCGGACTCACCGAGGATCAGCACGCTGGCATCGGTATCGGCGACTTGCTGCATCATCTGGCGGACGTGCTGGATCGCCCGGCTGGTGCCGACAAGACTGCGGAAAAGATTGGGTTCGCGATGACGACCGCGCTCGCGGGCCTGGTCATACATCTCGCGATAGACCTGGGCACGGTGCAGCGAATCGAGCAACTTGCTGTAGCTGGGCGGCATTTCGAGGGTCGAAAGCACCCGGCGACGCTGGTCCTCCGGCAGGTCAATGGAAGAATTATCGCCCATTAACAAAACCGGAAGGAACTCATCCCAGGTCGAGAGTGTCTTTAGCAAGCCCAGTAGTGCACCAGGAGCATTGACCGTCCCGATCAGGACACAGATTACTTCACGACTTGACGACAAAGAGCCGACAGCCTGCTGCCAGTCATGGCTACCGCAGGGTAAATTTTCTTCGCCGAGAAAATTTAAAATCACCGCCAGGTCGCGGCGGCGGACGCTATCGTCATCAATCAGCAGAATTTTGGTTTCACGCCACATGCAATAGCAACTTCCCTAGTCAACTCAATGCCCAAAATGCTGGGGCAAGCTAAACGCTTGCAGGCCTGATATGCCTGAAGACGACTGAATTCTGGAACCAGCCACTAGTTAAGTCAAAAAACCGTGCACAGTCAAATTTATGGCGCACATGTCTGGATTAACTTGGGGTTAATTAACCAAACAGATGGTAAACCTTTGCCGCGTTCCGCGCTTGCTGGATCTGAGACATTTCGTCGACTATCGCCTGCCTCTCCCCCATCGCCACCTCAAGCAGCTGCTTGTAGACATACAGCAGCTCCTCAAGATTGCTGCGCAGAACCTCCTCGTCCAGCGAAGCCTCGCTCAAGACATCTTCCATGCAGGAACGGCAATCCAGGTCCAATTGACCGATAGCCTCCCAGTTGCGCTCGGCCAGGGCACCGACCAGCGCTTCACGAGTGTGTTCTATTCGCTGCAATACAAGACTCATGGCGATCTCCTTAGAACTGCGGCCCTGGCTCAGCAATGCCGTCCCAGCCTTCTTTCACCGTGCGCAGCAAGCCCGCGACCTCATCGAGAATCTTCGGATCACTGCTGATGTTTGCCTCGGCCAGGCGCTTCATCATGTAAATGTAGAGACTGTTGAGTTCGCCCACGGTATCGGCGCAATTTTCAAGATCCAGGCCTTCACGCAAGCCACCGATGATGCCGATCGCCTTGCTGATCGATACACACTTGCCGGGAACATCCTTGCGCTCCAGGGCGCCTTTGGCCTGCGCAATGCGGTCCAGGCCACCTTCCATGAGCATTTGCACCAAACGATGCGGACTCGCTTCGGACGTCTGGGCGTGCGCACCCACTTTCTGATACTGCCGAAGGGCTAACATTGGATTCATGTTCTACCTCATTACCACAATGACTCGTATGACCAGTGTATCGTCTGCGCACCGGAAAACTTTAGATCAAAAGACAAAAACCCGGCACACGCGAAAAGGCGTAGCCGGGTTTTTGTCGTCAGCTCATGACTAGCTGTTGGACTTCTGGGCGTTCAAGGTCGTGAAGAACGAGGTGATGCTCGTCGCCGTCGCTTTCATTTGCCCGACCAGCAGGTCCATTGCGTTGTATTTGGCGGTCAACGTCTTGGTCATGTTGGCGACACGCAAGTCCAGCGCCAACTGCTGGTTCGTAAGGTTCTTGGAGAGGCTCTGCAGGTTGGTATTGCGCTGATCCAGCAACCCGCCCGTCGATACGTAAGGCTTGATGGCAGCGCCCATGCGCGCCAGAAGGCCGTTGGTATCATTGGTACCGTTGAACAACTGCTGCACCTGGCCACTCATGCCGCCAGTGGTCATCGCCTTGTTGAACGTCGTCGAGTTGAACGCCAGGTTGCCGGTTTTTTCGTCCGTCATCACGCCGAGCTGCGACAGCACGGCCAATGGACCGCCCGCCCCCGGAGCCGTCAGTACGCCGCGAATATCGGAAATCAGTGCGCGAGGCATCGAGTCACCGGTAAACGCCGCCTGGACCGTCAGCTTGCCATCGGCATCCGCCGTCGCCTTGGACAGGGAATTGATGGTGTTCATCAGGGTGTTGTAGGAATCAACGAACGACTGGATCGATGTCTGTAAACCGGTGGTGTTGGTCGCGACAGTGACGGTCGCGGCAGCCGGCGGCGTACCGGTGCTGGCGGACGCCAGGTTCAAGGTCAGGCCACTGACTGCACCGGTCACCGTATTGCTCTTGCTGGTCACTGCCAGGCCGTCGATGGTCAACGATGCGTCCACCGCAATCCCGTTGACGGCCCCGGAGCTGGAAGCCGAAGGGTTGCTGCCCATCGGCTGGGTACCATCGATTTCAAGGCCGGCGATACCGCTGACCACCAGGTCGGAACCCGCGCCGGTCTTGCTGGAGCTGATCACCAGTCGCGACGCACCCGTGCTGTCGGTCACGATGTTGGCGGAAATACCATTGCTCGCCTGCGCAGAGTTGATGGCATCGCGGGTGCTCTGCAAGGTCGCATTGGCCGGAATCGTGACATCGTAATCAGTGCCATTCTGACTGATTTTCAGAGTACCACTCGGAATGGCACTGGCGGCACCGCCGGCAAAAGAAGCACTGGCTACTTTCGAGCTGGTGGCCAGGTTATTCACAACAATGCTGTAGCTGCCGGCAACGGCGGTGTTGTCGGAAGTCACCCCCAGGATCGACGGGGTACCCGAAGTTGCGCTAAAACCCGCAAACGCAGGATTGGTCTTGCTGCCGAGATTGGTCAGCGCCGTCTGAAAGGCCGTCAGTGCGCTTTTCAGGGAACCGACACCGGAAATCCTCAGCGTGTTGGTTTTGGTCTGAGTATCGATCTGCGTCTGTTTCGCCGATTTGTCGGCGTTGACCAGCGCAGTAACGATCGCACCGATATCCAGGCCAGAGCCAAGGCCCGTACCCGGCAAAATTGGACTTGCCATTTTTAGTCTCCCTTCAGGTTGCTGCCACTCTTTTGACCTTTACCTGCGTCCAAAGAACGTACAAACACTATTCATGCCAGCTATCAGACTTTGGCGTCGAACAATACGTGGCTCGCATTGCTCAGGCTCTCTGCCAGCTTGAGGGCCTCTGCGGAGGGAATCTGTCGTACGACTTCGCCCGTTTCGCTTGCAATCACTTTGACGACGACCTTTCCGGATTGCTCGTCGATCGAGAACTCCAGGTTGCGCTTGATCGACTGTACAAACTTTTCGATCTGCTGCACCGCCTGCTTCAGATGGGTGTCATCCTTGTCCGGCTTCTTGTCCGCCTCCGCAGCCACGCTGACGGCCTTGGGCTTTTCCGGCGCCTTGTCCGTGACGGTGCTCGCTGGCTGGGGAGCCGGATAAGACACGCCAAGCTTTACGCTCATCTCCATGCCCATCACCTCTTAACGTAAAAAAGCGAGAAAGCGTGCAAGCACACTCCCCCGCTCAAACTCATTCCGAAATTACTGAAGCAGCTTCAGTACAGCGGAAGGCAGTTGGTTGGCCTGTGCCAGAACCGAGGTAGAAGCCTGTTGCAGGGTTTGCTGCTTGGTCAGGTTCGCGGTTTCTGCGGCGAAGTCGGTGTCTTGAACACGGCCTTGTGCAGCCGTGGTGTTTTCCACGATGTTCTGCAGGTTGGAGATGGTGCTGGTCAGACGGTTTTGCGAAGCACCCAGGTTTGCGCGGGTGGCGTTGATCGATGCCAGAGCAGCGTCGATAGCGGTGATCGCGTTGTCGATGTTGGCCGACAGGGTGGCGGAAGTTGCACCGGTCAGAACAACAGTACCACTGCCTACGGACAGGGAAACGGCGTCGAACTTGGAGCTCAGTACCAGGTCGATGCGGTTGGCCGAACCAGTGTTGGCGCCAACTTGCAGCTGCATGGTGCCAGCGGAACCGTCCAGCAGGTTTTTGCCGTTCAGGTTGGTCGAAGCAGAGATACGAGTGATCTCGTCAGACATCTGAGCGAATTCGGAGTTGGTAGCGGTCTGGTCAGCAGTGCTGTTGGTACCGTTACGTGCTTTAACAGCCAGTTCACGCATACGCTGCAGAATGTCGGTCGAAGCCTGCAGAGCGCCTTCAGCGGTCTGGGCAACGGAGATACCGTCGTTGGCGTTCTGGATTGCCTGGGTACCACCACGGATCTGTGCAGCCATGCGGGTTGCGATCTGCAGGCCGGCGGCGTCGTCCTTGGCGCTGTTGATTTTCAGGCCGGAAGACAGACGCTGCATCGAGGTCGAAAGTGCATCGGTAGCACGGTTCAGGTTTTTCTGAACGCCCAGCGACGTGGTGTTAGTGTTTACGGTTAAAGCCATGACGAATTCCTCGTTGGTTGGGTACTGCGGCTTCCGGCCCTGGCAACCGCCGGGTATGGCCTAGAGAACCTTCGTAATAGTTATCGTCGGGTTGGCAGGTTGCTTGAGGGCTTTTTTAAAAAAAATTGCCATCACCCTGCCACTCCCGAGAAAACAAGGGCTTAGCGCCCCCTCAACCGTAAAAAAATGACGCCATAAAACTGTCCGGCCCACAAAGGCCCGTGCCAAAGCCGTCGCCGCCCATTCAGGCCGGCAGGCTTTCCAGCAAATCGACCAACTCATATTCCATGAAGTCAGCGAGCCCCAACCAATCCTGGCGCTCCTGGCAGTCGAGCATTTGCCTGAGCATCAAGGCCCAGGCCTTCTGAACATCCTGGGGCGCCCGCGCAAACAGGCGCTGCGTCTCATCGAACAGATCAACCATGATCAAGGCCGCTTCGACATCACGCCCCAGGCGAAACAATCCCGCGCACTGCCGGCTGCCGTCGATGCCTTTCACTAGCGACTTCATTGCACGAAATCCTGATTGAACTGCGTACCGGCAATCATTGCCCCAGCCCGACTGCTATTGAAAAAAAGCACCTCGGGATGCCTGGCGATGTAACGCTCGAGCTCGCACAGGTAGCTGCGGAAATTGAGCTGCGTCTTGACCTTCTGCCCATGACCATCGTGCACCCAGTGCCTGGCCTGGTTCACTGGCGGCCCCAGGTCACCATCGCTCCAGCCGGTATGGGTCCTGTTCATGGGGAAGGAGAAATCGGCACCGAACAGCGTGATGCGTTGCGCACCCATCTTCACGGCCAGATCGACTGCAGGATGGATCACGCTGCCGCTGACGTAGAGCTGCCCGCGCGGGTGTTGCTCACGCAACGCGGCGTAGACAGGGCTGGCCGAGTAACCGCCATAACGCTTGCCTTGCCAGGCCTTGAGCATGGCTGGATCGCTCAACGGCAAGTACACCAGCGGAATGCCGTCGGAGCCCTCGCCCGGCAAGTGCAGCACACTGATGCGCTGGTCGATGCTCACGACCAGGTCAGGTTTTATCCCGTGCTCGCGAAGGGGTCTGTAGGCGGTATCGACACTGATGAACAGCGGGCGCGCTGCTTGATTGCGCACGGCGGCCAGGCGCTCGAAATTCCCTTCAAGGCTTGGCCCTGTGCCGATCACATAGATTTCACGCTCGGGACAGGTGCCAAACAGCTGCGCCACATCATCATCGGCCAACAGCACGTCGAGGGTATCGTGCAAGCGCTGCACAATGACCGGCGACTGCGGGTCGAAATCACGATTGTTGAAACTCAGGTGCACTTCGCTGACCAGGCGATCACGAATCTTCGCACTGAAGTCATCGGCCAGCAGCATTTCGGCCGGCAACGCAAAAAACGGCGTGCAGATGTCCGACATATCGCCGGCATACAACAGTTGCACGCGCGGATCGCCCAGCCATTGGCGCTGGTCGATCAGTTGCAACACCAGCGCGAACAGTGCGCCGTTGAGAATATGGACGTAGAGCTTTTCAAGCCCGGTGCGCTCGAGCAGAACGCAAGGCAAATCGCCGAAACCGGTGCCGTAAACGTGCAGCTGTGGCTTGTCGAGCGGGAGGCTGGCGGCCTGCAGGCGCGCTTCGTGCAGACGATCATGACGGCTGGTGAGCTGGATGCCGCCCACGCACAATGTCGAGTCACGCCCCTCGATCAGATTGACCTCGACGGCCAGGCGATCTTCCGTTTTCAACCGCGCATACAACGACGGCCAGCGCCGCTGGATAACCTGAGCATTGTCTGCAAAAAATTCGCTCATGCTACCTCGCATTCCTTACAAGCAAAAAAGCGCTCAAGGTTAACCCTTGGGCGCTTTTTTGTACCGGCCTTTTTTATGAAAAGACCTTCACTCAAGGGCGATAGATGATCGCCGAGCCCCACGACAGCCCCACTCCGAAACCGCTGAGCGCAACGCGCTTCCATTCGGAATCGAGAATATGCTTTTCCAGCAGCAATGGAATGCTCGACGATACCGTGTTACCGGTCTCGACCATGTCCTTGATGAACTTCTGCGGGCATTCCTCGAAGCGCCGTGCGACCGCATCGACAATCGCCGCGCTGCCCTGGTGAATGCAGAACGCATCGATGTCGTCTGCGCTCAGTTGCGATTCGCCGAGCAACTCATGCAAATGCGCCGGCACCTTGAGCAGTGCGAAGTTGAATACCTGGCGGCCGTTCATGAAGAACACGCCGTCGGTGACTTTCAAGTGCGGAGCGCCGGAACCGTCGGTGCCGAACTTGGCCTTGCCCAGTGCCCAGGTAGGGTCTTCACCCATCCAGGTGGCGGTGGCGGCATCGCCGAACAACATGGTGGTGTTGCGGTCTTCCGGGTCGACGATCTTCGAATACGGGTCGGCAGTGATCAGCAGGCCGTTCTTCAGGCCCGCGGCCTCCATGAAGCCCTTGATCGCATAGATGCCGTAGACGTAACCGGAACAGCCCAGGGAAATATCGAACGCGGCGACGTTGGTCGGCAGGCCGAGCTTGTCCTGGACGATGGCCGCGGTGTGCGGCAGGCCTTCTTCGTCACCGTTCTGGGTGACGACGATCAACGCATCGATGGATTCACGTTTCAGATCAGGGTTGCTGGCAAACAGCGCATTGGCCGCTTCAACGCACAGATCGGAAGTTTCCTGATCAACGCCCTTGCGCGGCAGGAAAGCCGAACCGATCTTGCCCAGGATGAACTCTTCATCCTTCTCGAATTTTGCACCTTGTGCGTAATTGTCCACGCCGGCTACAGGAACGTAGCTCGCAATGCTTTTTATGCCAATCATTACGGCTTCCCAATAATAAACAGCCCAATACCACCACTCGCAGGAATCGAGGGGCGCCGACAAACCTGGATTTCCGTCACCCTGGGGCGACGGCCGGGAAGCGCAAAGGGCTATCACTGAACCCGATAAAGGGGTCAGGCGCCATCTTCCCGGTCAATACAATACAGTGAAGATGCGCGTTATGACTCGCAGGTCACTCTATTTTGCCGATTCACCCCGCTTATGGGTTATTCGACCAACGACCAATCCAGCGCGGTTCCACGCTTGATGGCCTGACGGGCACGGCGTTCCAGCAGGCTTGGGGCATGCTTGGGCGCCAGCCCGAGCCCCGGACGGATGGCTCTCAGGTTGGTCGCATTGAAGGGCTCGCCGGCCTCCATGTCCCGGGTGACATACAGCGATCGACGGTACACCAGGGATGGCCGCTCAGCCTCGCTGACGCCGTAATGCACGTGCCCCATGGCTTGCCAGGCGCGTTCGGTTTCAATCACCAGGCTGGCCAGCTCAGCGGGTTCCAGCGAGAAAGCGGCATCGACGCCACCGGCCGCACGCTCGAGGGTGAAATGCTTTTCCACCACCGTTGCGCCCAGCGCCACCGCCGCCACGGACACACCGACGCCCATGGAGTGATCGGACAGCCCCACCTGGCAATCGAACAACTCGCGCAGATGAGGAATCGTGCGCACGTTGCTGTTCGCCGGTGATGCCGGATAGGTGCTGGTGCATTTGAGCAGCACCAGGTCCTTGCACCCGGCCTCGCGGGCGGCGCGCACGGTTTCATCGAGCTCGGCGATGCTGGCCATGCCGGTGGAAATGATCAGCGGCTTGCCCGTCGCGGCGACCCGGCGGATCAGCGGCAGGTCGGTGTTTTCGAAACTGGCGATCTTGTAGGCCGGCACGTCGAGGCTTTCGAGAAAGTCCACGGCGCTCTCATCGAATGGCGTGGAGAACGCCAGCAGGCCCAGCTCTTTGGCCCGCGCGAAGATCGGCGCATGCCATTCCCAGGGTGTGTGGGCCTTTTCGTACAGCGCGTACAGCGAAGTACCGGCCCACAGGCTATTCGGATCCTTGATGAAAAACTCGCCCTCGGCCAGGTCCAGGGTCATGGTGTCGGCCGTGTAGGTCTGCAGCTTCAACGCATGGGCACCGGCCCTGGCCGCGGCCTCGACAATTTGCAGCGCCATGTCCAGGGACTGGTTATGGTTGCCGCTCATCTCGGCAATGATGAAGGGCGGTGCATCGACACCGATCAGGCGCTCGCCAATCTTGAAGCTAGTCATCTGCGTGATCCTTCAATACGCGCGTGAACGCGCAGTCACTCTGGGTAAAACCGGCTTCGCGAAAGACCTTCAGCGACGGCTGGTTAGCGGGCATGACCTGGGCGCTGAGCGACTCCAGTTCCGGCCAGTGGGCTTTCACAACAGATTCTCCACGGGCCAGCAGCGCCCTGCCCCAGCCCAGGCCGAACCGGCCTTCGAACAGATAAATCGACACTTCGGCGGTAAAGCCACGCAGGTCATAGCGCAGCACACCGACCGGGCCGTCATCAGCCTCGGCAATCAGCAACAGCCGCCGGGCATTGCTCAGGCTCGCCGTCAGCCAGTTTTGATGCGCCGACCATTCGATCACACCGGTCTCCAGCGACCAGCGGCGCACGGCCTCGGCATTGCGCCCGTCGAACAAGAGTTGCGCATCCCCCTGGGTCGCCGGTCGCATCCTCAGCACCGCTCCCGCCAGTGCAGCCGCCACCCGCTGCGCACCCCGGCCATCGACCAGTTGTCGCGATTGCTGCGCCAGGCTCTGGCGCAAACCCTGGTTACCCGCGACAAAGCCGATGGCCAGGCGCAGTTGCTCGACACTGACGTGTTCGCGCGCCCCCATGAACACATGAGCGCCCGCGGCCGCCATGACCTCGCCGTTGGCCTGCTGGTTGTTCGATACGGCAATGCAAATCGTCGGCAACCCCATGGCCGCCCGCTCCCAACTGGTGCCGCCTCCCGCCCCGACAAACAGGTCGGCTTCGCTCATCAATCGATAAAAGTCGCTGACAAAACTGTGCAGGCGCCAATGCGGGCGACTGGCCGCCAATGCCTGCATCTGCGCCCAGGCCGGATTACCCGCACCGGCAACAAAATCGACTTCCAGCTCGGGAAAGTCCGCCAGCGCCAGCATTGCATGATGAGTCTGCATGGCCGCGTCAAACCCGCCAAAATTCACCAGTACACGTCGAGCCCGTGGCTTGATCTCGATGGCCGGGCAACAGAACTCGTCGCGCAACATGGCGAACCGCGGACCGAACAAAGTCCGGCAGCCGGGCGCCAGCAGCGAGGTATAAGCCTCTGGCGTACCCGAGAGATTCTGGTTCAGCAACAGGTCGGCGCTGTAGGTCCGCGTGGCGAGGTCATCGACCACGGCGATCCGTGGCGCAAAGCGCCGGGCGGCGGTCTGCCAGTGATGATCGAGGCCGTAGTGGTCGACAATGATCCAGTCGAACGCCGGCTGGTGTTCCAGCAACGGCGCGAGTGCGGCGATGTCCGCCTGCCAGGGCAACATGGATTCGATGGCTTGCTCCGGGTCTTCGTCGCTGTAGCGCTCGGGCAGTTCAAAGGTTTCGAAACCTTCGGCCCGCAGTGCCTCCAGCCGATGCCCCGGCAGCAGGCGACAGGCGAAAGCCACATGACTGCCCTGCCGGCGCAAAACACGGGCCAGGCACAGGCAGCGCGCGATATGGCCACTGCCGATGGTCGGCGAGGCGTCAGAACGAATCAGCACTCTCATTGCAGCTCACCTCCGGCCTTGAGCGCGGCATACAGGTACTCCGCACGCGTCCAGTCCTGCGGTGTGTCGATGTCCTGCACCAGATGCCGCGGCAGGATGACCGGCAGGCTGTACGGTGAATACAGCACCTCGCCACGCAGCCAGGCATCGCTGCGCCCCCAGTAGAACTGCCCGGCGTCCTGATAGGCGCTCGGCAGGTCCTGGGAGCGGGTATCACGATACTGCGGGTACAGCGCCGTCAGGGCACCCTGCTCATCAAGGGTCAGGGCCCGCTGAACCGGAAAACCGAAGTCGCACACCGAAAATGCAAAAGACTTGTCGGGATGCTGTTCCAGCAGGCTCAGCCCCTGGACAAGAAATCGCGATTGCAACAACGGTGCGGTCGCGTAGATGCAACAGGCGCGATCAAAATCATCCCCCTGTTCGCGCAATGCTTGCAGGGCATGGGCGATCACCGCGGCGGTACCCGTGAAGTCGTCGGCCAGTTCTGCCGGGCGCATGAAGGGCACCTGAGCGCCACAGTCCCGCGCCAGCCCGGCGATTTCCTCGTCATCGGTACTGACCACCACGCGGGCAAACAGCCCGGACTCCAGGGCCACCCGAATCGAGCGGGCAATCATCGGCACACCGGCGAACGGCTTGAGGTTCTTGCGCGGTATGCGTTTGCTGCCACCGCGGGCCGGGATGATGGCGACGTTGTTCAACGGCGTTTTTCCAGGACAAACCAGGTAATGTCATCCACCGGGAATTGTGGATCGCGGTGGTAGCCAAAACCGTAATCGAGCAGTCGCAGGTCGTCATAGCGATCGAGCATTTCACCGGCAAAATCGCGCTTGAACAACTTGCCGCTGTTGCCGCGATACGGAACCTCGACCGGCGCCGGGTTGTAGTACTCGGCGATCAATATGTAGCGCTGGCTCAGCTCATACAGTTGCGCGTACGCAGCCGGCAGCAACTCCGGCGCCAGGTGAATCAGTACGCCTTTGCTCAGGGTCAGGTCGAAGGTGCGCTCGCGCGGGAAATCGAACAGCGAGCCGTGCCAGAGGTGGGCAATACCCAATGCCTTGGCAGCGGCGCACGCATTGGCATTGATCTCCACGCCGAACAACTCGCAGCGCGGCAACAGCTGGTGCAGAGCCTGCAGGTTGTTACCGGCATTGGTGCCCAGTTCCAACAGGCTGTCGAGGCGCCCGACCCGTGTCAGTGCCTTGGCGAACAGCGCCAGGTTGGCCGCCACCAGCGGCTGTCCGAGATTGCGGTCAACGTACTGGTTGCCGAATTCACCCTGCCAGAAAGCCTCCTGCTCAGTCAGTTCACGCATCACACATTTCCCACACGTCGCAATGGCTGGATGATTTCAATCAGTTGCTGCATCTGCTCGACCACATAGTCCTGCTGCTCATGGCTGAGCAACGGATACAACGGCAAGCTGATGGCTTCGGCGTAATAACGCTCAGCCTGCGGGAAATCACCTTCGGCGAACCCCAGGTCACGGTAGTAAGGCTGCAAATGCACGGGAATATAGTGCAGGTTCACCCCAATCCCGGCGGCCCGCAATCCCTCGAACACCTCACGATGGGTGAGCGTGATCTGATCGAGTTGCAGCCGCACCACATACAGGTGCCAGGACGACTCGGCCTCAGGTTGTGCACCGGGTAGTGTCAACGGCAGATACGCCAGCATGCGGTCATATCGCGCCGCCAGTTCACGCCGACGCTCGATAAACTCATCCAGTTTGTTCAACTGCGACAAGCCAAGGGCCGCTTGCAGGTCGGTAATGCGGTAATTGAACCCCAGTTCCACCTGCTCGTAATACCAGGGACCGTGGCTGGGCCCGGTCATTTGCTGCGGATCCCGGGTCATGCCGTGGCTACGCAGGCGTTGCAAACGCTCGGCAAGTTCCGGGCAATTGGTCATGACCATGCCGCCCTCGGCACTGGTGATGATCTTCACCGGGTGAAAGCTGAACACGGTCATCGCGGCAAACTCGCCGCACCCCACCGGGCGCCCGGCGTAGGAGGCACCGGCGGCATGGGCCGCGTCTTCGATCACCGTAAAGCCATAGCGCTTGGCCAGTGCGGCAATCCTGCGCATGTCGCAACTCTGCCCCGAGAACGCCACGGCCACGAGCACTTTCGGCAGCCTGCCTTCACGCTCGGCCCGCTCCAGCTTGACAGCCAGCGCACCGGCATCGAGGTTCCAGGTCAGCGGGTCGATATCGACAAAATCCACCTCGGCACCGCAGTAGCGACCACAGTTTGCCGAGGCGAGAAAGGTGTTCGGTGTCGTCCACAGCCAGTCGCCCGGGCCGAGTCCGGCCGCCAGGCAAGCGATGTGCAGGGCCGCCGTGGCATTGCACACTGCCACGGCAAAATCAGCTTCGCAGCGCTCGGCCATCGCCCGCTCGAAGCGCTCGATGGTCGGCCCCTGGGTCAGCCAGTCAGACTGCAGGACGCTGACCACGGCGTCGATGTCCGCCTGATCGAGGCTTTGCCGAGCGTAAGGAATCATGCTGGCAACCAGGCATGGACGAGCTTGTCCGGCAAAGTACGGACGAAATGACGCCCGAACGAACCGGTGCCGCCTGAGATGAAAATCGATGTTCCGTTGGACATGCCTTGAATCCTTATCACTGTTCGCCGGGCCTAGCCGAGCAACTGAACCCAGTTCACCGGGGCAGCTTCGCCCAGGGCAAAGCCTTTGCCGCTCAAGGCCAGATTGGCGTTATAGGCCTGGTCCTGGGCAAAGGCTGCCGCCCACTTGTCACGCAATGCATCGAGGGCCTGCGGCAGCTGTGGCACTTCACCCGAATGAATGACCTGTACCAGCGGCGTCCACACGGTGAGGTAACCGGCCTGACCGGCTCTGAGGCACAGATCGACGTCGCTCAAGCCGTCGGCGAACGTCACTCCGTCCAGACCGTCCAGCTCGTCGAACAACGCTTTACGCACCATCAGGCACACCTTCGACACCGCCGAGTAGTTCTGCTCCAGCGCCAACCGGTGCAGGTAACCTTCGGCGTCGTGTTTTTCTCCGACAAAGGCTGAGCCCACACCACCGTTCATGCCAAGGATCAGGCCGGCCTGGGTGACCTTGCCGTCGCGGTCGATCAACTTCGGCCCCACCACGCCGACCTCCGGACGCTGGGCGTGATTGAGCAGCGACTCCAGCCAGTTCGGGTTGACCACTTCACTGTCGGCGGCCAACAGCACCAGGTACTCGCCCCGCGCCTGCTGGCTGGCAGCGTTGTACAACGCCACATCGCTCAGGGTCCGGTCGGCACGCAGTACGCTGACTTTCGGATGCTGGTAGGTACCCAGCCAATCGTTGACCTCGGCCGACTGATTCGGGTTGAGCGCGATCAGCACTTCGTACTGGATGTAGCGGGTGCGCAGCAACACGGCTTGCAGGCACTGTTGCAACGCCGCCAGGTCATCCCCGGCCGGCAGGATGATCGACACCAGCGGGCGTTCGCTGTGGCGGTAGTCGATCTGCCAGGTGCCCGGCACCGTCGAGGTGACCTTGGCCTTGTAGCCACGATTGCCCAGGTGGCGCAACAACGCCAGGCGTTCATCGGCGTTTTCTTCCAGTACCGGAGCCCGGGCAATCACCAGCGGTTCATCCAGGTGGGCCAGCCCGTTGAGGCCGCCCTGCTCGATGATGCGCAGCAGCAAGTCGAACTCCAGCGCCTTGCTGAAGTCAGGCTGGTAGCCGCCGACTTCGATGAACACTTCCCGACGGATCAGCCAGTGACGCGCCATCAGGGCCGGCAGGCTTTGCAGCAAATCCAGGTTGAAACCCGGACGGAATACATCCACCAGCGCGCCTTCGGCGGTGCGCTGGATTTCGTCGGTGGCGACGGCGCGGCATTGCGTGTCAGACAGCAGTTCCAGGCTGGCGCGCAACAGGCCGCCGGCGGTGAACTCGTCGCCGGCTTCAGCCAGCATCAACCAGTCGCAAGGCGACTGATGAGCACTCTGGTTCAGTTTGTCGACATAGTTGCTTTGCGTGACACGGACAAAGTGCAAGGTGTTCTGCGCCGTGGTCGCCGCCGGTGCTTCACCGGTGGTGAAGATCACAATCCTGAATGCCTTGCCGTGACCTTCAAGCAGGCTGTCGAGAGAGACTTGCAGCTTGTCGATATCGTTATCCAGGTCCAGCAGGAAGATCCCGAACTGTGGACCACCGTCGTTGGCCGCCAGGTATTGGGCGATCGACTCCGTTTCGTCAGCATCAGGCTGGCGGGGCGCGAGCCATTTGAGCAGGCGACCGGAGAGCATCCTGTCGAATGTCCCACGGTTGCCTTCGACCGACACCGCCTCAAGACGCGCGGCCCAGTCAGTCATGGCCTGTGCTTCTTCGTCTTCGCCCAGCAGTTCGAGCTGTGCCGCCAGGCGCTTGACCACCGTGCGGTTGAACACGTTGCTGTCGTGGGCTTGCCACAAACGGTCGACCACACTTTCCGGCGTGTCGTTGTTACGCGCCAGCATCAGGCTCTGTTGCCGCGTCCAGACGCCCTCCAGGCCTTTGAGCTGGACGCGGCCAGCCGGCATGGCGTGCAACAGGAACTCGAACTGGGTCAACTGATCGAAAAACGCCTGGTTGTAGAACGGCATTTCGACATATTGCTTGGGCCCGAAACGGCGCTCAGGGCCTTTCTCTACGTTCGCCCAGACGGAGTCGATAATCAGCTCGGTGGTCAGCGCCCGGCCTGTACGCAGGCCGTCAGCCAGGGCTTCAAAGCTTTGCAGCGCAAACTGCTTGCCCTGCTCGGCATCCTGCTCCTGAATCTGCGTCGGCAGCCCAGCGAGAAAAACGGCAAACGCCTCACGCTCGGCAACCGTTTTGGTGTCGGTATGCGCCAGCGAGTGGTAGATCTCGGTGTTGTGGTCGGAGTACCCGTAGTTCATCTCACGCACGATATACGGGATCGGCAGAATCCGCGCCTTGCCCCGCGCCAGCATGTAATAGGTGTGACCGACTTCCTGCCACTGGAAAGACGTTTCGTGCGGCAGGACCTGGTACCAGTCACGCACCAGCGATGTGCGCTGTACGGCATAGAAAGGTGGCAGGTACTGGTGCATGTATTCCAGTACGCGGTCCTGGGTGTGCTCGGCGCAATAGTCCTCGCAGACCTTCTTGTCACGGCGGTAGTAGCTGACGCTGTTGGCCAGCGCCAGGTACATCATGCTGTAGCCGTGGCACAGGGCGTAGTCGGGATTGGCCGCCATGAAGGCAACCGCCTCGCGCAGGGCGTCATGCACATGGAAGTCATCGTCGGCGGCGAACACCATGAACGGCGTGGTCACTTGCTCCACGCCGAAGGCCAGTTTGGCGCGCACCCCCCAGTACCCGTACTGAGGTACATGCCGGTAATCCACATTCACGTACTGCCCGGCCATGCCTGGCTGAGCGTCGGTCGAAGAGTCCAGCACCAGGATCCTGCAAGGCAAGCCGCTGTAGAAACGTACCGCCCTGCGCAAAAAGGCCGGTCGTTCGTGAGACATCAGTACCACGGTCAACTGTTCGTGAAGTGCCGCACCGTGTTCAGAGCTGTTCTTGCCTTGCATATATTTCCCCACAACCGGCGAGTCGCCGTAAAAACCCAACGATGTCTTGTCGATTACCGCACGCGACGCAGATAGCCATCCGGTGCGACGGTGATCAGCAACTTGCTGTGAATGGCCTGGTCGATTTCAAAATCGCGGTTTTCTTTCAGGTAGGCCCATACCGCGGTTTTAGGGTTGTCGCCCTTGCCCCACGGACGGTTCGGGAAGGCGTCTTCCGGCATGTCTTCCACCACGGTATCCATCACCACGCAGTAGCTGCCCACCGAGGTCATCGGCGCGTAGGCCCGCAGCTCTTCAAGGACGTGCTCGTGGGTGTGATTGGAGTCCAGGACCACCAGCACTTTCTTGCCTTCGACACGCTGGCGGACCTGATCGACGATCGCCGGATCGATACTTGAACCCTGGATCATCTGGATCCGCTTGCTCATCGGGTGCGCTTCGATCGCCTCACGGTTGTGCTGGCGGATATCGATGTCGATGCCCAGCACTTCGCCATGGCCGATCAGCTCCAGCATCGAGGCATAAAACACCAGCGAGCCACCGTGGGCGATACCGGTCTCGACAATGATGTCCGGACGCAGCGACCAGATGATCTCCTGCATGGCGAGCATGTCCTGGGGAAACTGGATGATCGGGCGGCCCATCCAGCTGAAGTTGTAGGTGTACTTGTGCTTGGCGGTGGTATTGATCCAGTCCTGCGATGCCGCTTGCAGCGCGGTGTCCTTTTGCAGGCCTTTGATGTTGTCTTTTACTTCTTCACAAAACTGCTCATGGGGGTTCATTACAGACTCTCCGGAAAATAGTGGCGGGGGTTACTTGAAAACCCGACCGTCTTGAAAGGAATCAGGGTTGGTCTTGATGACTTTGCCGGGGTTGCCCACAACCACCGCATAATCCGGAACATCCTTGGTGACGACCGCGCCTGCGCCGATCGTCGCCCAGCGCCCGATACGCGTGCGCGGCAGGATGCTGGCGTTGGTGCCGATGAACGTGCCGTCGCCGATCTCGCAGCAACCGGAAACGCTCACCCCATGCGCAATGAACACCGAGTTGCCGACGTGGCTTTCATGGGCAATCAATGCGCCCATGTGAATGCTGCTGTTATCGCCGATCGACACCTCCGCCTGCAGAATCACGCCTTCTTGCAGGTAGTTGCCAACACCCATGCGGGTCATGGTCAGGTCGATCGCGGGGTGCAGGAAATTACCCAACTGGCCACCCGCCTCGACGATCTGGCAGGTCGTTTGATAGCGAGTGGTCGTGCTGCCGGTGATCAGGTTGACGAACCGCACGTCATCGCCCTTGAGCTCTGCGACGCGATCGAGCCCGCCCACCACGGGAATACCGTAGAACAAGGTGCCCTGCTTGGCCGGATCGTTGTCCAGGAAGGCAAATTCCTGGTTTGGCACGGATCGTTGTACCGCTTGGATCATGCGGATCGTTTCAGGATTGGCCGCGCCCAGTAGATAGACTTTCACAGTTGCCCCTTGTGCTTGAGAACATCGCGCACCACTTCGATGACCCGATGCTGATCAGCATCCGTCATGTCGTGATAGCTCGGCAGGTTGATTGCTCGTCCCGGCAACGCAAAGGCCACCGGCGTGTTGACAGATACGTCCTGGAACATCGGCAACGACGACAGCGGCCAGAAAAACACCCGGGCATCGATATTGGCCGCCTGGAAGGCCGCGATCAGCTCTTCGCGAGTGATCCCGGTGGCTTCATCGAATACCACCGTGGGCATCCAGTTGCCGTTTTGTGAATGCCCGGGCTGCGGATTCATCGACACGCCCGGCAAGTGCGCGAGCGCTTGGGCGTAGTGGTCGAAGATCGCGCGCTTGCGCTCGATCAACTGGTCTACCCGTTCGATCTGGGCGCATCCGACGGCCGCCTGAAGGTTGCTCATCTTGTACTTGTAGCCGATGAAATCCGGCCAGAACTGACGTGTGCTGCCGGCGACACGGCCGTGGTTGGACAGGGTCAGCACGCGCTCATACAACGCCTTGTCCGAACAGACGAAAATCCCGCCCTCGCCGGTGGTCATGGTCTTGGTGCCGTGAAACGAAAAGGCGCCAAAGGCCCCCAGCGAACCGGCAGGTCGGCCACGCCATTGCGAGCCGATGGCTTCGGCGGCGTCTTCGATCACCGGCAGGTTGAATTCCCGACCGATCTCCAGCAGCGCGTCCATGTCACACAGGTTGCCATAGATGTGCACCGCGAGAATGGCCTTGGTCCGCGGGGTGATCGCGCGACGCACCTGCTGCGGGTCCAGGCACCAGCTGTCAGGCAACACATCGACGAACACCGGAGTCGCGCCCAGGTAAGTGATCGGTGCCGCCGACGCGATCCAGTTGGTATTGGCCAGGATCACTTCGTCACCCGCACCGATGCCCAACGCCGCCATGCCCATGTGCAGGGCACCGGTGCAGCTGGAGGTGGCGATCGCATAGGGCACGCCCATGTGCTGCGCGAAAGCCTGTTCAAAACGCGTGATGTATTCGTAGCAACGCTCTCCCCAACCGTTCTGCACGGCATCGAGGACGTACTGCGCTTCCAGCTCACCGACACTGGGTTTGGTGTAATGAATTCGGCTCATCGAATGATCAACTCGGGAATGGCAATGACAAAACGACCGTCCCATGCGCGAATGCCGGCAAAGGCCTGGGTGATCTCATCCAGCAGGTTCCACGGCAGCACCAGCACGTAGTCCGGCTTTTCGATGTCGATCTGTGCTGGCGATACGATCGGAATGCGGCTGCCGGGCAGGTACTTGCCTTGCTTGTGTGGGTTGGCATCGGCAACCCAGGCCAACAGGTCCGGCTTGACCCCGGCGTAGTTGAGCAGGGTGTTGCCCTTGGCGGCGGCGCCGTAGCCGACCACGCGCTTGCCATCGGCCTTGGCCTGCAACAAAAAGCGCAGCAGGCCGTGCTTGATGCGCTCGGCGGCGGGGGCCAGGGTCGTGTAGTACTCCGGGGTTTGCACACCGGCGGCGAGTTCGGCCTGCAGTTGTTGCCGGACCGCCGGTTGCACTTCGCGACGCTCGCCATCCAGTCGCTGCACGAACACCCGCAGCGAACCGCCATGGGTCGAGAGCTGGCTGACGTCGAACACTTGCAGGCCATTGCGCTCGCACAAGGTCTGCACAGCGGTCAGCGACAGGTAGGAATAGTGTTCGTGGTACAGCGTGTCGAACTGCTGGCCGGCCATCAGCGTCAGCAACTGCGGGAATTCGAAGGTCGCCACGCCCGTCGGTTTGAGCAGGGTTGCGAAACCGCACAGAAAATCGTTGATGTCCGGGACGTGGGCCAACACGTTGTTGGCGGCCATCAGGTCGGCGCCCCAGCCTTCGCTTTTCAACTGTTCGGCGCTGTCGCGACCGAAAAACAGTTCGCGGATCTCCAGGCCTTTTTCCCGCGCCGCTTGCGCGGTGCTGCGGGTCGGCTCTACGCCCAGGCAAGGGATGCCGCGCCGGGCCACGTACTGCAACAGGTAACCGTCATTGGCCGCGACTTCCACCACGCGACTGTCGGCGGTCAGGCCGAAGCGCTCGACCATCTCGGCCACATAGCGTTCGGCATGGGCCAGCCAGGTGCTGGAGAACGAACTGAAGTAGGCGTACTCGGCATCGAACAGGCGGTCGGCGCTGGTGTAGTCCTCGGTTTGCACCAACCAGCACTGCTGGCACACGGCAACCTTCAATGGCACCCATTGCTCGGCCTGCTCCAACTGATCGACACGCACGTAGGCATTGGACGGCGGCGAGGTGCCCAGGTCGATCAGCGGCAGGGTCAGCGCAGTCGCGCAACCACGGCAGTTCATAGAGGCACTCCGGCAAAGTGTTCATCGAGCAGCGGATGACTGGCATCGCGCACCGACAGATTATTGACAGGCAACGGCCAGGCAATCGCCAGCCGTGGATCGAGCACCGACAACCCGCCTTCATGTTCCGGCGTGTAGTCGTTGCTGTGCAGGTAAAGCAGCTCGGCGTCGGCGCTCAGGGTCTGGAAGCCGTGGGCGAACCCGGCCGGAATCAACAGGCTGCGGCCATCGCCGGCACGCAGGTGTTCGGCGTGCCAGTGCAGGAAGGTTTCGGAGTCGGGACGCAAATCCACCGCGACATCCCAGACTTCACCACGCAGGCAGGTGATCAACTTGGCTTCCGGCGCGCGCTCGCTCTGGTAATGCAGGCCACGCACGCTGCCGCGTTCGCGGGTGCAGGAATGATTGATCTGGCGGATATGAAACGCCTGGCCAAACGCACTCAGGCTGCCCTCGCAAAACAACCGGGAAAAGTGCCCGCGCCCGTCCTCGAAGCGTTTGTGCTGCACACTGAACAAACCGCTCAGTGGCAACGCCTTCAGCAGAAACTCACTCACAGCGCGCCTCGGTACAGGTTCAATTGCGCCAGGCTGATGGTGCGCATGTCATCGCCGTTCTGCCATGCCAGATGCCAATCCAGGGTCTGGGTCAGGCACTGCTGCAACGACCAGCGCGGTTGCCAGCCGAGCAATTGACGGGCGCGGCTGCTGTCCAGGCGCAACAGGCCGGCCTCGTGCATATCGCTCGGTTCGATGCGTAGCCCGCGTGCTTGCGGCCAACGGCTGGCGAGCAGTTCGACCACTTCACCGACGCTGCACATGTCCGCTTCACCGGGCCCGAAATTCCAGGCACCGGCGAATTTCGGGCCTTGCTCATACAGTCCGGCAGCCAATTGCAGATAGCCGGCCAGGGGTTCCAGCGCGTGTTGCCACGGGCGCACCGCCTGCGGATAACGCAAGGTCACGGGCTCGTCCGCCGACCACGCCCGCAGCACATCTGGAATCAACCGCTCCGGGGCGAAATCGCCGCCACCGAGCACGTTGCCGGCACGGGCCGTGGCCAACGCCAGGCCATGTTCGGCATGCTTTTCAGGGGCAAAGAACGAGGCGGCGTAGGACTGCGCCAGCAATTCGCAACACGCCTTGCTGCTGCTGTAGGGATCGTGCCCGCCCAACGCTTCGTTTTCGCGGTACGGCCACAGCCACTCCTGATTGGCGTAGACCTTGTCGGTGGTCACCAGCACGCAGGCGCGCACGCCGCCGACCTGACGGATCGCTTCGAGCAGGTTGAGGGTGCCCATGACGTTGCTGGAGTACGTGCCCAACGGGTCGCGGTAACCTTCGCGCACCAGCGGTTGTGCTGCCAGGTGCAGGACGATTTCCGGCTGGGTCTCGGCGATCAGTTCCAGCAACGCGCCCAGGTCACGCAAGTCACCGCGCTGATCATTGATGCCTTCGTGAACGCGAGCCAGTTCGAACAGGCTCGGCTCGGTGGACGGGTCGAGGGAAAACCCGCTGACCTCGGCACCCAGGCTTTGCAGCCACAACGTCAGCCAACTGCCCTTGAACCCGGTGTGGCCGGTGACCAGCACTCGCTTGCCGCGCCAGAATTGCGGGCTCAGTCCCATTGCTTCCATGGGGCCTCCCCGCTCTGCCACAAGGCCTCGAGGTGGTTCTTGTCGCGCAGGGTGTCCATCGGTTGCCAGAAACCGTCGTGCTGGAACGCCATGAGCTCGCCGCGCGCAGCCAGGCCATCCAGCGGGCCGGATTCCCACGAGGTGTCGTCGCCGTCGATCAACGGCAGCACCTTGGGCGACAGGACAAAGAACCCGCCGTTGATCCAGCCACCGTCGCCGCGAGGTTTTTCGGTGAAACCCAGGACCTTGTCGCCATCGCGGTTGAGCGCACCATAGCGGCCAGGTGGCTGTACTGCTGTGACAGTCGCCATTTTTCCGTGCTTGAGATGGAAATCCACCAGGGCACCGATGTTAAGGTCCGACACGCCGTCTCCATAGGTAAAGCAGAAGGCCTGTTCGTCTTCGAGGTAGCGGCGGGCGCGGCGCAAACGGCCGCCGGTCATGGTCTCTTCGCCAGTGTCGATCAGCGTGACGCGCCATGGCTCGCTGTAGTTCTGGTGAACATCCATGCGGTTGTTGCGCATGTCGAACGTGACGTCGGAGGTGTGCAGAAAATAGTTGGCGAAAAAGTCCTTGATCGCATAGCCCTTGTAGCCAAGGCAGATCACAAAATCGTGGATTCCGTGAGCGGAGTACTGTTTCATGATGTGCCAGAGAATTGGCTTGCCGCCGACCTCGATCATCGGCTTGGGCTTGAGGTGTGACTCCTCGCTGATGCGCGTACCCAGGCCACCCGCCAAAATAACTGCCTTCATCCCCTTTCCCTCTTGTTCGTCACAGGGCTCAGCCAAGCTGTATCAAGCTTTTGCGGGCCATCTGGGTTAAACCTGCCGCCGTTCAGCGCACATCCGGACTCACCGGAAGTGCTCGTTTTATGGCGATATGAGGGGGACTTGCAGGAAACGCGCCAGCTCCTTCAATCCGCTACCGGGCTTGCTGGCGATGGAGTCCACTGTGCCGCGTTCATCCTGTTCACCCGCGTTATCGTTGACGACCATCGCTGCGATGCGGCGACCCGACAAGCCAGCTCCCACAAAGGACCGTGCCCACACCGAAACTGTAGGAGCCAGCCTTGCTGGCGATGGACTCACGTGCGCCGCGTTCATCCAGGTCACACGCGTTATCGTTAACGACCATCGCTGGCAGGCCAGCTCCTACAAGGGACCGTGCCCACGCTGGGAAACTGTAGGAGCCAGCCTTGCTGGCGATGGACTCAAGTGCGCCGCGTTCATCCAGGTCACACGCGTTATCGTTGACGACCATCGCTGGCAGGCCAGCTCCTACAGGGGACCGTGCTCACGCTGGGAAACTGTAGGAACCAGCCTTGCTGGCGATGGACTCACGTGCGCCGCGTTCATCCCGTTCACTCGCGTTATCGTTAACGACCATCGCTGGCAGGCCAGCTCCTACAAGGGACCGTGCCCACGCTGGGAAACTGTAGGAGCCAGCCTTGCTGGCGATGGACTCAAGTGCGCCGCGTTCATCCAGGTCACACGCGTTATCGTTGACGGCCATCGCTGGCAGGCCAGCTCCTACAGGGGAGCGCGTCCGGGGCGAAAATGATGGGATCTCCAAACCCGTGAAAGCGGCAAAAAAAAGGCAGGCGACTCGACGTCGCCTGCCTGGTCTGGAGCGATGCGCGAACGGTCAGTCCGCCAGCCAGCCATTTTCCCAGTAGCGCAAATTGTCGCCGCGCAGCACGTAGTCGCGCAGCACGATCTCGCGCAACTCGTCGCCCATGCGATAGCTGGCATCCGGATCGGCCAGGTGCATGCGGATCGCCTGCAGCCACTCATCCGTGGAATTGGTCTTGATCCGGGTGCACGGCAGGTAGCCGCGATAGGCCTCGGTGTCGGTGCAGATCACCGGGTAGCCGCAAGCGCCGTACTCCAGCAAGCGCAGGTTGCTCTTGCAGTCGTTGAAGATGTGGAATTCCAGCGGCGCCAACGCCAGATCCAGGTTCAGGCTGGCCAGCTTGGCCGGGTACACGTCCAGCCCGATCACGCCATGGAACTCATGCATGTACGGGCGCAGATCGTCCGGGCACATGCCGAAGAACACCCAGTCGACTTCATTGGCCAGTTCGCGGACCACATCGGCGATCACCGCCAGGTCACCGTGGTGGCTGGTGCCACCACCCCAGCCGACCCGAGGTTTTTTCGAGGTGCGGCGCTGACTGCGCAGGTCGGTCCACAAGTGCGACGCCAACATGTTGGGTACCACGCGAATGTCGTGATGCATGTCCGACAGCGCGTTGCCCAGCGACTCGGTGGAGACCACCACGCGATCGCACATGCCGATGGCGCGCCGGACCAGCTTCTCCATTTCGTCCTTGCCCGGCATGTTGCGGATATGCGCATTGCGGTGCGGGACGTTGATCACGAAGTCATCCAGCTCATAGATGCGCCGTGCGCTGGAATACTTTTGCAGACTCGGGATTTCGTTGATCGGACCTTCGGAATAGCGCCCCTGCAGGATGATCACGTCAGGCGAATGGCGTTCGACTTCGATGATGGTCGGCAGGTTGTAATGGATGCGCCCGTGCGCCCGACCAGCCGCCTCGAGCTCGATCAGCGGTTGCGTGACCCGGTAATGGCCGATGGCGGATGCGTTGACCGGCAACGCGAGAATCTTCGGCAAGTGCGCCTTGGAAAACGGGCTCCAGCCGGATCGCAGGCCGGGCTCGAGACTGAAGCTCGCCCCGCCCAACCCTTGCAACGCCAGGTTGGTGTTGTAGGCCGGATCACGGGCCACGATCGGCAGCCAGCGCTTATAGAATACTTCCTGCTCCTGTTCGGCCCGGGCCTGATCACCTTCCTGCGCAACCGCAGCCGGTTGCGCGCCCAATGCCACTTGAGCGTGAGGCGTCCAGACCACCAGATAACCTTCCTGGCCGACGCGCAGACACAGGTCCACTTCGTTGAGGGACTGCGCCAGGCCCTGCTCATCCAGGCCACCGACCGCATCAAAAACCGCCTTGCGCACCATCAGGCAATCGCCGCCGACGGCACTGTAATTGTGAGCGACCTGCAAGCGGTACATGTAGCCCGCCGCATGCAGCGTCTCACCATGGAACGGCACGCCGGCCGGCCCTTGCAACCCGAGGATCAGGCCGGCATGCAGCACGCGGCCATCGGGGTTGAACAGCTTGGCCCCGACCACGCCGACTTCCGGACGCTGCGCATGATTGAGCAACTCGCCCAGCCATTGCGCCTGGGTAATCACCGTGTAGGGATTGAGCATCAAGACGTATTCGCCAGCCGCCTGCTGCACGGCGAAATTGCGCACCGCTGCCGCATTGCCTTGCCACTCACAGCGCAGCACCCGTATCCGGTCGCTGCCCAATTGCGCCATGCCGGCGAACCACTCAAGCGCCTCTGCGCCCTGGCTGCCATTGTCGACCAACAGCAACTCGTATTCGCCGTAGGCGGTCTTCTCCAGCAGGTTCTCGACACAGCGTTGCAGCGCCAGGGTCTGGTCCTTGCTGACGATCACGATCGACACCAGCGGTCGATCCGCATGCAGGTAATCGACCCGGTTGAGCAACGGCGAACTGCCCTGGCGAATGTCGTGGGCGACACCCAGGCGATGCAAGTGTGCCTCCAGCAGGCGCGGATTGGTGTCCACCACGTCCGGCAGCGACAGCCATTTGGCCAAATCGAATGCCGACTCCAGCAGCACCTCGCAAACGTGCCCGATCACCTGGGTGCCGGTACTTTCAACCATTCGCCACAAGACATCGTGAGGTGCCAGTTCGCCGTAGGTCGAATCGAAACCACCGAGCGCCAGGAACTGCTCGCGCTCGAACGCCAGCGCTCGTCCCACGTAGGGGTAGCTGCGCATCAGATCGAGGTTGAAGTCCGGTTTGAATGCAGGCTCGGCCGACTCGCCCTGATGCAGCCCGCCTTCGTCGCTGTACAGGCAGGTCAACCCGGGCGACAGCGCAATTCGTTCAGCCATGACCAGCAAGGCCGGCGCCACCAGACGATCACCGGCACGCAGCAGATAGAACCAGTCAGCGCCTTCCAGTTGTGGCAACAGTTCGTTGACCTGTTGCTGCCAGTCGTCCTGCAACGGCAAGCGGAACACACGCTCGTCCAGCCGGGCGTCAGTACAGGATGCCGACAGCACCAGCGTCAGTTCAGGGGCGTAATCCTGGTCCGCCAGTGACTGCAGGGTGAGCTCCAGCGCCGAACGACTGCCTTGCTCATCGATGATGATCGGCACGATTTTGGGTCGGGTTGGCCAGGCTTCCAGCGTGTCCGGCAGCAGTTCGCGCTGACCGTCAGTGAGCGTGCGACACGCCAGCCACTGGGCATACAACTGGGCGAAACTGACACTGGCGATGCCGACGTGCCAATCCTGGGTGGTCTGCTTTGTACCCAGGGTCCGGCTCAGCGGCAACTCTTCCCAAACCCGCGGCACCTCGTTCACCTGGGTCAGCGGTACATAGCGCACCCACCCCTGAGCCGGTGCGGATTCGCCACCACGGGCCTTGAGCATTTGCGACAGCCATTGCCGCTCGGTTTCGGCCGCGTCCTTCATCGATTGCTGGCCGCTCAAACGCTCCGGGTACAAGCGTTCGACGCCGAGCACGTGATTGGACACCGCCAGATTGCCGCGCCGCATCAGGCAGACGTACAAGGCGAAATCGAGGGTCGCGACAAAGCAATTGCCGGGCTGAGTCAGCGCCGGGAACAGTTCGAGCACGTCAGCCCGACGGAACATCGCGTTGCTGAAACCACCGAGGATGTTGACCGGGAAGTTTTCGAAGATCGCCAGCAAGTCCTCGCCCTTGAACACCCCGCCCACCGGGGAAAGCGGAGTGTTTTCCAGGCGCGAAGGCAGCGGCATGTCATCGGCATCCCAGAGCAGCCGCTGGGCCACCACCAGATTGACGTCAGCGCTGTCGATGAGCGCCTGGGCCTGAACCTCGATGCAGGCCGAGAACAACTGGTCATCATCACAAAGAAACTTGATGTACTCGCCTTGCGCCTGCTCCAGGCACGCCTGAAGGTTGCCCACCAGGCCCAGGGTTCGCGGATTTCGCACGTAGCGTACGGCCGCGCCCTGCTCAACCGTCGAAGCCACGATCTCTTCGATCTCATGACCGCGACTGTCATCGCAAACGATGATCTCTAGATTGCCGTAGCTCTGGCTCACAGCCGTGTGCAACGCACGACCGAAAAAGCGTGGATTGAAGGCGGGAATGACCAGGCTGACAAGCGGAAGTGAATTCACGGCGGGCTCACAGGCGGTGCGAGCCCGCCCTGAAAAGCGAGCCCTTTGTTACCGCAAAAAAGACGATAAATACTCAAGGGGCAAGGCAAGCGGGCGCCTGCGCGCCCGAGCACCGTCAGATCTTGTTGAACAGGCCCAGCTGGGAGATCTTGCTGAACGCCAGCTGTGCAGCCTGCAACATGGTCTGCTGCAAGGTCAGGCGGGTCATGACTTCAGCCGGGTCCGAATCGCGAATCGACGACTGGCTCGCGGAGTTCGCCAGGGTCAGGCTTTCGTTGGTCGCGGTCTGGTTATCCAGCGCCTGACCGCGCGCACCGATGGTGGTGATGGCCGAGCCGATCTGGTTGGCCGCACTGTCGATGTTGCCCATTCCCGATTCCATGGCGCCGAGAAACTTCTGCTTGGCCACCGCGTCGCCGTCGATTGGCGTGTTCAGCGCAGTCATCATCTGGCCGAGGGTGTCGAGCACGTTCTGGGTCTGATGGTTGTTGGACTGAATCACGAACTGGTCGCCGGACGTCGGAGCGCCACCGCCCAGGGCAAAGGTCACGCCCGCGGCGGTCGCATTGCCGCCGGATACGGTGCCCGACGACACAGGCTTGCTGTCGGCGGTGATCGGCGCCGCATACAGGTCGAAAGCGGTGGCGCTGGTGAACTTGAGGATCGCCCCGCCCGACGGGAAGGCGTTGGTGTACGCCGTCGGGTCCGTCACGCTGGAACCGGTGATGACCGCGGTCGACGCGTTCCCGGCGCTGCGCGACGTGTTGAAGGTGTCCGACGTGGAGGACAGGTTGAAACTGTGACCGGCGATCACCGCATCCGGGTTGGTATCACCGGACTTGAGGTTGATGTTCAGCTTCAGGTCAATGCCACGGAAACTCACCGTCTGGTTGGCCCCGTTGGCGTTGCTGATGACACCGTTCTGGCTGGCTTCGGCGGTCACGTCGTTACCCAGCGAGTCGGTGATCTTCAGCTGGGTGCTGCTGAGGAAGCTGACGGTGTAGGGCTGGCCGCCGGTGAATTTCGCGTTGTAGGTGGAGCTGGTGCCGACCGTGCCGTTGGACAGCACCACGCGCCCGTCATCCACCGCCGGAGCGGTCAGGGTGGTCTGGGTGCGATTGGTATTGATGGTCTGCTGGAAAGCATCCCAGCCAGTGGTGTTGGTCCCGACCGTCATGCCATCGCCAATGCCGAGGTCGACGGTGGTCTGGTCGCCGTTGTAGCTGTAGGTGCCGTCCGAGTTCTGCGAGTAAGGCGCGGTGTCGGTTTTCGAACCGGAGAACAGGTAGTTGCCGTTCGCGTCCTTGGCGTTCATCAGGCCCAGCACTTGTTGCTGGATCTGCCCCAGCTCCGACGCATAAGCCTTGCGGTCCGCGTCGGTGGCAATGCCGTTGCTGGCGGCGAGGGCCAATTCCTTGGCGCGCTGCAAGGCCGTACCGATGGCGTTGAGCGTCGTTTCCTGCAGGCTCAACGCATTCTTGGTGCTGCTGATGTTGGTGCCGTACTGATCAAGCATCGCGCTCTGCTGACCCAGTTGCAGCAAACGACCGGCACCGATCGGATCATCGGCGGCAGTATTGATGCGGGTCAGGCTGCTGGCTTCATTACTGGTCGCGATGGCCTTGTTGAAGTTGCGCTGGTAATTGGCAGCGGTGATTTCGTAATACTGGGCGGTGGAAATGCGCATGAATTACGACTCCTTAAAGGCTGTTGATCAGCGTGGTGAAAATTTCCTGCGCAGCCTTGATGATCTGCGAAGACGCGGTGTAGTACTGCTGGTACTTGACCAGGTTGCCGGTTTCTTCGTCCAGGTCTACCCCGGAATTCGAATCCCGTGCCCCTTTGGCATTGGCCAGGATCGCCGTGGTGGCTTCGCTGTCGGACTTGCCCTGGGCAGCCTTGGCGCCGACGTTGGTCACCAGCTTGTTGTAGGCGTCGGTCAGGCTGATGCCCTTGCTCGCCGTGCCGGTGTCTACGGTCTGTTTGGTTTGCAATCCGACCAGCGCCTGGGCGTTGCGGTTGTCCGAAGACGCCGCGCCGGTCAGGTTGATGGTGAAGCTTTCACCGCTGGCCGGCGTGGCGCCGACCGTGGTCTGCACGGTGAAGGTCTTCTGCACGGCCGGCGTGACACTGGTGTCCATGACCGGCGCACCACTGGCATCGACCATGCCCACTTTCAGGTTCAAGGTGTTGCTCTGGCCGGGAACGATGGTGCCGGTGCCGATCGAGTTACCCTTGGCATCGACCATGTTGTAGCTCTGGCTACCGCCACTGGCGCCGCCGAAAACCAGTTTGACCGGCGTCGAGTACTTGAGCGCGGTCTGCATTTCCGCCTGGGCCGCCGGGTTGTAGATGTCGAGGGTGCTGGTCAGCGTCGGCTGGGTGTAGGTGCCGGTGTTGTTGGCACTGGTCACGCCGGTCAGGGGGGCTGCGGCCGCGATTTTTTTCGGGTCGGTGAGCACGGTCTGGATACCGGCCGCCGCGCCGCGGGTCGGTGTCACTTTGAACGAATCGCCGGCGCTCAGCGCACCGCCGTTCAGGTTCAGGCTGAAGCCGTCGATCACCGGAGCCGGGGTCGTGGTGGTGCTGAAGGCCCCCATGTCGGTGCCGTCCGAGCGCTTGACGGTGTAGTTGGTCGCGCTGGTGAACGTCACCTGATAGTCGCTGGTGGTCAGCTTGCCGGTGTCCTTGATGGTGACATCCAGGTTGCCGGAGCCGGCACTGTTGCCCGCCGCCGCAATGCTGCGCTGACTGATCAGCGCGGCACTGTTGATGTTGCTGAAGATCGCCGCGCCGAAATCACCGTTCTTGTCGATGCCCTGCGCCTGCTGGCGATTGATCTGGTCCGCCACCACCAGTGCCACGCGCCCCAGCTCATTGAGCGACGGGTCGAGCACTTCCTTGCGGTAGGTCAGCAGGCCACCGATTTCACCGCCGCTGACCACCGAGGTCACGTCGATGGTGCTGGAGCCACGGTTGAGCTGCAGCGCCATGCGCGATGGATCTTCCTTGCCCGGCACGGTTTGCAGGGTGTTGGTGGTGTTGCCGACCACCAGTGGCTGACCGCTGCCGATGTAGACGTCGTAGCTGTTGCCGCGCTCGACCACCTGGGTGCCGACCAGTGCGGACAGTTGGCGCACGGCTTCGGTGCGTGCGTCCAGCAGGTCGTTCGGCTGGCTGCTGCCGGTGGAGAGCTCGGAAATTTTCTGGTTGAGCGTGGCGATCGTGGTGGACAGCTTGTTCACCTGATCCGCCATGTCACCGAGGCTGCCGTTCAGGTTGGTGTTCTGATCGTTCAACTGCTTGGCAATCGAATTGAAGCGCGCGGACAAGGCCTGGGCACCGGTCAGCACCGACTGGCGCGAGGTGTCGTCGGTGGCCGAGGTCGAAACGCCCTGCATCGAGGTGAAGAACTTTTGCAGTACACCGGTCAGCCCGGTGTTGCTATCGGAAAGCGTGGCGTCCAGCGGAGTGGCCTGGGCGTTGTACGACGCCGCCTCACTGTCGAGCGAGGTGGCGGTACGCAGCTGCGAATCGAGATAGGAGTTGTACACGCGGCGCACATCGGCCAGCGTCGTGCCGGTGCCGATGAACACGTTGCCGTACTGAATCGAGCCTTTGGTGCCCTGCACAGTTTGCTGGCGCGAGTACCCGGCGGTGTCGACGTTGGCAATGTTGTTGCCGGTCGTGACCAACGAGTTATGGCCAGCACTGAGCCCCGACATCCCGATATTGAGCAAACTCATGTTTCAGACCTTATACCTTGTGCCTATAAAGGCGTGGTGGAAACGCCCGCCGCAGCGTAGTTCTGGTAACTCGTCATCTGCTTGGCTATCTGCGAAATCTTGCTCGCGTAGTCCGGGTCGGTTGCGTAACCGGCCTTCTGCAACTCGCGTACAAACTGTTCTGGGTTATCGGCCGACTTCACGACATCTTGATAGCGATTATTGGTCTGCAGCAAAGTCACAAGGTCATGGAAACTGTCCTTGTAGGAGTCGTAGGAACGGAACTCGGCCGTCTCCTTGACCATCTGCCCGTCTCTGAATTCGCTGGTGATCGCCCGCGCCGAACCGCCCTGCCAACTGCTGCCGGCCTTGATGCCGAACAGGTTGTGGCTGCTGCTGCCGTCCTGAGCCCGCATGACCGACTTGCCCCAGCCGGTTTCCAGGGCCGCCTGGGCCACCAGGTAACGCGGATCGACGCCAATCCGCGCCGCCGCCTCCTTGGCCATCGGCAACATGGTGTTGACGAACTGGTCGGCGGAACTGAAGGCTTTCTTCGGGGGCGCCAGCGGAATCTGCGCCATGGCGCGACCGTAGATCTGCATGCCGCCCGAGGAGGATTGCTGCGCAGTCGCCAGCCAGTCGCCGTTGTACAGTGGCCCCGAGCCGGTGCTCGTGGCGCGCTCCAGCGGCTGCGTGCGGTTGATCGTCGTGGCAGCGGTCGTCGCCGAAGGCACCAGCCCGGCCAACAGACGATCAGCCAGTTTCGGCGGCAATGCCAGGCGTCGCTGATTGATCAGCGCCATGTCATTGCGATGACCACCCTCACCCGCCTCCTGCGGCGCATGGACCGAGCGCGAAGCCCACAACGGACGCTGGCCATTGACCCGCGACAGCGGCCCATTGATTGCCACCGTACCGGCCGCCACCGGCGTTTGCACGGCGGCTTTCGCGGCCTCTTGCTTGGCCAGAGACGCTGCGGCGGCTTCACCCGGCGCCAGCGGTTTGTTCTTCGACATCTGGCGCATCAACACGTCAGCCAGGCCGATACCACCGCCCTCGCGGGACATGGAAACGGCCAGTTGCTGGTCGTACATTTCCTGATATTGCTTGGCCGCCGGGGTGTTCATCGGATTGTCCTGGCCCAGCGCGTCAGTGGCCGAACGCATGGACTTGAGCATTTCCCCGATGAACAGCGACTCGAACTCCTGCGCCACCTTGCGCAGGTTGCCGTCGCTGTTCTTGTCGCCGACCTTGAGCTGATTCAGACGATTGAGGTCCGAGTAGGAACCCGAATCGCTGCTGCTGACCAGACCGCTCTTGCGCATATCCACGATGGCCGTCCTCAGATCACGATCAGGTCGGCTTGCAGGGCGCCGGCCTGCTTCAGCGCTTCGAGGATGGCCATCAGGTCACCCGGTGCCGCGCCGACCTGATTCACCGCCCGCACGATCTCGTCGAGGGTGGTGCCAGGGCCGAACTTGAACATCGGCTTGGCTTCCTGCTGGGCATTGACCTGCGAACGCGGCACCACCGCCGTCGTGCCATTGGACAGAGGGCCGGGCTGGCTGACGATCGGGTCTTCGGTGATGGTCACGGTCAGGCTGCCATGGGTCACGGCGGCCGGGGAAACCTTGACGTTCTGGCCGATCACGATGGTGCCGGTACGGGAGTTGATGATGACTTTCGCCACCGCCTGGCCCGGATCGATCTCGAGGTTTTCCAGGATCGACAGGTAGTCGACCCGCTGGCTTGGATCGAGCGGCGCGGTGACGCGAATTGAACCGCCGTCGATGGCCTGGGCCACGCCAGGGCCGAGCATGTTGTTGATCTTGTCGACGATGCGCTTGGCCGTGGTGAAGTCGGAACGGTTGAGGTTCAGCGTCAGGCTGTTGCCCTGGTTGAAACCGCTCGGCACCGCGCGCTCCACCGATGCACCACCGGGGATGCGGCCGGCCGACGGAACGTTGACGGTGATCTTCGAGCCGTCGCGCCCTTCCGCATCGAAACCGCCAACCACCAGGTTGCCCTGGGCCACCGCATAGACGTTGCCGTCGATCCCCTTGAGTGGCGTCAGCAGCAAGGTACCGCCGCGCAAGCTCTTGGAGTTGCCGATGGAGGAAACAGTGATGTCGACCTGCTGCCCCGGCTTGGCAAACGCCGGCAGGTCAGCGCTGATCGACACGGCCGCCACGTTCTTCAACTGCACGTTGCCCGAACCCGGCGGCACCTTGATGCCGAACTGCGAGAGCATGTTGTTGAAGGTCTGCAGGGTGAACGGGGTCTGCGTCGTTTGGTCGCCGGTGCCGTTAAGCCCGACCACCAGGCCGTAGCCGATCAACTGGTTGGAACGCACGCCGGAAATACTGGCGATGTCCTTCAGGCGCTCGGCTTGAGCATTGAAGGCTGCCGACAGCATCAGGGCGGCCACCATAAGGTGTTTGAAGTTCAACATGCTCAACTGGAAAGCCACCTAGAAAGGGAACAGCGGGCTGAGGAAGAAACGGTCGAACCAGCCTGGCTGACTCGCATCGGCAAACGAACCGGTGCCCGAGTAGGTGATGCGTGCATCGGCGACACGGGTCGACGACACGGTGTTGTCGGTCGAGATGTCATCGGCGCGAACCAGGCCGGCGATCCGCACCAGCTCATCGCCGGTATTGAGGGTCATCCACTTCTCGCCGCGCACCGCGATGATGCCGTTGGGCAACACATCGGCAACGGTCACGGTGATCGAACCGGTCAGGGTGTTGCCCTGCGCCGCCTTGCTGTCACCCTTGGTCGCGCGGTCACCTTCGTAGCTGGCACTCAGGCTCAGGTCGCCATCGCCGAACGGGTTGTTGGTGGTGGCGCTGCTGCCGAACAGCGAACTCAGGCCGATGTTGGCCTTGCTGTTCTTGCCGATTTGCGAGTTGGCGTTTTTGCTGGCCTGGGTCCTTTCGTTCAGGGTGATGGTGATGATGTCACCGACCCGGAACGCCTTGCGGTCGCTGTAGAGGTTCTGTTCGAAACCGGCCTGATAGATCGAGCCGTTGTTCGCGGCCGCCGGCAACGGCGTGCGCGGCAACACCGGAGCGTAGTAAGGGTCATTGGGCTTGGGCGTCGAAGGCACGCAACCTGCGAGCGCGGCGATCCCACTCAGTGCCAGAACAGATACATAGCGATTCATGACCCTACCTCACGGTGTTGCAGGCAGCCTCATGGCCGCCCCATAGACTTGATTACAGATTCTGCGTTACGAACGAGAGCATCTGGTCGGCGGTGGAGATCACCTTGGAGTTCATCTCGTAGGCGCGCTGGGTGGTGATCATGTTGACCATCTCCTCAACGGTGCTGACGTTGGACGTTTCCAGGGTGTTCTGCAGCGTGGTGCCGAAACCGTTCAGGCCCGGTGTGCCGACTTGCGGCGCGCCACTGGCGGCGGTTTCCAGGAACAGGTTGTTGCCCACTGCCTGCAGGCCGGCCGGGTTGATGAAGTCGGCGGTCTGCAGGTTGCCGATCACCTGGGCAGCCGGGTTGCCGGCAACGGTGATGGACACGGTGCCGTCGCGGCCGACGGTGAAGGTCTGCGCGTCGTTCGGAATGACAATCGCCGGCTCCAGGGCAAAGCCGCTGGCATTGACGATCTGGCCGTTGGAGTCCAGGTGGAAGGTACCGTCACGGGTGTAGGACGTGGTGCCGTCCGGTTGCAGGATCTGGAAGAAACCGCGACCGTCGATGGCCATGTCCAGTGGCTGCTCGGTGGTTTGCAGGCTGCCGGCGGTGAAGTTCTTCTGGGTGCCGACGATGCGCACACCGGTACCCAGTTGCAGACCCGACGGCAGTTCGCTGTCCTGGGTCGACTGGGCACCTGGCTGACGCTTGATCTGGTAGAGCAGGTCCTGGAACTCGGCGCGGTCACGTTTGAAACCCGTGGTCGACACGTTCGCCAGGTTGTTGGAAATGGTGGTCAGGTTGGTGTCCTGGGCGGACAGACCTGTTTTGGCAACCCATAGAGCCGGAAGCATTCGATTCTCCTCGTGCGCCTGTTTTACGGCGCGACGTTCTGGTAATTAGCTGATCTGCAAGACCCGAGCCATGGCCTGGTCATCGTCTTTGGCGGTGTTCATCATCTTGATGTGCAGCTCGAACTGCTTGGACAAGGCCAGTACCGAGGTCATCTCTTCCACGGCATTGACGTTGCTCGACTCGAGGAACCCGGACACCAGCTTGACGTCGGCATCGGCCTGCGCCGGCTTGCCGTCCTTGGTGTGAATCGAACCATCCAGGCCCTTGGTCATGTTCTTCAGGTCCGGGTTGACCAGCTTGATACGGTCCACTTCAGCCATCACCCGCGGACCTTCGCCCATCGCGCGGATGCTGATCGTGCCGTCCTCGCCGACTTCGATCTGCTGCTCCGGCGGCACGGCAATCGGCCCGCCATTGCCCATGACCGGCATGCCGTTGCCGGCACGCAGCACGCCCAGGGCGTCAACGTTCAGGCTGCCGGTGCGCACGTAGCTTTCACCGCCATCGGGATTCTGTACGGCAATCCAGCCGCCGCCTTGCACGGCAACGTCGAGGTCGCGGCCGGTTTCCGCCAGTGAGCCCGGGGAGAAATCCGTGGCCGGGCGTTCGGACATGGCAAACGCACGCGCCGGAAAGCTGTCACCGAACACCGGCATCGAACGGGCCTGCTCCAGGTCTTTCTGGAAGCCGTTGGTGGAGATGTTCGCGAGGTTGTTGGCATGCGCCTTTTGCGCCAGTGCATTCTGGCTGGCGCCGGTCATTGCCACATAAAGGTACTTGTCCACACTCTTTCCTCTGCCTGCCGGACGTTTGCCGCCCACTGCTGTGTTGCGCAGGCTGTAGCAATTTGCAGACCAACTTGTGCGCAGCAGCTCCAACCCCCATGAAACCGGGGGTTGGAGGCCAATCAGAAGGGAAACGGACAATGTATCGAAGACGAAAAACCGGCGCAGTTATGCCGCTTGGAGGCAACGCCGTGAAAAGCCGGCTACCAGCCTTTCACACCACTCATGTCGGGCAATTTGTGGGCAATGCCTTTATGGCAGTCGATGCAGGTTGCCTGTCCGCTGGCCAATGAGGTGGAGTGCATGTTGGTGGCGCGCTTGCCCTGCCGCGTGAAGTCCATGAACTCGAAGTTGTGGCAGTTGCGACACTCCCGGGAATCGTTGGCCTTGAGCCGTGCCCACTCGTGTTCGGCCAGCTCCCGACGCATGCCCAGAAACTTGTCCCGGGTACTGATAGTGCCGAACAGCTTGCCCCAGACCTCCTTGGAGGCCTGCATCTTGCGGGCGATCTTGTGGGTCCACTCGTGGGGGACGTGGCAGTCCGGGCACGTGGCGCGCACGCCCGAGCGATTGGTGTAGTGAATGGTTTCCTGCAACTCGACAAAAACGTTGTCGCGCATTTCATGGCAGGACGTGCAGAACTTCTCGGTGTTGGTCGCTTCCAGCGCGGTGTTGAACCCACCCCAGAAAATCACCCCGGCGATAAATCCGCCGAGGGTCAGGAAGCCCAGGCTGTAATGCACGCTGGGCCGACGCAGTACACTCCAATAATCCTTGAGCAAGGCAAGCAAAGATTTCATGGCCTCTCCTCAAGGTTTCGGCTGGCGGTTGATTTCGTCTTGCAGCACCTGGTCGATGTTCTTGAAGCTGTTGTTCACCAGTGGCTTCACATCTTTTTGCGGTACGTGACACTGATTGCAGAAGTACCGGCGCGGCGACACCGCCGCCAATGCCTGGCCGTCACGGTCCATGTAGTGCGTGATGCTGATCATCGGCGCCTGGGTGCGCGCACTGTTGGCGCGACTGTGGCAGGTCAGGCACTTGTTGCTGTTCATGTCGATGACATACCCGCGAATACTGTGGGGAATGGTGGGCGGTTGGTCGGGATAATTACGTTCACGCTTGAGGTCCTTGTTCTCGTCTTCCGCGATGGGCGGTGCCGGCAGCTCCTGAGTCAAGGTCCCGCCGACTCGCCGCCCATCCGGTGCCGGCGCATCCAGTGGGTACCCGGGTTCTGCCGCAAATGCCATGGGCAGCCACACCAGCAGAGCGGCAAGCAGGGACAGCACACGATAATTCATGAAAGCGCTCCTTATGCCGTCTTGATCAACTCAATCCTGATCGCGCATTTTTTGTAATCGGTCTGCTTGGAGATGGGGTCCGTCGCATCAAGCGTGACTTTATTGATCAGCCTGTTGGCATCGAAAAACGGCACGAACACCAGGCCTTGAGGCGGCTTGTTGCGCCCTCGGGTTTCAATCCGTGCACGCATCTCGCCGCGTCGACTGATCAGCTTCACTTCACTGCCACGTCGGGCATTCAGGGCCTTGGCGTCGGCCGGGTGCATGTAGACCAACGCATCGGGGACTGCTTTATAGAGTTCTTCGACGCGCTGGGTCATGGTCCCTGTGTGCCAATGCTCAAGCACCCGTCCGGTGCTCAACCAGAACGGAAAGTCCGCGTCCGGGGCTTCCGCAGGCGGCTCGTAAGGCAGCGCGAAAATGATCGCTTTCTTGTCGGGGTAGCCGTAGAACTGCACACCACTGCCCTTCTCGACATAGGGGTCGTAACCTTCGCGGAAGCGCCACAGCGTTTCCTTGCCTTCGACGACGGGCCAGCGCAACCCACGCTCGGAGTGATAACGATCAAAGGGCGCCAGGTCATGACCATGTCCACGGCCGAACTGGGCATATTCTTCGAACAGGCCTTTTTGCAGGTAGAAACCGAAATCCCGGGCCTCGTCGTTCTGATAGCCCTCAGCCAGTTGCTCAGCGGGGAATTGATCGACCTGGCCATTCTTGAACAACACCTCATACAGGGTCTTGCCCTTGTACTGCGGTGAACTCTCCAATAGTTCTGCCGGCCAGACTTCGTCGGTTGTAAAGCGCTTGGAAAATTCGACTAATTGCCAGAGGTCCGACTTGGCGTCACCCGGTGCCGAGACCAATTGATGCCAGAACTGCGTACGCCGCTCCGCATTGCCGTAAGCCCCCTCTTTTTCGACCCACATGGCCGTGGGCAAGATCAGATCCGCTGCCTGCGCCGAAACGGTGGGATACACATCCGACACCACCACGAAGTTCTCGGGATTACGCCACCCCGGCAACACTTCCTGCATGATATTGGGCCCGGCCTGCATGTTGTTGCTGGCCATCGTCCAATACACATTGAGCACGCCATCCTTGAGCATGCGGCTCTGCTGCACGGCGTGGAACCCGACTTTTTCTTTGATGGTGCCCGCTGGCAATTTCCAGATTTTTTCCGCCGTGGCGCGGTGCGCTGGATTGGTCACCACCAGGTCGGCCGGCAAGCGATGGGAGAACGTACCCACTTCTCGCGCCGTGCCGCAGGCCGAAGGCTGGCCCGTCAGGGAGAAAGGACTGTTGCCCGGCTCGCTGATTTTCCCGGTCAGCAGGTGGATGTTGTAGATCAGGTTGTTCGCCCACACACCCCGGGTGTGCTGGTTGAAGCCCATGGTCCAGAACGAAACCACCTTGCGCTTGGGGTCGGCGTACAGTTCAGCCAATGCCTTGAGGCGCTCGGCCGGCACCCCGGTTTCCTTTGCGGTGCGTTCCAGGGTGTAGGGTTTGACGAAAGCGGCGAATTGCTCGAAGTCGATGTCGGTCCAGGTGTTTGCCTTGTCGGCATTCTTGGCCTTCATCTCCAGCGGATTATCGGGACGCAAACCGTAGCCGATGTCATCGGTGCCTTTGGCGAATCGGGTGTGTTTGCTGACGAAGTCTTTGTTGACCGAACCGCTTTCAATGATGTGGTTGGCGATGTAGTTGAGAATGAGCAAGTCAGTCTGCGGCTTGAACACCATCGGAATGTCGGCCAGTTCAAAACTGCGATGTTCAAAAGTGGAAAGTACGGCCACCTTCACATTCGGCTGACTTAAACGGCGATCAGTGACCCGACTCCAAAGAATCGGGTGCATTTCCGCCATGTTTGAACCCCACAAGACGAATGCATCGGTGACTTCGATATCGTCGTAACAGCCCATCGGCTCATCGATACCAAAAGTGCGCATGAACCCCATGACCGCCGAAGCCATGCAATGGCGCGCATTGGGGTCGATGTTGTTCGAACGGAACCCTGCCTTCATCAACTTGTTGGCCGCGTACCCTTCCCAGATCGTCCACTGCCCGGAGCCGAACATGGCGACAGATTCCCCGCCCTTGTTCTTCAGCGCTTCCTTGTACTTCAACTCCATCACATCGAACGCCTGTTTCCAGGACACCGGTTGAAACTCGCCTTGTTTGTCATATTGCCCGTTGGTCATGCGCAACAGCGGCTGCGTCAGGCGATCAACGCCGTACATGATCTTGGATAAAAAGTAGCCTTTGACACAGTTCAACCCGCGATTGACCTCGGCTTTCACATCGCCGTGAGTGGCAACAACCCTGTTGTCCTTGGTCGCCACCATGACGCTGCAACCGGTACCGCAAAAACGACAGGGCGCCTTGTTCCAGTTCAGGGAAACCATGTCCTGTTCGGTAATCAGGTTGCTGGCCGAGGTAAACACCGGGAGCCCCGCAGCCGCAGCCGCGATACCGGCTGCCTGGGCTTTGACAAACTCTCGCCGAGTCATAGGCATGTGCTTTCTCCCGTTACATCGAGAATCTCGTGATAAACCAAAGCGGCATTGAGCACGCCCGGCAAGCGATTGATCTGATCGATTCGCTGAAGAATCTGGCTTTCGTGATCGGTTTCCAGCACAACCACTAACTTGCCGGCGGGGCTTTCCTGATGAAGCTCAACGCCCGTAAGCAAACGCAGGTTGGCTTTGACCGCCTCGAACAAGGCAGGACGGGCATGAACCACCAGACTGGCAATGTGCAGCGTCTTTTCCACGACCCGTACTCCCTGCTGAGTTAGAGATGGATGTCGATCAGTTGGGGGGGCCTGGCGGACCGAGGAGCATTTGCAGAAACCAGACAAAAAAACCGTAACCACCGACTATCGCCACCGATAACAGTGGAAACAGAACAATGATCAGGAAATAGAACAGGCGAGTTTCTTTGCGAACTCGCCGGGTAGAATCATCCACTGACGGCATGGTCAGCGCTCCTGCCAAACGTTGAGAAGAGCCTAGATGGCTTGTTCGGCAGGTTCCATGATTTAGATCAATGGCAGGGGATTTAGCGCTTTAAACAGGAACAATAAGCACTGGAGAATCATTAACACTTAGAAAAAGTTTTATTTCAAAAAGCCCTCAACGTTCAAGTTTGCCTATTTCATATTCACGCAACTTGTTGGCAATCGTTGTGTGAGAGACACCCAGCCGCTTGCCGAGCAATCGGCTGCTGGCATGTTCCGAATAAAGCCGTTCCAGCACCGCTTTTTCAAAGCGCCCGACAATTTCATCCAGCCCGCCTTCGAGCGAAAAATCACCCAATGGCTGACGCACGCCGTAATCCGGCAAACGAATATGCTCGGCCTTGACCGTGCCGCCGTCGCACAGGGAAACCGCCTGGAACAGCACGTTCTCCAGTTGCCGGACGTTGCCCGGCCAGTGGTAGTGGCTGAGCCGCTCCATGGCCGCCGGGGCGAGTTTCGGCAACGGGCATCCGATCTGCCGACTGGCCTGATCGAGGAAGTGCTCCACCAGCGGCGTCAAACCGTCGAGGCATTCGCGCAGCGGCGGGATGTGCAGGGACAACACATTCAAGCGGTGATAGAGGTCCTGGCGGAACTCGCCGCGCGCGCACAATTCGGACAGGTCGACCTGGGTCGCGCAGATCACTCGCACGTCGAGGTAAACCTCCTCGTCGCTGCCGACACGACGGAAGCAGCCGTCCTGCAAAAAGCGCAGCAATTTCACCTGCAAGCGCGGGCTCATTTCCCCGACGCCATCGAGAAACAGCGTACCGCCCGCCGTCAGTTCCAGCAGCCCGAGCTTGCCTTCGGCCCGTGCCCCTTCAAAGGCACCGGGGCCATAACCGAACAATTCCGTCTCGGCCATGGACTCCGGCAGCCCGGCACAATTGAGCGCCATCAACGGCGACTGCCCGCGCGGACTGGCCAGGTGGCAGGCCCGCGCCAGCAACTCTTTGCCGGTACCGGTTTCGCCTTCTATCAATAGCGGCGCATCCAGCGGCGCCATGCGCCGCGCTTCGCGCACCACCGCGGCCATCACTTTCGAGCTCTGGAAGATGCTGTCAAAGCCACGCAGTTCTTGCTTGCGCACGTTGTAGATGCGCTCACCCACCCGGTCGGCGCGGTGCAGCGTCAGCACAGCACCGGCCATGGCCTCGCTGTCGTCGTGCTCCGACTGCAAGGGCGCGATGTCGGCCAGGAACACGTCACCCTTGACCTTGACCCGCAGCCCGTTGATTCGCGACTTGTTGGCGCGCACCAGTTCCGGCAAATCGAAATCCTCGGCGTAGCGCGACAGGGGAATACCCGGCACCTCGTCGACCCGCACACCCAGCAACTGCGCCGCTGCCCGGTTGGCCGCGACGATGGAACCGCCCATGTCGATCGACAGCACCGGAAACTCCAGCGCACCGAGCAGGGCATTGAGTTCCATGTGCCGACGCTCGCTGGGCATCAGCCCTACACGCTTGACGCCGAAGACCCCGGCAATCGCTTCGAATTTCGGACGCAAGGCCTGGAACTGAATGTTGATCAGGTTCGGGCAATGCAGGTAGATGGCGTTGCCATGCTCACCCCCCACCTCGCCGCGGGCCACGTTGATCCCGTACTCCACCAGCAGGTTGAGAATGTCGCGCAGGATGCCGATGCGGTTCTGGCAGTGGACTTTGATACGCATGAAAAAGGCCTGAAAAGCAGTGATTGTGGTGGATGCCTGGAATGCACCCTGTGGGAGCGAGCCTGCTCGCGAAAGCGGTGTATCAGTCGACATATCTATCAACTGGAAGGCCGTCTTCGCGAGCAGGCTCGCTCCCACAGTGTTATTGCAGCGCCCTGGACGAATTTTTCTGCCAAGGCGCTCAGATAGTCGTCAAGATTATGTGACAGCCAGCGCGCTTTTCAAACCTGCAAATCCCACAACCTGCGCGACAGCAGCCAATACGTAACGAAAACTTTACGATTCTTGAGAGTTTTTCCTGCTCGATGTGCCGATCACCTGCTGCAATGCCGCAAACCTTGGGGTATTTCTAAGTCCATAGCAGTACATAACAAGAACGAAATCCCCTAGCAGGAGAGCAGTATGAAGCAGACGCAATACGTGGCTCGCGAGCCCGATGCGCAAGGTTTTATCGACTACCCCGCCGAAGAACACGCGGTGTGGAACACGCTGATCACTCGCCAACTGAAAGTGATCGAAGGGCGTGCGTGCCAGGAGTACCTGGACGGTATCGAAAAACTCGGTCTGCCCCACGACCGCATTCCTCAACTCGGCGAAATCAACAAGGTCCTCGGTGAAACCACCGGCTGGCAGGTTGCCCGGGTTCCCGCACTGATTCCCTTCCAGACCTTTTTTGAATTGCTGGCCAGCAAACAGTTTCCGGTGGCGACTTTTATTCGTACCCGTGAAGAACTGGACTACCTGCAAGAGCCAGACATTTTCCACGAGATCTTCGGTCACTGCCCGCTGCTGACCAACCCCTGGTTCGCTGAATTCACCCACACCTACGGCAAGCTCGGCCTCAAGGCGTCCAAGGAAGAACGCGTGTACCTGGCGCGCCTGTACTGGATGACCATCGAATTCGGCCTGGTCGATACCCCGCAAGGCCAGCGCATCTACGGCGGCGGCATCCTGTCCTCACCGAAAGAGACCGTCTACTGCCTGTCGAACGAGCCTGAACACCAAGCCTTCGACCCGCTGGAATGCATGCGCACGCCGTACCGCATCGACATCCTGCAACCCCTGTATTTCGTTCTGCCGAACCTCAAGCGCCTGTTCGACCTGGCCCACGAAGACATCATGGGCATGGTCAAGCAAGCGATGCAGATGGGTCTGCACACGCCGAAATTTCCCCCAAAGGCCGCGTGAACCGCGACTTTTGCTGACAAGTGAGTCTGTCAGTCACCGTCGCTTTGGTTTAGCGTGACGGCACTGTCGACCGATATAAAAACACTCGATTACAGGAAACACACCATGTCCACTTTGAACCAAGCCCATTGCGAAGCCTGCCGCGCCGACGCCCCACAAGTCAGCGACGAAGAACTGCCGATCCTGATCAAGCAGATCCCGGACTGGAACATCGAAGTACGCGACAGCATCATGCAGCTGGAAAAGGTCTTCCTGTTCAAGAACTTCAAGCACGCCCTGGCGTTCACCAACGCCGTCGGCGAGATCTCCGAGGCTGAAGGCCATCACCCAGGCCTGCTGACCGAGTGGGGCAAAGTGACCGTGACCTGGTGGAGCCACTCGATCAAGGGCCTGCACCGCAACGACTTCATCATGGCCGCGCGCACTGACGAAGTAGCCAAGGATGCTGAGGGGCGCAAGTAATGCACTTCGACGCCATCGGCCGAGTGCCCGGCGACCCGATTCTGGGCTTGATGGAGGCCTACGCGCAGGACCCGAACCCGCGCAAGTTCGATCTGGGCGTGGGTGTCTACAAGGACGCCCAGGGCCTGACGCCGATTCTCGAGTCGGTGAAACTTGCCGAGCAGCGCCTGGTGGACGGCCAGTCCACCAAGACCTACATCGGTGGTCACGGCGAACCGGCGTTCGGCAAGGCGATCAATGAGCTGGTGCTAGGCGCCGACTCGAAGCTGATCAGCGCACAACGCGCCGGCGCCACCCAGACTCCGGGCGGCACCGGGGCCTTGCGCCTGAGTGCGGACTTCATCGCCCAGTGCCTGCCGGGGCGCGGCGTCTGGTTGAGCAACCCGACCTGGCCGATCCACGAAAGCATTTTCGCGGCCGCCAAGGTCAAGGTCAGCCATTACCCCTACGTCGGCAGCGACAACCGTCTGGACGTCGACGGCATGCTGGCAGTGCTCAACGAAGCGCCCAAGGGTGACGTGGTGTTGCTGCACGCCTGCTGCCACAACCCGACCGGTTTCGATCTGTCCCACGACGACTGGCAGAGGGTGCTGGAGGTAGTACGCAAGCGCGAATTGCTGCCACTGATCGACTTTGCGTATCAAGGATTCGGCGATGGCCTGGAGCAGGATGCCTGGTCGACCCGGCTGTTCGCCGCCGAGTTGCCGGAACTGCTGATCACCAGCTCTTGCTCGAAGAATTTCGGCCTCTACCGCGACCGCACCGGCGCGCTGATTGTCTGCGCGAAAAGCGCCGACAAGCTCACCGATATCCGCAGCCAGCTGGCCAACATCGCCCGCAACCTGTGGTCGACGCCGCCAGATCACGGTGCGGCTGTGGTCGCGACCATCCTCGGCGACCCGGAGTTGAAAAACCTCTGGGCTGATGAGGTGGAAGGGATGCGCCTGCGTATCGCCCAACTGCGCAGCGGTCTGGTGGAAGCACTGGAGCCTCACGGTTTGCGCGAGCACTTTGCGCACATTGGCGTGCAACGCGGGATGTTTTCCTACACCGGTTTGACGCCGGATCAGGTCAAGCAACTGCGCGAGCATCACAGCGTCTACATGGTCAACTCCGGCCGCGCCAACGTCGCAGGCATCGATGCCACGCGCCTGGATCTGCTGGCCGAGGCGATTGCCGCAGTCTGCAAATAACACCACCAAACCCTGTGGGAGCGAGCTTGCTCGCGATGAGGCCATAACATTCAACATCTCTGTTGACTGTCAGGCCGCTATCGCGAGCAAGCTCGCTCCCACATTTGTTTTGTGTCGCTCTTCCAGTCATGTCTAGACAACCCCATCCGTCGAAACAAATGGATATAAAAGTCCGTTTGTCATTTTCAGTGCTGTATCCTGCCCAGGCTTTTTCAAAGCGCGGATCTACCAGATCTATCAACAGACTTAGCGAGGAGCGCAACCATGCACGAGATTCCTAATCTCCCCTTCCCAAGCCTGCACGTACCTGAGCAGACGACCACGCAACAAGCCGGTGCCCAACAGCCCGAGCCGAAAGAAGCCACTGACCGCCGCCAGGCTGACAGCGAAGACTGAAACACCCGCCGTACAGACCGTGTGGAAAGCGCTAACATGCGCTTTCCACACTGCCTGAAACGCGAGCCCGCACCATGACCGATGAACTCAGCGAAACCTTTGATGAAAAGCAGGCCAGCGTCCTGATTGGCACCGCCGAAAAAATGATCGAGATCTGGAATCGCCTCTCCCCCGAAAAACAAGCCGCCTTGCTCGCCCGTTTCGGCACCCAGGAAAATGCGCTGGCGGCCCTGGTCACTACGCAACTGGTTGCTCCCGTCAAAGCTGAATGACGCCGCCCGGCAAATAGTTTTACTTTTTCACAACCAACGACCGTCCACACCGCTATCATAAGCAGCCTATCTATCCTGCTTTACCGTGGACCCTTTCCCCATGCCTGAAAACCAGCGCCCCCTGGCGGTCACGCTGCAAGTCGTTTCCATCGTCCTTTTCACCTTCATCGGCTACCTGAACATCGGCATTCCCCTGGCCGTATTGCCCGGTTACGTCCACAGCGACCTGGGCTTCGGCGCGGTGGTCGCGGGCCTGGTGATCAGCGTGCAATACCTGGCCACCCTGCTCAGCCGCCCCTATGCCGGGAAGATCATCGACAACAAGGGCAGCAAACTGGCGGTGATGTATGGCCTGGCCGGTTGCGGCCTGAGCGGCGTGTTCATGTTGATCTCGGCCTGGACCCAGAGCCTGCCGACCTTGAGCCTGATCAGCCTGTTGATCGGCCGTCTGGTTCTCGGCAGCGCGGAAAGCCTGGTGGGCTCGGGTTCGATTGGCTGGGGTATCGGCCGGGTCGGCGCGGCGAACACGGCCAAGGTCATCTCCTGGAACGGTATCGCCAGCTACGGCGCACTGGCCGTCGGTGCGCCCTTGGGTGTGTTGATCGTCCATCAACTGGGTTTGTGGAGCATGGGCGTGAGCATTGTGCTGCTGGCCGTGCTCGGCCTGCTGCTGGCCTGGCCGAAAACCGCCGCGCCGATCGTTGCCGGTGAGCGCCTGCCGTTCATGCATGTGCTCGGGCGTGTCTTCCCCCACGGCTGTGGCCTGGCCCTGGGCTCCATCGGCTTTGGCACCATCGCCACCTTCATCACCCTGTATTACGCCACGCAACACTGGGACAACGCAGTGCTGTGCCTGAGCCTGTTCGGCGCCAGCTTCATCGGCGCGCGCCTGCTGTTCGGCAACCTGATCAACCGTCTCGGCGGCTTTCGCGTCGCCATTGCCTGCCTGTCGGTGGAAACCCTGGGCTTGCTATTGCTGTGGCTGGCACCTGATGCGCATTGGGCATTGGCCGGCGCGGCACTGAGCGGCTTCGGCTTTTCGCTGGTGTTTCCGGCGCTCGGCGTGGAGGCGGTCAACCTGGTGCCCGCCTCAAGTCGTGGCGCAGCCGTTGGCGCTTATTCGCTGTTCATCGATTTATCGCTGGGGATCACCGGGCCACTGGCCGGGGCCATTGCGGCCGGGTTCGGTTTCGCTTCAATCTTCCTGTTTGCCGCCCTCGCCGCGTTGAGCGGATTGATACTGAGCCTTTACTTGTACCGGCAGGCACCGAAGCAACGCGAGGCGCGGGACGCCCGCTAGAAGTCGACCTTGCCGCGCCCGGCCTTGATGCTGCCGCGCTTGGTCTTGGATTCGAGGCGGCGCTTCTTTGAGCCGAGGGTCGGCTTGGTCGGGCGGCGCTTCTTTTCGACTTTGGTGGCGCTGAGGATCAGCTCGGTCAGTCGCTCCAGCGCGTCGGCACGGTTGGCTTCCTGCGTCCGATATTGCTGGGCCTTGATGATCAACACACCGTCGCTGGTGATGCGGCTGTCGCGCAGCGCCAGCAGGCGCTCCTTGTAGAACTCGGGCAAGGACGACGCCGGAATGTCGAAGCGCAGGTGCACGGCACTGGAGACCTTGTTGACGTTCTGCCCGCCCGCGCCCTGGGCGCGAATGGCCGTCAACTCGATCTCGGCATCCGGCAGATGCACATTGTTGGAAATCACCAGCATGGAAAAGCGTCCGTATTCAGAGGGTGCAGGATACCGCGAAAGGGTCGGACAAACGCGATCCCTGTGGGAGCGAGCTTGCTCGCGATAGCAGTGTGTCAGGCAACGATGATGTCGACTGACACGGCCTCATCGCGAGCAAGCTCGCTCCCACAGGGTTTAATGTCCTGCCATGAATTCGATATCCACAAAAAACCCGGCGCGTGGCCGGGTTTGTTGTTTTCGCGCGGAGTTACTTCACTGCCGCCTGCAACGCATGTTGTGCACTGCGCTTGTTCTTGATGCCGTAGCAGACCCACATGAACACGAGCCATACCGGAATTGCGTAGACCGATGTCTGGATCCCCGGAATCAACAGCATCACGCCGAGAATGAACAACACGAACGCCAGGCAGATGTAGTTGCCGTACGGGTACCACAGGGCCTTGAACAGCGGCGTCTGCTTGGTCTTGTTCATGTGCTGGCGGAACTTGAAGTGCGAGTAACTGATCATCGCCCAGTTGATTACCAGGGTGGCAACAACCAGCGACATCAGCAGTTCCAGCGCGCTGTGCGGGATCAGGTAGTTCAGCAGCACCGCGATCAGGGTCACGGCGGCCGAGGCCAGGATCGAACGCACCGGCACGCCGCGCTTGTCGATCTTCGCCAGGCCTTTCGGCGCATCGCCCTGCTCGGCCATGCCCAGCAGCATGCGGCTGTTGCAGTAGGTGCCGCTGTTGTACACCGACAACGCCGCAGTCAGGACCACGAAGTTGAGGATGTGCGCCGCGGTGTTGCTGCCCAGCATCGAGAACACTTGCACGAACGGGCTGCCGCTGTAGGAATCACCGGAGGCGTTCAGGGTGGCCAGCAAGCTGTCCCACGGGGTCAACGACAGCAGGATTACCAAGGCACCGATGTAGAAAATCAGGATCCGGTAGATCACCTGGTTGATCGCTTTCGGGATCACGGTTTTCGGCTTGTCGGCTTCGGCGGCGGTGAAACCGAGCATTTCCAGACCACCGAAGGAAAACATGATGAACGCCATGGCCATCACCAGACCGCTGACACCGTTCGGGAAGAAGCCACCGTGGGACCACAGGTTGCTCACCGCCGCTTGCGGGCCGCCATTGCCGCTGACCAGCAGGTAGCTGCCCAGGGCAATCATGCCGACGATCGCCACGACCTTGATGATCGCGAACCAGAACTCGGCCTCGCCAAACACTTTGACGTTGGCCAGGTTGATGAGGTTGATCAGCACGAAGAAGCCCGCTGCGGAGACCCAGGTCGGGATGTCCGGCGCCCAGTAGTGGATGTACTTGCCGACCGCGGTCAGCTCCGACATGCCCACCAGGATGTACAGAATCCAGCAGTTCCAGCCCGACAGGAAACCGGCAAAGCCGCCCCAGTACTTGTGGGCGAAGTGGCTGAAGGAGCCGGCTACCGGATCTTCGACGATCATTTCGCCCAGTTGGCGCATGATCATGAAAGCAATGAAGCCGCAGATGGCGTAGCCGAGGATCATCGACGGGCCGGCGGACTTGAGTACCCCGGCCGAGCCGAGGAACAGACCGGTACCGATCGCGCCACCTAAGGCAATCAATTGAATGTGGCGATTTTTCAGGCCGCGTTTCAGCTCGCCTGATTGCGGGTTTTGTCCACTCATGAAAAGGGTCTCACGCAAGGTTTGATGATGTTCAGTAGACGTTGCTGCTCAAGAAAGGCGTTAAGCGGCACCGATCAAACCCCAGCGCAGGCACCAGGAGTTCAGCGTATTTACAACGGTCATGCGTCACCTGTTTGTTTTTATCTGTGACGAAATCGAACCCGACACGCTCGTGACGCGGCGGAGTGAACAAGGCGGATAGCCTTGAGGGTTGCGCAGATGCGCAGGAGGTCACAGGTAAAACGCGGCGCATTGTACACCTGTAACCCCCTGCTGCCAGACCCGCTGGACAAGCGTGTCTATGGCCGGGATTGCCTGTGTCCGCCCCGGGAGGCCCGGGCGGCTGCAAAAAATGGGTCAGATCCTTGCGGATCATCGACGGGAAAGGCAGGAAAACCGCCTCTCGCAGAGAGATGGAGATGGAATACGGCGTTCATTGCGCCTCCTTTTTGTTATGCACCTGCACGACAGGCATGGCGCGCATGACACCCTGCATGGAGCGGTGAAACAAGCGGGCCAGAGCGCGGGGAGAAGGACACAAGGCAATAGCGCGTAAGTATTTTCTTACGACATTCGAGAAATGGCGATTTCACGGGGTTAATCCGTGTATTTCGTCAGCATTTCTTTACAGCGCGTAAACCCGGGTTTCCAGATTGGAGTGCTCAGTGCGGCGACTGACGCCATCGCGAGCAAGCTCGCTCCCACAGGGAAATGAGTTTGCTCGGAGAATCGCGATCAAAATGTGGGAGCGAGCTTGCTCGCGATGGCGTCCTCAAAAACGATACGGACATGAATCCAGACGAAAAAAAAACGCCAACCCGAAGGTTGGCGTTTTTTACTTGTCGCTTGCAGCTTGAAGCTTACCGCTGCCTCACTCCGGCTTGCGACGACCAAAGCCCGGACGCTGGCCGGAACCGGCCGGTGCGCCACGGCGCTTGCCCGATGGCGTGTCACCGTCGACCAGCTTGATCCCCGGACGCTTCGGCGCCGGCTTGGCCGGGCGCTTGGTGTCGGCCGGGCGATCGGCTACCGGCGTACCACGACCTTCGCCACGCTCGGCACGGCCATTGGCCGGACGTGGCGTGCGTGGACCGCGTTCGCCGTCCTGGCGCGCAGCAGGCTTGCGCCCTGGACGCTCGCCTTCGATCTGCGGCTCGCGGCTGGCACGTGGAGCAACAGGAGCAGCAGCCCCCCCAGCGGCTGGACGCAGGGTACGCACACGCTCGGTCTTGGCCATCGGACGCGACGACTTGCGCTGCATACGGTCAAGCTTGTCTTTGCTCTTGGCGTTCATCTGCGGCATCGCGACCGGCGTCAGGCCGACCTCGGCACTCAGAATGTCGACTTCGTACTGGCTCATTTCGCGCCAGCGGCCCATCGGCAGGTCGGAGTTGAGGAACACCGGACCGAAACGCACGCGCTTCAGACGGCTGACCACCAGGCCCTGGGATTCCCACAGGCGACGAACTTCGCGGTTACGACCTTCCATCACCACGCAGTGGTACCAGTGGTTGAAACCTTCGCCGCCTGGCGCCTGCTTGATATCGGTGAACTTGGCCGGGCCATCTTCAAGGACAACACCCGCCTTCAGACGCTCGATCATCTCGTCATCGACTTCGCCACGCACACGTACCGCGTATTCACGGTCCATTTCGTAGGAAGGGTGCATCAGGCGGTTGGCCAGCTCACCGTCGGTGGTGAACATCAGCAGACCGGTGGTGTTGATGTCCAGACGACCGATGTTGATCCAGCGACCTTCTTTCGGACGCGGCATCTTGTCAAACACGGTCGGACGGCCTTCCGGATCGACACGGGTGCAGATTTCGCCGTCGGGTTTGTTGTACATGATCACGCGGCGCACCGATTCGGCGGCCTCTTCACGCTTGATCACCTTGCCATCGATGGTGATGGCGTCGTGCATGTCGACGCGCTGGCCAAGGGTGGCGTCTTTGCCGTTGACCTTGATGCGGCCGTGGCTGATCCAGGCTTCCACGTCACGGCGCGAGCCAACGCCGATACGGGCGAGGACTTTTTGCAGTTTTTCGCCTGCTGGGCCGATCGGCTGGTCGTCTTGCTGGTCTTTGATACTCATCTGGGCACCTCCCGGTGTGGTCTGAAATCTGGGTACTTTGGCGAAGGGATCGCCGAAGGGTCGCGAATCATACGCGCATGCGGACGATTGCGCATCAGAGACTAGCTGATCAAGGCAAGGTTATTGGTTTTTCCGCTGACCGGTGACACGCAACTTGCTTGCGAACACATCCCCCCTGTGGGAGCGAGCTTGCTCGCGATGACGGAGGCATATCCGACATCGAAGCGACTGACCTGCCGCCATCGCGAGCAAGCTCGCTCCCACAGTGAATCTCCATTGCTCATGAGACTCGCATCAGTCCTCGAACTGGCGGCGTTCTGCTTCGATAGCTTGAGCCAGGGCGAGGGCTTCAGCCTCTTCGTCGGACAGTTCGGGCTCGGGTTTCGGTGGTTCGAGGGCGGCAACGGCGGCCAGGAGTTTTTCCCGGGCTTCGGCCACGCCGAGGATATCGTCTTCCTGCTCCGGTTCCATTTCCGGCTCAGGCTCAGGCTCGATGTCGGGCTGTTCCGAATCAAACTCAGTCACCGCGCCATCACGCAACAGGTCATCGAAGTCGGTCTTGATCCCCTCCTCCATGCTGTCCAGCTCCAGCAACAGCGTGTGGAAACTGGTTTCTTCCTTCGGCTCTTCCGGTTCCGCGCTGGCGTCGGCCAACTCTTGCAACCCGGCGGGTACGGGGGCGTCGTCGAAATCGAGCACCGGGTCCGGTTCCAGCTCGCGCAGTTCCGCCAGCGGTGGCAAGTCGTCGAGGTTTTTCAGGTTGAAGTGATCGAGAAACGCCTTGGTGGTGGCGAACATCGCCGGTTTGCCGGGTACGTCGCGGTAGCCGACGATGCGGATCCACTCACGCTCCATCAAAGTCTTGACGATGTTGCTGTTGACCGCCACGCCCCGCACGTCTTCGATTTCGCCGCGGGTGATCGGCTGGCGATAGGCGATCAGGGCCATGGTTTCGAGCATGGCGCGCGAATAGCGCTGCGGGCGCTCCTCCCACAGACGCCCGACCCACGGCGCAAATTTCTCGCGAATTTGCAGGCGATACCCCGAGGCCACCTCCTTGAGTTCAAACGCGCGGCCATCGCAAGACTTGGCGAGAATCGTCAGGGCCTTCTTGAAGACCGGTGGCTCCGGGCGCTCGCCCTCCTCGAAGAGCTCGAACAGGCTTTCCAGGGATTGCGGCTTTCCCGAGGCCAACAGAAAGGCTTCAAGCAAGGGTGCCAGGTCACGGGGTTCAGTCAGGTTCATGTTTCGACTCGTTATTCGGCTCGGGCTCGCACGTGGATCGCGGCAAATGGCTCATTCTGCACCAGCTCGACCAGGGATTCCTTGACCAGTTCAAGGATCGCCATAAAGGTCACCACCACGCCAAGGCGCCCTTCTTCAGCGGTGAACAGCTCGACAAACGGCACGAAACCGCCGCCCTTGAGGCGCTCCAGCACATCGCTCATGCGCTCGCGGGTAGACAGCGCCTCGCGGCTGACCTGATGGCTTTCGAACATGTCGCCACGGCGCAACACTTCGGCCATGGACAACAGCAACTCGGACAGGCGCACGTCCGGCAACAACTTGCGTGCCCGGGCTTCCGGGGCGTCGAGCTTGGGCACCACCACGTCGCGACCGACGCGGCTCAGGCCATCGATGCCTTCGGCGGCGGCCTTGAAACGCTCGTATTCCTGCAAGCGGCGGATCAGTTCGGCGCGCGGGTCGTCCTCTTCGTCTTCGACGGTTTCGGCCCGCGGCAGCAGCATCCGCGACTTGATCTCGGCCAGCATCGCGGCCATCACCAGGTACTCGGCGGCCAGTTCCAGGCGCACCGACTGCATCAACTCGACGTAGCCCATGTACTGGCGGGTGATTTCCGCCACCGGGATGTCGAGGATATTGATGTTCTGTTTGCGGATCAGGTACAGCAGCAGGTCGAGGGGGCCTTCGAAGGCCTCGAGGAAGACCTCGAGGGCATCCGGCGGGATGTACAGGTCCAGCGGCATTTCCATGACCGCCTGGCCATAGACCATGGCGAAGGGCAGTTCCTGCTGGGCTCCGGCCTGACTGTCGACGGGTTCTACTGCGGACATCTAGGCCTCGACCATGAACGGCGCAGGGTCGCCGCAACCGACGCGGATGACTTCCGGTTCGCCGTCGGCGAGGTTGATCACGGTGGACGCCTTGATCCCGCCAAAGCCGCCATCGATGATCAGGTCGACCTGGTGTTCGAGCAACTGGCGCATTTCATGGGGGTCATACATCGGGTCGGTTTCACCGGGCATGATCAGACTCACGCTCATCAACGGTTCGCCGAGCTGTTCCAGCAGCGCCAGGGCAATCGGATGGCTTGGCACCCGCAGGCCAATGGTGCGTTTTTTCGGGTGCAGCAACAGTCGCGGCACTTCGCGGGTGGCGTTGAGAATGAAGGTGTACGGCCCCGGCAAGTGGGCCTTGAGCAAGCGGAAAGTGCCGGTGTCGATCTTGGCGAACAGGCCCAGTTGCGACAGGTCACAGCAAATCAGCGCGAAATTGTGCTTTTCATCCAGCCCGCGCAAACGTCGCACGCGCTCCACAGCCACCTTGTCGCCGATCTGGCAACCAATGGCGTAGGAAGAGTCTGTGGGATAAATCACCACCCCGCCCTTGCGGATGATCTCGACGGCCTGTTTGATCAGGCGCGCTTGCGGGTTTTCCGGATGAATCTGGAAAAATTGACTCACATTCTCTACCTGTTCAGACGGCGGCAATAACTGGGTCATGTTTGAATCGACACCATAGCGGTGGCAGATCCTCCGGGAGTGGCCGGTATTCACCGATCTCCGACCAGCCTCCGGGGCCATGAAAATCACTGCCGGCGCTGACCAGCAGACCGAACTCGCGGGCCAGAATGGCCAGGCTGCCCACTTGTTCGGCAGGCTGGTAACCATTGACCACTTCGATGGCGTGGCCCCCTGCTTGAATATAGTCGGCAATCAGGCGACGTCGCTTGCTTCGAGTGAATTCGTAGTGCCAGGGGTGTGCCAGGCTGACCCAGGCCTTGGCCGCACGCAGGGTTTCGACGGTTTCTTCCAGGGTCGGCCAGTGTTGCTTGACGTCGCCCAGCTTGCCGGCACCCAGCCATTTGCGGAACGCCTCGGCGCGATCCTTGACGAAACCTTCTCGCACCATCCAGTCGGCGAAATGCGGGCGGGCCGGCGCGTTTCCGCTGTCGCCCAGCGCCTGCTGGATCTCCCGGGCGCCATCCAGCGCCCCCGGCATGCCTTTGAGCGCCAGTTTGCGGCTGATTTCCTCGGAGCGTAGCCAGCGGCCATCATGCAATCTGGCGATGGCCTCGACCAACGGCGCGGCGTTCACGTCAAAACCGTAGCCCAGCACATGAATGGTCGCGCCGCCCCAGGTGCAGGACAATTCGACGCCATTGACCAGTTGCATCCCTAACGCGGTAGCCGCGTGCAGGGCCTCGTCGAGGCCCTCAAGGGTGTCGTGATCGGTCAAGGCCAGGACTCGCACGCCTTTCTCGAACGCCCGCGCCACCAGAACCGCAGGCGCCAGGGCGCCATCGGAGGCCGTGCTATGGCAGTGCAAATCAACATTCACAGGGCTTTGTAACCTCAAATCAGCTGGCGCTATCGCGCGCCCATATGTTTGTTATTATGCCGCCACATCCTGCTTCTGGCTGCCACTGTGAAACAATTCATCGATTTCATCCCGCTCCTGCTGTTTTTCATCGTCTTCAAAATCGATCCACGGGTCGTCGACATCGCCGGCCATGAGCTCACTGTAGGCGGTATTTACAGCGCCACCGCGATGCTGATCGTCAGTTCCCTGGTGGTCTACGGCACGTTGTTCATCAAGCAGCGCAAGCTGGAGAAGAGCCAATGGCTGACCCTGATCGCCTGCCTGGTCTTCGGCAGCCTGACCCTGGCCTTCCACAGCGAGACGTTCCTCAAGTGGAAAGCCCCGGTGGTCAACTGGCTGTTCGCCCTGGCGTTCATCGGCAGCCACTTCGTCGGTGACAGCCTGCTGATCAAACGCATCATGGGCCACGCGCTGACCTTGCCGGAACCGGTCTGGACACGCCTGAACATCGCCTGGATCGCCTTCTTCCTGTTTTGCGGTGCCGCCAACCTGTTTGTCGCGTTCACCTTCCAGAGCTACTGGGTCGACTTCAAGGTCTTCGGCAGCCTGGGCATGACTTTGCTGTTCCTGGTCGGCCAGGGCATTTACCTGTCCCGCCACCTGCACGATGCCGACACCACTACGCCAAAAACCGAGGACTGACATGCTTTACGCAATCATTGCCACAGACGTCGCCAACTCCCTGGAAGCCCGCCTGGCCGCACGGCCTGCGCACCTCGAGCGCCTGCAAGCGCTCAAGGGCGAAGGTCGCATCGTATTGGCCGGCCCGCACCCGGCGGTCGACAGCAATGATCCGGGCGCGGCGGGTTTCACCGGCAGCCTGATCGTCGCCGAGTTCGATTCCCTGGGCGCCGCCCAGGCCTGGGCCGACGCCGATCCGTACATCGCCGCAGGCGTCTACGCCAACGTTCTGGTCAAACCGTTCAAGCAAGTCCTGCCGTAACAATTCCCCCACGCGGTGAACCTTGTCGGTTCATCGCGTTCTCAATCGCTCATTATTCCTGTTTATCGGCCGACAACTTGCCCAATACTCGTATTGGAATCAGGAGTCGCGATGCGCAAGGGTCCGTTGTGTCTGATGTTGGTCACGTTGTCGATCGTGGCGCCCGCCCACGGTGAAGAATACGCCGAGGGTGGAAACTCGACGCCGCTTTCCTTGAGTGCCGGCAGCCAGATCACCGAGCTGCAGCAACGCTTGAAAGAAAGCGAACGGCAACGGGAAGAACTGAACAAGCAATTGCAAACTGTCGATGGCGAACGCGAAAGCCCGCTGCTGGCCCGGTTGCGCCAGGAGAATCAGCGCTTGAAGCTGCAACTCAAGGAAGCCCAGGCCAGCAGTCCGCTGCCGCGTTTGCTGACCGACCAGCAACAATGGTTTGTCATTGGCGCCGGGGTAGCGCTATTGGCGCTGCTCTGCGGTATCTTCGCCAGTGGAGCAAGTCGAAAACGTCGACAATGGCTAAATTGAGTGAGTCATGAGCGAGCTGTTACTGATTGATGATGACCAGGAGCTGTGTGAGCTCCTGAGCAGTTGGCTGAGCCAGGAAGGGTTTCAGGTACGAGCCTGTCACGACGGCCAGAGCGCTCGCCGTGCGCTGGCCGAAACCGCTCCGGCGGCCGTGGTACTGGATGTGATGTTGCCCGATGGCAGCGGCCTGGAGCTGCTCAAGCAGTTGCGCAGCGATCACCCGGATTTGCCGGTGCTGATGCTCTCGGCCCGGGGCGAGCCCCTGGACCGTATCCTTGGCCTGGAACTGGGCGCCGACGATTACCTGGCCAAACCCTGCGATCCACGGGAACTGACCGCCCGCCTGCGCGCCGTCCTGCGCCGCAGCCACCCGGCAGCGGTGTCCAGCCAGCTGGAACTGGGCGACCTGTGTTTCAGCCCGGTGCGCGGCGTGGTCAGCATCGACGAGCAGGAGTTCACCCTCACCGTTTCCGAAAGCCGCCTGCTGGAAGCCCTGCTCAAGCAGCCTGGCGAACCCCTGGACAAACAGGAACTGGCGCAGATTGCCCTCGGCCGCAAGCTGACCCTGTACGACCGCAGCCTGGACATGCACGTCAGCAACCTGCGCAAGAAGATCGGCCCACACCCCGATGGCCGTCCGCGCATCGTGGCCCTGCGCAGCCGCGGCTACTACTACAGCCTCTGACCCCTGACGACATACGGTCCCTGTAGGAGCTGCCGCAGGCTGCGATCTTTTGATCTTGCTTTTTAAGATCAAGATCAAAAGATCGCAGCCTGCGGCAGCTCCTACAGGGGAATCGGGCGTTTTGTCAGGTCGGCGGGAAATCGTCTTTACCCAAGCTTTACCCTTCGCTGACCGCCGCTGACCTTGATCTGCGTAATCTGTACTCATCCGGAACGTACCGGGAACGAGACAAGGAGATTCACCATGCGCAAGACTCTTATCGCTCTGATGTTCGCTGCTGCCCTGCCGACCGTGGCCATGGCCATGCCTGAAGGCGCAGGCCCCATGGGTGGGTCGATGGACGGTTCGCGCCACGGCGGTCAGATGCACGGCATGCACGGCAAAGGCCCGTACAGTGAACTGGACCTGAGCCGCGAACAGCGCGAGCAGATCCGCAAGATCATGGGCGAGCAGATGCACGAGCGTAAGCAACTGGTCGATAAATACCTGGAGAAACTCTCGCCAGCCGACCAGAAAGCCATGAAAGACGAAATGACCGCCAAGCGCCAGAAAGCCGAAGCCGACGTGCGTGCGGTGCTGAAACCGGATCAACAGAAGAAATTCGACGAGATCCAGAAAAAACAGGCCGAACGTCGCGCCGAGTGGGCCGAGTTCAAGGCCTGGAAAGCGCAACAGCCGCAAAAGACGCAATAATGCGTTAACCCCGGACCCGACGGCTGAACACCGTTGGGTCTGATGCTTTTGATCTACTGTAGGAGCGAGCCTGCTCGCGATGGACGTCAACGATAACGCGCGGCATCAGGCAGCCCGTGTTGTCTATGCGTTTTTCGCGAGCAGGCTCGCTCCTACATGGGATTCTGTGCTTGTTTGAGGATTTTCCGTGCGTTCATTGTTCTGGCGTATCCTGGCCAGCTTCTGGCTGGCCATCGCTCTGGTTGCAGGGCTTTCCATCCTGCTCGGGCACATGCTCAACCAGGACGCCTGGATTCTCAGCCGCCACCCGGGCCTCAACACGCTGCCCGAACAGTGGACGCAGACTTACGAAAGTCAGGGCGAAGACGCCGCCCAGGACATTCTCCAGCAGCGCAAACGCCAGTATCACATCGACGTTCAGGTGCTCAACGAGAGTGGCGATCCGGTGGTACGCGGCACCTTCCCCAGACGTGCGGCGGCCTTTGAGGCGCGCCAGAACAATGATGACCGACGCCTGCCATGGCGGCGTCTGACCGATGAGTTCACCAGCGAAAAAACCGGTGACACCTTCCTGTTCATCTATCGCATTCCACACCCGGAACTGGACGCCTGGCACCGCGAGAGCCTGCTCTGGCCGCTCAGTGCCCTGGGAATCGCCTTGGTGGTGCTGACCCTGTTCAGCCTGCTGGTGACCTTTTCCATCACTCGCCCGCTCAGCCGTCTGCGCGGAGCGGTGCATGACCTGGGACAAACCACGTATCAACAGAACAGCCTGGTCAAGCTGGCCAACCGTCGCGATGAGTTTGGCGTCCTGGCCAATGACTTCAACCGCATGGGTGCGCGCCTGCAAAGTTTGATTGGCAGCCAGCGGCAACTGCTGCGCGATGTCTCCCACGAACTGCGCTCGCCTCTGGCCCGTCTGCGTATCGCGCTGGCGCTCGCCGAACGGGCCGGCCCACAGGAACGGGAACAGCTATGGCCGCGCCTGACCCGGGAGTGCGACCGACTGGAAGCGCTGATCAGCGAAATCCTGGTGCTGGCGCGGGTCGACTCCGATAACGCCAGTGCCGAAGAGGTGGATCTGAATGCCTTGCTCAATACCTTGCAGAAGGATGCTCAACTCGCTTCACCCGAACAGCTCGTACACCTCGAAGCTGAGTCGCAACTGAATCTGAAGGGCTGGCCGACCATGATCGAACGGGCCGTGGACAACTTGCTGCGCAACGCCCAGCGTTTCAATCCGGTGGGTGGCCTGCCGATCGAAATGCAGGCGCTGCGCCAAGGTGAGCGGATCGTCGTGACCGTGCGCGATCATGGACCGGGGGTCAGTGCCGAATATTTGAGCCAGCTCGGTGAGCCGTTCTATCGGGCACCGGGGCAGACCGCGGCCGGACACGGCCTGGGCCTGGCGATCGCCCGGCGAGCGGCGGAGCGCCATGGCGGCTGCCTGGTACTGGCCAATCACCCTGAAGGCGGGTTCATTGCCAGCCTGGAATTGCCGTTGGTACCGGGGGCTGTCGTACAGCCCTGAGGCTGTCCCCCCAATTCTGAATGACACAGATCTACTGTGGGAGCGAGCTTGCTCGCGATGGCGGTTTTTCAGTCACTTCAATGTTAAATGTACTGCCGCTATCGCGAGCAAGCTCGCTCCCACAGGGCCTGCGGTGTCAGACCTTCCCGGACCATTCGCTGACGAATTCGGCCAGGTCGACCTTCTCGGCCACCCGCGGTTCTTTCTGCGGTGTGCCCAGGTACAGGAAAGCAATCACCTCTTCCCCCTCCGCCAGGCCCAAACCCTTGGCCACATGCGGCGAGTACGCCAGGTCACCGGTACGCCACACCGCGCCAATGCCCTGCGCATAGGCCGCCAGCAAGATCCCGTGGGCCGCACAGCCCGCCGCCAGCAACTGCTCGGACTTCGGATACTTGACGTGATCCTGCAACCGCGCAATCACCACCACCACCAACGGCGCCCGCAGCGGATTATTGCGCGCCTTGTCGATGGCCGCTTCGCTGACTTCGCCGTCCTGCAATTTCGCCGCTTCGACCAGCAGCTCGCCCATTTGCTCACGTGCCGCACCTTCCACCGTCAGGAAGCGCCAAGGCTGCAAGTGACCGTGATCCGGGGCGCGCATGGCGGCGCCGAACAGCACCTCGCGCTGCTCGGCAGTGGGTGCAGGGTCAATCAGTCGCGGAACGGAAACACGGTTGAGCAAAGCGTCGAGAGCCTGCATCGGCCACCTCCTGAAAAATTTGTGCGGCTATTCTAGCTGTAACTGCCGCAGCAGTGCCGGTTTACATGCCCTGCCTCACAGGTAGAATGGCGCCCTTTCCTCTATCAGCCGAGCGGACCTCATGGCGTTGCCGACCTTACGGATCATTGGTTTCATCATCGGCATCTTCCTGATCACGCTGGCGATCTCCATGGTCATCCCCATGGCCACGCTGGTCATTTTCGACCGCACCAGCGATCTGCCGTCGTTCCTCTGGGCCAGCATGATCACCTTTGTCGCCGGTTTGGCGCTGGTGATTCCGGGGCGCCCCGAGCACGTGCACCTGCGCCCCCGGGACATGTACCTGCTGACCGTCAGCAGTTGGCTGGTGGTGTGCATCTTCGCCGCGCTGCCGTTCCTGCTGACCCAACACATCAGCTACACCGACTCGTTCTTCGAAAGCATGTCCGGCATCACCGCCACTGGCGCAACCGTACTCAGCGGCCTGGACAGCATGTCCCCCGGCATCCTGATGTGGCGCTCGTTGCTGCACTGGCTCGGCGGCATCGGCTTCATCGGCATGGCGGTGGCGATTCTGCCGCTGCTGCGCATCGGCGGCATGCGGCTGTTCCAGACCGAATCGTCGGACCGTTCGGAAAAAGTCATGCCCCGTTCGCACATGGTGGCGCGCCTGATCGTGGCGGCCTACGTCGGCATTACCATTGTCGGCAGCCTGGCGTTCTGGTGGGCCGGGATGAGCCCGTTCGATGCGATCAACCACGCGATGTCGGCGATTTCCACCGGTGGCTTCTCCACCTCCGACCAGTCTTTGGCCAAGTGGCCGGAGCCTGCGGTGCATTGGGTCGCGATCGTCGTCATGATTCTCGGGGCCCTGCCGTTCACCCTGTATGTCGCTACGTTGCGGGGTAACCGTCGGGCGCTGATCAAGGATGAACAGGTTCAAGGCCTGCTCGGCATGTTGCTGGTGACCTGGCTGGTGCTCGGCACCTGGTATTGGTGGACGACCCAGCTGCATTGGCTGGAGGCGTTGCGGCACGTGGCGCTGAACGTGACGTCGGTAGTGACCACCACCGGTTTTGCACTGGGGGACTACAGCCTCTGGGGCAATTTCTCGCTGATGCTGTTCTTCTATCTGGGGTTTGTCGGCGGTTGTTCCGGCTCGACTGCAGGCGGTATCAAGATTTTCCGCTTCCAGGTGGCCTATATCCTGCTCAAGGCCAACCTTAACCAGCTGATTCATCCGCGCGCGGTGATCAAGCAGAAGTACAACGGTCACCGCCTCGACGAAGAAATCGTGCGTTCGATCCTGACCTTTTCGTTCTTCTTTGCGATCACCATCTGCGTGATTGCGCTGCTGCTGTCGCTGCTCGGCGTGGACTGGATGACCGCCCTCACCGGCGCGGCCAGTACCGTGTCCGGTGTCGGCCCGGGGCTCGGTGAGACCATCGGCCCGGCCGGTAACTTCGCGACCCTGCCGGATGCCGCCAAGTGGATTCTGTCGTTCGGCATGCTGCTCGGCCGACTGGAGATCATCACTGTGTTTGTGCTGTGTATTCCGGCATTTTGGCGTCATTGACCGCTTCAGGTGCCTGCATCAGCCGCATCCGGTACTCGCCGGGTGTGGCATCGAACCAGCGGCGGAAAGCGCGGAAGAAGTTGCTCGGATCGGCGAACCCCAGCAAGTAGGCGATTTCCAGCAAGGTCATGTTCGGTTGCGCCAGGTACTGCTCGGCCAGTTCGCGCCGGGTATCGTCCAGCAGCGCCTGAAAACTCGTGCCCTCTTCCTGCAAGCGCCGTTGCAAGGTGCGCTGGGAAAGGTGCAGCGTCTGCGCCACGGTGTCGCGCTTGGGCTCGCCCTGGGGCAACAGGCGGCACAACACCTGCCTTGCCTTGTGCGTCACGCGGCTTTCGGAAAAGCGCGCCAGGTACTCACCGGCAAAACGGTCATGCAGCAGCGCCATGGCTTCGTTGGCCGTCGGCAAGGGCGCTTCCATGTCCGCACGCTCGAAAATCAGCGCATCGTAAGGCGCGTTGAACACCAGCGGTGCATGGAAGGCTTGTCTATAGGGTTCAGGATTGACCGGTTCGGCGCCTTGCAGCAGCACTTTGCGTGGCTGCAGCGTACGCCCGGTCAACCAGCTGCACAGCGCCAGCGCGCAGGCCAGTGAAGCTTCGGCACTCTGCCGGGTCGGTGGCAAGTGGTCGCCATGCACCGTCAGAATCAGCGCGTAGCCTTCGTCCAGCAGTTGGAAACTCAGGTCGGCACTTTCGGCAATGATTCGCTGATAGCGCACCAGACGCTGAAAACCTTCGGCCAGTGTCTGGCTGGACATCAAGGCGTAACCGGTCACATGGAACTGCGCCGGCCGCACCACCTTGCCCATGTTCAGGCCGATGGCCGGGTTGCCGGACAGTTCGACCGCGCGTTGCCACAGCCGTGTCATGGAGTCCTGCGGAAAGCGCGCATCCGGATCATCCAGTGCCGCGTAATCGAGCCCCAGCTGTTTGAACAGAACCCGGCAATCCAGGCCGTCCATCTCCAGTGCTTTGACAATCCCCATCGCCCAGCTTGCAGAAGTCGTTCGTTCGCTCATGGCGTTTTCTTACATGGTGAGCCGCGTGCGACGGCTATTGACCGAAGGATATTAAAGTGGCGCCTATTGTCACTGCCTGATGCCATTGATCACTCTAGACTCAAATAAGCTACCCGCAGAACAACTTGCAGCCAGAACAATAACCACAGAGATCGCAGTCGTGGAAAACATCAAGCGCTTCAACAGCTTTGCTGAGTTTTACCCTTACTACCTCAGCGAGCACAGCAACAGTACCTGCCGCCGATTGCATTTTATCGGCACGACGCTGGTTATCTTGATACTGGCGCTGACCGTTGGTCGCGGAGCCTGGATGCTGTTGTGGGCCCTGCCTGTGGCGGGCTACAGCTTTGCCTGGGTCGGGCATTTTTTCTTCGAGAAGAACCGCCCGGCAACGTTCCAACACCCCTTCTACAGCCTGCTCGGCGATTTTGTCATGTACCGGGACATGGTGCTGGGGCGCGTTCCGTTCTAGAGAACATCCGTCACAAGAGAGTTGCCTATGAATGCCAATGCCCGCTTCACCCACATGAAGGACGGCACACAGGAAGACTGGGCGATCATCGCCGCAGACTTCACTGCCTACGCGCGACAATTGCCGACAAGGATCGTGGCGCACCTGAAGTTACTGGAGGGGGATTTTGGCGGGTTCCCGGTGGATCGCCTGACCCATTCCCTGCAAACCGCCACCCGCGCCTTTCGCGATGGTCGCGACGAAGAATACGTGGTCTGCGCCCTGCTCCATGACATCGGCGACACCCTGGGTTCCTACAACCACCCGGACATCGCCGCAGCGATCCTCAAGCCGTTCGTCAGCGCCGAGAACCTGTGGATGGTGGAGAAACACGGGATTTTCCAGGGTTACTACTTCTTTCATCACCTGGGCATGGATCGGCATCTGCGTGAGCAGTTCCAGGACCACCCGCAGTACCAGGCGACCGTCGAGTTCTGTGCCAAATACGATGCGGCGGCGTTTGATCCGGCGTACGACACGCTGCCGCTGAGCTTCTTCGAACCGATGATGGAGCGGTTGTTTGCGCGGCCGAGGAACTCGATCTACAAGGCGGCGATGGAAGAGCACTCGCCGGCCTGACAGGACCGCTGCGCGGTCCATTCGCGGGCAAGCCCGCTCCCACAGGGTTATCTGGCGACCACAAGTTTTGTGTTCACCTTCACCCACTGTGGGAGCGGGCTTGCCCGCGAAGAGGCCAGCACAAACACCGAATGACTGTCAGGCCAACTCTGCAACCTTGGCCGCCTTGATCTGCGCCTCCCGCGCCTGGGCATCCGCCAGGCGATACAACTCGATCGAACCATCCCAGTGCTCGATCAGCGCCGTGCACGACTCCACCCAGTCGCCGCAATTGAGGTAGTCCACCTCGCCCACCTTGCGAATCTCGGCATGGTGAATGTGCCCGCACACCACGCCGTGCAGCTCGCGCTTGACGCATTCATGGGCGATGGCTTCTTCGAAGTCGCTGATGAAGCTGACCGCGGTTTTCACCTTGTGCTTGAGGTAGGCCGACAGCGACCAGTAGCCGTAACCATATCGCGCGCGCCAATGATTGAGCCAGCGGTTGAGGGTCAGGGTGAATTCGTAGGCCGAGTCACCGAGAAAGGCCAACCAGCGATGATAACGGGTGATCACATCGAACTGGTCGCCATGGATCACCAGCAGATGCCGGCCGTCGGCGGTGACGTGCACGGCTTCGTCCACCAACTGAATATTGCCCAGGATCAGCTTCGAATAGCGGCGCAGGAACTCGTCGTGGTTGCCGGTGACGTAGATCACCTCGGTGCCACGCTTGCTCATGGTCAGCAGGCGACGGATCACGTTGGTGTGCGCTTGCGGCCAATACATGCCACCGCGCAGTTTCCAGCCGTCGATGATGTCGCCGACCAGGTAGATTTTGTCCGCATGGTAGCTCTTGAGAAACTGCGACAGGTGTTCAGCCTGGCAATCCCGGGTGCCCAAATGCACGTCGGAAATCCATAGCGTCCGTACGCGTTGCTTACGGGTGGGTTTGGCGAGCTCGGCGCTGGTCATGGGCAACCCTCTGGCAAGTTTTGCCAAGTCTGCCGCGGCCCGGTTAATGGTCCATGACAGCGTCAAGTCAGTCCTGTGACAACGCTAGTGGGCCCGCTCGGTGTAGACTGACGCCCTGAACCGGGAGACCCGCGATGAGACCGATCCTCACGCTGCGCCAATACAGCCACGACCTGATCGTCCACAGCCATGAACACGCGCAATTGGTGTTCGGGCTTTCGGGCGCCCTGGATTTCGAGGTCGACGGCCGTGGTAGCCAGGTGGTCCAGCAGAGTTTCGTGGTGGTGCCCTCCGGTGCGCATCATGCGTGTGGCAGCGCCAATGGCAGTCGCTGCCTGGTGCTGGATGTGCCCAGCGAACAATGGGTTTCGCAGTCGTTGGGCGATCACGCCGAGTCCAGCCGACGCTTGCTCGACAACGCCGGCCGCCTGCCCTTGGACGCGGGACAAAGCCAATTGGTCAGCTGGCTGGCGAACAGTCCGGTCGATGATCCGCTGATCGCACAACAAGGCGCGGTGCTGTTGCTGGCCAGCCTGAACAACGCCAGGCCCGACGCCGTCGGCGGTCGGCGCCTGCCCTATGCCGCGCTGAATGCACACATCGATCAGTACGCGGCGTACCCGCTGCAGGTGGCCGACCTGGCCCGGGTGGCCGGCCTCTCCAGTGCCCGTTTGCATGCGCGGTTCGTGGCTGAATGCGGGCAGACGCCGATGGACTACATCCGCAGTCGACGCCTGCACATCGCGGTGGGCATGCTGCGCAACTCGGCGCTGCCCATCGGCGAGATTGCCAGCCGCGTCGGCTACAGCTCCCAGAGTGCCTTCGCAGCGGCAGTGCTGCGCGAGTTCGGGGCGTCGCCCGGAAAACTGCGGCGCGAGGCTGGCGACAAAAAACGCTAGTCTGCCGACAGACTTGACGGGGCATTACGCGCTTCAATGAGGCCTCTGTTCGTTTGTCATCAAGGATTGCAATGACTCCCCGTACCGCACTTGGCGCCTTGCATATCGGCGCATTGATGTTCGGCCTGACCGGCGTGTTCGGCAAACTGGCTGCCGCATCACCGGCGATCATCGTGTTCGGCCGTGCCGCTTTTGCCGTGCTCGCACTGGCATTTTTTGCACGGTTCGCCAGCCAGACGCGCTGGCAGAAACTCGAGGCCGTGGACTGGCGTCGGCTGCTGCTCAGCGGCTTGTTGCTCGCCGGGCACTGGGTGAGTTTCTTCATTGCGGTGAAAGTCGCAGGCGTGGCGATTGCAACGCTCGGCTTCGCCAGTTTCCCGGCCTTTACCGTGATCCTCGAAGGGCTGATCTTCCGCGAGCGCATTCGCGCCAATGAGATTGTGCTGGTGCTGCTGGTGAGTGTCGGCCTGGTGCTGGTCACGCCTGATTTTGACCTGGCCAGCGGCGCCACCACCGGCTTGCTGTGGGCCGTGGGTTCCGGCTTGTTGTTCGCCCTGCTGTCGCTGACCAACCGTGCCAGCTCCGGGCGCGTCCCGCCCGTGCAGGCGGCGCTGTGCCAGAACGTGGTGGTTGCCCTGTGCCTGCTGCCGGTGGCGGCGCCTCAATTGAGCGAAGTTCGCGCCATCGACTGGCTGTGGATCGGCCTGCTCGGTGTGTTCTGTACCGGTGTCGCCCACAGTCTGTTCGTCGCCAGCCTGGCGGTGATCAAGGCACGCACCGCCGCCGTGGTGTTCGCCCTGGAGCCGGTCTATGGCATCACCGTCGCCTGGCTACTGTTCAACGAAAACCCCACCCTGCGCATGTTGCTGGGAGGTGCGTTGATCATTGTGGCAATCGTGGTGTCCAGCAGGCTCTCAGGCAGTTCGAGCAAGAAGGCCGTTACCGCCGAGGCGGCGTCTCACTGAGTGCGGTCGTTGTGCCCCAGGTCGCGGTCCGGGTCGATCTGATCGCGGACCCGCTGCTTGAGCACTTTGGCTTCAGGGAAGCCACCGTCCGCCTTGCGCTCCCAGATCTGCACGGCGTCACAGAACACATGAAAGACCCCGCCGGTGCCCGGCACCAGGGAGACTTTACCCAGGTCGTCACCGAAGGTGCTGAGCAGTTCCTGGGCCAGCCAGGCCGCACGCAACAGCCACTGGCATTGCGTGCAATAGGTGATGACGACTTCCGGTTTGTGGGCGGTCATGATGGGGCTTGACTCCAGAGTTTGACGACGCCGCTATGATAGCCCGGCCGGTGACTGTCGAGTCGGCTGATCAGGATGTGCCTCTAACCCGAACGCGGGCTCGATCATGGTCAGCGCCACCGGTTGCCTGGTCTCGCCTGGGCTGATCACGTCCCAACTCGACGCCATGGACAGCTCCTCCAGGTTGAGCCGGTACTCATCGTCAGTGGCGGATTCGCCGGACATCGCCAAACCCGGAGCCGCCGCCACGGCAGCAGCGACCGGGATGGTATGACGGTTATCGACCCACTCGAGTTCATCATTGGCTGGCACCCCGTCACGCTGTGCAGTGGGCGATTGCGTGACGGGCGGCCAGATCACTGGTTCGGTAAAGAACTCAGCCGACGGCTCATGCGGCGGCGACAGAGCCTCCGAATCCGTGGCCTGATGCTGCTGGCGCCGACGGCGTACAAACCAGCCCAGCACCAGCAACCCCATCAACGCCGACACGCCGGCAATCTGCAACCAACCAACCCCGGGGGTTTCAGCAATGGCGGGGGCCGGTGCCACTGCATCAGAAACCATGGGTTGCGCTTTTACCTTCTTGAGTTCAGCCAGCTGGGTTTGCAATTCGGCCAACTGCTGTTTCTGGCCATCGATCAGCTCATCCTGGCTTTGCAGCTTCGCATTGAGCTCATCGACAGTGGATTGCAATTGGTGGTTTTGCAGGGTGCTGGCAGCCAGTTGCTCCACAGCGGGGTCGACCATGGAGGCGTCTGTGGCTGGCGCCGTCTTTGCCACGGGTGGCGGCGTTTCGACCGGTTGAACCCTGGGGAATGCGGACGCAGGGGAACTGGAAACCGGTTCATCGGTGGCAGTAACAATGCCTGGCGAACCCGGCGGATCGATCAGTACCGTGTACTCGCGCAATAACCGAGCGCCGGGCTGATCGAGTTGCACGAGGAAATTCAGGAAGGGTTCACTGACCGGTTTGCTGGATGTCACCTGGATCACGCTGCGCTTGCCGCGCAGGACCGGGGTGAATTTCAGATTGTCGAGGAAAAAGACCCGGTCGACCCCGGCACGGTTGAACTCGTCTGCCGTTGCCAGGCTCACCGACAGCTCGCCCTCTTCCAGGCCAGCCGCATCCACCAGGGCGATATCGGCACGCAACGGTTGATTCAGCGCCGAATGCAGGGTGATTTCACCCAGGCCCAACGCCGGCGCCCATGCCGAGTAAGTGACCGCCGCCCCGGCCAGCAACCCCTGTGAACAACCACGCAAAACCAACCGCCAACACTTGAGCATGAGCATCCTTCAGATCTACAAAAACTACCCGTACGCGTTCGTACATCCGTTACGAACACGATATTGCCGAGTAGTTCTTATAGTCTGCGCAATGCGGTCTCTCAAAAAGCCTGGCAGTCGGTTATGCCTCAGGGTTTTTCAAGGTTGCCCAGGATATGCCCGTGAACCCGCATGCACACCTTCAAATCCGCCTCATCGACGCCTTCGAACAGTTCGTGACGCAGTTGCGTGGCAATGGTTTCAATTTGTTCGATCAAGGGAAGCGCCGGGGCGCAGAGCACGATTTTCTTCGCCCGACGGTCTTCCAGCACCGCCTGGCGTTGCACCAGCCCCTGGCTTTCCAGACTGTCGAGCAAACGGGCCAGGGTCGGGCCTTCGACGCCAACGCTTTGTGCCAGCTCCCGCTGGGTCGGAGCTTCTTCGAAACGGGCCAGGTGCAGCAGCACCAGCCAGCGCGCCTGGGACAAGCCCATGCCCGCCAGTCGGCGGTCCAGTTCGGCACGCCAGCCACGGGACATCTGGGCCAATTGCATGCCAAAGCGGTGTTGATCGGTTAACGGCATAAAACACTCATGATTAGACTGAAATAAATAAAAACTAATTATTAGTCAGCTAAGCATGAGCCTCGATCCGAGGCAAGGCTTGATCTGTACTGAATCGTTACATCAGCACGACGGATGTCTCAAATCTCGAATTCCGACTGCAAGGCTGCGCGAACACAGTACAAAACCCCTTCCGGTACCCGGCCCGCGAACAGCGTGGCGATCTCGGAAACCGGCGGCAATTCGCCTTCGCCGTCGAGGAAGGCGTCCTGGACTTCACCCATCAGGTCTTCCGGCAGATCCAGCGCCTGCTCCAGCGACAACTGCTGCTTGCCGATCGCTTCGGCCAGCATGGTGTAGACGTTCTTTTCCGAGCACTGCAACTGACCGGCGATCTGCACCGGTGTCATACCGGCCCGCGCCAGCGTGATCAGTTCGTGACGTACGTCGGCCACCGGTTTCGGCGCCTCGACCTGGCCGCCGAGGACTTCGAGGAAGGCTTCGCCGTAACGCTCAAGCTTGCGCGCGCCGACGCCGCTGACCGTGGCCATTTCCGCCAGCGAGGTCGGCTGGCTGCGCAGCATCTCCAGCAAGGTCGAGTCGGGGAAGATGACATACGGCGGCACGCCATGTTCTTCGGCGAGCTTGCGTCGCAGGGCACGCAGGGCTTCCCACTGTTCGCGCTCCTCGCCCCGGACCAGCTGGCTCGCCTGGCTCTTGCTGCTTTTCGCCACGGTTTGCGCCTTGAGGTCGCGACGCAGCTCAAGGGTCACCTCGCCTTTGAGCAGCGGCCGGCAACTGTCACTCAGGCGCAAGCCACCGTAGCCTTCGAGGTCGATGTCAGCCAGACCTCGGGCCACCAGTTGGCGGAACAACGAGCGCCACTCGCCCTCCGCCATCGCCTTGCCGACACCAAACACCGAAAGATGCTGATGGCCGAAGTTACGGACCTTTTCGTTGTCCTTGCCCAGCAATACATCCACCAGGTGCCCGACGCCGTAGCGCTGACCGGTGCGATAGATCGCCGAAAGCGCCTGCCGCGCGGGCTCGGTGGCATCCCAGGTCTGCACGCCGTCGACGCAGTTGTCGCAATGACCGCAAGGCTGGGGCATGTCCTCGTCGAAGTAGGCCAGCAGCGTTTGCCGACGGCAGCGGGTTTCTTCACACAGGGAAAGCATGGCGTCGAGCTTGTGCTGTTCCAGGCGTTTGTGGCGCTCGTCGCCTTCGGAGTTCTGCAGCATCTGCTTGAGCATCACCACGTCTTGCAGGCCGTAGGCCATCCAGGCGTCTGCCGGCAGGCCGTCACGGCCGCCACGACCGGTTTCCTGGTAGTAGGCCTCCAGGGATTTCGGCAAATCGAGATGCGCGACAAAACGCACGTTGGGCTTGTCGATGCCCATGCCGAAGGCCACGGTGGCAACCATGATCAGGCCTTCTTCGTTGAGGAAGCGCTTCTGATGGTAAGCCCGCAAGTCGTTGGGCAGACCGGCGTGGTACGGCAGCGCCGGGAAGCCCTGCTCGCTGAGGAATGCGGCGACTTCCTCGACTTTCTTGCGCGACAGGCAATACACGATGCCGGCATCGCTGCGGCGTTCGGCGAGGAACGCCAGCAACTGCTTGCGCGGCTGCTCCTTGGGCACGATGCGATAAAAGATGTTCGGTCGGTCGAAGCTCGACAGGAAGCGCTCGGCGTCTTGCAGGTGCAGCCGGGTGACGATTTCTTCCCGGGTGCGCTTGTCGGCCGTGGCGGTCAGGGCGATGCGCGGCACGTCGGGGAACATTTCCGCCAACTGGCCCAGTTGCAGGTATTCCGGACGGAAGTCATGCCCCCATTGCGACACGCAGTGGGCTTCGTCGATGGCGAACAGGGAAATGTTCAATCCTTGCAGAAATGACAGCATGCGCGGCTGGACCAGACGTTCCGGCGCCAGATAGAGCATTTTCACTTCACCGCGGCGGATGCGGGCGGCGAGGTCACGCTGCTGCTCGGCGCTGAGGGTGGAGTTCAACGCGGCGGCGGCCACGCCCAGCTCTTCGAGGGTGGCGACCTGGTCGTCCATCAGGGCGATCAGCGGCGAGACCACCACGGCCAGGCCTTCGCGCAGCAGCGCCGGGACCTGGAAACACAATGACTTGCCGCCACCGGTAGGCATCAGGACCAGGGCATCGCCGCCGCTGGCCACGCGCTCAATGATTGCACCCTGGCGGCCACGGAAACTGTCGTAGCCGAAGATGTCCTTGAGGACGCGTTGAGCCTGTTCGAGCATAAAAACTCCAAAAATCACCGAAACATCCCTGCAAGGCTGGTTCAGAACCCGCGACGCTGCACCGACAAATCGTAAGTGCGCATTGCATGACGCTTCACATTTCAGCCGTGAAGCCAGCAGGGCATCACAAAACGCGCGAGTATACCCGAGCCCCGGCAGGCATTGGGCACCGCTGATAAGACTCCGGCAAACCTGATGTGCAAAAACCGTGGGAGCGAGCCTGCTCGCGAAGAGGCCATCTCAGCCAACATTGATTTCGCCTGAACCACCGCCATCGCGAGCAGGCTCGCTCCCACAGGGATATCGCTTGGCAACTGCCACAAACGGGCAAATATGCCGTGCGGCTGGCCCAAGCGCTCAAGAAGGCCTAGAATTCCCGCATCGAACATTCCCCAAGGTAGTCCTTTAATGTCCTTCGCTGAGCAACTAACCCGCCTGCAAGTCTTCCTCGACGCTGATGAACTGCATGACGAGGCGCTGGACTACGTGGCCGCCCACGGCTACCTCACTGCGCTGTCGATCTGTTCCGAAGTGGTCCCGGACCGTGAATGGATCGACGCACTGTTCGCCGAAGAGCCGCATTACAGTGGCGAAGCCCAGCGCGAAGAGATCGAAGCCACGCTGATCGGCCTCAAGGCCCACATCGCCCGTCAACTGGCCTCCGACGAGGAATTCGAGTTGCCGTGCGACCTGGACCTGGGCGACGACCCGGACGATTCCGAGCTGCGCGGCTGGTGCATCGGTTTCATGGAGGGCGTGTTCCTGCGCGAAGAAGCCTGGTTTGAAACCGCCGAAGACGAAGTCAGCGAAATGCTGCTGCCGATCATGGTCGGATCGGGCCTGTTCGACGAGCAACCGGAGTTCTCCGACATTGCCGCCGACGCCAACCTGATGGACGACATGATCGTGCAGATCCCGGAAGCCCTGACTGCGCTGTACCTGCTGTGCAACGCGCCAGACGAAAAACCGGCGATTCTCAAACCCCGTCACCACTAAGGTTCTGCCTATGGACAATCCCATAGGCAACCGCCCCCTGATGTTGCGCTACGTGCTGCTGGCCATCGGCTGGCTGAGCGTAGCGTTGGGGGTCATCGGAATTTTCCTGCCGGTATTGCCCACCACCCCCTTCCTGCTGCTGGCGGCCGCCTGCTTTGCCCGCAGTTCGCCGCGCTTCTATCAATGGCTGGTCGAGCATCCGCGGCTGGGTCCGTGGATTCGCGATTACCTCGACGGCAACGGCATTCCGCTCAAGGGCAAGGTCTACGCCATCGGCCTGATGTGGGCGAGCATCCTGTTCTCCTGCTATCTGGTACCGCTGCCTTGGGCACGAGGGTTCATGCTGACCAGTGCGGTGCTGGTGACGATCTACATCCTCAGGCAAAAAACCCTGCGCAAATACTGAAGGCTCCCGGGCCCCTTGTGGCGAGGGGGCTTGCCCCCGCTCGGCTGCGCAGCAGCCGCAAAACAGGTGGCCGCGGTGTACCAGGGATATCTGGATTGAATGGTTTGGGGTCGCTTCGCAACCCAACGGGGGCAAGCCCCCTCGCCACAAAAAGCTCAGTGAGCGCCCCTCGCCCGACGACCTGCCCTCCCCCTGCAAAATCTCCACCTAAACTCCACGAACCTACACTCGAGCAGCCAGACATGGCCCGCAGTCTGCGTAGTCCAGGATGGCCAGCGCTCCGACTTCGGCTCGGCGGCGGGTTGCTGCTGGCCGGTTTGCTATTGACCGTTATCAACGGCGTCCGGGCCGACTGGGATTTTGCGCAGATCCTGCAAACCGTGGAAAAACGCTACGGCCCGCCGGGACCGGCACGGAACCGGATCGAGGCGTGGAGTCAGATGCTGCAAAGTGCACGCGGCGTGCCCGAACGTGAGCAGCTCAACGCGGTGAACCGCTTCTTCAATCAGCAGTTGAATTTCCAGGACGACACGCGCATCTGGCAACAGACCGATTACTGGGCTACACCCGTCGAAGCCCTGATCAAGGGTGCCGCCGATTGCGAGGACTACGCGCTGGCTAAGTATTTCAGCCTGCGCCGGCTCGGGTTCCCCAGCGAAAAACTGCGCATCACCTACGTCAAGGCCCTGAGCCAGAACCAGGCGCACATGGTGCTGACGTTCTACAGCACCCCCACGGCCGATCCACTGGTGCTGGACAACCTGATCGGCGATATCCGCCCCGCCTCCCAACGCAAAGACTTGCTGCCGGTGTACGCCTTCAACGCCGAAGGCCTGTACCTGCCGGGCAAGAACGGCGGCCAACGCAGCAGCGACTCGAAGAAGCTGTCGCGCTGGCAGGACGTGTTGAAAAAGATGCAGAGCGAAGGGTTCGACATCGGCGACGGCTAACCGCCATGGCAAGGAGCGAGACATGACACTGCGTAAACAGTTGTTCCTGGCCATCTGCCTGTTCCTGCTGGTGGCGTTCAGCGGCAGTTTTTTTGCCAGCCTCGAAAGCTCCCGCGAGCAAACGCTCAGTCAGCTGCGTGCCCACGCCCAGGACGCGGCCACCGCGCTGGGGCTGTCGCTGACGGCACAGGTCGATGACCCGGCAATGATGGAGCTGATGGTCAGTTCGATTTTCGACAGCGGCTATTTCAGCAACATCCGCGTGATCAGGCTCAAGGATCAGCAAACCCTGGTGGAGCGCAGCACTCCGACAAAAGTCGACGGTGTGCCTGACTGGTTCGTCAGCCTGGTCAACCTGCGCCCGGAAGGTGGCGACGCCTTGGTCATGCGCGGCTGGGAACAGCTGGCACGGGTCGAAGTGCTGAGCAATCCGCAATTCGCCCTGGCCAAGCTCTGGGACAGCACCCTCGGCAGCCTGATCTGGTTGCTGTTGTGCGGGCTGTTCAGTGCGGTGATTGGAGGATGGATGCTGCGCAGGCAATTCCGCCCACTCGACAGCATGGTCCGACAAGCCGAAGCCATCAGTAAACGCGAGTTTCTCAGCCTGCCCAACCTGCCACGCACACCGGAGCTGAAACGGGTGGTGCTGGCCATGAACCAGATGGTCGAAAAACTCAAGGCGCTGTTCGTCGAAGAGGCTGCACGCAGCGAAAAACTGCGGGCCGAATCCTACCTGGACAGCCTTACCGGCCTGGCCAACCGGCGCCTGCTCGACGAAAAACTGGCCGACCACTTGAGAGTCTGCGAACAGAGCCGCGATGGCCATCTGCTGATGTTGCGGATCAACGACCTGAACGGGCTCAACCAGCGACTGGGGGGCCAACGAACCGACGCACTGATCAGCGCCGCCGGCGAACTGCTCAGGCGCCTGACTCAATTGCCGGAACGTCGCACCTGGCTGGCGGCGCGCAATCGCGGTGGGGAGTTCAGCCTGCTGACCCCGGGCCTGGACGCCGAGAGCGCCGCGCGCCTGGCCGCCGATGTCAGCATCAGCCTGGAGAACCTGCGCCTGACCGGCGCCAGTGATTGCATGCCGGTCGCCCACCTGGGCGTTGTCGCCTATCGCCCCGGAGAGCCGATCGGCAACGTACTGCTGCGCCTCGATCAGGCATTGACTGAATCCCGGCAGCGTCCCGAGCGACCCTGGGTGTATCTGGGCCAGCATGACACCGCGCCGAATCACTCCCAGCACGACTGGCGCACCTGGATCGACGACGCCTTGACCGAAGGCAAGATGCAGTTGTACTTCCAGCCCGTCGTGCAATGCGCCGACACCCGCCAGGTGCTGCATCACAAAGTGCTGGCACGCCTGCTCGACCCACAGGGCGAGGCGATTGCCGCCGGGCATTTTCTGCCGTGGATCGAGCGTCTGGGCTGGTCGGCACGCTTCGACCTGGCCATGCTCGAAGCCACGCTGGACGACCTGGTGGTCAACCGCAGGCCCTTGGCACTGAGCCTGTACGGGAGCACCCTGCGCGATCCGCTGCAATGGCGAACAATCCTCGACCTGCTCGACTCCCTTCCCGAACTGGCACCGCTGCTGACCCTGGAAATCGACGAGCGCCAGTTGCCCTCCCCCGAAGAACTGCAGCGTTTGAGCCACAGCCTGCTGAACACCGGTTTTCGCATCGGCCTGCAACACTTCGGCGGGCGCTTCAGCCAGATCGGCAACCTCACCCAATTGGGTTTGGCGTACCTGAAAATCGATGGGGCCTACATTAGAAACATCGACGAGCAGCCTGACAAACGGCTGTTCATCGACGCGATCTTTCGCGCGACCCATAGCATTGATTTGCCGCTGATTGCCGAGAGGGTCGAGACACCCGGGGAACTGGAAATCATCCGGGAGCTGGGTGTATTCGGCGCGATGGGGCGATTGATCGGGCCGCCGGAACCAGGCAGCCGAAGCACTTCCGACCATTGATCGGAAAACACCTCGCACCTGTTATTTATGACAGTAGGCAAGCTATCAGGGCAGGGTTTAAATCACTCGGGCGTATTCACTTCTCATGCCCGGAGTCATCATCATGACTGCTAAACCACCGAATACTTCAACACTTACGTCAGACACACAGAATGAAACTACAGATACAGTAACCTTCGATTCAATCAAGGACAGCAAGGGTAATCTCGTTCCCAAAAACGGCGTTACTTATGACTCAATGCTGGTATTTGAGGGTAAGACTGGCGCAGGCAGGATGCTCACTATTCGCGATCGTCTTACCCCTATCGGTGAGGTGAAGACTCTCTCGTCAGGAATCTGGAACAAACAACTCGACTTTAGCAACCTGGAATTCAAGCGTTTCAACCTTAATGCCATCCAACAAGACCCACCTCAAAATACCTCGAACTCGTACGTTTTCATATGGGCGACCGAGAAGCCGATCATCAAGGTAGTCACTGGCGAGCATGGCCCGATTGACGATGACGATACCTACACCGGTACCTCACCACTGGAATTCACCGGCAACGCACCTCCCGGTATGGAAGTTGAAGCGTTCAACGACGGCACAACCACGGACAAGAAAGTCGAGGTTAATCCTGACGGTTTGTTCAAACTCACCCTCGATGGACTCACCGCTGGCACCTACAAGATCACGATCAAGGCAGCCAATGGCAAAGAGTCCGATGTGTTCACCTTCCATGTCGCATCGGATATAGAACTGATCCTTGATAGGGTCTACGATTCCCGCGGGAAGATTATCACTGAACGCGATACCACCTACAGCAAATGGGTTAGGGCCGAAGGCTTTGCCTGGATCGGCAAACAGGTGCAACTGCTCGATTTCGACGACCCTGTCGACGGAGCAATAGGGACCGCCGAGGAGCCTGACGGACACTGGAAAATCGAATTTGAGTTGTCCCCCCCCAAGTCGTACAGCCTTACCGCCATGGCGCTTTATGGCGAGGGTGAAACTTCCAAATTTCCCTATCTCTTTGATGCGGCGGTGGACGTCAAGCTGAGCCTGGATCACGTCTTCGACTCCAAGGGGGAGGTCCTTGAGGGCCGCACCACCTACGATAAAAAGGTAAAGATCTGCGGCTATGTCAGGCCCGGCAAACGCGTGCAGTTGCACACTCGTGGTGATTCCATCGGACCAGCGACACCCTCCGACGCGGTGACCGGATACTGGGAAATCGAACTTGATGTGGCCCCGCCCGAAGAACACGAACTTACCGTCAAGGGACTTTACGACGATGAAGAGTTTTCCGCCCCACCCCGCACCTTTTTCGTGAGGGAGGACGTCGCGCTGAGCCTGGATCACGTCCTCCAATTCGAGGGCGGCCCCCCTGTCGATGAAGGTGATACCACCAACAAGACTTCGTTGTTCATCACGGGACATGCCCGGCCCGGTGAGAGCATTCAGCTATTCAATGGCAGAGACCCGATAGAAGGTGCCATCGCAACTGCCGATCCCGAATCTGGCGTCTGGAAATATACGCTCGATGTGCAAGCCGGTTTCTACAGCCTGACCGCTCAGGCGAACTATGGCGACAACGAAACCACCCACCCGCCCCGCACCTTTAACGTGGTGCTGGACCTCGAGCTGAGCCTGGATGACGTCCTCGAATCCGAAGACGGCCCCCCTGTCGATGAAGGTGAGACCACCGCCAAGAAGCTGTTGTTCATCTTTGGACATGCCCTGCCCGGTGAGAGCATTCAGCTACTCAATCACGGTAAACCGATAGAAGGTGCCATCGCAACTGCCGATCCCGAATCTGGCATCTGGAAATATCCGCTCGATGTGGAAGACGGTTTCTACAGCCTGACCGCTCAGGCGAATTATGGCGACAACGAAACCACCCACCCGCCCCGCACCTTTACCGTGGTATCCATCATCAAGCCGCACAACACCCGTGCATTCGACCTGGACGGCCTGATCGAGGACTTCGGTACAACCCTATACAACTATGTAATTGTCAGGGGTGTAGCGGCGCCGCTAGCGACGATCAAGCTAAAGATCAACGGAGTCACCGACCCGAAACCGGAACCGACCGACGATACGGGCAAATGGGCCAGACTCGTTCAAAATCTGAACTACGGAACCAAGTATGAGTTCATCGCGGAGGCAGACTATGGTGACAATGACGAGTCCAACCCATGGACGATTTCTGTTGCGGCTGCACTCAGGCCAAGTATCAGCGCCATCAAGGGTGCTTTGGGGCCTATTGACCCAGACGCCACGACCATCGAAAGGGCCGTGACAGTCGAAGGACGTGCCCACAAGGATCAGAAAGTCGAGATATGGGACGGTACAAACCGGCTGACCGAAGCCCTGGTCGGCCCTGATGATACTTTTAGCAAGGACTTGAACGGGCTGACTGCAAAAACCTACGACCTCAAAATAAAACCACTTTATGGTACCGGTGTACCTGACTCCGACACTCAAAGTTTTACCGTCATAAATTGGCCAGACTCTGTCACAACTTTTAACGATGATACGCTCGGCAAGTGGCAGAAAGGCATTGCCTTTACTCAGAGTGTCGTAACCCAGGGAGTCCTCCGTAACGTGACAACCAGTGCGACTGGCCACGCCGGACCCGTACTTTCACAAGCATTTGTCTTCGATGCCAATGAGCAATACTCATTCACCTTCCGCGTTCGAAACATTAGCGGCCAACCCACTAACCTGACTCCGAAGTTCAGCGTCACCATAGGAGCCGAGGAGTTGATTCCTGTTTTCAATGTGCCTAGAGACGGACAATGGCATTTGCTGTCGGCGCGAATTTCGGTCCCTCGCACCAACAACTACACGCTTTACATAAAAAGCAATGAGGATCGAGGTGGCGGCACTGGGCCGGATGGAGGCAACGATTACGAACTGGATGACATTATCGTGCGTCAGATCAGACCTGAATGGAGCGACTCGATAACAGATTTCAATGATGGTAGCTCTGGAAGCTGGAGCCGAGGACCTGCCGCTTTGGGAGGAGAAATAACCAACGGTGTGTTTCACCACCAAACGGTAAACGCGACCGGAAACGCAGGTGTCGTGTTTTCCAATTTTTTCCGATTCGAAAAAGATAGAACCTACTCATTCAGTTATCGACTTCGTAACTTCAGTGCCGATGAAACGAACAAACCTCCAAGGTTGTCGGTTTCGAGAGGTGGCGCAACGATTTTGCCTGAATATAGTATTCCCCGGGACGGAGAGTGGCACCCTATGCAGGGAGAGTTTTCAGTACCCGCGACCGGAGATCGTTACCAGATAGACATAAACAGTCATGAAGACAGAGGCGGGGGAAGCGGAAGCAACGGAGGCAATGACTACGAAATTGATGACATTGTCATTCTTCTACTTCGGTAGAAGTTGAAGACTCCGTCAATCCGGCAAAATGAAAAAACCGCTTAACGCGGTTTTTTCATTCACTAATCCCCGCCTGCCCCGGGTTGCCGGTGACGGTCGCACCATTGATGTTCAGGGTAGAGCCGGTCTGTATTCGGGACGGGAGACAACAGATCGAGCCGCCGAAAGCAATGCAGCCAATGCATCTCGTCTATTGATCGGAAACCACCTCGCCCCTGTTATTTATGATAGTAGGCAAGCTATCAGAGCAGGGTTTAAATCACCCGGGCACATTCACTTTCATGCCCGGAGTCATCATCATGACCGCTAAAGCACCAAACACTTCAGCACTTACGTCAAACAAACAAAATGAAACAACAGATAGAGTAACCTTCGATTCAATCACGGACAGCAAGGGTAATCTCGTTCCAAAAAACACTGTTACTTATGACCCAATACTGGAATTGAAGGGTAAGGCTGACGCAGGCAGGATGCTCAAAATTCTCGATCGTTTTAACCCTATCAGTGATGTGGAGACTCTCCCGTCAGGAATCTGGATTAAACGACTCAACTTTAGCCACCAGGAATTCAAGCCTTTCAACCTTAATGTCATCGAAATAGACCCACCTCAAAATAGCTCGACCCCGTACGATTTCATATGGGCGACCGAGACGCCGATCATCAAGGTAGTCACTGGCAAAGATGGCCCGATTAACGATGACGATACCTACACCGGCGACTCACTGGAGTTCTCCGGCTACGCACCTCCCGGTATGGAAGTTGAAGCGTTCAACGACGGCACAACCACGGGCAAGAAAATCAACGTTAACCCTGACGGCTTTTTCAAACTCACCCTCGATGGACTCACCGATGGCACCTACAAGATCAAGATCAAGGCAGCCAATGGTAAAGAGTCCGATGTGTTCAACTTCCGTGTTTCCGTGAAGGAGGACGAAAAGCTGAGCCTGGATGACGTCCTCGAATTCGAGGGCGGGCCCCCTGTCGATGAAGCTGGGACCACCGACAAGACCCCGTTGTTCATCACGGGGCATGCCCGGCCCGGTGAGAGCATTCAGCTATTCAATGGCAGCGACCCGATTGAAGGTGCCATCGCAACTGCCGATCTCGAATTTGGCGTCTGGAAATATACGCTCGATGTGACAGACGGTGACTACAGCCTGACCGCTCACGCGAACTATGGCGACAACGAAATCACCGACCCGCCCCGGACATTCAAGGTGGTTGAGACTCTTAGGCCGACCATCGAAAGTGTCACTAACCGTGCAGGTGACCCCGTTTCTAATGGAGGCAGTACGCCTGGTGGAAAATTGACTATCGACGGGTATGGTGCCGCCCCCGACAGACGAGTCACCTTATTGTGGAACCACAATCCAGTGTCGAACATAAATGCCAGCGCCAAGGGAACGTGGCAATTTGTGACTAACACGCCAGTAACTCCAGGTGGCCCATACACACTTAGAGTTAGAGATGCCGATGGTCAACTGTCTCAATACTGGAGCTATCATGTAACTCCAGTATGATTCACCGTTTGCTCAGGCAGATCTTCAGTTAGAAACTATTGGATGAAAAAAACCGCTTTACGCGGTTTTTTTCATTCCTTTATACCTAGCCATCAAAACCCGTAGCTCACCCCCAGCGTCACCGACCATGGCTGCTCGTAATTCTCCCCTTTGCCGTAGTCGGCGTCCGCACTCACCCGTACATTAGACGCCAGGGAAACGGCCACTCCGCCACCCACCTCAACACCACTACCCGACAAATCGCTGTTCAGTTCGTTGCCGTTGACATGCACGTTGTCATTGTTGGCAAACTCATGAACCATCGCGACCCGCCCGTATGGCTGCACGACGGTACCGCTGCCCAGCTTGAAGTCACGACCGGCAGCGACACCCAGCTTGGCGCGCAACGAACGTGTCCGGTCGCCGTCGGCGTCCATGCCGTTGTCCAGGTCATAGCTCGCGCCCTCGATGACGCCGGCCGACAATTGCGCGGAGGGTTTGACCCGCCAGTCATCTGCCAGCCGGATGTTGCGGCCGACTTCCACCAAGGCGCTGACCGCCGAGTTGCTGTAGTCGCCTTTGGCGCGGGTTCCGTCGCTCAAACGGACTTTCGAGTCGTTGCGGAAATGGTTGAATTTCAGTGCACTACCCATGTAGTAGCCGGTGTCCGCATCCTGCCAGCCAACGTATGGACCGGCGTAGAAGCTATCGACCGTTGCGCTGCTTCCGCCTTTGAGGTCAATGTCCGACTGGCTGTAACCGGCCAGCACCCCGACGCTCCACGGACCATCGCCCAGACGGGTGTCTGCACCCATGGAAACACCCTGTTGCCGTTGCTGATAGGCCACGCCCGCGCCCTCGCCAACGTTGTATTTGTTGCCGTAAGGTCGTATCCAAACGCCATGCAACTTGCCGTCCGATTGCAAATCACCCATACGGTTTTCGAGTGATTTCAGCTCGCCATAGGAAATGGTCGTCGCGGTGCGGAACAGCGCCATCACTGTCTGGGCACCGGAGCTGACCGTTTTGGTGGCGGGGTCGAGGAACCACTCTGTACCGCCGCTGCCATCGGTGGCACTCGCCAGATCGTAGGACCAGGTACCCAGGTCCACCCGACCGCCGACCAGCGAAAACTGCGCATCGCCGCTGGCGGTGCGCACCAGTGCCAATGGTTGCGTGGCCACCGCATCCGTACCGGAAGCCGCGACCTCCAGGCCGAATTGACCATTGGCTGCGCCGGTCACATTGAGAAAATCACCGGCACCGGTAGAGAAATCGCCCTTCATGGCAAAGGTGCCGGTGCCATCGAGGGTGCCAACGTTCAGTTGACGAAATGCCCCCCCGGCATCACCGAAATCCACCCGGCCGCCATCCATGCTCAGGCTGCCGATGGTGTCATTGCCGGTCATGGTCCAGTTCGATTGACCGAGGGTGACGCCCGTGACGTTATCCAGGCGACCGGTGAATTTCGAGCCATTTTGCAGGGTGACATTGGCAGTAGAACCGTCCTCGACCACCACGTCGCCAATCATCTGCCCTTGATCAAACGTCAGGTTGGCGGTGCTGGAGTCAGTGACTTGCACGTTGCCTTGCAAGGCGCTGCCGGCCACTCTCATGGCGGCCGTCGATGCTCCCAGCACTTCCAGCAGGTTGCCGTTACTGCCCGCCAGCGTGGAACCGTTCAACACTTCGATACTGGCGTCGACACCGTCGTCCACTTGAATCGCCGGCCCATCGCGGCCCACGACGCTTGAGCCGTCCAGCACCAGCGACGCAGTGCCCACGGGTGGATCCGTTTCAAATCGCACACCTGCAGCTTCACCGATGATTCGCGTATCGGCGGATGCGGTGACGGAACCTCCCGCCACGATCAGGCCAAAGCTGCCAGCGCCCGTTCCGGTGACTTCGGAGTTGATCAGCTCGAGGGTGCTGAACCCTGTCACCACGGCACCGGCAGAGCCACCACTGAATACGCTGTTGGCGGCGGTTACGGTCGAGCCAGTCCTTCCTCCTACCGTGCGATTGACCAGCAACGCAATGGTGTCGCTGCTGACCGTCGCCCGATCAATGGTTGCGCGGCTGGTGTTGATGGATATCCCCGCCTGGCCCGGGTTACCGGTGACGGTCGCGCCATTGATGTTCAGGGTAGAGCCGGTCTGGACAGAGACATTTCGGGTGGTCGCATCGGTCATGTTCAACGTACTGTTGTTTCTCACCGAATAGCTGTCAGGTGCAGCCGTTGAATCGATATCCAGGGTGGATCCGTTATCGACAATCACTGCCGCAAAAACGGTAGAACTCATGAAAAAAAAAGCTGGCACTAATGCCAGCCTTGCGTTGGAGCCTGAAATGACAGCTGGACGAGATGCCGGTTTGTCGATTGCCATGGTAATTTCCTATTCATCGATCCGTCCTCGCCGATCAAACGGGCTGGAGGACTACAAGGGCGGCGCAAGATAGCCTCTCTTCCGACAAAAAAATGTAGGAGTAATCCTAAAGCCTCTCTCAGCCCCGTCCGTCAAACACCGAATGCATAAAAAAGGGAGACGCCTACGCACCTCCCTTTATTGGTTATTAAATCAGGTTACAGAAGTCGCCATTACCCGGATTGAACATCCCCACCCTGTACAACTTCGGAACAGAGGGTGTTGTGTATCCATTAAGTTTTGCCGAGCAGTGCAACGTGCACCAGCCATCGCGAATCTTGTCAAATACCTCCCATGGGAAAAACACACTGAAACCGGTACTCGCCTCATCCTCATTGGGGGTCTTCTCTACCATTGCCGCAGCCTCGAGGATGATTTCCCCCCGGATATTTTTGTCTGTACCGTCTTCTTTAGCATTCTCATAACCCTGCACATAGAACTTGACATCGACGTCTTTCAATCTGGCGTCACCGGAAAACTTGACCTCCACAGCCTTTCGCGCCGTATCCGGATCTACAACCAAAGACTTGCAATGCAGTTCAGGACCGTCATCACCAACGTCAGACCTCTCAAAATTAGGCTGAACCATTACACCGGGCGCCATGTAAGACACAACTTTCTGACGAGGCGCAACCGCAATGGTCTCGTTCACACTTTCATGACTGATCTCGTAATCCGCGAAGGCATTATCATTGTTCCCAACTGCTTCAACAAGCTCCCCAGGAATCCTCATTTCAAGAACGGTCTCAGCTGTTTCATCACCAGCAAGTATCACAACCCCGCCCTCGCTTTCAAGTATCTCAACACCCATATAACGAAGTTGAATTCGATCTTTGGCTTTATGGCCTTCATAAATTGGAACGGTAACCAATGCCCCGTTCTCGATATCCAACTTACCTAGCTTATTAGGCTCCAGCTTGTTCACTCCTAGTACCGTGACCGGTTGTAACCTCGGATCCGGCGAACCAGGAGTACCAGGTTTATCCGGGTCCACGGGCATACCCGGCTTTCTCAGGTCTATATTTAACGGTTTCTTTTCTCGCGTATCACGCGGATATAATTTATTATTGCGCCGAACCTGCCATTCCAAATCTATCGTCTTAGGGCCAAGATTCTCATTAAACAGCTGTCTATACGTCAGATCCAAGTCAAAAGGAACGCTGTTCACCGGAATATCACCCAGTGGCTCTTTATCGATCCAGCCCCTGATTTGATCTCCAGCCTGAAAGTTATCGTAATTAAACTTGGCGATGATCGACGGCTGTGCATCCGCCAGTAAAATCAGATTATCATCATCATGCAGCGCAACAGTAACGGCTTGATTTTTTGGCGCTGGAATCAATGAAACATCAACTTTTTCGTTAAGAGTAGCGTCGCTCTTATTGCCTTTTCGATCCGTCACATAAACAAAAATAGCCCGGTCACCCTCATCGCCTCCACGCTCAAGAAAATCCTTGTCCAAATTGGTTGTTTGCAGCGGAGTCGTAGGGGTCGAGCGCACCGCCGTACCGATAAGTCGTTCGGTATCAAAATCCACATCACCATTTGCCTTATATTTCGCCAGCATAAACTCAACGACATCACCGATTTTTGCATCGCCATAATTGCCTGGATAACTCAGTAACACATGGGGACTGCCATCGAAATACTCTGCTGTAATCCCCTCAATTTTAATTCTGTCCGGAACTACGGGCTTCACCGTTGGGGTAGGCGGCTGTGTATCTACATTCAATACAAATTCTTCCGAGTCAGCGTCATTAAAACCTACTACCAAGAAAATCCGCACCTTATGCTGACCGGGCCTGTTGGTGTATCCAGCCGGTAAGATTATTCGCTGATCAAACCAGGTTTCATCCAAAGGTCTCCTACCTGTCAAGGGAGTGCCGGCGTCAGCACCGTCAAACTTGAGCTGCATTGTTACTAGCCGGTTATCCTCCTCACCATAATCCGCAAACTTGGGGACTTTAAAAGGCATGGGAAGCCCTTGTTCACTTTTTGGAACTTGATTGCCCGGGTCATCATCCGTCGCATCCAACAACTTGTTTGGCATTGGCTCCGGTGCTGGAAAATCATCTTCGGTTCGGCGCCTGCGTAGCATCGCGTTGTAATCGAGCAGCCGTTGCTGTTGAGCAGACAATTTATTGAATGTCGACATTTCGTAGTTCCTTTCCGTGACCGGACGCAATGCGCCAACGGTGTAACTATCTGACGCCCGGTAAATCAAAGACCGGCGGTTGTTCGATAAAGCTGGCATACGCCCGCTACCGCTGAATCCGGGCGAAAAACACGGGGGACTCGAGTGTGTGTGCACCGATGCTGTCGCTTGATCGATGACTCGATTTAAAGGCAGTTACAAATGGCTGGCTACTGTCAGAAATTACAGGTTTTGCTACCACTGGTCGGACATTTTCCTTTGTCTCGGGCAATAAAAAACCCGCCATCCCTTGCACAGGGATGGCGGGTTTTTTCGCTTAAGGTTTCAGCTCACACGGTATCCACCTTCAACGAATGATCGTTGAGCATGCCGTTGATGATGGTCGCCGTGTCATGCCCGCTCGCGACCACGCCACCCGCTCCCGGCGTGACACCGTATTGACTGGCAAGGTTGACGCCGGCCAGGTCGATGGTCTGGTTCGGTGCGGCGCCGGCCATGGCGCTGACGTCGATGCTGGTCACCGTCGACGCCCCGCTGCCGGTGACGGTGAAGTGCAGGTAGTCGTCCAGCGAAGCCGTGGTGCCGTTTTCCCCTTGCAGCAGTTGCGACAGGTCGAGCTTGTCGGTGCCGGGCGTGAAGTCGGTGATCACGTCATGGCCGCTGTTGCCCTTGAGCCACTGGAAGGTGTCGGCCCCTGCCCCGCCGGTGAGGGTGTTGTTGCCCAGGCCACCGATCAGCAAGTCATCGCCGCCCCCGCCATTGAGGATGTCATTGCCCAGGCCGCCGTTGATCACGTTGTTGGCATTATTGCCGGTCAGGGTGTCGTTGAAGTTAGAGCCGGTGAGGTTTTCGATACCGGTCAGGGTGTCCGTGCCCGCGCCGAGGGTGTTCTGCGCAGCGAGCAGGCTGAGGTCGACCGTGACCCCGGCGGTGGCGTGGGCATAGCTGGCCGTGTCGATGCCCGTGCCGCCATCCAGGGTGTCATTGCCCTGGCCGCTGAATAGCAAGTCATTGCCGGCGTCGCCGTGCAGCTCGTTGTTGCCGGAACCGGCGGTGAGCACATCGTTGCCGTCGCCGGCATTGATGATGTTGCTGCCCGTGCCCGCTACCAGGACGTCATCCCCGCTGGTGCCGGTGAGGGTGTGGCCATCCTGATAGCTGATGGTCAGGTTGGCCGAGTCGCTGCCGCCGTGGTTGTCGTTGGCGGTGTAGGTGCCGTGGAAATCCGGGGCAATGTCATGGGCCCCGGCGTAGTTGACGGTCATGGTCAGTTGATAATTTTCAGAACCGTTGCCACCACCCGAGCTGTTGGGGATGTTGGTGACGTGGATCTGGTAGGTCCCATCCCCTGTCGCGGTAATGGTCTGGCCGTCGGTGATGGAGGTGAACCCACCGCCGTTGACCGAGTACTCCATGCTGATACGCCCGGCCGCCAGGTTGTGATTCAGGTTGAGGGTCTCGCCGTCCTTGAGGTTGACGGTAATGAAGTCTTCACCGGTATTGCTGCCGACCGAACCCAGCGCGCCACTGACCACCAGCATAGCGGTCATGGCCACCGCGTCGGCGACGAAGGCACTGCGGGCTATGGTCACGGTCTTCGCATTGTTGCCGGTGAAACCGAAGCTCGAATTGGTGCCAATGAAGTCCGCTCCCCTCGCTATCCAGCCGGTATTGAAGGAGGTTGGAGTCGCCGAGAGCTGATCGCCATTTGGGTCGGTGTCGTTGGCCAGCAACAGCTCACCCGGCACCACGACGGTGCCCGAGAGCACGTTGGTGATGACGTGGTCATCGGCGGCCACTGGCGGTGCGTTCGGAATGACTTTGATCGTCAGGGTGGAGCTGGCCAGGTCGCCGTCGTTGTCGCTGACGGTGAATCCGACGTTTTCGGTGATCACCACCGAGGTGGTTTTCTGCGAAATGTAGGTGTATTCGCCGGTATCCAGATTGACCAGCAAGGTACCGCTGTTGTTGGTGGCAATGCTCAACGTGTTGTTCACGGTGTTGAACGTGCCATGGTTGACCCCGCCGCTGTAGGTCAGCGCCCCCTGATTGCTGTTGCCGCTCGGATCGTAGGTGTACGTGGTGCCGTCCACCGTGATGGTCTTGATGAAGCCGCCGTCGGCACCGAAGGTTCCGCCCTCGCCCAGCAGCGAGCCGGTCACCGGTGCGCCGATCACAGTGCCGGACAGCACCGAGTTGAGCTGGTTGAGGTCGGTCACCACCACCGAATTGGTGTTGGTGTGGCTGCTGCCGTCATAGGCCAGCGGATCGAGGTTGGCGTTGCTCACGCCGCTGCCCAGGCCGATCGCGTAGTTCTTGATGTTGTTGGCATCGAGGAAGGCTTTCAGCGCGGTTTCGTCGGCGGTGCCGATTTCCTGGCCGGTGGTGGGCTTGCCGTCGGAGAAGAAGTAGCCGACGTTTTGCGCACCGGTGAGTTTGCCCGAGGTGTTGAACGCAGTCTGCATGGTCGCCACGGCCGCGTCGTAGTTGGTGCCGCCGTCCGCAGTCAGACCGGCGAGTAGCGTCTTGGCGGTGGCGACATCGACCCACACCGAGGTCCTGTCGGTAGCGCTGCTGCTGAAGGTGACGAGCTGCACTTTTACATCGCCCAGGTCGTCGTATTTATCCAGCAAGGCACTGATGGCCTGCTTGGCCAGGGCCAGGCGCGACAGGCCCGGTACGCCGGAAGCGTCGGCCATACTGCCGGAGACATCAAGCACGATCAGCAGGTTGGAATCGATCTCCACTGCTGCCACCGAGCGATCCGATGCCACCGCCTTGGGCACGTCATCGACAATGTTGACCACGATGGTGCTGGTGCTGCTGTTGCCCGACGCGTCGGTGGCCTTGTAGGTGAAGCTTTCACTCAGGCTGTTCGGACCGTCGTTGGCATTCGGCGAGGTTTTTGGCGCCGAGGTCAGGGTGTAGGTGTAGCTGCCGTCGGAGTTGAGCAGGATCTGCCCGTAGGTGCCGGTGGCGCTGCCGACCAGGGTGTAGGTGAGCGCGCCGCTGGCACCCGAGACAGATCCGACGAGGGTCCCGGACGCGGTTTCACCGGTATTGCCCGGATCGCTACCGATGACCGTACCGGCGGCCAGGTCCTGGCCGCCCTGGCTCAGGTCGAGGGCTTTTTCGTAGACCGTCACGTCGCTGTCGGGGTTGGCCTTGATAATGCTGTTGGCCACATCGATGGTGATGGTGGTGGTGCTTTCATCGCCGTCGGCGTCGCGCACGGTGTAGGTGAACGTGTCCGTGGCCCCGGCAGCGCCGACCGAATCCGGATTGCTGTGATACACCGCGTTGCCGTTGGCATCGAGCGTCAGGTAACCGTAGGTGCCGTTGATCGGGTTGCCCAGCCCGCCGATGGCCGAGGTCGCGGTATTGCCGCCGGCGCGCACGCCGACTACCGTCGCCGGACCATCGGCGCCGTTGATGTCATTGCCCAGCACACCGATATTGACCGTGCCGCCCTCCGTTACCGACGACGAGTCAGGTTTGGCGGTCGGCAGATCGTCAACGATGTTGACATTGATCTGCCCGTTCGCGATGTCGCCATCGGTGTCGGTAGCGACGACGTTGAAGTTCTCGGTGAGGCTGTTGATGCCGTTGGCGGTTGGATGGGCTTCGTTGTCATTGAGGGTGTAGCTGTAGCTGATCACGCCGGTGGTCGGGTTGTAGCCGGTGATGGTCAGGGTGCTGCCCAGCGGCGTGACGGCGGTTTGCGGGAAGCCGACGGCCACGCCACCACTGACCACGGTGATGCCGCCCACGGTCAGGGTTTGCAGGCCATCTAGGGCGGTGACCGTGAAGGTGCCGCTCTGGGTCAGGGCCGGCGAGTTGGGATTGGTGCCGTCACTGAGGTTTTTCTCGTAGACCGTCAGCTCGCCGCCATACACGTCGAGGCCGCCAAGGGTGACCTGGTCGTCATTGTTGTGAACGTTCAGCACCAGGTTGGCGGTGCTGATGTCACCGTCCGAGTCGGTGATGGTGTAGGTGAAGGTTTCGGTGCCGTTGCCACCGCCCTGCAGGGCTTTGAAGTCCGTGTCGCCGGGGTTCAGCGTATAGGTGTAGGTGCCGTTGGCGTTGAGCACCAGAGTGCCGTAGGTGCCGGTGAAGGTACCTGGGGTCACCGGGCCGGCATTCAGGTCGATGGCGACTTTATCGGCGCCGATCACGTCGTTGTTGAACACATTGCCGCTGAGACTCGCCACCGTCTCCGAGGCGGTGCCGAGGTTGCTGTCGTTCATCGCTTTGGGCATGTCATCGACAATGTCCACCACGATGGTGCTGGTGACGATATTGCCCAGCGAGTCGGTAGCCTGATAGTTGAAGGTCTCGTGCATCACGTTCGGGCCGTCATTGGCGTTCGGTGTGGTGCTCGGCGGGGTCGTCAGGGTGTAGGTGTAGGTGCCGTTGGCGTTGAGCTGAATCTGTCCGTAGGTCCCCACGTTGCTGCCGACCAGGGCGTAGGTGATCGCGCCGACGGCGTGAGTGACCGAACCCACCAGTGTGCCGGAAGCGGTTTCGCCCGTGCTGGTCGGATCGCTGCCGACGACCGTACCGGCAGCCAGGTCCTGGCCGCCCTGGCTCAGGTCGAGGGCTTTTTCGTAGACCGTTACATCGTTGTCGCTGACCGCTTTCAGGCAGCTGTTGTAGACGTCGATGGTGATGGTGGTGGTGCTTTCGTCACCGTCGGAGTCGCGCACGGTATAGGTGAACACATCCACCGCGCCGGGGCTGCTCACCGCGTTAGGCGTGCTGTGATACACGGCGTTGCCGTTGGCATCGAGGGTCAGGTAACCGTAGGTGCCGTTGATCGGGTTGCCCAGCCCACCGATGGCCGAAGTTGATGTATCGCTACCCGCACGCACGCCGACCACGGCGCCAGCGGCAGCCGGGCCATCGGCTCCAGCGATGTCGTTGTCCAGGACATTGCCGCTGACGGTGCCGCCCTCCTGCACCGAGTCCGCATCGGCTTTGGCGGTCGGCAGGTCGTCGATGATGTTGACGTTGATCTGCCCGTTCGCGATGTCGCCATCGGTGTCGGTAGCGACGACGTTGAAGTTCTCGGTGAGGCTGTTGATGCCGTTGGCGGTTGGATGGGCTTCGTTGTCGTTGAGGGTGTAGCTGTAGCTGATCACGCCGGTGGTCGGGTTGTAGCCGGTAATGGTCAGGGTGCTGCCCAGCGGCGTGACGGTGGTTTGCGGGAAGCCGACGGCCACGCCACCGCTGACGACGGTGATGCCGCCCACGGTCAGGGTTTGCAGGCCATCGAGAGCGGTGACCGTGAAGGTGCCGTTCTGGGTCAGGGCCGGTGTGTTGGGGTCAGTACCGTCAGTGAGGTTTTTCTCGTAGACCGTCAACTCGCCGCCATACACATCGAGGTCGTTGAGAGTCACCGGATCGTCGTTGTTGTGGATCTGCAGCACCAAGTTGGCGGTGCTGCTGTCACCGTCCGCGTCGGTGATGGTGTAGGTGAAGGTGTCCGTGCCGTCGCCACCGCCGTGCAGGGCTTTGAAATCGGCATCGCTGGTGTTTAGCGTGTAGGTGTAGGTGCCGTTGGCATTCAACACCAGGGTGCCGTAAGTGCCGGTGAAAGTGCCGGGGGTGATCGGGCCAGTGCCTTCACCAATCGTCACCCGGTCGGCGCCTTGCACGTCGTTGCTCAGCACGTTGCCGTTGAGGGTCAACAGGGTTTCCGAGGCGGTGCCATTGCTGTCGTTCACGCCTTTTGGCAGGTCGTCGATGATGTTGACGTCGAGGCTGCCCGTGGCGGTGGTGCCGTTGTCGTCGACCGCGGTCACGGTGAACTGCTCAGGCAGAGTGTTGGCGCCGTTGGCGGTTGGGTGCGCTTCGTTGTCGTTGAGGGTGTAGCTGTAGCTCACTACACCGGTGGCGGCGTTGAAGCCGGTGATGGTCAGGGTACTGCCCAATGGCGTGGTGATCGATTGTGGGAAGCCCGCGGCCACACCTCCCGTGACCACGGCGATGCCGCCGACAGTCAAGGTGGTCACGCCGTCCAGTGCGGTAACGGTGAACGTGCCGTTCTGGGTCAAGGCTGGTGCGTTGGGGTTGCTGCCGTCACTGAGGTTTTTCTCGTAGACCGTCAGCTCGCCGCCGTACACGTTGAGGCCATTGAGGGTCACCGGATCGTCGTTGTTGTGGATCTGCAGCACCAACTTGGCGGTGCTGCTGTCGCCGTCCGCGTCGGTGATGGTGTAGGTGAAGGTGTCGGTGCCGTCGCCACCGCCATGCAGGGCTTTGAAATCGGCGTCGCTGGTGTTCAGCGTGTAGGTGTAGGTGCCGTTGGCATTCAACACCAGGGTGCCGTAAGTGCCGGTGAAAGTGCCGGAGGTGATCGGGCCAGTGCCTTCACCAATCGTCACCCGGTCGGCGCCTTGCACATCGTTGGTCAATACGTTGCCGTTGAGGGTCAGTTGGGTTTCCGAGGCGGTGCCATTGCTGTCGTTCACGCCTTTTGGCAGGTCGTCGACGATGTTGACGTCCAGTGAACCGGTGGCGGTGGTGCCGTTGTCGTCGACCGCGGTCACGGTGAACTGCTCAGGCAGGGTGTTGGCGCCGTTGGCGGTTGGGTGCGTTTCGTTGTCGTTGAGGGTGTAGCTGTAGCTCACTACACCGGTGGCGGCGTTGAAGCCGGTGATGGTCAGGGTACTGCCCAATGGCGTGGTGATCGATTGTGGGAAGCCCGCCGCTACGCCTCCGGTGACCACGGCGATGCCGCCGACCGTCAAGGTGGTCACGCCGTCCAGCGCGGTAACGGTGAAGGTGCCGTTCTGGGTTAAGGCTGGTGCGTTGGGGTTGCTGCCGTCACTGAGGTTTTTCTCGTAGACCGTCAGCTCGCCGCCGTACACGTTGAGGCCGTTGAGGACCACCGGATCGTCGTTGTTGTGGATCTGCAGCACCAACTTGGCGGTGCTGCTGTCGCCGTCCGAATCGGTGATGGTGTAGGTGAAGGTGTCGGTGCCGTCGCCACCGCCGTGCAACGCTTTGAAATCGGCATCGCTGGTGTTGAGCGTGTAGGTGTAGGTGCCGTTGGCGTTCAGTACCAGGGTGCCGTAAGTACCGGTGAAAGTGCCGGGGGTGATCGGGCCGGCGTTTTCTCCAACTGTCACCCGGTCGGCGCCTTGCACGTCGTTGCTCAGCACGTTGCCGTTGAGGGTCAGCAAGGTTTCCGAGGCGGTGCCATTGCTGTCGTTCACGCCTTTTGGCAGGTCGTCGATGATGTTGACGTCGAGGCTGCCCGTGGCCGTGGTGCCGTTGTCGTCGACCGCAGTCACGGTGAACTGTTCAGGCAAGGTGTTGGCGCCGTTGGCGGTTGGGTGTGCTTCGTTGTCGTTGAGGGTGTAGCTGTAGCTCACCACACCGGTCGCGGCGTTGAAGCCGGTGATGGTCAGCGTGCTGCCCAATGGCGTAGTGATCGATTGCGGAAAGCCCGCTGCCACGCCTCCGGTGACCACGGCGATGCCGCCCACGGTCAGGGTGGTCACGCCATCCAGTGCGGTGACGGTGAACGTGCCGTTCTGGGTCAGGGCTGGTGCGTTGGGGTTGCTGCCGTCACTGAGGTTTTTCTCGTAGACCGTCAGTTCGCCGCCGTACACGTTGAGGCCGTTGAGGACCACCGGATCGTCGTTGTTGTGGATCTGCAGCACCAGGTTGGCGGTGCTGCTGTCACCGTCCGCGTCGGTGATGGTGTAGGTGAAAGTGTCGGTGCCGTCGCCACCGCCGTGCAGGGCTTTGAAGTCGGCATCGCTGGTGTTGAGGGTGTAGGTGTAGGTGCCGTTGGCGTTGAGTACCAGGGTGCCGTAGGTACCGGTGAAGGTGCCGGGGGTGATCGGGCCAGTGCCTTCACCGATGGTTACCCGGTCGGCGCCTTGTACGTCGTTGGTCAATACGTTGCCGTTGAGGGTCAGTTGGGTTTCCGAGGCGGTGCCATTGCTGTCGTTCACGCCTTTTGGCAAGTCGTCGACGATGTTCACGTCGAGGCTGCCCGTGGCCGTGGTGCCGTTGTCGTCGACCGCGGTCACGGTGAACTGCTCAGGCAGGGTGTTGGCGCCGTTGGCGGTTGGGTGCGCCTCGTTGTCGTTGAGGGTGTAGCTGTAGCTCACCACACCGGTCGCGGCGTTGAAGCCGGTGATGGTCAGCGTGCTGCCCAATGGCGTAGTGATCGATTGCGGGAAGCCCGCCGCCACACCCGCCGTGACCACGGCGATGCCGCCCACAGTCAGGGTCGTCACGCCGTCCAGGGCAGTAACGGTGAAGGTGCCGTTCTGGGTCAGCGACGTGGCATCCGGAGCACTGCCGTCGCCGAGGTTTTTCTCGAAGACGGTGAGTTCGCCGCCCTCAACGTTCAAACCGCCAATCGTCACCGGATCGTCGTTGTTGTGGATCTGCAGCACCAGGTTGGCGGTGCTGCTGTCGCCGTCCGCATCGGTGATGGTGTAGGTGAAGGTGTCCGTGCCGTCGCCACCGCCGTGCAGCGCTTTGAAATCCGCATCGCTGGTGTTCAGCGTGTAGGTGTAAGTGCCATTGGCATTCAACACCAAAGTACCGTAGGTGCCGGTGAAGGTGCCCGGGGTGATCGGGCCAGTGCCTTCACCAATGGTTACCCGATCGGCACCTTGCACGTCGTTGCTCAATACGTTGCCGTTGAGGCTCAGCAAGGTTTCCGAAGCGGTTGAAGCGTTGCTGTCGTTCACGCCTTGTGGCAGGTCGTCGACGATGTTCACGTCCAGTGAACCGGTCGCGGTGGTGCCGTTGTCATCGACCAAGGTCACGGCGAACTGCTCAGGCAGGGTGTTCGCACCGTTGGCGGTCGGATGCGCTTCGTTGTCGTTGAGGGTGTAGCTGTAGCTCACGACACCGGTCGCGGCGTTGAAGCCGGTGATGGTCAACGTGCTACCCAACGGCGTGGTGATCGATTGCGGGAAGCCCGCGGCCACGCCTCCGGTGACCACGGCGATGCCGCCCACGGTCAGGCTGGTGACACCGTCCAACGCAGTGACGGTGAACGTGCCGTTCTGGGTCAGCGCAGTGGTATCCGGAGCGCTGCCATCTCCGAGGTTCTTCTCGAAGACGGTGAGTTCGCCGCCCTCGACGTTCAAACCGCCAATCGTCACCGGATCATCGTTGTTGTGGATCTGCAGCACCAGGTTGGCCGTGCTGCTGTCACCGTCCGCGTCGGTGATGGTGTAGGTGAAAGTGTCGGTGCCGTCGCCACCGCCGTGCAACGCCTTGAAGTCGGCGTCGCTGGTGTTGAGGGTGTAGGTGTAGGTGCCGTTGGCATTCAACACCAAAGTGCCGTAGGTACCGGTGAAGGTGCCAGGGGTGATCGGGCCAGTGCCTTCACCAAGGGTTACCCGGTCAGCGCCTTGCACGTCGTTGCTCAGCACGTTGCCGTTCAGCGTCAGCAAGGTTTCCGAAGCGGTCGAAGCGTTGCTGTCGTTCACGCCTTGTGGCAGGTCATCGACGATGTTCACGTCGAGACTACCCGTGGCGGTGGTGCCGTTGTCATCGACCAGGGTCACGGCGAACTGCTCAGGCAGGGTGTTGGCGCCGTTGGCGGTCGGGTGCGCTTCGTTGTCGTTGAGGGTGTAGCTGTAACTGACCACGCCAGTCGCCGCGTTAAAGCCAGTGATGGTCAGCGTGCTGCCCAATGGGGTGGTGATCGATTGCGGGAAGCCCGCCGCCACACCCGCAGTGACCACGGCAATGCCGCCCACGGTCAGGCTGGTGACACCGTCCAGCGCGGTGACGGTGAAGGTGCCGTTCTGGGTCAGCGCCGTGGTATCCGGAGCACTGCCGTCGCCGAGGTTTTTCTCGAAGACGGTGAGTTCGCCGCCCTCGACGTTCAAACCGCCAATCGTCACCGGATCATCGTTGTTGTGGATCTGCAGCACCAGGTTGGCGGTGCTGCTGTCGCCGTCCGCGTCGGTGATGGTGTAGGTGAAGGTGTCCGTGCCGTCGCCACCGCCGTGCAGGGCTTTGAAATCGGCATCGCTGGTGTTTAGCGTGTAGGTATAGGTGCCATTGGCGTTGAGTACCAAGGTGCCGTAGGTGCCGGTAAAGGTGCCTGGGGTGATCGGGCCAGTTCCTTCACCAATGGTTACCCGGTCAGCGCCTTGTACGTCGTTGGTCAATACGTTGCCGTTGAGGGTCAACAGGGTTTCCGACGCCGTCGAAGCGTTGCTGTCGTTCACGCCTTGTGGCAAGTCGTCGACGATGTTCACGTCGAGACTACCCGTGGCGGTGGTGCCGTTGTCATCGACCAGGGTCACGGCGAACTGCTCAGGCAGAGTGTTGGCACCGTTGGCGGTCGGATGCGCTTCGTTGTCATTGAGGGTGTAGCTGTAGCTCACGACACCGGTCGCGGCGTTGAAGCCGGTGATGGTCAACGTGCTACCCAACGGCGTGGTGATCGATTGCGGGAAGCCCGCTGCTACGCCTCCCGTGACCACGGCGATACCGCCGACCGTCAAGGTGGTCACGCCGTCCAGCGCGGTGACGGTGAAAGTGCCGTTCTGGGTCAGCGCCGTGGTATCCGGAGCACTGCCGTCGCCGAGGTTTTTCTCGAAGACGGTCAACTCGCCGCCCCCGACATTCAATCCGCCAATCGTGTCCGGGTCATCGTTGTTGTGGATCTGCAGCACCAGGGTCGCCGTGCTGCTGTCGCCATCGGCGTCCGTCAGCGTATAGGTGAAGCTTTCGGTGCCGTCGCCACCGCCGTGCAACGCCTTGAAATCGGCATCGCTGGTGTTGAGCGTGTAGGTGTAGGTGCCGTTGGCATTCAGCACCAGGGTGCCGTAGATGCCGGTGAAGGTGCCGGGCGTGATCGGCCCGCTGTTTTCACCGACCGGCACACGGTCAGCGCCTTGCACATCGTTGGTCAGCACGTTGCCGTTAAGCGTCAGCAAGGTTTCCGAGGCGATGCCATTGCTGTCGTCGACCGCTTGGGGCACGTCGTCGTCGATGTTGACATCCAGCGAACCGGTGGCGCTATCGCCATTGCTGTCGCCGGCCACCACGACGAAGTGTTCGCCGAGCGTATTGGCAGTCTCACCGCTTGCATGGGTTTCGGCACCGTTGAGGGTATAGCTGTAACTGACCACGCCCGTGGCCGGGTTATAGCCGGTGACAGTCAGCGTGCTGCCCAGCGGGGTGGTGATCGACTGCGGAAAACCTGCCGCCACGCCGCCGCTGATCACGTTGATGCCGCCGATGCTGAGGTTGGCCAGCCCGTCGGGGGCATTGACGGTGAAGGTGCCGCTTTGGGTCAGCGCACCCGGGTTCCTCGCCGAACCGTCGGCCAGGTTGGCTTCATTGACGGTCAACTCGCCATTCTCCACCGACAGGCCATCAAGGGTGACCGGATAGTTCGGCACCTCGGGCGTCACTGGCGGCACCACAGGGGTATCGGCCGCTACGGCGTTATTGTCCGGATCAGCGTTCAGGCGTTCTTCGGGAAATTCGGGAATGCCGTTGAAACCGGCAGTGGGGAAACCGATGGTGGGGTCGACTCGCCCGCCCACTTCTTCGAGCATGACGAAACTATGGCCGCTGCCCGCGATGCCACCCGGTACACCGGCAGTCGTGGTAGGCCCGGCAGCGGTGGCTTCAGCGGTTTGGGTCGGGTCGTCACCCGCCGCAATGGCTTTTTGCAGCTGTTCGACATCCGTCAGCTGCGCCTGGCTCGGCGTCACCGCCTCGGACGAGTCCACGTGGGGAATCTGATTGGCGAGCAATTGCGGGGTCATCTGCATGCTGCTGCCGCGCCCGAGGGTCAGTTCCTGGCCATTTTGCAGATGCACCGCTACCGCGCCTTCGGCGCCGGTGCTCAGTTGGTCGCCGGCGAACAGTTTGTCCCCCTCGACCAGCGCGCGCCGGGTGCCGTCGCTCGCGACCGCGAACACCTGACCAATGACCTTACTGACGATTCCGATGAGCGTAGCCATGTGCACTTCCTCCGCTGCCAACCGCTGTCGGCACCTTGTTTGTGCGAAGAACGTGCTCATGGCTCAAGCGGGTTGTCTGGCGGATCGTGTTCCGGGGTCCCGGTTTACTTAAGTAAGCCGAGGCCCCGGCAACGATCTCGCCCAGCCATTCGCTCACGGCGCTGTTTGCGGTTTAGGGAAAACTCCTCTGCAATCAATGGCATCGGATCCCTGTACGCAACAACCTTGCCTGTGAACGATGCGTAACGATCTTGAATCACTCAAGTGACAAAAAACCGTCACCCTTAGATCGCTAGCGTCCCTCCCCTCCAGCACTTCTCCGCTCTAAGTCGATAAGTGGATTGGAACTTTCCTCAAACCCCGACGAGCGCCCCAGAGCTCATAAAACAAGGGCTTTCGCATTGAACAATGTGCTGGATTTCGCAGAGCGCATAAGTTTTTTTTGGCATAACCGTTATGAAAAAAATTTCTTAGCTACGCTCCAGAATGTTCTTAGCTCTTTTGTTAAAGACATGAAACAACTTTACCTATAAATGTCGTCAAATAATTGGCGACTGATAAGCACCATCAGGAATCAGGGAGATGTACATGCGCCTATTAACCCCCCTCTGCAGCGCGGTTCTTTTGGCCATGGCCTGCTCGTCCCAGGCTCAGGCCATGACGCTGACCGAAGCGATCCAGAGCACCATCGCGACGCACCCGGAACTGGCATCCCGGGTGGACAGCCGTCTGTCGGCTGACGAAGACGTGAAGGTCGCCAAAGGGGGCTTTTATCCATCGGTCGATCTGAACGCTGCTTACGGGCGCGGGTACAGCGATAACACCAATACCCGGGCGCTCGGCAATCACCACACCGAAATCCTCAATTACACTCAGTCGGAATTGCGCCTGCGGCAAATGCTGTTTGACGGGTTCAACACCGCCAATGAAGTCGAGCGCACCAAAGGCGTGGTCAACTCGCGAGCCTATTACGCTCAGGGAACGGCTCAGGATCTGGCCTTGCGTACCACCGAGGTCTATCTCGAGGTGCTCAAGCACCGCGAACTGGTGACCCTGGCCAAGAACAACCTGCAAGCGCACTTGCGGGTCAACGACCAGATCGGCCTGCGCACCCAGCGCGGCGTGGGTAGCAACGCCGATGCCGACCAGTCCAGCGCTCGCCGGGCACTGGCAGAAAACAACCTCGACACCGCCGAAGTCAATCTGGCTGACGCCGAGTCGAACTTTTACGCCGTTGTCGGGCGTATGCCCGATGAACTCGAAGCCCCGCCGTCGATTCGCGGTGAAGTCCCAACCTCCCTGCCCGAAGCCCAGCAGAGCATGGTGGAAAACAACCCTTACCTGAAATCCGCCCAGGCCGACGTGCAATCGGCCGAAAGCCAGTACGAAGTTGCCAAGTCGCCCTTCTACCCACGCCTTGACGCCGAGGCGGCAGTGGGCGCGAACAACAACGTGCAGGGTGACGAAGGCCACGACAACGAGTGGCGGGTCGGCGTGGTAATGAACTACAACCTGTTCCGCGGCGGCAGCGACAAGGCGCGTCTGGCCTCCGACGCGCACAAGATCAACCAGGCCATGGACATCCGCAACAATGCCCTGCGCCAGCTCAACGAGAATATTCACCTGGCCTGGAACGCCATGGTCAATGCCAAGAAACAAACCCCGACCGCCCGTGAATACGCCGACACCAGCAAGCGCGTACGCATTGCCTATCAGGATCAGTTCGGCCTCGGCCAGCGGACCCTGCTTGACCTGCTCGACAGCGAAAACGAACTCTACAACGCCAACCGTCGCTACACCGAAGTGCGCTACACCGAAGAGTTTTCGATGTACCGCATCCTGGCGAACATGGGTCAGTTGTTGAGCAAACAACGGGTCGTACTGCCCGCCGACGCAATCGCCCAGACCGAAGTGACAAACGAAGCTCGTCTGCCGGAAATGAAATAACGAAGTACCCGTGCAGGAGCGGCCGCAGGCTGTGATCTTTTGATCGTGTTTGCTGAAAAGCAAAGTCAAAAGATCGCAGCCTGCGGCAGCTCCTACAGTGAGTTTGTCAATTGCCGCAGAGCAATGGGAGCAATCAATTTGACCAGCATGGAACCCGGCAACACCGGTGTCGATCCGCGCCTGAGCTTCGATGACCCGCTTCTGGACGGTCTGCTGATCCTCTGCAAACTCCACGGTGCGACGGTCAGTCGCGCCAGCCTCAGTGCCGGGCTTCCCATGGCACACCAACGCCTGAGCCTGGACCTGCTGCCCCGTGCAGCGGCCCGGGCCGGTTTGCAGGCGCGCCTGCTGCGCCGTGACCTCAAGGACATCTCGCCACTCAACCTGCCCGTGCTGCTGTTGCTCAACAACGGCCGCACGGCGGTCCTGCGTCGTTATGCCGAGGACGGCAAGGTGCTGATCCTGCCCAGCGAAGCCGACGGCGGCGAACAATGGCTCAGCCCTGAAGAGCTGGCCGAACACTACAGTGGCCAGGCGCTGTTTGCCCGGCCACGCCACGAACTCGAAGACTTGCGCTCGCCGCTGGTGCCTCGGGTCCAGGCCTGGTTCCGCGATACGCTGAAGCTGTCGAAATGGCTGTACAGCGATGCGATCCTGGCGAGTTTCCTGATCAACCTGCTGGGGCTGATGGTGCCGCTGTTCGTGATGCAGACCTACGACCGGGTGGTGCCGAACCAGGCCACTTCGACCTTGTGGGTGCTGGCGATCGGTCTGCTGATCGGCACCGCTTTCGAACTGGTGCTGCGGGTCGTTCGCGCGCACCTGCTGGATACCGCCGGCAAGAAAACCGACGTGATCCTGTCCGCCACCCTGTTCGAGCGCATCACCGGCATGGCGATGAAAGCACGACCGGCGACCATCGGGGGTTTTGCCCAAAGCATCCATGACTTCCAGGGCCTGCGGGAGTTTCTCACCGCCGTGACCCTCACCAGCCTGATCGACCTGCCCTTCTGCCTGCTGATGCTGCTGGTGATCGGCCTGCTCGGTGGCTGGCTGGTAGTGATTCCGATTCTGGCGTTTCCCATCACCATCATTTTCGCCATGGTGATCCAGGTTCGCCTGCGTGACACCGTACAGAAAAGCCTCAGCCTCGGTGCCGAACGCCAGGCGTTGCTGATCGAAACCCTCAGCGGCCTGGAAACCCTCAAGGCCTGCAGCGCCGAAAGCGAACGCCAGCACAAATGGGAAAGTACCCACGGCGCCCTCACCCGCCTCGACAGCCATGCACGCAACCTCTCGGCCCTGGCCACCAACGGCACGCTGTTCATCCAGCAGATGTCCGGCATGGCGACCATCGTCGCCGGGGTCTACAGCATCATCGCCGGCAATCTCAGCGTCGGTGCCCTGGTGGCCAGCTACATGCTCGGCAGTCGAGTGCTGGCGCCACTGGGACAGATCGCCGGCCTGATCACCCGCTACCAGCAAGCGCAACTGACCATGAAAAGCACGGACGCGCTGATGGGCCTGCCCCAGGAGCGCGATGCTAAACAACGGCCATTGGAGCGCACGCAACTGCAAGGGGCGCTGGATGTTGTCGGCGTGACCTTCCACTACAACGGCCAGAATACCCCGGCGTTGGCCAACGTCAGTTTCAGCGTGAAACCCGGTGAGCGAATCGGCGTGATCGGTCGCAGCGGCTCGGGCAAAAGCACCCTGGCGCGGCTGGTGATGGGTTTCTACGAACCGGAAGAAGGCCAGCTATTGCTCGATGGCCTGGACTTGCGACAGCTGGACGTCGCCGACCTGCGCCATCAGATCGGTTACGTCGCTCATGACCTGCCACTACTGGCCGGCAGCCTGCGCGATAACCTGACCCTCGGCGCGCGCTACATCAGTGACTCACGCATGCTCGAAGTGGCCGAGCTCACCGGCGTCACCGAACTGGCCCGGCAACACCCGCAAGGCTTCGACCGGCCCGTGGGCGAGCGCGGACAGTTGCTGTCCGGGGGGCAGCGCCAGGCGGTTTTGCTGGCCCGGGCCTTGTTGCTCGACCCGCCGATCCTGTTGCTCGACGAACCGACCAGCGCCATGGACAACAGCAGCGAAGACGTCCTGCGGCAAAAACTCCACGGCTGGGTCCAGGGCAAAACCGTGCTGCTGGTGACTCACCGCACCTCGATGCTGAGCCTGGTGGATCGGCTGGTGGTGCTGGACAACGGACGGATCGTCGCCGACGGGCCGAAAGAAGCAGTCATCGATGCACTGCGCAAGGGCCGTGTCGGCTCTGCGGCCGTCTAGGAGTGGCCCTCTGGATGCAAATACACAACCTGTGGCGAGGGAGCTTGCTCCCGCTGGGTTGCGAAGCAGCCCCCTCGTTGTGTCATCTGGATCGCGCCAGCAGTTTTTACGACGGCTTCGCCGCCGGACGGGAGCAAGCTCCCTCGCCACAGGATTGTGTTCGGCACTATTTCTCTTAACTGACGGGTATCGCCCATGTCTGCTCAAACGCCAGATTCAGCGCCCCGAGGCTACTTCAACAGCTTCGGCAAAAGCGCCGAAGTCGAATTCATGCCGGAAACCGCCGGCGCCTCATTGCAGGACTCACCGCGCTGGTCACGGATCACCGTGTGGCTGGCCGCCGCACTGCTGATCTGCGCGCTGGTCTGGGCCAAATTCGCCGTGTTGCAGGAAGTCACCATGGGCGAAGGCAAGGCGATACCGTCGAGCAAGGTCCAGGTGATCCAGAACCTGGAGGGCGGCATCGTCACCGAAATATTCGTCCGCGAAGGGCAGATGGTGAACAAGGGCGACACCTTGCTGCGCCTGGATGACACGCGTTATCTGTCGAACAAGGGTGAAAGCGAAGCCGATCGCTACGCCTTGACCGCGCAGGTCGAACGGCTCTCGGCCGAAGCCGAAGGCCGGCCGTTCAAGCTGTCAGAAGAAGTGATCGCCAAGGCTCCGCAAGTGGCCGAAGACGAGCGCTCGCTATACGAGCAACGGCAACGGCGACTCGCGAGCGAACAGCGCACATTATCCGAACAACTTCGGCAAAAAACCCAGGAACTGGCAGAGTTCCGCTCGAAACAGGGGCAATTCAGTTCAAGCCTGGCGTTGTTGCAGCAAGAGATGAACATGTCCACACCGCTGGTGGGCACCGGTGCCGTGTCACCGGTGGAAATCCTGCGCCTCAAACGCAGCGCCGTGGAGATTCGCGGCTCGCTGAACGCCACCACCCTGGCGATCCCCCGGGCGGAATCGGCGATCAACGAGATCAAAAGCAAGATCGACGAATCGGAACAGACCTTCCGTTCCGAAGCGGCCAAAGAGCTGAACGAGAAGCGCACCGACCTGTCGAAAATCACGGCGTCGAGCATCGCCATCGACGACCGCGTGACCCGCACCACCGTGGTCTCGCCGGTGCATGGCATCATCAAGGTGTTGAAGGTCAACACCATCGGTGGTGTGGTCCAGCCCGGCAGTGACATGGTGGAAATCGTGCCGCTGGAAGACAACCTGCTGATCGAAGCCAAGGTCCGCCCGCAGGACGTTGCATTCCTGCATCCGGGCCAGAAAGCCATGGTCAAGTTCAGCGCCTACGACTACACCATTTACGGCGGCCTGAGCGCCAAGCTGGAACTGATCGGCGCCGACACCATCACCGACGATAAGGGCAACAGCTTTTATCTGATTCAGGTACGCACTGACAAAAACCATCTGGGCGGGGATGTGAAACCGCTGCTGATCATCCCGGGGATGGTGGCGACGGTGGACATTATTACCGGGGAGAAAACGGTGCTCGATTACTTGCTTAAGCCGGTGTTGAAAGCGCGAACCGAGGCGATGCGGGAGCGGTAGATTCTGGCTGAGATTTTGGGTGATTGTTCCTCCGCCTTCGCGAGCAGGCTCGCTCCCACATTCGATCGTATTTCTCCTGGAGGAACCCGGTCGAATGTGAGAGCGAGCCTGCTCGCGAAGGGGCCGGTCATTTTTCAGAATGATTACGCTGGTAAACCTCCTCCCCCATCGCCGCAATCTGCCCCTCGATCAACGCTTCGAACGGCTTCAACAACGGTACAAACGAAGTCGGTGCTTCGAGGGTTTCCAGCGCCTGCACAATCGCCTCCACTGTCGACAACGCCCCCGGTCCCGGTGCCTTGCGCAGCCGATAACGGGACACACCGCCTTCGGCCAGCGTCACCCTCGGCAACGCCGCCAGCAGCGGATTGAGGTGCAGCATCTTGCGCGCCTTGCGCCAGGTGCCATCCGGGACGACCAGCAACAACGGTTCGTCCGTCGGGGCATAAACCTGCATCGGCTGCGCACCCTCGCCGGGGAACAACAAGCGTGCCTGATATCCCGGCTGATTCAACAACACCGGCAAATCCTCGAACACCTCACCCACGATCAACTCGGCATTCTCCAAGCCCAACGCCGCCAACCGCGCCGTATTCAGCGCATGGTTCACTTCGCTCGGATGCTGCAAGAGCAACACCCGGGTGCGGCTGTCGAGGCTCGGGATCAACGGGCACAGGCAGTGAGATTGCGGACGCAGGCAGCGCGGGCATTGGATTCTGGACATCTTCTCAGGCCTGATTCAGTTGGGCTTTAAGCAAGTCGCGGAACGTCTGGATCAGCGGCTCGCGGCTACGGCCCCGGCGCACGATCATCGAGAACGGCGCCTGATAACCAAAGGTCGCCGGCAACAGCACCCGCAAGTCGCCCTTGTCGGCCCAGGCCTGGGCGTAGTGCTCCGGCAGGTAGCCGATGTAGGCGCCCGACAGCACCAGAATCAGCTGGGCTTCCATACTTTCCACGGTCGCGGCGCTGTGCTTGAAGCCGTGACGCGCCAGCTCGGCCTGGCTCCAGTAGCCGCGACCGACCATGCGCTGCTGGGTGATGACCTGTTCGGGAATGCGCCGCTCGTTGAACAGCGGATGCCGCGTGCTGCAATACAACCAGTGTTGCTCACGGTACAGCGGCATATACACCAGACCGCTCATGCGCGTGGAGAACGCACCGATGGCCAGGTCGAGACGGTTGTCCTGCACGCCGAGTTGCAGTTCGTAAGGGCTCATCACCGACAGGTGCAAGTGCACGGCCGGGTGTTCCTGGCTGTAGGCGCCGATGGCTTCGGCGAACGGCAGGGCCTTGTCGCTGACCGTGGAGTCGATCACCCCGAGGTTCAAGGTGCCGCGCAACTCGCCCTTCAGCGCGGCGGCGTACTGCTCGAAGCCTTCGAGTTCGCCCAACAGACGCAGGGTTTCCTGATGGAACAACTCACCCTTGCTGGTCAGGCTGAACCCGCCACGACCGCGATGGCAGAGCACCAGGCCGAGGGCCGCTTCGAGCTGGCTCATGTAGGTGCTGATGGCCGACGTCGAGAGGTTGAGCTCCTGCTGGGCGTTGGCGAAGCCCTGGTGACGCACCACGCTGACGAAGATGCGCAATAGTTTCAGGTCGGGTAAAGCGTTGGCCATGAGTACTCCAAACACCGGGTCGCAGCAGCTAAATCCCTGTAGGAGCTGCCGAAGGCTGCGATCTTTTGATTTTCGGCGGCTTCATGGTCGCCAAGAGTAAAGATCAAAAGATCGCAGCCTTCGGCAGCTCCTACAGGGTTAGCCATCAGCTGTTAAACGAGTGGTGAAGTCTACCGCCGCCCTGGCCATTAGTTTAGAAAAATCTGAACTAAGTATTTGCCCGTAGCGATTCTTCCCGACCACTACATTTCGCAGAATCGGCCCACAACGGTGCCCGTACCTTCCGTGAACGGCGCAACCCTATAAATAAAACAACGACGATGAGGCCCTACCCGTGGACAAGATTCTTCACCAACCACTGGGCGGCAACGAAATGCCGCGCTTCGGCGGCATCGCCACCATGATGCGACTCCCCCACTTGAATACCGCTGCCGGCCTGGACGCTGCCTTCGTAGGCGTGCCGCTGGACATCGGTACCTCGCTGCGCCCTGGCACCCGTTTCGGGCCTCGGGAAATCCGCGCTGAATCGGTGATGATCCGCCCGTACAACATGGCCACTGGCGCTGCGCCGTTCGACTCGCTGTCGGTTGCCGACATCGGCGACATCGCGATCAACACCTTCAACCTGCTGGATGCCGTACGGATCATCGAAGAATCCTACGACAACATCCTCGAACACGACGTGATCCCCCTGACCCTGGGTGGTGACCACACCATCACCCTGCCGATCCTGCGTGCCATCCACAAGAAGCACGGCAAGGTCGGCCTGGTGCACATCGACGCTCACGCTGACGTGAACGATCACATGTTCGGCGAGAAAATCGCCCACGGCACCACGTTCCGTCGCGCCGTCGAAGAAGGCCTGATTGACCCGGACCGCGTGGTGCAGATCGGCCTGCGCGCCCAGGGCTACACCGCTGACGACTTCAACTGGAGTCGCAACCAGGGCTTCCGTGTGGTTCAGGCCGAAGAGTGCTGGCACAAATCGCTGGAGCCGTTGATGGCTGAAGTCCGCGAGAAAGTCGGTGGCGGTCCTGTCTACCTGAGCTTCGACATCGACGGTATCGACCCGGCCTGGGCGCCAGGTACCGGCACCCCGGAAATCGGCGGTCTGACGACCATTCAGGCGATCGAGATCGTTCGCGGCTGCCAAGGCCTCGACCTGGTCGGTTGCGATCTGGTAGAAGTCTCGCCCGCTTACGACACCACCGGCAACACCTCGCTGCTGGCCGCCAACCTGCTGTACGAAATGCTCTGCGTATTGCCTGGCGTAGTCCACCGCTGAGGATGGTTCATGAACGAACGCGATCAGGTTCTGAAAGCTGCCGCTGATCTGGTGTCCGCTTTTGCCCGTAACGATCGCGAAGCCTACTTCGGCGCTTTTAGCACCGATGCCAGCTTCGTCTTCTACACCCTCGAAAAGCCCCTGCTGTCGCGCGACGCCTACCAGGCGATGTGGGACGGCTGGCGCGCCGAGGATGGCTTCGAGGTGCTCTCGTGCACCTCGAGCAACGCTTTCGTCAGCCTGCAGGGTGACGTGGCGATTTTCATCCATGACGTAGCCACCGAGCTGCGCATGCAAGGGGAGCAGCACTTTAGCCAGGAGCGCGAGACGATTGTTTTCAAGAAACAAGCGTCTGGCCAAGAACAACAAGGCCTATGGCTGGCCTGCCACGAACATTTGTCCGCGATGCCGGAAGGGCTGCCACCCCCTTAGCCAACACAGGTGACGCTCACGCACGATGAGCGCGCCTTTATGATCGGAGCTGATCATGAATAACAACAACAAAGACCAAAGCCTTACGCAAATTGAAACCCACGGGGTCGAACAGATCCCTGACAACGAACGCACCGCAGGCCCGACGGACTTGTTCCGGATGATCTTCGGTGGTTCCAACACCTTTGCAACCGCCGTACTCGGCAGCTTCCCGGTCCTGTTCGGCCTGTCTTTCCAGGCGGGCGTCTGGGCGATTGTGCTGGGCGTGTTGCTGGGTTCGCTGATCCTCGCGCCAATGGGCCTGTTCGGCCCAATCAACGGCACGAACAACGCCGTGTCTTCCGGTGCGCACTTCGGCGTGCACGGGCGGATCGTCGGTTCGTTCCTGTCGCTGTTGACCGCCATCGCCTTCTTCTCGCTCTCGGTGTGGAGTTCGGGTGATGCGCTGATCGGTGGCGCCAAACGCCTGATCGGCCTGCCGGAAACCGACCTGACCCTGGGCCTGGCCTACGGTCTGTTCGCGATCCTGGTGCTGACCGTGTGCATCTATGGTTTCCGCTTCCTGCTGTGGGTCAACAAGATCGCGGTGTGGAGTGCCAGCCTGCTGTTCCTGCTGGGCATCTTCGCCTTCGCCGGTCCCTTCGATGCGAACTACGCCGGTAGCGTCAACATGGGCCAACCGGGTTTCTGGGCTGCCTTCATCGGTGCGGCACTGGTGGCCATGAGCAACCCGATTTCCTTCGGTGCGTTCCTCGGTGACTGGTCGCGCTACATTCCGCGTGACACCTCCAAGCGCCGCATCATGGCGGCGGTGGTGATTTCGCAGATCGCAACGTTCATCCCGTTCCTGTTCGGCCTGACCACCGCCACCATCGTAGCGATCAAGGCACCGGACTACATCGCGGCCAACAACTATGTCGGCGGCTTGCTGGCAGTCTCGCCGAGCTGGTTCTTCCTGCCGGTATGCCTGATTGCGGTGATCGGCGGCATGTCCACCGGCACCACTTCGCTGTACGGCACCGGCCTGGACATGTCCAGCGTATTCCCACGGGTACTGTCGCGGGTCAAGGCCACGCTGCTGATCGGTGTGATGTCGATTGCCTTCATCTTCATCGGGCGCTTCGCCGCCAACCTGGTGCAGAGCGTGTCGACCTTCGCCGTGCTGATCATCACCTGCACCACCCCCTGGATGGTGATCATGATCATCGGCCTGCTGGTGCGCCGCGGCTTCTACTGCCCGGATGACCTGCAAGTGTTCACCCGCGGCGAGAAAGGTGGCCGTTACTGGTTCACCCACGGTTGGAACTGGCGTGGCCTGGGTGCCTGGATCCCGAGCGCGGCCGTCGGCCTGTGCTTCGTGAACCTGCCGGGTCAGTTTGTCGGGCCGCTGGGCGAAATGGCCGGTGGCATCGACATCAGCCTGCCAGTGACCCTGGGCCTGGCCTCGCTGGTGTACCTGGCGCTGCTGAGCCTGTTCCCGGAATCGCGCGAAGTGTTCGGCCCGAACGATGTTCGTAGCCGTGGTGCCAGCGCCGTTGCAAAACCTGAAATACGTCAGCCCGCCTGACACAGATCCACTTGTGGGAGCGAGCCTGCTCGCGAAGACGGCGGCACATTCAACATCGATGTGACTGACCGATCGCCTTCGCGAGCAGGCTCGCTCCCACAGAAAGCAGCCCCACAGAAACGCCTTTGTTTCACATAAAAAAGACAATCGGAGACACGCCATAATGGCTTTGGATTTATTCGTTGTACTCATCTACGCCGCCGCGATGCTGCTGCTCGGCTACTACGGCATGCGCAAGGCCAAGACCAACGAAGACTTTTTGGTCGCCGGTCGTAACCTCGGCCCAAGCCTTTACATGGGCACCATGGCTGCCACCGTTCTGGGCGGCGCGTCCACCGTGGGCACCGTGCGTCTGGGCTACGTGCATGGCATCTCCGGCTTCTGGCTGTGTGCCGCGCTGGGTTGCGGGATCGTGGCGCTGAACCTGTTCCTCGCCAAACCGCTGCTGAAGCTGAAGATCTACACCGTTACCCAGGTGCTGGAAAAACGCTACAACCCGATGGCCCGCTCCGCGAGCGCGGTGATCATGCTGGCCTACGCGCTGATGATCGGCGTGACCTCGATCCTGGCGATCGGCACCGTTCTGCAAGTGTTGTTCGGCCTGCCGTTCTGGATCTCGGTACTGCTGGGCGGTGGCGTCGTGGTGATCTACTCGGCCATTGGCGGCATGTGGTCCCTGACCCTGACCGATATCGTCCAGTTCGTGATCAAGACCGTGGGCCTGATGTTCATCCTGCTGCCAATCTGCATGTACCGCGTCGGCGGCTGGGATGAGTTGGTAATGAAACTGCCGGCGGCGAGCTTCAGCTTCACCACCATCGGCTGGGACACCATCATCACCTACTTCATGATCTACTTCTTCGGCATCCTGATCGGTCAGGACATCTGGCAACGGGTGTTCACCGTCAAGACCGCCAAAGTGGCTCAGGTTGCCGGTACCGCTGCCGGTATCTACTGCATCCTCTACGGTCTGGCCTGCGCCCTGATCGGCATGGCTGCACACGTACTGATCCCGGATCTGGACAACGTCAACAACGCCTTCGCCGCCATCGTCAAACTGTCCCTGCCGGACGGTATCCGTGGCCTGGTGATCGCTGCCGCACTGGCCGCCATGATGTCCACCGCCAGCGCCGGCCTGCTGGCCGCTGCCACCACCCTGACCGAAGACCTGCTGCCGAAACTGCGTGGCGGCAAACAGTCGAGCCTGGGCCTCAACCGCCTGGTCACCATGCTGACCGGTATTGTGGTGCTGGGTATCGCCCTGGTGGTCAACGACGTGATCAGCGCCCTGACCCTGGCCTACAACCTGTTGGTGGGCGGCATGCTGATCCCGCTGATGGGCGCGATCTTCTGGAAACGCGCCACCACTGCCGGCGCCATCGCCAGCATGGGCATGGGCTTCGCCACCGCGCTGCTGTTCATGTTCAAGGACGGCCTGGACGCCAACACCCCGATCTACTACAGCCTCGGTGTAGGCCTGGTGAGCTTCGTGCTGGTCAGCCTGTTGTCCCGTCGCACGGCTGTGGTGGCGAGCGCCGCCTAAGCTGAAACATAACGACTCGATGCTTTCTTCGACGGGTGTGGCGTCGGTTGCCACACTCGTTTTTTTTCGTCTGAAGGAAACTGCTCATGAAGATCGTCAGCCGCGATCAGTGGTTCGAAGTCAAACATCTCAGCGACGGCATCCGCTTGATTCACGAGCCGTACATCCGGCCTTTCTACCGCTGCAACCTCTGGCACATCCAGGGCCGTGACAAGGACCTGCTGCTGGACAGCGGCTCGGGCCTGGTCAGCCTGCGCGAGCAACTGCCATGGATCACCGAGCGGCCGCTGGTGGCCGTGGCCAGCCACTGCCATTTCGATCACATCGCCGGTCATCACGAATTCGCCGAGCGCCTGGTGCATCCGGCCGAGGCGGACATCCTGGCCGCGCCGGATGGCGACAACGACTTGAGCAAAGCCTTTGTCGGCGACGACATGTTCGAGGCGCACCCCGATTGCCCGCTGTGCTACGCCGAATACCGGGTCAAGGCCGCGCCGGCCACGGGTTTTGTCGAAGATGGAGATGTGCTGGACCTGGGCAACCGCGTGTTGCAGGTGGTGCACACACCGGGACACTCGCCGGGTGGCATCTGCCTGTACGAAGCCGCCAGCGAGACCTTGTTCAGCGGCGACATCATCTACGACGGGCCGCTGATCGAAGACGCCTACCATTCCAACCTCGAGGACTACGCACGCAGCCTGCAACGCCTGCATGCGCTGCCGATCCGCACGGTGCATGGCGGGCATTTCGGCAGTTTTTCCGGAGAGCATTTGCGCAGCATGATTGACGAATGGCAGCGCTCACACGGCTAAAGCCTGCTGTACTCAACGGCAGGGACTGTACCGGCAGGGAGAACTGCACCCACCTCCTCGAAGAACGATCATGAAAGAAGCCGCCCTTCGTGCTGTCGTACATCGCTACATCAGCCGCCTGCTGGAAGGCCGGGATGACTTTGACGACAACGCCAGCCTGGCGCAGTTGGGATTGGACAAAAAAGATATCGAAGAGCTGATCTTCCATCTGGAAGATGAGCTGGGTGTGACGGCGTTTACCGTGGAAGAAGACCGGATGCTCAAGACCGCCAGGACGGTGAATGATTTGAGCCGGTTTTTGCTGGAGATTGGGCGGGATTGAGGCTGATCGTCAACGACCTGAATCGTGGCGAGGGAGCTTGCTCCCGTCCGACTGCGCAGCAGTCGCAAAACCTGCAATCCAATGACCTGCTAAAACTCAGTGACTATTTGGGGCCGCTTCGCAGCCCAGCGGGAGCAAGCTCCCTCGCTACAGCAAGCCCCCTCGCCACAGCAAGCCCCTCTCACTGGCGATCCGGAGCCATTACCGGCGTCGCTGCTGGCGCCGACGCTGCTCATCGTCAGTACGAACAGGCACGGGTTGCAGAGGCGGTTCGATCAAGCCGAGCGCCACGCCCAGGTCATGCAGCCAGTTTTGGATTTTCTCTTTCATGGTGCCCCCTTCAGGGTAGTGCCGAGCGGCCAAAATTCTGTAGCCCCTTCGCACTGATAATAGTCCGAAGTCCTACGCAATGCTCGTGCAAAGTCGCAATGATCTGTTACTGAATCCATCACAATCAGCCGGCGTTCAGGCAATTTCCTGCGCCTGCACCTTTGCCTGCGGAAAAACCGCCTGCTGCTGCTCGATCCAGGCATTCAGGTTGGCCCCGACCATGCCCTTGCGCCACATCAGCCAGGTGGTCGCGCTGGCAAACGGTTCGGCCAACGGATGCACGGCCACACTCTCGCGGCCCGGCAAACTGGCGAGCATCGACTCCGACATCAGCGCCACACCGGAACCGGCAATCACACACGCAAGCATTCCCGGATAGGACTCGATCTCCATCGCCCGGCCCATCGCCGCATGGTCATGGGCGAACCAGGCCTCCAGGCGCATGCGGTAGGAGCAGCCTTGGCGAAAGGTGAACACCGCGCGACCTTCCACATCCAGCGCGTTGCGCACGGGCGGATGATCGGCCTCGCTGATCAGCACCAGGCGCTCGTCGCACAAGGGCACACCGTCGAGCCCGGCCAGCTCCATAGGGCCATCCACCAGCGCCGCATCGAGTCGACCGGTGAGCAGGCCTTCGAGCAGTTCACCGCTTGGACCGGATTGCACTTGCAGATTCACCGCCGGATACAAGCGGTGATAGCGCGCCAACAGCCCCGGCAGGTGAATAGCGGCCGTGCTGTACATGGTGCCGAGCACGAAGTCGCCCGCCGGTTGCCCGCCCTGCACCGCCGCGCTGGCTTCGTCGCGCAGCGCAAACAGCTTGGCGGTGTAGTCCAGCAGGACTTTTCCCGCAGGCGACAGCTGCAAGCGCTGACGCTCGCGCAGGAACAGCTCGACGCCCAGTTGCTCTTCCAGCTGTTTGAGCCGGGTCGACAGGTTCGACGGCACTCGATGCAGCCGTTCGGCGGCCCGGGTGATGGACCCTTCCTCCGCCACCGCCTGAAAGATGCGCAATTGGCTGAACTCCACGACATTCTCCAAAAAAGAACAAGTTACTCACTATTATTCATTTTTAAAGAAAGTCAATCAGCCCTAGCCTGACGGTCATCGATCCTCTGAACGGTATCCAGACCATGTCTCCTCTGATTCGCTTATCCGCCAGTTTCGTTGCCCTGATGATGGCCATGGGCATCGGCCGTTTTGCCCTGACGCCGCAACTGCCACACCTGCTCAGCGAAGGTCAGATCGACCTGACCGCCGCCGGGCTGATTGCCGCCGCCAACTACCTCGGCTATTTCATCGGCGCGGTGGACGCCATGTTTTCCCGGCGTCCCGCGCAAGTGCGCCGGCGCTTGCTGGGCGGGTTGTGGCTCTGCGTGTTGCTGACCCTGGCGTCGTTCTGGGCCAACGGGTTCTGGTCGCACCTGCTGCTGCGCTTCGGCACCGGTGTAGCCAGCGCCTGGGTGTTGGTGATGATCACCGCACTGAGCCAGCCGCTCGCGGCAGCGGCCGGTCGTCCCCGGCTCGGCGCTCTGGTCTTCGCCGGACCGGGCCTGGGGATTTTTCTCACAGGTTTGTTGGCCCTGGGCTCAAATCTGTTGGGCCAGACTTCTGCCACCTTGTGGCTGGTGTACGCCGCTGCAGGGCTGGCGATGCTGCTGGGAATTCTGCCGTTCCTGCCGCAAGCGAGCGCAACCGCGACCGCTGCGCCCGGCGCCAGCGCACCGAGCACTCAAGGCATCGCTCGCCTGGGCTTGATCTACGGCTTGTACGGGTTGGGCTACATCATCCCGGCGACCTTTCTGTCGCAAATGGCCAATGCGCAATTCCATGGCCAATGGCAGGCCGACCTGTTCTGGCCGTGCTTCGGTCTTGCGGCGGCTACGGGAGTGGTACTGGTGAGTCTGCGTCGCCATAAAGCGGGCGCAACGCGGCGCTGGTTGATGGCAACGTTATGGCTGCAAGCTGCGGGCGTGTTTGCCTGCCTGCTGGCCAACGGTCCGGGGCTGGCATTGGGTGTGATCCTGTGCGGCACGCCGTTCCTGGCCTGCATGCAACTGGTGATCCAGCGTTCCCGGGAACTGGCTCCCCATGCCACTCAACGCAATGCCGGCCTGCTGACAGCCTGCTTTGCCGTGGGCCAGCTCAGCGGGCCATTGCTGGCGGCGCTCAGCAGTCATTTCAGTGGCGGCTTGCAGCCGGCACTGGTGGTCGCCGGCTGCGGCTTGCTGGTCGCCGGCGGTCTGTTGCTCGCGCCGGTCAGTGCTGCCCCAGAGCTTTGCGCAAACGACGGCGCAGCCACTGCTCAGCGCTGACAAAGGTGATGCCCGCCAACACCAGCACGGCGCCGAGAATGAAGTTCAGGCTCAGTTCCTCGCCCAGCAGCACGACACCAAAGGTGACGCCAAACAACGGCGTCATGAACGAAAACACCGCGAGGTTCGCCGCCAGGTAACGGCGCAACAGCCAGAACCAGACCAGGTAACTGAAGAACGACACGACCACGCCCTGAAACAGCACACTGGTGACCGCTACAGTGGTCAGGCTGACATGGGTGATCTGGCCGCTGAGCAGCGCGATCAACAGCAAACCGAAGAAACCGACAATCAATTGATAGAACAGCGTCAGGGTCACCGGCGCTTCCGACAGGCGCGAGGCGCGCACCACCACCGTGGTCGCGCCCCAGGCGGCCCCCGCCAGCACCCCCAAGGCATCGCCCATCAACATGCGGTAATCAAGGTTGTCCCAGGACACCCCGCCGGCAAACGCGATGGCAATGCCGATAAAGGCCAGGACAATCCCCAGCCATTGCAGGGGGCGCAAGCGCTCACTGGGCAATAACCAGTGCACACCCAATGCCGTGAAGATCGGCGCGGTGTAGAGGAACACCGACATGTGCGCCGCCGTGGTCAGTTGCAGGCCTTCGGAAATGAAAAAGAACTCCAGGCCGAACAAGGCACCGGCCAGCAGACCGCCGCGCCAGGTCGTACTCACCTGGCTCCAGCCACCCTTCCAGCAGATCAGCAGCCCGACCAGCAACGCCGACATGCCGGAACGCCCGGCCGCCTGCATCACCGGCGCGATATCGGCCGCCGCCCACTTGATCATCACCTGCTGAACGCCCCAGATCAGGCACAACCCGACCATCACTTGCAGGGCGAACCCGTCGGTACTGCGCCGGGTGGCGCTCACCGGAACACCTCGAAAACACAATCCATGGCAAAGACTCGGCAGTAAAAGCAGTCGATTATCAACCAGACGGCCGGAAAATGCCCTTGTAGGAGCTGCCGAAGGCTGCGATCTTTTGATCCTTAAAATCAAGATCGCAGCCTTCGGCAGCTCCTACAGGGGCAGAGTGGGATCAACTGAGATCGATACGATCGGCATGAATGACAATCTGGCCATTCTTGTACAACGCGCCAATGGCCTTCTTGAAGTTGCCCTTGCTGACACCGAACAGACTGCTGATCAACGCCGGATCGCTCTTGTCGCTCACGGCCAGGGTGCCGTTGTTTTCACGCAACTTGGCGAGGATCTTCGAGTTCAGGCTGGTGGCCGCTTCCTGGCCGACCGGCTGCAGGCTCAGGCTGATCTTGCCGTCGGCGCGAACTTCCTTGATGAACCCCTTTTCTTCTTTACCGGCGCGCATGAACTTGAAGATTTCGTTCTTGTGGATCAGGCCCCAATGCTTGTTGTTGATGATGGCCTTGAAGCCCATGTCCGTGGCTTCGGCCACCAGCAAGTCCACTTCCTGGCCAGCCGTGTAGTTGGCCGGGGTCTTGTCCAGGTAGCGGTCCAGGCGCGCGGTCGCGGTGATGCGGCGGGTGTGCTTGTCGAGGTAGACGTGTACCACCACATACTCGCCCGCCGTCATCTGACGCTTCTCTTCGGAGAACGGCAGCAACAGGTCCTTGGGCAAGCCCCAGTCCAGGAATACGCCGATGCTGTTGACTTCAACAACTTTCAGACTGGCGAATTCACCCACTTGAACTTTTGGTTTTTCAGTAGTGGCGATGAGTTTGTCATCGCTGTCCAGATATATAAAAACGTTGAGCCAGTCTTCATCTTCGCTAGGAATATCTTTTGGAATATAACGATTTGGCAGAAGGATTTCGCCATCCGCGCCACCGTCCAGATATAAACCGAAGTTAGTGTGTTTAACCACTTGCAAACTGTTGTAACGCCCGACTAAAGCCATGTCCAATACCCTCATTGCGTGGGCGGCATTCTACCCGGTTTTAAGCGCCGCGTTCGGCCCCCGGCCCGGTGGTGCGAGAAAATCCTCTGAAGGCCTTGATTTTCACGGGCTTTCATCGCATGCCTGGCCGCTCGTCAGACCGATCCGGGCATTTACGCCATGCCCAGACAAGCGTAACTCGCCATTTTTCAAGGCGATGTTCTTATTTAAAACAGCGGCTTAGGCGCATATTTCGAATATTGTCCGAGGACTGATTACCCCGACCTCAGGATTATTGCGAGGGGATATTTGCCAAGCAATTATCAGGTAATTCCTGTACGATGCCTGGCCAAGTTAATTTTCTACAGGTTAATGGCCGCCATGCGCGTAAAAGCATCCACCAGCAAAGCAAAGCCAGCTCCAGCCGTTGAAACCAGCGAGTCGATCAACAGCCAGATCGCAGCGTTCCTCAAGTCCGGCGGTGAAATCCAGCAAATTGCCAAAGGCGTCAGCGGCCAGACGTTCGGCCCGTCCAAGCAGATCACCCTGGGCAAAAAGTAACCCCCTCGCGTCACCTGGTCCCAAAGCGCTTTGAGCCTCGAAGCGCTTGGACTGGAACCCTCGTCACCCCCTCCGACACCCCTTCAAATCCATGGAAATCGACGAACGGCCTTCGCTGCCGATCATTCGCCGGTATCCTTGCACGCGTCTGGATCAAGCGTTTCAGCGGGCTCGCCAGCCTGCCCTCGCTGTTCATGGAGTGACGCATGTTCAAACCTTTCTGTTTATCGGCATTGCTCGGCGGCCTGTTGGTTTGCTCCGCAGCACACGCACAAATCTTTCAGCGTGAGCTGGGTGCCTTCGATCTCAAGATGGGCACCACCCCCACCCGCAGCATGGCTCAAGGCCTGGTCAAACCCTCGGCTGTCGGTTCGTTCCACGGAGGCCTGGACCTGAGCCACGACAGCGGTTTCTACGTGGGCCAATGGTCACCCAGCATGGGCATCAGCCCGGGGAAAGACCTCGAGATCGACTCCTACGCGGGCTTTAAACAACCCTTTGACCAAACCCTCGGCTACGAAGTTGGCCTGATTCGCTACAGCTACCCCGAAGTCACCACCCCTGCCAGCCAGGAACTGTTCGGCGGCCTGACCTTGCTCGGCAGCCGTTTCGGCATCGCCTTCAGCAATGACCCGGACAAACAGAACAACACGCTGTTCGCTGACTTGAGCGGCAATCAACCGTTCGGTGTCGGCATCAGCCTGAAATACACCACCCACCAATTCAATACACCAGTGGCGGTGGACGGCGGGTATGTAGGCAGCTTTACCGACTGGTCGCTGAAATTGTCCCGCCCGTTCATGGGCATCGACCTCGACCTGATCTACAGTGACTCCAGCCTGAGCGGCAGCGGTTGCTCGGCCTATGCCGGGCACAACAGCCAATGCGACGGGCTGGTGACGCTCAAGGCCGAACACGCATTCTATTGATCGGCTGAACTGCCGGCCCTCTCCTGGGTTCACAAGAGAATCAGACCCCGAAGACTGGCTTTCGCAAGGATCCGCCCATGTCCCGCTGGTTCAAACATATCGCCGTTGTGTTGACCGTTGCCCTCGCCCTCGGCGCCTGCAGCCGCGTGGGCCTGGCCTACCGCAATCTCGATGTGATCATCCCGTGGACGCTCAGCGACTACCTGGACATGAACGGCGAGCAGAAAAGCTGGCTGGACGAACGCCTGAAGGAACACCTGAGCTGGCACTGCACCACCCAGTTGCCCGGCTACCTCGACTGGCTGGACCGCTTGCAAACCATGATCGCGACCAACCAGGTCACCGATGCCGCCTTGAAGGCCCGTGCCCACGAAGCCGAACAGGCGATCGCCGAGACCGCGCGGGAAATCACCCCGTCGGCCATCGAGTTGCTGCAAGGGCTGGATGACAAGCAAGTCGCCGAAATGAACGATGCCTTCGCCAGGGACCGGCGCAAACGCCAGGAGGAATACCTCAAGCCCACCCTCGACCAGCAGATCAAGGAGCGCAGCGCACGCATGGAGAAGCGCCTGAACGACTGGCTCGGCCCACTGAGCAACACCCAGCGACAGCGGGTGGCCACATGGTCCAGGGCCTTGGGTGATCAGAATACGCAGTGGCTGGCCAATCGTGTCCATTGGCAGAAACAGTTCAGCGCGGCCGTTGCGCAACGCCACAGTCCACAATTCCCACAACGAATCGAGACACTTCTGATCAATCGCGAGAGTTTGTGGACACCCGCCTATCGTCAGGCCTTTGCCAACACCGAGGCCCAGGCACGTTCGCTGTTCGTGGATCTCATGGCGGCAAGCACACCGAGCCAGCGTGAGCGATTACTGAAGAAAATCGAAGGTGTAAGAAAGGACTTCAGTGACCTGAAGTGCCTGAAAGCGGCGAAACAAGGCTAAGTGCAAAACACCCCCCCTGTGGGAGCGGCGGTGCGACGATTCGACTTGCTCGCGAAGACGTCGTCACATCTAGCATGGATGTGACTGACAGCCCCCTTTCGCGAGCAAGTCGAATCGTCGCACCGCCGCTCCCACAAGGGCACAACGGCATCTCAAGCAATCTGCGCCTTCGACGCCACCTCATCGAATGTCGCTTCATCAAGCGCATCGTCCTGCTCATCGAGCACCTGCCGCGGGTGATCATTACCGGGAATACTGCTGTCGATCAGGCTCAACAAACGCGAACCCCGCGCCGTCAAAATGTAATTGGCACCCGTACCACCTTCGTCCTCCGGCCGAGGCTCGATATAGCCACGCAACAGCAGCAGCTTTTCGTACTCGCCAGCCACCGTTTTCAAGTGATCAAGATTTTCAATCGACTCGCCTTCCGCGGCCTTCTGCGCCGCATGCTGTTCGGCGTAAGGCCGCGGCGTGAAGTTGTGGCCCGCGCTGTTTTGCACTTCATGCAGCAAGCGCTCAATCAAGTCCCAGTTGTAAGTCGTCATCCTGATTCAACCTCCGGTGTCCGTTCGATGGATGCCCGTGCAATTGAACGGGCCTTAAAGGTTGTGACCGGTACGCCCGGCAGCCGTTCAGCCAGGCTTTCGCTGACGACCGACCGGCGGTATGTCGAATTCCACCCGAGCCAAACGACTAGGCTGTGTACGTCACCTCCCAGCCCCACGCAGGAGAAAACAACATGAACATCCAGAATCACCCCGTCGTTTCGCGGGAAGAATGGCTCGCCGCCCGCAAACAGCACCTGATCCACGAGAAGGCCTTCACCCGGGAACGGGATAAACTCAGCGCCGAACGCCGCGCCCTGCCCTGGGTGAAAATCGACAAGGACTACCATTTCCAGGGGCCCAATGGCGAACTGAAACTGGCGGACCTGTTCGGCGGCCGCAGTCAGTTGGTCATCTACCACTTCATGTTCGCCGAGGGCTGGGACGAGGGCTGCCCCGGTTGCTCGTACCTCAGCGATCACATCGACGGCGCCAACCAGCACCTGGCCCACCACGACATTTCCGTGGTGGCGGTTTCCCACGCACCGTTCGCCGAATTCCAGGCGTTCAAGCGGCGCATGGGCTGGAAGTTCGACTGGGTGTCGTCGGCAGGATGCGACTTCAACTACGACTTTGGCGTCTGTGCCCGGGCCGAAGAGGTCGCCGCAGGAAAGGCTACGTACAACTACGAAAAAACCGACGGCGCCGAGGAAGAACTCCCCGGACTCAGCGTGTTTTATCGCAATGAAGCCGGCGAAATCTTCCACACCTACTCCACCTATGCCCGCGGCCTGGACATGCTGGTCGGCGCCTACAACTACCTCGACCTGACGCCCAAGGGGCGCAACGAGGAGGAGATCATGGAGTGGGTGCGGCACCATGACAAATATGAGGAACAGGCCAGGTCGAGTTGCTGCCATGGTGATTAGCCCCAGGCACCGAGGCGAGGCCTTCGCGGGCAAGCCCGCTCCCACAGTTTTCCGTGTTGTTCACAAAACCTGTGGGCTTGCCCGCGAAGGGGTCCTGACAACCCACGCAAATATCACAGACTGAACTTTCCCCAGGGGCCAGCGCTCAACCGGATAACCCGCCTTGACCGAAGCTGAGGCCCTTGCCCATGAAACCACTGCTGAAGAAGCTCACTCTCGCCGCTGCCCTCGCTTGTGCCCTGCCCGCCTGGGCCTGCACTCCCGAGGAAGCCAACGCCAAACGCGAACAACTGGCCCAGGAAGTGGCCAAGCTCACCGAGCAGAACCCGACCAAGGCCAAAGAGATCAATGACGAGTTGCAAAAAATGGATCTGGGCACTGCCTCGAAAGACTTGCCGGACAAGTGCCAGTTGATCGACCAGCGCTTGAAGGAGCTGGGCGCTGCCGAGAAGAAAGCCGAAAGCTGATAGACGCCAGGAATAAAAAAACCCGGACACTGTCCGGGTTTTTCCTGGGTCGCTTACAGTGGCTTACTCAGCCGCTGGCGCTTCCGGCTTGCGGCGCTTGAGCGGCGCCATGCCGTCCTTGCTGACCAGGGAATCGCTCTTCGGCCGGTTGGCGCTCTTGCGCTTGGTCGGGGTCTTGGCGGCAGTTTTCTTCTTGTCGCCCTTGGCGTCGGTCTTTTTCTTCTTCACGCCGACAGCCTTGCCCGAGGCCTTGACCTTCTTCGGTCCGCCGTAGGTGCCTTTGACTTCCTTGATGGTGCGGCGCTCGAAGCTCTGCTTGAGGTAGCGCTCGATGCTCGACATCAGGTTCCAGTCGCCGTGGCAGATCAGCGAGATGGCCAGGCCATCGTTACCGGCACGACCGGTACGACCGATACGGTGCACGTACTCGTCGCCACTGCGCGGCATGTCGAAGTTGATCACCAGGTCCAGGCCGTCAACGTCCAGGCCGCGAGCGGCGACGTCGGTGGCCACGAGGATTTTCACGCCGCCCTGCTTCAGACGGTCGATCGCCAGTTTGCGATCCTTCTGGTCTTTCTCGCCGTGCAGCACGAACGCTTTGTATTCCTGCGCCACCAGGCGGCCGTAGATGCGGTCGGCCATGGCCCGGGTGTTGGTGAAGACGATGGCCTTCTGGTAGGTCTCGTTGGCCAGCAACCAGTTGACGATCTGTTCTTTGTGCTGGTTGTGGTCAGCGGTGATGATCTGCTGGCGGGTGGTGTCGTTCAGCTGGCTGACCGCGTTGAGCTGCAGGTGCTCAGGGTTGTTCAGGACCTTGGCGATCATCTCGCGCAAGCCCGAACCACCGGTGGTGGCGGAGAACAGCATGGTCTGCTGACGGTTGGTGCATTCGTCCACCAGACGCTGCACGTCTTCGGCAAAGCCCATGTCGAGCATGCGGTCGGCTTCGTCGAGCACCAGGACTTCAACCTCTTTCAAGTCGAGGTTGCCAGCGTTCAGTTGCTCGATCATCCGGCCCGGCGTACCGATCAGGATGTCCGGCACCTTGCGCAGCATCGCGGCCTGGACCTTGAAGTCTTCGCCGCCGGTGATCAGGCCGGACTTGATGAAGGTGAACTGCGAGAAGCGTTCAACTTCCTTCAGCGTCTGCTGGGCCAGTTCGCGGGTCGGCAGCAGGATCAGGGTCTTGATGCTGACGCGGATTTTCGCCGGGCCGATCAGACGGTTGAGGATCGGCAAAACGAATGCAGCGGTCTTGCCGCTACCGGTTTGCGCCGTCACCCGCAGGTCACGCCCCTGGAGCGCCAGCGGAATGGCCGCGGCTTGCACAGGCGTTGGCTCGACAAATTTCAGCTCGGCCACGGCTTTGAGCAGGCGTTCGTGCAGGGCGAATTGGGAAAACACGGGTGCTACCTCGAAGAAATGCAAAAAAACAGCTGCATAGGGTAACGGTTTCGAGCGCTCAGGCCGAGTTTCTTTATGCAAATGGCGGTAAACAGTTGGTTTTTTGTTGCCTTGTTTTTCCCAAAACGCAATACAAAGCGTCTTAAATGCTCTAATCGCCTCTCGCGCCCTACAGAAGAATCGTTTTTAACCATGGATATCAAACAGCTCTGGATCAACGTCCTGGACCTTTGGGGGGCCCTCGACCAGCACCCGCTCGTACATTCCAGCCTGGCGCTGCTGCTGTTGCTGGCCATTGCGCTGTTCCTCGGACGGGTGGCGCGCTACCTCATCCTGCACGCGGCCAAAATGCTCAGCCGCCAGCCGGCCTTGCACTGGGTCAATGATTTTCTGCAGAACAAAGTGTTCCATCGCCTGGCGCAGATCACGCCTTCGCTGGTGATCCAGTTCGGTCTCAATCTGGTGCCGAACCTGAGCAAGACCAGTCTGAATTTCCTCGGCAACGTCGCCCTGTCCTTCACTTTCCTGTTTCTGCTGCTGGCGGTCAGCGCCCTGCTCAATGCCCTGCTGGACATCTACGCCCGCACCGAACACGCCCGTACCCGCTCGATCAAGGGCTATGTGCAACTGGCGAAAATGGTGTTGTACGTGTTTGGCGCGATCGTCATCGTCGCGACCTTGATCGACCGCTCGCCGCTGTTGCTGCTCTCGGGCCTGGGCGCCATGTCGGCGGTGATTCTGTTGGTCTACAAGGACACACTGCTGTCGTTCGTCGCCAGCGTGCAATTGACCAGCAACGACATGCTGCGGGTCGGCGACTGGATCGAAATGCCCCAGGTGGGCGCCGATGGCGATGTGGTGGACATCACCTTGCACACGGTCAAGGTGCAGAACTTCGACAAGACCATCGTCTCGATTCCGACCTGGCGCCTGATGTCCGAGTCGTTCAAGAACTGGCGCGGCATGCAGGCTTCCGGTGGCCGCCGGATCAAGCGCAGCCTGTTCATCGACGCCAGCGGCGTGCGCTTCCTGCGCGACGACGAGGAGCAGAAGCTGTCTCAGGTGCACTTGCTCACCGACTACATGACCCGCAAGCAGGCCGAACTCAAGGCCTGGAACGAGGCCCAGGGCAACGTCGCGGCCATGTCGGCCAATCGCCGGCGGATGACCAACATCGGCACTTTGCGCGCCTATGCGCTGGCCTACCTGAAGAGTCATCCGGGAATCCAGCCAAACATGACCTGCATGGTCCGCCAGATGCAGACCACCGCCCAGGGCATCCCGCTGGAAATCTACTGCTTTACCCGCACCACGGCCTGGGCCGACTACGAGCGGATCCAGGGGGATATTTTCGACTACCTGCTGGCGGTGCTGCCGGAGTTCGGGTTGAGCCTGTATCAGCAACCGAGCGGGACGGATCTACGTGCGGGACTGCTGCCGGCGGTGTTGGGCGCCAGCCACATCCCCGAGCCAGAAAAGCACGTCATGTAACACCACAAATCTTCTGTAGGAGCTGCCGCAGGCTGCGATCTTTTGATTTCAAGTTCAAAAGATCGCAGCCTGCGGCAGCTCCTACGCAGTTTGTGCGCCCTTGCTGATCCCCAACCGACTGATCCACACCGCCAGCAAAATCACCGAACCGCCGAGCAACAATCGCCCCAGCTCTTCATGCTGGTTCCAGATCAGCAGATTGATCAGCAAGCCCACGGGCACATGCAGGTTGTTCATCACCGCCAGGGTCCCGCCATTCACCATGCACGCGCCCTTGTTCCACCAATACAAACCCAGCGCAGTGGAGACCAGGCCGAGGAACAGCAGCACGCCCCATTGCAAAGGCGCTTCGGGAAGGAAATTCTGTTTGCCGAACAGCAGGAACGCCGGCAACGCCACCGCCAGTGCGCCGAGGTAGAAGTAGCCGAAACGTCGGTAATGCGGCAGATCGCTCGGATGGCGGGCGACCAGGTGTTTGTACAGCACCTGCCCGGCGGCATAGGTGAAGTTGGCCAGTTGCAGCAACAGGAACCCCATGAAGAAGTCCGGGTTGATTCGGTCAAAGCGAATCACCGCCGCCCCCGCCACCGCCACCAGTGCCGCGACCAGTGCCCAGGGGTTGAAGCGACGATTCAGAGCATCTTCGATCAGGGTCACGTGCAACGGCGTGAGGATGGTGAACAGCAGCACTTCCGGCACCGTCAGTACACGAAAGCTCAGGTACAGGCAGACGTAGGTCACGCCGAACTGCAAGGCGCCGATCAGCAGCATGCCGCGCATGAACGCCGGTTCCACCGAGCGCCAGCGGGTCAGCGGGATGAACACCAGCCCGGCCAGCAGCACGCGCACCAGCACCGCGAAGTAACTGTCGACATGACCGGCCAGGTATTCGCCGATCAAACTGAAGGAAAACGCCTGGATCAGCGTGACAAAAAGTAGATAGCCCATGCTCGCCTCGTTTCGAATGGCGGCGACGATAGCGGGTTTTGCTACTGATCGCGAACCCCCAAACCATACAAAAATCCATTGTGGGAGCGAGCTTGCTCGCGATAGCGGTGGATCAGTCAACATCATTGTCGACTGACACTCAGTCATCGCGAGCAAGCTCGCTCCCACAGGTTTTTTAGGTGCTTGTTAAATCACAGGCAAAAAAAAGCCCGATCTCGCTAAAGCGTTCAATCGGGCCAGAGCACTCAGGAGCTAAAAGTGCGAAGGGAGGTTCGATGCGCGTACAGGCTTGAAGGGTTGCGCCAGATCACTAGACCATCCAGCGATTATCTGGCGATTAACGGGTCAGGCCACTTGCGCAAGCCTGGCGTTCGCCTGGCTCAGGCCTTTCTCCTGGAAGTCACCGCCCAGGTTCATGCCTTCGGCGTGGATGAACGTCACGTCGTGGATGCCGATGAAACCCATGACCTGACGCAGGTAGGGTTCCTGGTGATCGGCGGTGCTGCCGGCATAGATGCCGCCACGAGCCGTCAATACGTAGGCGCGCTTGCCTGTGAGGAGGCCTTGCGGACCGGTTTCGGTGTACTTGAAGGTCACGCCGGCACGCAGCACGTGGTCGAGCCAGGCTTTCAGGGTGCTGGGGATCGCAAAGTTGTACATGGGCGCGGCCATGACCAGTACATCGGCGGCGAGCAATTCGTCGGTCAACTGGTTGGAGCGTTCCAGGGACGCCTGTTCGATGTCGCTGCGCTGCTCGGCGGGTTTCATCCAGCCACCCAACAGGTTGATGTCCAGGTGCGGCACTGGCTTGACGGCCAGGTCCCGGACAGTGATCTGGTCATTCGGGTGAGCGGCTTTCCACTGGCTGATGAACGTCTGGGTCAGTTGACGGGAAACCGAGTCTTGCTGACGGGCACTGCTTTCGATGATCAGAACGCGGGACATGGGATGTAGCCTCCATCTGAGAATGCTGTAGGTCGATGGAGAGAAGGTTAAACAGAGTCATATCGATGAAAAAGCGCAAATAACTGCTATAACCCATCAATAAATTCGTTTATAAGCAAACCGTGCCTCTGTGGGAGCGAGCCTGCTCGCGAATAGGCCGTGTCAGTCGACATCAACGTTGAATGACACACCGCCTTCGCGAGCAGGCTCGCTCCCACAGTAGATCGAGGTCATTTCGGGGTGCAGCTCAGCTCGATGCGCAGCTTGATGATGTTGCGGCTGAATTTGGCGGTGGCATTTTTGTGCTTGCCGGCCGGTACGTCGATCTTGCGGGTACGCGGGGCTTCCGGGCCATTGATGAAGACGGCCTTGCAGCTTGCATCGACGTCGCCGTAGTTGGCCACCTGGATGGAGCCGATGTCGCTATCCGTGTCGTAGGTCTGGTAATCGATCTTCATGCCGTTGAGGTCTTTCTTCACATCGATCGGGTAAGCCATCGCCGTCAGCGGCAGCAGCGCCAACAGCACACAACAGATTTTTTTCATTCAGCAGCCTCCAGTCAGGGCTGCCAGCTTAGGACAAGAGGAGCTCAACATGAAAGCGCCCCGCGTGACCCTTGATCAATGGCGAACGCTGCAAGCCGTGGTCGATCACGGTGGTTTCGCCCAGGCCGCCGAGGCGCTGCATCGCTCGCAATCATCGGTCAGCTACACCGTGGCACGCATGCAGGATCAACTCGGCGTGCCGCTGCTGCGCATCGACGGACGCAAGGCCGTGCTGACCGAAGCCGGCGGCGTGCTGTTGCGCCGCTCCCGGCAACTGGTGAAACAGGCCAGCCAACTCGAAGACCTGGCCCATCACATGGAACAGGGCTGGGAAGCCGAAGTGCGCCTGGTGGTCGATGCCGCTTACCCAAGCGCCCGCCTCGTCCGCGCCTTGACCGCGTTCATGCCGCAAAGCCGTGGCTGCCGGGTGCGCCTGCGTGAGGAAGTGCTGTCGGGCGTGGAGGAAGTCCTGCTCGAAGGCGTGGCCGACCTGGCCATCACCGGCTTCAGTATTCCCGGTTACCTGGGCGCGGAATTGAGCGACGTCGAGTTCGTTGCGGTCGCCCACCCCGAGCATCCCCTGCACCGCCTCAACCGCGAACTGAGCTTCCAGGACCTGGAAAGCCAGATGCAAGTGGTGATCCGCGACTCGGGCCGCCAGCAACCACGGGACGTCGGCTGGCTCGGAGCCGAACAGCGCTGGACCGTCGGCAGCCTGGCCACCGCCGCGACCTTCGTCAGCAGCGGCCTGGGTTTTGCCTGGTTGCCCCGGCACCTGATCGAACGGGAACTCAAGGAAGGAACGCTCAAGCTGCTACCGTTGGATCAGGGCGGTAGCCGCAACCCGAGCTTTTACCTGTATTCGAACAAGGACAAACCCCTGGGACCGGCCACGCAGATTCTCATCGAACTGCTGCGCACCTTTGACACCGCACCACTGGACGCCCCGTTCGCCGCCCCCGAACAAGCCTGACACGGAGTGTATGCATGGCCTATTTCGAACACGAAGGTTGCAACCTGCACTATGAGGAATATGGCCACGGCACGCCGCTGCTGCTGGTCCACGGCCTCGGTTCCAGCACCCTGGACTGGGAAAGGCAGATCCCGGCACTGGCCACCCGCTACCGGGTGATCGTCCCGGATGTACGCGGTCACGGCCGTTCGGACAAACCCCGGGAGCGCTACAGCATTGCCGGTTTCAGCGCTGACCTGATCGCGCTGATCGAGCACCTCAATCTCGGCCCGACACACTATGTCGGTTTGTCCATGGGCGGCATGATCGGCTTCCAGCTGGGTGTGGACCAGCCGACACTGCTCAAGAGCCTGTGCATCGTCAACAGTGCGCCTGAGGTCAAACTGCGCAGCCGCGATGATTACTGGCAGTGGTTCAAGCGCTGGAGCCTGATGCATGCACTCAGCCTGCGCACCATCGGCAAGGCATTGGGCAGCAAGTTGTTCCCGAAGCCCGAGCAGGCCGACTTGCGACAAAAAATGGCCGAGCGCTGGGCAAAAAACGACAAACATGCTTATCTCGCCAGCTTCAATGCCATTGTTGGATGGGGGGTCCAGGAACGACTTTCCAAGGTCACCTGTCCAACCCTGATCGTCAGTGCCGATCGTGACTACACACCGGTGGCGCTGAAGGAAAACTACGTAAAACTGCTGCCCGATGCGCGGCTGGTGGTGATCACCGATTCACGCCACGCCACGCCACTGGACCAGCCGGAACACTTCAACCAAACGCTGCTGGATTTTCTGACTGCAGTCGACACCACCACTCAGGATCATTGACCCATGCTGAAAAAAATCGCCCTCGCCGCTGGCACCGTCCTGTTTGCCGCCAACCTGATGGCCGCAACGCCCGCCAAGGCGCCGCACGTTTTGCTGGAAACCACCAACGGCCAGATCGAAATCGAACTGGACCCGGTCAAGGCGCCGATCAGTACCAAGAACTTCCTTGAGTACGTCGACAGCGGCTTCTACAACAACACGATTTTCCACCGCGTGATCCCCGGCTTCATGGTTCAGGGCGGTGGTTTCACCCAGGCCATGCAGCAAAAAGACACCAAGGCGCCGATCAAGAACGAACACAGCAACGGCCTGGTCAACGTTCGCGGCACCTTGTCCATGGCCCGTACCTCGGTGCCTGACTCGGCCACCAGCCAGTTCTTCATCAACGTCAAGGACAACGACTTCCTTGACCAGGGTGATGGCTACGCCGTGTTCGGCAAAGTGGTCAAAGGCATGGACGTGGTCGACATCATCGTCAATTCGCCAACCACCGTTCGTAGCGGCATGAAGGACGTGCCGGCCGACCCGGTGTTCATCAAGTCGGCCAAGCGCATCGACTGAGACTAAGCTGGACAAGGATGTCCGAGCCGTTGCCGGCGTTTGCCGGCAACGCTCAAAACGTTAAAAGGAGAGCCCGCGCGCGGGCGAACAACTCATGCTTTATCGCCGTTTTGAAAAACTGATCGATGTTTTCCGTGAAGCACCGACGGCGTCTCCGCCGGACCGGGTTTTCCCTTTTTATACCTATTACCTCAAGCAGGTCTGGCCGAGCTTCGCCGCCCTGTTGATCGTCGGCCTGATTGGTGCATTGATCGAGGTGGCGCTGTTCAGCTACCTGAGCCGCATCATCGACCTGGCCCAAGGCACGCCGAACGCCAATCTGTTCCGCGAGCACGCCCTCGAACTGACCTGGATGGTGGTGGTGGCGCTGGTGCTGCGCCCCATATTCGTGGGCCTGCATGACCTGCTGGTGCACCAGACCCTGAGCCCCAGCATGACCAGCATGATCCGCTGGCAGAACCACAGCTACGTGCTCAAGCAGAGCCTGAATTTCTTCCAGAACGACTTCGCCGGGCGCATCGCCCAGCGCATAATGCAAACCGGCAACTCGCTGCGTGACTCCGCCGTGCAAGCGGTGGATGCGTTGTGGCACGTGCTGATCTACGCCATCAGTTCGCTGGTGCTGTTCGCCGAAGCCGACTGGCGCCTGATGATCCCGCTGCTGACGTGGATCTTCGCCTTCATCGGCGCCCTCTGGTACTTCGTGCCACGGGTCAAGGATCGCTCGGTGGTGGCGTCCGATGCGCGCTCCAAACTCATGGGGCGGATTGTCGACGGCTACACCAACATCACCACCCTGAAGCTGTTCGCCCACACCAACTTCGAACAGCAATACGCCCGCGAAGCGATCAAGGAACAGACCGAAAAAGCCCAATTGGCCGGCCGCGTGGTCACCAGCATGGACGTGGTCATCACCAGCATGAACGGCCTGCTGATCGTCTGCACCACCGGCCTGGCCCTGTGGCTGTGGACGCAGTCGCTGATCAGCGTCGGGGCCATCGCCCTGGCCACCGGCCTGGTGATTCGCATCGTCAACATGTCCGGCTGGATCATGTGGGTGGTGACCGGCATCTTCGAAAACATCGGCATGGTGCAGGACGGCCTGCAGACCATCTCGCAACCGGTCAGCGTCACCGATCGCGACCAGGCCAAACCCCTGACGGTGGCCCGTGGCGAAGTGCGTTTCGAGCAGGTGGACTTCCACTACGGCAAGCAGAGCGGGATCATCGGCGGCCTCAACCTGACCATCAAGGCTGGCGAGAAAATCGGCCTGATCGGCCCGTCCGGCGCCGGCAAATCGACTTTGGTGAACCTGCTGCTGCGCCTGTACGACGTCGAAGGCGGACGCATCCTGATCGACGGCCAGAACATCGCCGACGTCAGCCAGGAAAGCCTGCGCGAACGCATCGGCATGATCACCCAGGACACCTCGCTGCTGCACCGCTCGATCCGTGACAACCTGCTGTACGGCAAACCCGACGCCACCGACGCCCAGCTCTGGGAAGCGGTGCACAAGGCCCGGGCTGACGGTTTCATTCCTGCACTGTCGGACGCCGAAGGCCGCACCGGTTTCGATGCCCATGTCGGTGAGCGCGGGGTGAAACTTTCCGGCGGCCAGCGCCAGCGCATCGCCATTGCCCGTGTGCTGCTCAAGGACGCGCCGATCCTGATCATGGACGAGGCCACCTCGGCGCTGGATTCGGAAGTCGAAGCGGCGATCCAGGAAAGTCTCGAAACCCTGATGCAGGGCAAAACCGTGATCGCCATCGCCCACCGGCTCTCGACCATTGCCCGGATGGACCGGCTGGTGGTGCTGGAAAACGGCAAGATCGCCGAAACCGGAACCCACGCCGAGTTGCTCGCCCATGGCGGCTTGTATGCGCGGTTGTGGCAACACCAGACTGGCGGGTTTGTCGGGATCGATTGAGTCCCTGAACAACACGCCAATCCCTGTGGGAGCGAGCTTGCTCGCGATGACGGAGTGTCAGTGGACAAAAATGGCGTCTGATCCACCGCTATCGCGAGCAAGCTCGCTCCCACAAGGATAAGCGTCATACCGAAGATTGAAAAAACCGCCAGGCCCCGTCAACAACGGGGCCTGGCGGTTTTTTATGCCTGCTGGAATTCTGAAAAAACCGTGCTGTACTCACTGCAACGTTCTGGAGGTGGTTCTGCAGTCCATCGGCTGGATGCTCAAGGCAGCATAATCTCGAAAGGGCACTTTCTTATGTCTCTGTTAAAACGTTCGGCGACTGAGTTGGTAGGTACGTTCTGGCTGGTATTGGGTGGTTGCGGCAGTGCGGTGTTGGCCGCGGCTTTTCCAGAGGTAGGGATCGGCTTGCTCGGGGTGTCCTTCGCGTTTGGCCTGACCGTGCTGACCATGGCCTTCGCCATCGGCCATATTTCCGGCTGTCATCTCAATCCTGCGGTATCCCTCGGCCTGGTGGTGGGTGGGCGGTTTCCGGCCAAGGAGTTGCCGGCCTACATCATTGCCCAGGTCATTGGCGGCGTGATTGCTGCCGCCCTGCTGTACTTCATTGCCAGCGGCAAACCCGGTTTCGAACTGGCGGGAGGCCTGGCGTCCAACGGCTACGGCGAACACTCGCCCGGCGGCTATTCGATGGCGGCAGGGTTTGTCTGTGAACTGGTGATGACCGCGATGTTCATCCTGATCATCCTCGGCGCCACCGATAAACGTGCACCGGCAGGACTGGCGCCGATCGCCATCGGCCTGGGGCTGACGCTGATCCACCTGATTTCGATCCCGGTCACCAACACCTCGGTCAACCCGGCGCGCAGCACCGGCCCGGCGCTGATCGTCGGCGGCTGGGCTATTCAACAACTGTGGATGTTCTGGGTCGCACCACTGCTCGGCGCAGTGGTCGGCGGCGTGCTGTATCGCTGGCTGGGCAAGGAAGACAACTGACACACCATAGGGTGAAGATCAGCCTTGTCGATAAGGCAAGGCTGACTTCGCATCCTCTGCATAAGCCAGCACCCCCAGCCGCTCCTGCTCCAGAAAGTCTTTCACCGCCGCCTTCAACCCCGGATGCCGCAGGTAGTGCCAGGAATGGGTGATGACAGGCTCGAATCCACGAATCAGTTTGTGCTCGCCTTGCGCACCGGCATCGAAACGCTGGAAACCGTTGGCGATGGCGTAGTCCATCCCCTGGTAGAAACAGGTCTCGAAATGCAGGCGATCGAACTCCGCCAGGCAACCCCAGTAACGACCATAAAAGCTGTCGCCCCCCACCAGACTGAACGCCATCGCCACCGGCCGTGACCCCTGCCTGGCCAGCACCACGCGAATCGACTCCGGCATGCGTTCGGCCAACAGGCTGAAAAACTCCCGCGTCAGATACGGCCTTTGCCGACGCACCGCGTACGTATTGGCGTAGCAGGCATAGACGAAATCCCATTGCGCCTCACTCAGTTCCCGCCCCTCCAGCCATTCAAACTCGAAGCCCTGCCCGGCCACCTGTTCACGCTCCTTGCGCATCTGTTTGCGCTTGCGCGAACTGAGCACGTCGAGGAAGTCCTGGAAATCCCGGTAACCGCGATTCTGCCAGTGATACTGACAGCCAACACGCTGCAGCCAGCCGGGCTGCTCGCTCAATGCCGCATCGGTGAATGGATCGGTGAAGTTGATGTGGGCGCTGGAGAGCCCTTCGAGCTCAAGATAGCCCGGCAGGCTGTTCAACAGTTCAAAACCGTCTTCGACCGTGGCCGCCAACAGCCGCGGCCCGGCGACAGGACTGAACGGCACTGCGGTCAACAGTTTGGGGTAGTAATCGATGCCGGCGCGTTCGCAGGCATCGGCCCAGGCGTGATCGAACACGTATTCGCCGTAGGAATGCCACTTGCGATAACCGGGCAGCGCGGCGATCAGGCGATCACCTTCAACGTGCAGCAGATGCTCGGGCTGCCAGCCGGAATGGGGGCCGACACTGCCGCTGTCTTCCAGTGCACTCAAAAAAGCGTGACGCAGAAAAGGCTGGCTCTCCGGCACCATGGCATCCCAGGTCGGCGGGGCGATTTCTGACAGTTTTTGCAGGCGTTGCAACGGCATCACCGTCCTCACTCTTCATGGCGTGAAAGCCCCGCGAGTATCGCCTATCGCTCCACTTTGCACACGGGCAAAGCGACGACAGTGCTCTAACTCAATGGTTCACGGCGGCTTTGTATCGTCATGGACATGACATCACATTGCCACCGCCCTGTAATAATCCATCGCGATACTGGCGCCTGTTTTTAGAGCGCCGGGTTATACCCGGCCACAGTTTTCCGCCCCTTACGGTCGGTTGTGCCCCGGATGGCTCTGTCATCCCCTCTCATCTTCGGAGATTGATATGCGTCTTGCTTCCATGAAAACTGCGGCGGCCTTATGCGGTGGCCTGTTGCTGGCCATGAGTGTTCCGGCCAGTGCCGCAGTCGACGCCAAACTGCTCGACATGCTCAAGGCTAACGGCTCGATCACCAACGCGCAGTACAGCGAACTGCAAGCCGAGCTGGCCAGGGATCAGAAAGAACAGCAGATTGCCCGTCAGGCTCAGCAAGAGACCAACGAGCAAATCGCGGCCACCGCGAAGAAAACCGACACACTGAGTGCTTTCGACCAGAAACTCGCCTGGGCGGCCAAGACCCAGTTCAAGGGCGACGTGCGCTTCCGTCAGGAAAACGTCCACAACGATGGCGTGCCAAACAACAAGGACCAGGATCGTCAGCGCATTCGTGCCCGCCTGGGTGCCTACAGCGAAATCAACCCGCAGGTCGACACCGGCATCCGTATCGCCACCGGCAGCAACGACGACGCTCGCTCGACCAACCAGGACCTGAACAACTACTTCGACAAGAAGCAGATCTGGCTGGACCAGGGTTACATCGACTACCACCCGGACGCGATCAAGAACCTGCACCTGGTTGGCGGCAAGATGCCGCAACAATGGGTGAGCATGGGCGACATCATCTGGGATAGCGACATCAACCCGGAAGGCCTGGCCGTCACCTACAAGTACCCGTTGAGCGGCAGCACCGAGCTGTTCGGTAGCGCCGGTCACTACACCCTCAAGGACAACGTCGACGGCGAAGGCGTGCAATTCAAGCACGACCTGCGTCTGTACGCTGGCCAGTTGGGTGCGCGCTTCGCCATCACCGACAGCATGAAAATGACTTTGGGCGGCAGTCTCTACGCCTACGACAACGATGACAGCAGCGCCTGCCCGACCTCGGGTACCGTTACTGCGCCATGCGCACTGGCCGTCAACGGCAACAGCCCGGGCGAACAGTTCAAACTGTATGAAGGCTTTGGTCAGCTGGACTTCAGCAACCTGCCGGTTCCGCTGTCGATCTACGGTCAGTACGTGAACAACGCCGATGCCAGCAACGACCAGGACACTGGCTGGCTGGCCGGTGTGAAGTCCAAGCTCTACGGCTTCAACGTGGACTACAACTACCGCGACGTGCAGCGTAACGCTGTGGTGGGTGCCTTCACCGACTCCGACTTCGCCAACGGCTTCACCGGTTCGCGCGGCAGCAAGCTGAAAGTGAGCTACGACCTGGACAAGAACTTTGCCCTGGGCGCGACCTACTACATGGCGACCTCGGACCAGACCAACGCCAACATCAACAAGAAGGATTCGGACATCAACACCCTGCAACTGGATGCCGAAGCCAAGTTCTGATTCACCCCGCCACACGACTCGGGCAAGGAAGCCCGGGCCCCTTTTACAGCCTGGTGTTGATGTGTCGGTCCCCATCATCCTCCGATGCATCAACGCGAGACTGTTTTCTTATCCCAGCCTGCACCCATTCAATTGTGGCGAGCGAGCTTGCTCGCGCTGGACTGCGAAGCGGTCCCGGAACCAGCCACCGCGATTTGCCAGACATGCCTGCAGCGGCCTGTTTTACGACGACTTCGTCGCCGAACGGGGGCAAGCCCCCTCGCCACAAAAGCCCTCAAGACAAAAACTCCGCGCAAAAAAGATCGCAGCCTGCGGCAGCTCCTACAGGACCGGATTCACCGCGGTATCACGTTGAAATCCGTTCCTGTAGGAGCTGCCGCAGGCTGCGATCTTTTCAAGCCGCAGAATCAGCGCTTGCGCAGCAACACGCTACCAATCGAGTAACCGGCGCCGAACGAGCTGAGCACCGCCAGGGAACCGGCGGCCAGATCGTCCTGGTTCTTGTGGAACGCAATCACGGAACCGGCGGAACTGGTGTTGGCGTAGGTGTCGAGAATCACCGGGGCTTCCTGTTCGGTCGCATCGCGGCCCAGCAGTTTCTTGACGATCAGGTGGTTCATGCTGAGGTTGGCCTGGTGCAGCCAGAAGCGCTTCACGTCGCTGATGTTGAGCTGGTTCTCTTGCAGATGCTCAGCGATCAGCTCGGCCACCATCGGGCAGACTTCCTTGAACACCTTGCGGCCTTCCTGCACGAACAGTTTGTCCTTGGCGCCGATGCCCTCTTCCGCCGCGCGGTTGAGGAAGCCGAAGTTGTTGCGGATGTTGTTGGAGAACTTGGTCAGCAGCTTGGTGCTGACGATGTCGAACTGATACTTGGACGTCGCCAGGTCGGCACGCTCGATGATCACCGCGGTGGCGGCATCGCCGAAGATGAAGTGGCTGTCGCGGTCACGGAAGTTCAGGTGGCCGGTGCAGACTTCCGGGTTGACCATCAGGACCGCGCGGGCCTGCCCCAGTTGCACGCTGTTGGCGGCGGTCTGGATACCGAAGGTCGCCGAGGAGCACGCCACGTTCATGTCGAAACCGAAACCCTGGATGCCCAGCGCTTCCTGGACTTCGATGGCAATGGCCGGGTAGGCACGTTGCAGGTTGGAGCAGGCGACGATCACGCCGTCGATGTCCGCTGCGGTCTTGCCGGCACGCTGCAGGGCTTGTTCGGCCGCGCCGATGGCCATCTGGCACAGCACCGACCACTCGTCGTTGGAACGCTCCGGCAGGCGCGGGGCCATGCGTTGCGGATCGAGAATGCCGTCCTTGTCCATGACAAAGCGGCTCTTGATGCCGGAGGCTTTTTCGATGAATGCGGCACTGGACTCGGTCAATGCCTGCACTTCACCGCGTGCGATGGCGTCGGCGTTGTCGGCGTTGAATTGCGCGACGTAAGTATTGAAAGACTGGACCAGCTCTTCATTGGAAATGCTGTTGGCCGGGGTGTACAGGCCGGTGCCGCTGATGACGACGTTATGCATGGTCGTGTCTCTAATCTGTTCAGGCAGAAAGTATTGGCACCGTCGTACCAACACACAAAGGGTCTATTCCCGTCCGGGGACGCAAACCTGGCATCGCTTTATTCCGACCTGCCCGCGACCGTGAAGGCTCAAAACCGCGGGGCCGGCATTTATAGGCGCGAAGTTTGCCATAAACATTGGGTTTTGGCGCCTTTTTGCTGGATGAACCCTACCTGCGGGCCATGCAAAACTGTGGGAGCGAGCTTGCTCGCGATTGCGGCCTGACAGGCAACATAGATGTTGAATGTCATGCCCCCATCGCGAGCAAGCTCGCTCCCACAGGGTATTGCAGTGGTCTCAGGTCTAGGGTTCGACCTGGCTCCACTGCTTGTTCAGGCGCTTGTCGGAGATCGGCACCTTGGTTCCCAGTTGCTGCGCAAACAGCGAAACCCGGTATTCCTCCAGCCACCAGCGATACAACTCCAGCTGCGGATCGCGCTTGCCTTCCTGGGCGTGTTTATTGGCGCGGGTCTGGTATTGCGTCCACAGGCCGCTCAATTCGCCGCTCCAGACCCGGTCTCGCTGGACCTGAGCGCCGATTTTTTCGAAACGCTGTTCGATGGCCTTGAGGTAACGCGGCAATTCCTTGAGCCACTGCATCGGTGTTTCCCGGACAAACCCCGGATAGACCAGGTGGCTGAGCTGCTGCTTGATGTCGTTCAGGGCCACGGCCTGCGCCAGGTCGATCTTGCCCTTGAAGCGCTTTTGCAGACCATGCCAGAGCTTGAGGATTTCCAGAGTCAGCTTCGCCACACGCTCGGCGTGCTCGGTCCAGGCGCCACACTTGCGTTCGGCCAGGGACGCCAATCCGGCGCCATCGCGTGGCAGCGGGTCTTCACCTTCGAGAATGCAGCTGTCGAGGCTGGCCAGCAGAATGTCTTCCACCAGCGCATCGACACGCCCCATGTCGCGGTACAGCAGGCCCAGTTCGGTCAGGCCCGGCAACTTGCCGCGCAGGAATTTTGCCGACTCGGCCAGTTGTTGCATCAGCAAGCGTTGCAGGGCACGGCGATGCTGGAACTCGGCCTCGGCCGGCGTCGAGAACCGCCCTTCCTTGACCGTGCCCGCCTCTTCCACCAGCGCCGGATAGACCGTCATCGACAGTCCGGCGATCTTCTGCTGGGTTTTCTCGGCCACGGCGGCGAAGACTTTCGGCTCAACCGGCTGCTGGCTCTTCGCGGTTTGCGGCACCGCCAAGGCGGCCTGGCTGGCCTCGGCGAAACGCGCCGTCAACTCGGCCAGATCGCGCCCTTCGCCGAGAAACTTGCCCTGGCCGTCGACGATCTCCAGGTTCATCCGCAGATGGCTTTCGACCTGCTGTGCCGCCTCGGCCCAGGCTTCATCGCTGACCCGCGCTCCGGTCATGCGCAATAGCTCGCGACCCAAGGCCTGGGGCAGCGAGCCCTCGGCAAAGGTCATGCGCTGCAAGGCAGCCTTGACGAAGTCCGGCACCGGCACGAAATTCTTGCGCAGGGCCTTGGGCAGGTTGCGCACCAGGGCTATGCACTTGGCTTCGATAACACCCGGCACCAGCCAGTCCAGGCGCTCCGGTGGCAGCATCGGCAACAGCGGTGCCGGCACGCGCAGGGTCACGCCGTCCCGTGGATGGTTCGGTTCGAAGTGGTAGCTGAGGGCCAACTCCAGATCGCCGATGTGCAGCGTATCCGGGTAATGCTGTGCGGTGACCTCGCTGGCTTCACGGGCCAGCACGTCTTCTTCGCGCATGATGAGCAGCTGCGGATCTTTCTGACTGTTGATCCGGTACCAGCTGTCGAAGGTCGCGGTCTGATGAATCTCCGCCGGCAGCCGCGCGTCGTAGAAGGCGTACAGGGTTTCTTCATCAGCCAGGATGTCACGACGGCGGGCCTTGGCTTCCAGTTCGTCGAGTTGTTCCAGCAACTGTTTGTTGGCCGTCAGGCACTTGGCCTTGGACTGAATCTCGCCGCGCACCAGCGCTTCGCGGATGAACAGTTCACGAGACACCACCGGATCCACCGGGCCGTAATGCACCGGCCGCCGGCCGACCACGATCAACCCGAACAGGGTGATCTGCTCGAACGCAACCACCTGGCCGCGCTTCTTCTCCCAATGGGGTTCGAAGTGGTTTTTCTTGATCAGGTGCCCGGCGAGCGGTTCGATCCAGTCGGCGTCGATCTTCGCCACCATGCGCGCGTAGAGCTTGGTGGTTTCCACCAGTTCGGCGGTCATCAGCCACTGCGGACGCTTCTTGCCGATGCCCGACGACGGGTGAATCCAGAACCGCCGCTGACGCGCGCCGAGGTAATCGCCCTCTTCGGTTTTCTGGCCGATCTGGCTGAGCAACCCCACCAGCACCGCTTTGTGCAGTTTCGGGTAATCCGCCGGCTCTTTATTGAGGCTCAACTGCATGTCGCGGCAGATCAGGCTCAACTGGCGATGGGAGTCGCGCCATTCGCGCAGGCGCAGGTAATTCAGGAAGTTCTTGCGGCACCAGTTGCGCAGCGGGTTGGCGGTCAGCGCCTGGCGTTGCTCTTCGAATCCGCGCCACAGGTTGACCAGTCCGGCGAAGTCCGAGTCGGCGTCTTTCCACTGGGCGTGGGCCTGATCCGCCGCTTGCTGACGCTCCGGCGGTCGTTCGCGCGGGTCCTGGATCGACATGGCGCTGGCGACGATCAGCACTTCCTGCAAGCTGCCGAGCTTCGCCGCTTCCAGCAACATACGACCCATGCGCGGGTCCACCGGCAGCCGCGCCAATTGGCGCCCGAGCGGGGTTAACTGGCTGTTGCGATCCACTGCCGAGAGTTCCTGCAGCAGGTTGTAACCGTCGCTGATGGCCTTGCCATCCGGCGGCTCGATGAACGGGAACGCGCTGACCTCGCCAAGGCGCAGGTGCAACATCTGCAAAATGACCGCCGCGAGGTTGGTCCGCAGGATTTCCGGATCGGTAAATTCCGGGCGACCGAGGAAATCTTCTTCACTGTACAGGCGCACGCAAATGCCCGGCTCGACCCGTCCGCAACGGCCCTTGCGCTGGTTGGCGCTGGCCTGGGAAACGGCTTCGATCGGCAGGCGCTGGACCTTGGCCCGGTAGCTGTAGCGGCTGATGCGCGCGGTGCCGCTGTCGATCACGTAGCGGATGCCCGGCACGGTCAGGGAGGTTTCCGCGACGTTGGTCGCCAGCACCACGCGTCGCCCCGGGTGCGACTGGAAAATCCGCTGCTGCTCGGCCGGCGACAGGCGCGCGTACAGCGGCAGGATTTCGGTGTGCTTGAGCTGGGCCTTGCGCAGCATGTCGGCGGCGTCGCGAATCTCGCGCTCACCCGGCAGGAATACCAGCACGTCACCGGGACTGCGGCGCTCACTGCGCTCGTAGGCGGCAATTTCGTCGAGGGTGGCGAGGATCGCCTGATCCACCGTCAGGTCGTCCTCGACGCGGTTACCCTCTTCGTCCTGCTCAAGCGTCAGCGGGCGATACCAGGTGTCCACCGGGAACGTACGGCCGGACACCTCGACAATCGGCGCATCGTCGAAGTGTTTGGAGAAACGCTCCAGGTCGATGGTCGCCGAGGTGATGATGACCTTCAGGTCGGGACGGCGCGGCAGCAGGGTTTTCAGGTAACCGAGCAGGAAATCGATGTTGAGGCTGCGTTCGTGGGCTTCGTCGACGATGATCGTGTCGTAGCGTTCCAGATAGCGGTCGTTCTGGGTTTCCGCCAGCAGGATGCCGTCGGTCATCAGTTTGATCAGGGTGTTGGAATCGCTCTGGTCCTCGAAGCGCACTTGATAGCCGACCAACGCGCCCAACGGCGTGCCCAACTCTTCGGCGACCCGGCTGGCTACGCTGCGCGCCGCGATCCGCCGTGGCTGGGTGTGGCCAATCAAGCCATGCTGGCCGCGACCGATCTCCAGGCAGATCTTCGGCAACTGGGTGGTTTTACCCGAGCCGGTCTCGCCGGCGATGATCAGCACCTGGTGCTTTTCCAGGGCCTTCTTGATTTCGTCGCGCTTGGCGGCAATCGGCAAACTGTCGTCGTAACGAATCACCGGCAGGCTGGCGCGACGCGCCAGCACCTGCTCACAGGACGCCTGCATGCGCGCCACCCACTGGCCCAGCTTGGCCTCGTCGGGTTTCTTGCGCAGCTCAAGCAACTGCCGCCGCAGCCGGTGGCGGTCGGCGAGCATGGCGTGATCGAGGTTTTTCAGCAGTTTGTCGATGGAGGGCGATTCGTCGGTCATCGTAGGGGCAATTCGGTCGTCTATAGGCACAGGGGGCCGATTGTCGCAGATGCTGGAGTTCAGGCCCATACCGCAAATAAGCATGGGCCGGAATATGGATTACAAGGACAGTAGTTCTTGCTCCAGTCGCTTAATTCCCTCAACCAAATTACGAAAACTCGCCGAGCGACCATTATCGACTTGCAGGTATCGCCCGATTTCTCTTGAACCGCTAATTTTTTCGTATCGAAACTTGCTTAGAACCTTTAGCTCGTGACTAGGCGACCCTAAATAATCAGGATTTCGAAATTTCGCACTTTGCTGTTTGGACCTTATACCCTTTACACCTAATGCTGTCTCCACGGCCTGTAGATCGGCAAGGTAGAATGTTTCCAACTCACGACACGCGATCCTTACCAGCGCGTGGTTGGCTTTCCCCGAATCTTGACATTTACCCAGCAATCTAGCTTTGAGTGCTTTGCAGTCGGGATCACTATCCTGATCCCGCATCACGATAAAACGAGCATCAGTATTCAAGTACCCCTGCATCCTCATCGTCATTCGCTTCTCAAGATCCTGCTTCCCCTCAAAAGCTATGAGCTTGAACTCAATCTGCTCATCCAATATTCGCGGCAGAAAGCTTTCCAACATCACCTTTGCAGAACGTTCCTCTAATAAAAAGACAAGCTCTCTCCTCATTGCGGATCGGCCCCCTCAAAGAATCCCTGCTTCCACAAATACCCTAACTGATCGCCTTCAGCCATATATGCGCTGATTTGCGGGTCGTCTTTGGCTCGGCGGATTTCTGTACCACCATCCCGTTTCACTAGCCAGCAAACCTCATCCAACTCTGCAGCATTTAAAAAGTCGGGGGAGTGCGTGGACACTAGGACTTGCCCCCCTCGTAACGCGTATCCACGAAACTCCTCGGCCAACTCTTCCATAAGAGTTGGATAAAGTTGATTTTCTGGCTCCTCCACGCACAAAAGCGGATGAGGAACTGGATCATGTAAGAGAACCATATAAGCGAACATTTTAATGGTCCCATCCGAAACATAGCGATCCAAAAACGGAGTCTTAAAAGACCCATCTTGAAAACGCAGAGTCAGATAACCATCATCCATCAAGCGAGGTTCAATCCCCTTAACGCCAGGCACGCGCCTAGACATAGTCTCAAGTATTTTTTTAAATTGATCAGGGTGTTGTTCAAACATATATCTAGCAACTAATGGCAAATTATCGCCCGACTCAGACAAATGCTCCGAATCACCAGAAGGTTCTTTTCTACCCCTAGCAGAATTGATATGAAAATCTGAGACGTGCCATTGTTCAATTAGCTGCCGGAACGCATTTGCAGCCTTAAACCTTTCAAATTGGCCCAACCCCTTGATGGCCAGAGTATCAGAAGCTACCGACTGATACTCACGATCAAGTTCATCATCAGACCTTTTAAACTCTTCTTCATTGGTAATTGCAAAGCCTTGTCCATTCTCGAAATCCAGAAACCTATAAGGACTTCCATAACGACCGCGCTTATATCGCAAAATCTCCCTTTTCACATACGGAACGTTGCTGCGCTCTCCAATCTCCAGAGAGTAAGTCACCAATCGATTCACACCTGCAATAGGCATTCGATATTGAATTTCAATCAATATCGTGTCCCCATCACTTTCTCTACTCAACACTTCACGAAATCGGCCACGACTATCTAATGCCTGACGTACATTCCCCTTCAAGCAGTCATGCAAGAAACCAAAAACATCAAATAGTGATGTTTTACCGGCTCCATTTGCACCAACCACGATCAAAAACGAGGGAATATCCTTCAGATGAACATCTCTAAACACCTTGAAATTTTTGAGACGAATCGATTCAATTTTCATGCATACCTCGACTATCCGAGCTGTCATTGCGCGTTAGCAGGTATTGTCACAGACCTCGCAAGCAAACACCATGAGCGACCAGATCAACGCCCTCAAACTCTCAGTCGGCTTGTGAACTCACTCCCTAAATATGCGAGACCACCTATTCTTTGCCCCCAAGTCTTAGTAGATGTCCATGCTCCGGAGTAGTGGAAAGGTCCTATTCATTATCCAAACCTTTACGCCGATAGGGGAACACATCAATCACCTTCCCCGCCCGAATCGCCTCCTGCAGGCTTTTCCAGTAGTCGGCGTTGTACAGCTCGCCATGCAACTGATCGAACAACTTGCGCTGCCCCGAATCGGCAAACAGGAACGGCGGAAACTCTTCCGGGAACACATCCAGCGGCCCGATCGAGTACCAGGGCTCGGACGCCATCTCGTCTTCCGGCGTGCGCGGTTGTGGAATGTGGCGGAAGTTGGCCTCGGTGAGAAAGCAGATTTCGTCGTAGTCGTAGAACACCACCCGGCCGTGACGGGTGACGCCGAAGTTCTTCAGCAGCATGTCACCGGGAAAGATGTTGGCCGCCGCCAGTTGCTTGATCGCCAGGCCGTAATCTTCCAGGGCTTCGCGCACCTGCGCTTCGTTGGCGTTTTCCAGGTACAGGTTCAGCGGGGTCATGCGCCGTTCGGTCCAGCAGTGACGGATCAGTACCGTGTCGCCTTCCACCGACACCGTAGACGGCGCGACTTCCAGCAGTTCCTCCAGGCACGCCGGGTCGAACTTGCTCAGCGGGAAACGGAAGTCGGCGAATTCCTGGGTATCGGCCATGCGCCCGACCCGGTCGACGCTTTTCACCAGGCGGTACTTTTCGATCACCGTGGCGCGATCGACGTTTTTCGACGGCGAGAAACGGTCCTTGATGATTTTGAACACGGTGTTGAACCCCGGCAGGGTGAACACGCTCATGACCATGCCGCGCACACCGGGGGCCATGATGAACTGGTCGTCGGTATTGGCCAGGTGATTGATCAGCGCCCGGTAGAACTCCGATTTTCCGTGCTTGTAGAAGCCGATCGAGGTGTACAGCTCGGCGATGTGCTTGCCCGGCAGGATGCGCCGCAGGAAGCCGATGAACTCCGCCGGCACCGGCACATCCACCATGAAATACGAGCGGGTGAAGGAGAAAATGATCGACACGTCCGCTTCGTCGGTGATCAGCGCATCGATCTGGATGCCGCGACCTTCCAGGTGCAGCAAGGGAATTGCCAGCGGCCATTGCTCGTCGGCGGTGTAGATGCGCCCCACCAGGTACGCACCTTTATTGCGGTACAGCACCGAGGAAAACAGCTCGACGCTCAGCTCCGGGTCCTTGCACACCCAGTCAGGCAGGTTCTCGCGCAGTTGCGCTTCGAGGCGTTTCAGGTCACCGGACAGGTCGGCGTAATCCTCGCTGAAGCGGTAGTCGGCGAAGATGCTGGCAAGCATCGCCGACAATTGGCCTTGCGGCTTGTAGGTGCGGGTTTGCGCGGCCCGGGCACGGCGCAGGCTCGGCCGGGTGGTGTGGATGAACATGCAGCCGTCGCTGATCAGGTCATGGCTGAACAGCCCGCAGAAGATCGAGTTGTACCAGGTCTCGGACAATTCATCGTCGAAGCGCAGGTCGATCAGGCTGATGTAGGCACTTTTCACCAGTGGCCAGCAGCTGACGTCCAGTGTTTCGGCGTCAAACGCGGTGCGCAGTCGCTCCACGGTTTCACTGACTTTATCTTCGTACAGATTGATCCGCGCCGCCGACGCCGATTGCGTCTCTTGCCACCGGGCCTGTTCGAAGCGGGCCCGGGCACCGTCGGTGATCTGCCGGAAATGCTCGCGGTAATCGTCAAAGCCATCGAGGATCAAACGGGCGATGTCGGCGGCTGGCCATTGCTGCGGCATGGTGAGACCTCTGCGGGAATTCGGGAGGCTTGAGCTTAGCCAGTGAACCGGGTGCAGGAGAAGCGTAATTTTCCAGGCGCCGCGTCATCGACGCCCTGAAGAGTTCAATGCCCGGTTTTCGGTTGCCATCGATCACACACTCAGCAACACTTTCGCCCCTCCCTCAAGGAAGGACCGCGCTGTGAACCCCATCGATATTTTCCGTTTACTGTCCCTGGCGGCCATTTGGGGTGCGAGTTTTCTGTTCATGCGCATCATCGCCCCGGTGATCGGCTCCCTGCCCACCGCGTTTTTCCGCGTGTCGATTGCCGCCGTCGGGTTGCTGGTGATTCTTGGCCTGATGCGCATCAGCTGGGATTTCAAGGGCAAACTCAAGACCGTGATGCTGCTCGGGGTGATCAACTCCGGCATCCCGGCGACCCTGTACTCCGTCGCCGCGCAGGTGCTGCCTGCCGGTTACTCGTCGATTTTCAATGCCACGACCCCCTTGATGGGCGTGCTGATCGGCGGCCTGTTTTTCCATGAAAGGCTGACGGGCGCCAAGCTCGGCGGCGTGTTCCTGGGGTTGTTCGGCGTGGGCGTGCTGACCCGTGCCGGTCCGGTGGCGTTCGACATGTCACTGCTGATGGGGGCCGTCGCCTGCCTGCTCGCCACCACGTGCTACGGATTTGCCGGATTCCTCGCCCGCCGCTGGCTCGATCAGGCCGGCGGTCTCGATAGCCGTTTGTCGGCACTGGGCAGCATGCTAGGCGCGACCTTGTTCCTGCTGCCGCTGTTCGGCTACAGCGTGATCAGCCAGCCACCGGCGAGCTGGGGCGGCTGGAGCGTGTGGCTGTCGTTGCTGGGGTTGGGGCTGGGCTGCACGGCGTTTGCCTACATTATTTACTTCCGGCTGCTGAGCTCGATCGGCCCGGTGAAATCGATGACCACGACCTTCCTGATCCCGCTGTTTGGCGTGTTGTGGGGAGCGCTGTTTCTCGATGAGCCGCTGTCGATGGCGCATATCTATGGCGGGGTGTTGATTGCGTTGGCGTTGTGGTTGGTGTTGAAACCGGCTGCGGTGAAGCCGGGTTTGGTGGCTGAGCGGTAGAATTGTTGCGTGGTGGATGACGCCTTCGCGAGCAGGCTCGCTCCCACATTTGATCCGGGGGTTCACAAATCATGTGTTCACCGAAGATCCCTTGTGGGAGCGAGCCTGCTCGCGAAAGCGGCAGATCAGGCACTACAAGGCTGAATCACTCACCTCCCCATCCACCAACCGCCGAATCCCCAGCGGATTGCCGTTCTGCAACGCCTCGGGCAGCAGCGCGTCCGGATAATTCTGGAAGCACACCGGCCGCAGGAAGCGATCGATCGCCAGGGTGCCGACCGAAGTGCCCCGCGAGTCGGAGGTCGCCGGATACGGCCCGCCATGCACCATCGACTCGCAGACTTCGACCCCGGTCGGATAGCCGTTGAGCAGGATCCGCCCGACCTTCTCTTGCAACAGTTCCGCCAGCCAGCGGTACTCCAGCAGTTCGTCGGCTTCGCCAATCAAGGTCGCGGTCAATTGCCCGCGCAAGCCCTGCAATGCTGCCGCCAACTGCGCCCGATCCTCGACCTCGATGACGATGGTGGTTGGCCCGAACACTTCCTCCTGCAGCACTTCATCGCCCTTGAGCAACAGGCTGGCATCGGCCTTGAACACCTGCGGCTGTGCCTGATTGCCCTGTTGCGGCCGGCCCGCCAGATGGCTCAGGCCCGGATGTTCGTGCAGTTCGCCAAGGCCCCGGTTGTAGCTGGCCAGCGCGCCGGCATTGAGCATGGTTTGCGCCGGCTGCTGGTTCATGTGGGCGCAAAAAACCTCAAGAAAAGCACTGAACTGTGGCGAGCGCACACCAATGACCAGCCCGGGATTGGTGCAGAACTGACCACAGCCCAGGGTCACCGAACCTGCCAATTGCGCCGCGATCTGCTCACCGCGCACCGCGAGGGCTTGCGGCAGCAGGAACACCGGATTGATGCTCGACATCTCGGCGAACACCGGGATCGGTTGCGGCCGGTTTGCAGCCATGTGGCTCAGGGCATTGCCGCCCTTGAGTGAACCGGTGAAGCCCACCGCCTGAATCGCCGGATGCTTGACCAGCCATTCGCCGACACCACCGCCGTAGATCATGTTGAACACACCGGCCGGCATACCGGTTTTTTCCGCGGCCCGGATAATCGCGTCAGCCACCCACTGTGCGGTTGCCATGTGCCCGCTGTGGGCCTTGAACACCACCGGGCAACCGGCGGCCAGTGCCGAGGCGGTATCGCCACCGGCGGTGGAAAAGGCCAGCGGGAAGTTGCTGGCGCCGAACACCGCCACCGGCCCCAGGGCGATGCGGTACTGACGCAGATCCGGACGCGGCAGCGGTTGTCGGTCCGGCAGAGCTCGGTCGATGCGCGCACCATAGAAGTCGCCACGACGCAGCACCTTGGCGAACAGGCGCAACTGGCCGCTGGTACGGCCACGCTCACCTTGGATACGCCCGGCCGGCAATGCTGTCTCGCGACACACGGTGGCGACGAACGCATCGCCCAGCCCGTCGATTTCATCGGCGATGGCGTCGAGAAACCGCGCGCGCTTTTCCGCACTCAGGTTACGGTAGGTCGGGTATGCCGCAGCCGCCGCTTTGGCAGCGGCATCCACTTCGGCTTCGCTGGCCTGGAAGAAAGTTCCGGGCAAGGGCTCGCCGGTGGTGGCGTCGAGGCTTTGCAGCTGCAACGTGCCGTTGGCGCTGCGGCGACCGCCGATGTAGTTGTGTCCAGGAAACAGGCTCATGTGGATTCCTTGATCGATTGCAGACCTGCAGGGGTCAAAGTGTGCGTACCTGACCGATTGCCAGTGGCTGGGCGCTCTCGCCGATGCCGTTGACCAAAGGCGCACCGAACTCATCGAGACTGATCTGGAAGCTATCCCCCGGCTGGGTCTTCACACCGTCGGCAAACGACAGCGTGGCGGTACCGAAGTAGTGCACGTGAACATCACCGGGACGCAAAAACTGCGCGTACTTGAAGTGATGAAATTCGAGATTGGCCAGGCTGTGGCACATGTTGTCTTCGCCGCTGAGAAACTCTTTTTCCCAGATCGTCTGGCCGTTGCGCGTGATGCGGCTGGTGCCGACCAGATGTCTGGGCAACTCACCGACGCGCAGCTCCGGGCCAAAGGAGCAGCAACGCAGTTTCGAATGGGCGAGATACAGGTAGTTGCGCCGCTCCATGACGTGGTCGGAGAACTCGTTACCCAGTGCATACCCGACACGGTACGGCTGGCCGTCGTCGCCGATCACATACAGGCCGGTCAGTTCCGGCTCCTCACCGGCATCCTCGGCAAACGGCGGCACCGGGAAATCCGCACCGGGACGCACGACGATGCTGCCGTCGCCCTTGTAGAACCACTCCGGTTGCGCGCCGACCTGCTCCGCCGCCGGTTTACCGCCCTCCAACCCCCACTTGAACATGCGCATGGTGTCGGTCATGCCGGCTTCGACTTCACCGTCGTGCTGGTGCATTTTGTCCCGCGTCGCGGCGCTGCCCAGATGGGTCAGGCCGGTGCCGCTGATCAGGCAATGGGCAGGGTCTTCATGGTCCAGCGGTGGCAGGACCTTGTGCTGCTGCAACAGCTGCGCATAATCCGGACCGGGTTCGCTGCCGCGCCGGGCGATTTCTTCTTGCAGGCTGCACTGGGCACGGATGGCGGCCAGGGCCAGTTCACGGGTACTGCGGGTATCGCGCAGCACCTGGACCCGAGCGCCCTCAACCACGCCAACCTGGCGTTGCCCATCGGTGTTTTCAAACTGAATCAGGCGCATGTCGGCCCTCCGAAAAGTCGTGGTGGGCGCCGCGAGAAAGCGGCGCCGGACGGTCACTCGATGATGTTGAAATCGCTCAGGTACTCATCGGAGATTTCCAGGCCCAGGCCCGGCTTGTTGTCATCCAGCTGGATGTAGCCGTTGACCGGTTGCGGCTCGCCCTTGAACACGTAGTAGAAGAGTTCGTTGCCGACTTCGACGTCGAACACCGGGAAGAACTCGGCCATCGGCGAAGCCGTGGTGGACATGGTCAGGTGGTAGTTGTGCATCTGCCCGGCATGCGGGATGACCGGCACCGACCAGGCCTCGGCCATGGCGTTGATCTTGCGCGCGGCGGTGATGCCGCCGACGCGGTTGGTGTCGTACTGGATCACGTCGACGGCGCGGCGTTCCAGCAGGTCCTTGAAGCCGTAGGAAGTGAATTCATGTTCGCCGCCGGAGATCGGCATGATCCCCATCTTCTTCAGCTCGATGTAGCCTTCGATGTCGTCGGCGATCACCGGCTCTTCGAGCCAGCGCGGCTCGAACTCGGCCAGTTTCGGCAACATGCGCCGGGCATACTCGAGGGTCCAGCCCATGTAGCATTCGAGCATGATGTCGACGTCGGGACCGGCCAGCTCACGCAGGGCGCGCACTTGTTCGATGTTGCGGCGCATGCCCGCCGGACCGTCCTTCGGGCCGTAGCCGAAGCGCATCTTCAGCGCGGTGAACCCCTGGCTCAGGTAGCCCTGTGCTTCTTCGAGGAACAGGTCGAGGTTGTCGTTGGCGTAGAGCTTGGACGCGTAGGTCCAGATCTTTTCCTTGGTGCGCCCGCCCAGCAGCTTGAACACGGGCTTGTTCACCGCTTTGCCCATGATGTCCCAGATCGCGATGTCGATGGCCGAGATCGCCGCCATGCCGATGCCCTTGCGGCCCCAGGCGTGGCTCTGGCGGTACATTTTCTGCCAGATGTATTCGTTGTCGAACGGGTCTTCGCCAATGGCGATCGGCGCCAGGTAGGTGTCGATGATTTCCTTGGCCACACGCGGCGCCAGGGCGCAGTTACCGATGCCGACGAGGCCGGTGTCGGTCTCGACTTCCACCACCAGCCAGCCGTGGAAGCGGAACGAGCCCATGGCGTCGCCGCGCTCGAACAGGATGTCGCTGGCGTTGGTGCAGAAGTGCGCCTGAGGTGGCACGACCTTGCCTTTCCACTCGAAAACGCGAGTACGGATTGCTTTGATTTTCATGAATACGGTTTCCTTGCGCTGCCGGCTTCTTGTCATTGTGAGTCGCTGCGCAATGCCGCTCGGGTGGCGGTCTTGCGCATTCGATGGAGCGACTTTAGCCAGCGGCCAAGGGCTGCGGATAATCACTTATGCGTATCCGGCGATAACCTGGGGTGATAGCAAAAACTGATTAGTGGGTATGTCGGGTTATCAGGGTGAAACAAAAAAGATCGCAGCCTTCGGCAGCTCCTACAGAGGAATGCGATCCCCTGTAGGAGCTGCCGAAGGCTGCGATCTTTTGATCTTTCAACAATCAGTAACTGTTGCCACCCATCCGGCAGGCAATCTCGAACGCCTGGCGGATCGCGCCAACGTTCGCCTTGCCCTGCCCCGCGATGTCGAACGCGGTGCCATGGGCCGGGGTGGTGATCGGGATCGGCAGGCCGCCCTGCACCGTGACGCCACGGGAGAAGCCCATCAACTTGATCGCGATCTGCCCCTGGTCGTGGTACATGGTGACCACCGCGTCGAAGGCACTGGCATCGCCCTGGACCTTGAGGAAGATCGTGTCGGCCGGATATGGCCCGTCCGCCGCGATCCCCAGTGCCTGCGCCGAACGCACCGCCGGGCCGATGATGTCCAGTTCCTCGCGACCGAACGAACCGTTATCTCCGTTATGCGGATTCAGCCCGCAGACGCCGATGCGCGGCTTTTCCAGCCCGTTGCGCTTGAGCGCGGTGTCGATCAATTGAATCGCTTCCACCACCCGTTGCTGACTGAGCAGGCCCGGTACATCGGCCAGGGCCACATGGGAGGTCACCCGCGAAGTCCAGAGATTGTCGAGCACGTTGAATTCGCAGAACGGTCCATGGAAACCCAGCAGTTCGGCGAACCAGTGCAGCTCATCGCTGTGGGCCATGCCGGCCATGTGCAGTGAAGTCTTGTTCAATGGCCCGAACAACACGGCGTCGGTGATGCCCGCTTCGGTCAGGCGCAGGGCTTTTTCCAGGGTGTCGAGGCTGTAGCGGCCACCGATGACGCTGGCCTCGCTCCGCGGAAATTCACCGAGGGTGTCACCGCGAAAGTCATAGAACAGCGGCGTGTCATCGACGAATGCCAGCTGCTCCAGGGACTCGACGCGACGATAGGGAAATTCCATCCCGGCAATGCGCATGCCGCGACGCATTTCCGCTTCGTCGGCAATCAGGATCACATTGGCCTGGGCACGCACTTCAGGCTCGCCCAACAGGCGCGCAATCAGCTCAGGGCCGATGCCCGCCGGGTCCCCCAGGACCATCGCGATGGTGGATTTGCTCATGCTTCACTCCTCAAGGGTTCAGGCTGCGCCCGCTCATTGGCGCAAGGTTCGCAGCGATAGACCCGCTGCGCGTTGCTGTAGAAAAGTCGTTCCTGATCGGCTGTCGGCAGATCGGCGACGATGGATTTGAAACCGCTGTAGATGTCGTCGAACGAGCCGCACAGGCTGTCCACGGGGAAGTTGCTGGCGAACATCGCCCGGTGGCTGCCGAACATGGCGATCACCTCGCGCACGATCCAGGCGTTGTCCTTGGCGCGCCAGCGCTGGCCGCCCTGCCCCAGGCCGGAAATCTTCACCTGCACGTTCGGCCACTGCGCCAGCCGCGCCATCGCCAGACGCCAGCCCGCCAGGCCTTCGGCACTGCGGTCATTGGGCAAACCGGCGTGGTTGAGAATCAGCGTGATGCCGGGAAAATCCCGGGCCAGGCGTTCGGCCTCGTGCAGGTTCCACCAGGGTGTCTGCAAGTCGAAATGCAGCCCCAGCCCTTCGAGCGCGGCGTAACTGCGGCGCCAGTGTTCGTCACTCATCAGGCTGCGCAGGTGCCCCACCTGCGCCGGCGCGATCGGGCCACCGGGTTTGTGGCGCACGCTGCGCACATGCTTGAAACGCGCCTGCTCGGTGAGCACATCGATAGCGTCCGGATGATCGAGCCAGGCTTGCGCCACGACCGCATTGGGCACGCCGTAGCGGGCCGCCAGTTGCTCGATGAAACGGGTTTCGCCAATCGGGTCCTGGGGGTTCCACTCGGTCTCGACGTACACCGTTTGCACGACGTTATGGGAACCCGCATCAGCGAAGTAATCCTCGGGAAAATAGCGGCGTTTGATCGCGCTGTAGTCTCCGTAGCGAAAGGGTATGTTGGCCTCGGGGGCAAGCCATGGGTGGTCGTTGACGGTCGGGTCCCAGAAGTGATGATGGGCGTCGATGATCGGGCCGTTCCACAACGCATTAGTCATTTCGCACCTCATCCAGGCTGATGAACAAGGTCGCGAGCACGAAGACTGCCGAGCACGCCGCGAAGAACCCGAGCACCGGGGCAAAACCACCGGTTGCCTGCAGGATCACGCCCACCAGGATCGGTACCGCGATGCCGCCGGAGCTACCGGCCATGTTCATCACGCCGCCGATCAAACCGACCCGCGCCGGCGCCGCCAGCAGCGCCGGGAAGCTCCAGTAGAGGCTGCCCCACATCAGGAAGAACGCAGTCATGGCCAACAGCGCCACTGCCGCAAAAGGATTGCTCAAGGTCGGCAGCAACAGGAATGCGCCGAGGGCCACCAGCCCGGAAAACGCCAGCAGGCTCTTGACCGCCACCCCGCGACTCACGCCTTTGCGAATCAAGCCATCACAGAGGAAACCTCCAGTCAACGAACCCAGTGCACCGCAGACAAAAATCACGAAGGTCGCCGCACCAATCCCCTTGATATCGAAACCCCGGGCCTGGGCCAGGTAACTCGGGCCCCAGGTCAGCAGGCCGAAATACACCATCGCCCAACTCGCCCGGCCGATCAGCAAACCGCTGAGCGAGCGCGGCGCAATACCCAGCCCCTTGACCGGCGCTCGGGCCGCTTCTGCGGCAGGCGTTGCGCGGCCGGCGTTGATTTTCTCAAGCTCCGCCGCATTGACTTGCGGGTGACCGGCCGGGTCATCGCGCAGATAACGCCGCGCCAGCCAGGCCAGCACCAGGGTGGCGATACCGGCGATCACGAAGGCCAGGCGCCAGGAGTCCAGCGAGGCAATCAGCCAGGCAATGATCAACCCGCCAAGGGCCACGCCCAACGGGCTGCCGCTGTCCATCAATACCGCGCCGCGACTTCGTTCGCTCGGGGCCAGCCACAGGGAAATCAGCTTGCCGCCCGACGGGAACAGCGGTGCTTCGGCGGCGCCCAGTGCAACCCGGGCAAACAACAACGACAGGCCGCCGGTAGCAAACGCCGCCAGCACCTGAAACGTGCCCCACAACCCGGTGGACCAACTGATGACCCGATGCGGGCCGAAGCGGTCGATCAGCCAGCCGCCGGGAATCTGCAACAGTGCGTAGGCCCAGAAAAAGCTGCTGAGGATCAGCCCTTGCAGGCTCGGCGACAGGGAAAACTCATGGGCGATGGTCGGCATCGCAATGGACAGCGACACCCGGTCGATCAGGTTGACCATGGTCAGCGCGAAGATGATCGCGAAGATCCGCCAGCGCACGCTGCTGGCCTTGACGGCGCAGCTCTGCGCGGGTACCGCGGCCTGGGGCTGGATATCCGCGCCGGCCAGATTCAGGGATGCACTGGAACGAGCCATGGTGCGTACCTCTTTTATTATTTTTGTGGGGACTGCAGTGCCGCTTCCTGGCGACGTTTGTGAGCACTATCGAAGGCTCGCTGATAACCGTCTAATCAAAACTTGAAATCAGGCGATAGCCTCGGGTTATGTCATGCCCTGCTTTCAACGACCTTTCAACGCTGCCACGCATTCCTCTGTAGGAGCGAGCTTGCTCGCGATGGTCTTCAACGAAAACACGTGCTTCCTGAATTAACGCGGTGCCCTTGAGTCCATCGCGAGCAAGCTCGCTCCTACAGTAGTCAGCAGTCAGCAGTCAGTAGTCAGTAGTCAGTAGTCAGTAGTCAGTAGTCAGTAGTCAGTAGTTTTGCCGAGCTATAACCCCAGGCTATCGGTGTATGTATTGTTTTGACTAGACGCCGTGCCCGCACCTTCACACACTCGGGCCAGGCTTGCGGCTTTACCGCGCAAAAAGCCGCTCATAACAATTACAAGAACATGAATACGAGGCTCTTCCATCATGCGAAATGCATTCGTCCGTCGTACATCCCGTCTGTTTCTTGGTTGCGCACTGATCGCCGCCGGTACCCTTCCCGCTCTCGCCAACGCCGCCTGGCAACCGGACAAGAACGTCGAAATCGTCGTAGCCGGCGGTCCCGGTGGCGGTACCGACCAGCTCGGTCGCCTGATCCAGTCGATCATCACTACGCACAAGCTGCTCGACGTGAACACCATCGTCCTCAACAAGGGCGGTGGCAACGGTGCCGAAGCCTTTCTCGACCTGAAAATGAGCAAGGGCGATGCCGACAAACTGGTGATCGGCACCAACAACATCTACCTGTTGCCGCTGGTGTCCAAGCTCGGCTACGAATGGCAGGAACTGACCCCGATTGCCGCGGTAGCCGAGGATGACTTCATTCTCTGGAGCTACAAGGGCGCGCCGTGGAAGGACGCGAAAAGTTTCTACGACGCGGTCAAGGCCGACCCGTCGAACCTGCGCATGGGCGGCAGCCAGTCCAAGGACGTCGACCAGACCCTGACCCTGCTGCTGAACCAGACCAACAACAGCAAACTGGTGTACATCCCGTTCAAGAGCGGCAGCGAAGCCGCGACGCAACTGGCCGGCAAGCACATCGCCGCCAACGTCAACAACCCAAGCGAGAGCATCAGCCAATGGCGTGGCGATCAGGTCGAGCCGCTCTGCGTGTTCAGTAAGGAGCGCATGGGCTATACCGACAAAGTCGCCGGCGACAAATCCTGGGCCGACGTCCCGACCTGTCACGAACAAGGCCTGGGCATCGATCAGTACCGCTTCCCGCGCACCGTGTTCATGCCCGGCGACGTCACCGCCGAGCAGCGTGCGTTCTATGTCGAGTTGATGCGCAAAGTCACCCAGACCGATGAGTTCAAGGCTTACGTGAAGCAGAACGCCCTGGTGCCGACCTTCCTGGAGGGCGAGCCGCTGACCGCCTACATCGAAAAAGACACCGCCCGCGTCACGCCGGTGTTCAAAGAGGCCGGCTGGCTGAAAAACTGAGTTGCTCACGGCCGCCCGCCCTGCGTACGGCCGTCACCTCTGGAGGTGCTTTCATGTCCCATTCTTCGGATTCACCAGCGCTGGTCGGTACGCGCTGGGTCGAGCTCGGCCTGGCACTCTTCACCACGCTGATCGGCGCGGTGGTGATGTTCGGCAGTGTCGAACAGGGTATCGGCTGGGGTGATGCCGGCCCCGAGCCGGGTTACTTTCCCTTCTACATCGGCCTGATGTTGAGCGCCGCCAGTGTGGCCAACGGCGTGTTGACCCTGGTGCGCTGGCAAGCCCTGGGCCTTCCATTCGTCAGCCGCAGTGCGTTCAGGCAAGTGCTGTCGGTGTTCGTGCCCATCGCGCTATTCGTCGGTGCGATGCCGTTCACCGGTATCTACGTCGCTTCGGCCTGCTTCATTGCCTGGTTCATGTGGCGTGACAAGGTCCGCGCCAAGCCTTACGGCAAATGGATGATCGGTAGCGTGTCCCTGGGCGCGGTGCTGGCCAGTTACCTGATCTTCGCGCTGTGGTTCAAAGTGCCGCTGGATGCCGGCCCAATGGGCGACTGGATTGCCCTGGCCGGGAGACATTTCAAATGAGCGAGTTCGATTCCCTGCTGCAAGGCATGAACCTGATCCTCACGCCGGGCCATATCGGCCTGATGGTGATCGGCGTGCTGCTGGGCATTCTGGTCGGCGTACTGCCCGGTCTCGGTGCCCCCAACGGCGTGGCATTGCTGTTGCCGCTGACGTTCACCATGTCGCCGGTGTCGGCGATCATCCTGCTGTCGTGCATGTACTGGGGGGCGCTGTTCGGCGGTTCGATCACCTCGATCCTGTTCAACATCCCCGGTGAGCCCTCATCGGTGGCAACCACCTTCGACGGTTACCCGATGGCCCGCGAAGGCCGCGCCGCCGAAGCCCTGACCGCCGCGTTCAGTTCGGCATTGCTGGGTGCGTTGGCCGGCGTGTTGTTGCTGACGTTCCTGTCGACAAAAATTGCCGCGTTCGCCATGTCGTTCAGTTCGCCGGAGTTCTTTGCGGTGTACCTGTTGGCGTTCTGCACCTTCATCGGCATGAGCAAGAACCCGCCGCTGAAAACCGTGGTGGCGATGATGATCGGTTTCGCCATGGCCGCCGTCGGCATGGACACCGTGTCCGGCAACCTGCGCCTGACCTTCGACCAGCCGATCCTGATGACCGGCATCAGCTTTGAAGTGGCGGTGATCGGCCTGTTCGGCATCGGCGAAATCCTCTGCACCGTGGAAGAGGGACTGGTGTTCCGCGGCGAGCATGCGCGGATCACGCCCATGGTGATCCTGCGTACCTGGGCCAAATTGCCGCGTTACTGGTGGACGATTGTGCGCAGCACACTGGTCGGCTGCTGGATGGGCATCACCCCTGGCGGACCGACTGCCGCGTCGTTCATGAGCTACAGCCTGGCCCGGCGCTTCTCGAAAAACCGCGACAACTTCGGCAAGGGCGAACTCGAAGGGGTGATCGCCCCGGAAACCGCTGACCACGCGGCCGGCACCAGTGCCCTGCTGCCGATGCTGACCCTGGGGATTCCCGGCTCGGCGACTGCGGCGGTGATGCTCGGTGGCCTGATGATCTGGGGTCTGCACCCCGGGCCAACTCTGTTTGTCGAGCAACACGATTTTGTCTGGGGCCTGATCGCCAGCATGTACCTGGGCAACGTGGTGAGTCTGATCGTGGTGCTGGCCACCGTGCCGCTGTTCGCTTCGATCCTGCGCATCCCGTTCTCGATCATCGCGCCGATCATCATCATGGTCTGCGCCATCGGTGCCTACTCGGTGCACAACTCGTTCTTCGACGTGGTGCTGATGCTGGGCTTCGGTGCGCTGGGTTATCTATTCAAGAAACTTGGCTACCCGATTGCGCCGCTGGTGTTGGCGGCAGTGCTGGGCGACAAGGCAGAAGATGCGTTCCGTCAGTCGATGCTGTTCTCCGACGGGCACCTGGGGATTTTCTGGTCCAACCCGTTGGTGGGCAGCCTGACCACGGCGGCGCTGCTGATGCTGTTCTGGCCGTTGATTTCCAAAGCGCTGCAAACCCTGATCGGCCTGCGCAAACCCCAGGTCGCCAAACCAAAATCGGTGCTGTGACACGCCAAAGCTGGCAACGCCTGGCATTTGTTGTCAGGCTTGCCGCAGGACTTTTTTGCGAGCACGGCCCATGACCCGAATTCCTGCTGCCAACGTAATCCACAGCCGACTGCGTCTGCGCCAACTGCGGCTGATGCTGGCGTTGCAGGAATTCGGTTCGTTGCGCCGCGCCGCCGATCACATCGGCATGACCCAGCCGGCCGCGACCAAGATGCTGCATGAGGCCGAGGACCTGTTGGGCGTCGAGCTGTTCGAACGCCTGCCCCGGGGCATGCGCTCTACCCCGTTCGGGGAAACGGTCATTTATTACGCACGCATGGTGTTCGCCGAACTCAGCGGCATGCGTGAAGAGCTGGTCGCCCTCGAATCCGGCAACCTTGGCCGGGTCGCGGTCGGGGCCATTCCGGCACTGGCTTCGGGGCTGTTGACGCGCACCATCGCCACCTTGAAACAAAGCCATCCACGCTTGTCGATGAGTATCCAGGTCGACACCAGCGACGTGCTGGTGCAGGCGCTGCTGCAAGATCAGCTGGATATCGTATTGGGGCGGATACCCGCCGGTGCCCGGGCAGAGGAGTTGCTGTTCGACAGCCTTGGCGAGGAAGCGCTGTGCGTGATTTCCGGCGCACAGAATCCACTGGCCAAAGCCACGCAGTTGAGCTGGGCCGAATTGCAGAACATGACCTGGGTACTGCAACAGCAGCCCAGCCCGATGCGCGCGATCATCAATCAGGTGTTCCACAACGCGCGGGTCGACATCCCGAGCAGCATCGTCGAAACCACGTCGATCATGACCTTGCTGTCGTTGATTCAGCAGACCGACATGCTCGGCGTCACACCGGTGTCGGTGGTCGAGGATTACCCCGGTCGGGATCTGCTGGCGGTGTTGCCGATCAAGTTCGAGGCGCGGCTGCCACCGTACGGGTTGATCACCCGGCGTCATCGCATTCAATCGTCGGCGATGCAGGCGTTCATGAATTCGGTACGGGCCGAGCATGCGCTGGCCAAATGAAAAAGGCCCGGAGCATTGCTCCGGACCTTTGCGGTTTTAAGCCGATTTACGGAACACAAACACCAGCCCGACGATGATCAACAGCATGCCGAACAGGCTCAACAGCGCCAGGCGGTTGCCGAAGACCAGATAGTCCATCACCGCCGTCACCGCCGGCACCAGGTAAAACAGACTGGTGACGTTCACCAGGTTGCCCCGGGCGATCAAGCGGTACAGCAACAGCGTCGCCAGCACCGACACCACCAGCCCCATCCATAGCACCGGCAAGATGAAACCGCTGCTGTGTTCGAAGTGAAACGGCTGGAAAGGTACGAAAATCCCGCACAACAGCAGCCCGGCGAGGTACTGCACCGGCAGCGTGCCGAGGGGATTTTCAGTGATGCGTTTCTGCATGATCGAACCGAACGTCATGCTCACCAGCGCCAGCAGACCGAAGAGCATCCCGGCCAGCGACATCCCGGCCAGGCCGATGCCCTGATAGACCACCATGATCAAACCGGTCAGCCCCAGGACCAGACCGAACATCCGGCTCCAGGAACGCTGACGCTCCATCAGGACCACCGTGAGAATCGGCTGCACGCCCATGATGGTCGCCATCACCCCGGGGGTGACTTTCAGGTCGAGGGCCAACAGATAGAAAATCTGATAGGCCCCCAACAACACCACGCCGGTGGCCATCGCATACAACATCGGCTTGCCGCCCTTGGGCAACTTCAGCTTGAGCAACGGCACCAGCAGCACCAGCCCGCATAGCGCGATGAGGAAACGAAACATCAGGAAGGCGAAGGGTGACGCGTGGGCCAGCCCCCATTTGGAGAAGATCGCCCCGCTGCTCCACAGCAGCACGAACAGGCTCGTGGATGCCACCGCGAGCGCGGATTTTTTCGAAAGGACAAACATGAATACCACCTGTAGTCAGGCAAAAAGCCAACTCAGCAAAAGCTGAAATCCAGTAGTTTTTTCAGGCGGGCGCGGGAACAGCAGAAGACAGCTGATCAGCCCGAAATGCCAACGCCTGGCGGTGATACGACTGCGCACACCGGCGTGCTACTGACAGGTGGGGGGTAATGACTGATCTGCCCGGGCTGCTGATTCCCGCACGGCACGACGCCAGCGTTGACCGCTGAATCGACTACCGCGTTGAGGAGGGATGCAGGCATTGGGCTGATCTTTGCTCGAGGGATAAAAAGTGAGTCCGAAACTCACCGTGAGCCGACTATAACCAGCGATCGACATGGATTGCAACGAGTTGGTCAAAAGGCCAGTAACGACAGCCGGCACAGTGTCAGTATCTGAAGGGGGTACCCGGTATTCCTCGAAAAAAAAACGCTCACAACGAGTAATGCCGATCAGTTAAGGGATCGACCAGCGCTGATCAACTTGTGGCGAGGGAGCTTGCTCCCGCTGGACTGCGCAGCAGGCCCATTTTTTTGGGGCCGCTTCGCTGCCCGGCGGGAGCAAGCTCCCTCGCCACAGTGGACTCGGCTTAACTGATCGGCATTACTCACAACGAGCGTTTTTTTATTCCGTATCCGGCCTCAACCAAACAACCAATACCCCAACAACGTCAGCACCACCACCGCCAGCACCGGGCGCAGTACACGGTAGGCCTTGGGATTGCGCCGCTTCCATTGCTTGACCACACCACTGAATCTATCGCTGGAGTTCTTGCTCCACGCATAGGCCTTGTTGATCCCGCCCACACGTTCGTCTTCCAGGTTCTGAGGGGCGGTGGCGCGACCTAGCCAGGCGCTGATACAGCGGTTGATGCGGGTCATGAAGCGATTGCTCAACGGACGTTCGATATCGCAGAACAGGATGACCCGGGTCTTTTGCGTTTCATTCTTGACCCAGTGCACGTAGGTCTCGTCGAACATCACGTCTTCGCCATCGCGCCAGGCGTAAACCTGACCGTCGACAAAGATGCGGCAATCATCGGAATTGGGGGTGGACAGCCCCAGGTGATAACGCAGGGAGCCGCCAAACGGATCGCGATGCGGGTTGAGGTGGCTGCCGCCCGGCAGCAGCGCAAACATTGCGCCCTTGACGTTGGGAATGCTGCTGACCAATGCCACGGTTCTCGGACACAGGACTTCGGCAGAAGGCAGCGGTTTGTCGTACCACTTGAGATAGAAACGCTTCCAGCCCTTCTTGAAGAACGAGCCAAAACCGGCGTCGTTGTTCTTTGCCGCCGCGCGGATATACCCCTCGTCGAACAAGTGCATCGCTTCGTCGCGAATCACTTCCCAGTTGTCCTTGAGCACATCCAGTTCGGGAAACTTGCTGCGATCCAGATACGGTTTGGAAGGCACACCGGAAAACAGGTACATCAAGGCGTTATAGGGGGCGAACAGTGCCGAATGGTTAACGAACTGGCGCAAAACCGGCAGACGCGCCTTACCGCGCAAGTGCACATACAGGGTGCTGCCCAGAAACAAAAACAACAACGAGGCTTTCGCGGCAAACGAAAAGGTCATCAACAACTCCTTTGAAGATAAGCGACTTTGCGCCACGCCCATTGCCCGACGTGGTTTGCGGCATGATAAACACTGCCGAACCGGTGAAAAACCTGCACTTTTCAACATTCAATGTTAACGAATGTGCAACAAAGCACTTCTTAACATGCGGCACCTGAACGGCGGCTGATGCGAATCCATCATCAACCGCCAACAGCCACGATCCGCCAATGTTCAGCGTTTACTGCTGATTCTCCTGCTCGGTAAACAGATCACTGAACAACATGCTCGACAGATAACGCTCACCGGAATCCGGCAGGATCACGACGATGGTCTTGCCCTGCATTTCCGGGGTCTCCGCCAATCTCACGGCCACTGCCATGGCCGCGCCGCAGGAGATCCCGCACAAGATTCCTTCTTCCTGCATCAAGCGCAAGGCCATGGCCTTGGATTCTTCGTCACTGACCAGCTCTACCCGGTCGACGATCGACAAATCGAGGTTCTTCGGCACAAATCCGGCACCAATGCCCTGGATCTTGTGCGGGCTCGGCTTGATTTCTTCACCGGCCAGGGCCTGGGTAATCACCGGCGACACTGCCGGCTCCACCGCCACCGAGAGAATCGGTTTGCCCTGGGTATTCTTGATATACCGTGAAACCCCGGTGATGGTTCCACCGGTTCCGACGCCTGCCACCAGCACGTCGACCGCGCCGTCGGTATCGTTCCAGATTTCCGGGCCGGTGGTTTTTTCGTGGATGGCCGGGTTGGCCGGGTTGTCGAACTGCGCCGGCATGAAGTACTGCGACGGGTCGCCGGCAACAATTTCACCGGCTTTTTCGATAGCGCCCTTCATGCCCTTGGCCGGTTCGGTCAACACCAGCTCGGCACCCAGTGCCTTGAGCACCTTGCGGCGTTCGATACTCATGGACGCCGGCATGGTCAGCATCAGTTTGTAGCCACGGGCGGCGGCCACGAACGCCAGGCCGATACCGGTATTGCCGGAGGTGGGTTCGACGATGGTCATGCCCGGTTTGAGTTTGCCAGTGCTCTCGGCATCCCAGATCATGTTTGCGCCGATCCGGCACTTGACCGAGTAACCGGGGTTGCGCCCTTCGATCTTGGCCAGAATGGTCACACCACGCGGCGCAATGCGATTGATCTGCACCAGCGGCGTGTTGCCGATGGAGTGGGCGTTGTCAACGAAAATGCGGCTCATGGCTGGGTCCTTAACGACAGCATTGAAATAGGGCATCAAGGTAAGCCCTCTTGCCCGCAGGCGTCCAGTCGGGTCGAACGTCCGCCTGTCAGTGCAGTCAATGGCTTTAGATCGCCAGAGATTTACCACCATGAAACGTCGATACAGCTGGCCCCTGTGGACCCTCATCGGCCTCGTTGTACTGCTGATAACGTTGCACATCGCCTTGCCCTATCTGGTGCGCGATTACCTTAATGAGAGGCTGGCGGACATGGGCGACTACCGGGGCCAGATCACCGACGTGGACCTGGCCTTGTGGCGCGGGGCCTACAAGATCAACGGACTGAAAATCGTCAAGGTCGATGGCAAGGTTCCGGTGCCTTTCGTCAACGCGCCATTGATCGACCTCTCGGTGAGTTGGCACTCACTGTGGCACGACCACGCGGTGGTGGCCCAAGTGCAGTTCATCAAGCCCGAGGTCAACTTCGTCGACGGGGCCAACAAGCGAAATTCCCAGACCGGCCAGGGCACCGACTGGCGTGCTCAATTGGGCAAGCTGCTGCCCATTACCCTGAACGAAGTGCGGATCAGCGACGGCAAGATCAGTTTTCGCAACTTCAACTCCAAACCACCGGTGAACATGAACGCCACAAAGGTGGATGCCAGTATTTTCAACCTGACCAACGTGGTCGACACCAAAGGCAAACGCGACGCACGCTTTGAAGGCAAAGCCTTGCTTCTAGGGCACGCGCCACTGGAAACCACGGCCACTTTCGATCCCTTGAGCGATTTCGAAGACTTCGAGTTTCGCTTGCGCACCACGGATATCGAACTCAAGCGCCTGAACGACTTCGCCGCGGCCTACGGCAAGTTCGACTTCAATGCCGGCCATGGCGACGTGGTGATCGAAGCCCAGGCCAACAAGGGCCGACTGACCGGCTATATCAAGCCGCTGATGCGCGATGTTGACGTGTTCAACTGGCAGCAGGACGTGGAAAACAAGGACAAAGGGCTGTTCCGCTCGATATGGGAAGCCCTCGTCGGTGGAACCGAGACGGTCCTGAAAAACCAGGGCAAAAACCAGTTTGCGACAAAGGTCGAACTCAGCGGCAACGTTCACCAGAAGGATATCAGCGCGTTCCAGGCTTTTTTGCAGATTTTACGCAATGGTTTCATCCAGGCGTTCAATGCGCGGTATGAACGGCCCAAGCCGGATGCCGGCTAAGTCACTAAGTGACGCCCCATTCAGAGACTGAATAAGCCGTCTGCGTTCACAGTCGACCGGGCAGCGCGTTATAGTCGGGGCTGACCCTTTTATTGCGCCCCCCCCGCCCTGCCGCGTTCAGGTCGGCGTTACCGTTCGAGGATTAGCAGATGAAGTTCGAAGGCACCCAGGCCTACGTCGCCACCGATGACCTGAAGCTGGCGGTCAACGCCGCCATCACCCTGGAGCGGCCGTTGCTGGTCAAGGGCGAACCGGGCACCGGCAAGACCATGCTCGCCGAGCAACTGGCCGAATCCTTTGGCGCCAAGCTGATCACCTGGCACATCAAGTCCACCACCAAGGCTCACCAGGGCCTGTACGAGTACGACGCGGTCAGCCGCCTGCGCGACTCGCAACTGGGCAACGAAAAAGTCCACGACGTTCGTAACTACCTGAAAAAGGGCAAGCTCTGGGAAGCCTTCGAATCCGACGAGCGGGTCATCCTGCTGATCGACGAAATCGACAAGGCCGACATCGAATTCCCCAACGACCTGCTGCAAGAACTCGACAAGATGGAGTTCTACGTTTACGAGATCGACGAGACCATCAAGGCGAAAAAGCGTCCGATCATCATCATTACCTCCAACAACGAAAAGGAATTGCCGGACGCCTTCCTGCGCCGCTGCTTCTTCCACTACATCGCTTTCCCCGACCGCACCACCCTGCAAAAGATCGTTGACGTGCACTACCCGGACATCAAGAAAGACCTGGTCAGCGAAGCGCTGGACGTGTTCTTCGACGTGCGCAAGGTGCCGGGCCTGAAGAAGAAGCCTTCGACCTCCGAGCTGGTGGACTGGCTGAAGCTGCTGATGGCCGACAACATCGGCGAAGCGGTGCTGCGCGAGCGCGATCCGACCAAGGCCATCCCGCCACTGGCCGGCGCCCTGGTGAAGAACGAACAGGACGTGCAATTGCTTGAGCGTCTGGCGTTCATGAGCCGTCGCGGCACCCGCTAAGAGGCTGATGCCATGCTGCTCAACCTGTTCAATGAAATGCGCGCAGCCAAGGTGCCGGTCTCGGTACGCGAGCTGCTGGACCTGATCAACGCGTTGAAACAGCGCGTGACCTTCGCCGACATGGACGAGTTCTACTACCTGTCCCGGGCGATCCTGGTGAAGGACGAAAAGCATTTCGACAAGTTCGACCGGGCGTTCGGTGCCTACTTCAATGGCCTGGAAAAGCTCGACGACCATCTTCAGGCGCTGATCCCCGAAGACTGGCTGCGCAAGGAATTCGAACGCTCGCTGACCGACGAAGAACGGGCGGCGATCCAGTCCCTCGGCGGCCTGGACAAGCTGATCGAAGAGTTCAAGAAACGCCTAGAGGAACAGAAGGAACGTCACGCCGGCGGTAATAAATGGATCGGTACCGGCGGCACCAGCCCGTTCGGTTCCGGCGGTTTCAACCCGGAAGGCATCCGGGTCGGCGACGCCGGCAAGCGCCAGGGCAAGGCCGCCAAGGTCTGGGACCAGCGCGAATACAAGAACCTCGACGATTCGGTGGAATTGGGCACGCGCAACATCAAGGTCGCCCTGCGCCGCCTGCGCAAGTTCGCTCGCCAGGGCGCGGCGGAAGAGCTGGACATCGATGGCACCATCGACCATACCGCCAAGGATGCCGGCCTGCTGAACATCCAGATGCGGCCGGAGCGGCGCAACACCGTCAAGCTGTTGCTGCTGTTCGACATCGGCGGCTCGATGGACGCCCATGTGAAGATTTGCGAGGAATTGTTCTCGGCCTGCAAGACCGAGTTCAAGCACCTGGAGTACTTCTACTTCCACAACTTCATTTATGAATCGGTGTGGAAGAACAACATGCGCCGCACCTCCGAGCGCACTTCTACCATGGACCTGCTGCACAAGTACGGCGCCGACTACAAAGTGATCTTCATCGGCGACGCCGCCATGGCGCCCTATGAAATCACCCAGCCGGGCGGTAGTGTCGAGCACTGGAACGAAGAAGCCGGTTACGTGTGGATGCAGCGGTTCAAGGAAAAGTACAAGAAGCTCATCTGGATCAACCCGTATCCGAAGGACACCTGGAGTTACACCTCCTCGACCAACATCGTGCGCGACCTGATCGATGACCAGATGTATCCGTTGACCCTTCGTGGGTTGGAAGAAGGGATGCGGTTTCTTTCCAAGTAGTTTTTGTTGCCTGGTCTGACGCCATCGCGAGCGGGCTCGCTCCCACAGGGTCTTATGTACGGCAAAGATCCAATGTGGGAGCGAGCCTGCTCGCGAAGCTTTTAAGGGCTAACAAACCGGCGCAGATACTGAATCTGTTCTCGATGCGCCACTTCCTGCACCACTGGCCGCAACCTCACCGAGCCCCCCGGCAGGCACTGCGCCAGCCGCGCCAGCGCCAACGGCGTCAACGCCCCCAGACGCGGATACCCACCAATGGTCTGCCGATCATTGAGCAACACAATCGGCTGCCCGTCGGGCGGCACCTGCACGGCACCCAACGGAATGCCTTCGGAAATCATCGGCTTGCCCTGGTACTGCAGCGCCGTACCCAGCAGGCGAATACCCATCCGGTCGGCACGGCTGTCGAGGTGCCATGCGCTGTTGAACGCGTCGAACAGGCTCTGCCCGCTGAACTCGCCGATCTGTGCACCGAGGACCAGGTCCAACGGCGCATCAAGGTTCAGGTCCGGTCGTTGGTCTGCGCTCAATTCGCGCAGCAACATCACCGGGTTGCCCGAATAGCTCAAGCTCGCCCCTTTCCCCAGCGCTCGACCCATGCCGTCCAGCCCGCCGAGTTCCTCCCGGACCACCGTCGCGCTACTGCCCAGCACTCTCGGCGCATCAAACCCACCCGGCGCCGCCAGATAAGCCCGGGCTCCGAGCAGCGGCTGAGTGAATTGCAAACGCTGGCCTTTGTGCAGCCTGAAACTGCGCCACGGGGTCAACGCCTCGCCGTCCACCCGCGCGCCAAGATCCGCTCCGGCCAAGGCCAGCACGCAGTCTTGTTCAGCAATGACGGTGAATCCGCCGAGGGTGATTTCGATCACCGGTGCATCCAGTCCGTTGCCCAATAGCCAGTTGGCCCAGGACATCGAACGCCAATCGGCCGCTCCGCCCTGGGTCACGCCCAGATGCCGCACGCCGAATCGACCGGCATCCTGCAACAGGCACAGTGGCGTGCTCGCTTCAATCATCAGCCGACTCATGCCTGGGCCTCCAGAGGCGTATCGTCACCCCCAAGATTAATGAACTCGGCATGGCCGACCGCTTCGAACCGTACGGTGTCACCGGGTTGCATCAGGCTGTAGCCGTCACGGTTGCGGTCGAACAATCTGGCCGGCGTGCGGCCGATCAGGTTCCAGCCGCCCGGCGACACCACCGGGTAAGCCGCCGTTTGCCGCTCGGCGATGCCGACACTGCCGGCCGCGACTTTCTTGCGTGGCGTGTTCAGACGCGGCGCAGCGAGCGCTTCCTCCACCAGCCCCATGAAGGCGAAGCCCGGCGCGAAACCCAGGGCGAACACCTGGTATTCACGCTCACTGTGGCGGCGGATCACCTCCTCCACCGCCAACCCGCTGCGCTGCGACAACAGCGTCAATTCCGGTCCGACGCTCAAGTCGTACCACACCGGCAACACATGACAGGTACCGCGAGTACGCGCATTGGGCGACAGATCGATCAGTGCCTGGGCGATCAGTTCCCGTGCCTGGCTCGGGCTCAATGCAGTCAGGTCGTAATGCACCATCAATGTGGTGTAAGACGGCACCAGATCGATCAGGTGCCCGGCAAATGCCATGCGCAGACTTTCACTGGCCGCGAGCATCCACGGCATGTTGCTTTCGGCAATTTCATCGAACAGGCGCACCATCAGGCAATCCAGCGCCACCACTTCCACCCGCAGCTTCATGACGCACTCTGCCGGTTCAAGGCTTCACGGATGCGTTGCACGGCAGCGACCGAACTGGCGTTGTCGCCGTGCACGCAGAGGGTGTTGGCCTGCAAATGCAGGGCGCTGCCGTCGCTGGCGGTGAGCTGATCGCCACGGGCAATGGTCAGCGCCTGCTCGATGATTGTTTCCGGGTCGTGATGCACCGCGCCCGGCAGTTGTCGCGAGACCAGCCTGCCGGCGCTGTCGTAAGCGCGATCGGCGAAGGCCTCGAACCACAGCGTCACGCCGTATTCATCGCCCATTTGTTGGGCCGCGCTGTTGTCGCGGGTCGCCATCAGCATCAATGGCAGCGTGCGGTCGTAGGACGCCACCGCTTGCAAAACGGCGCGCAGTTGCGCCGGATTGGCCATCATGTCGTTGTACATCGCACCATGGGGTTTGACGTAGCTGACCCGACCGCCCTGGGCCCGGCAGATGCCGTCGAGGGCGCCGATCTGGTAATGCAGGATGTCTTGCAGCTCCTGGGTGGCATAGGCCATGGAGCGGCGGCCGAAGCCCACCAGATCCTGATAGGCCGGATGCGCGCCGATTTGCACACCGTGGCTGAGGGCCAGGCTGACGGTCTTGCGCATGATGCTCGGGTCGCCGGCGTGAAAACCGCAGGCGACGTTGGCGCAATCGATGAAGGGCATGATTTCGGCGTCCAGACCCATGGTCCAGCTGCCGAAACTCTCGCCGATGTCGCAGTTCAATAGCAGGCGGCTCACACTGAACACTCCTGTAGGCTTTATTCTTTTCAGCTGCGGGACATACCTATAAGACAGTCCCGCAGGTTATCAGTTACTGGGCGTCGAGTTGCTTGCCACGGGTTTCCGGCAGGCTCAGGGCCGCGAGAATCACCACACCGTAGGAAACCGCCGCGAAGGCACCGATGCCCACGCTCAGCGGTACGGTCTGGCTGAGCAGGCCGATCAGCAGCGGGAACAACGCCGCCAGCGCGCGGCCGATGTTGTAGCAAAACCCCTGGCCCGAACCGCGAATGCGCGTGGGGAACAATTCGGTCAGGAATGCGCCCATGCCACTGAAAATCCCCGAGGCGAAGAAGCCCAGCGGAAAGCCCAGCCACAGCATCACGCCGTTGCTGACCGGCATTTGCGTGTACAGCAAGACAATGGTGAACGAACCGACGGCGAACAGGATGAAGTTCTTCTTGCGTCCGAGGATGTCGGTCAAATAGGCGCTGATGACATAACCCACGTAGGAACCGACGATCACCATCGCCAGATAACCGCTGGTATTGAGTACGCTCAAACCGCGTTCGTTTTTCAGGAACGTCGGCAGCCAGGACGTGATGGCGTAGTAGCCGCCCAATGCGCCGGTGGTCAGCAACGAAGCGCGAATCGTGGTGAACAGCATGCCGGGGGCGAAGATCTCGTAGAACTTCGACGGGTTGCTCGGCTCCTGCCGGGCTTTGGCTTGGCGATAGATTTCCGGGTCCTTGACCAGACGGCGGACAAAAATCACAAAAATCGCCGGCACGATGCCAAGGATGAACAGCGCGCGCCAGGCATCTTCCGGTGGCAATACCGAAAACAGCAGCGCATACAGGATCGCCGTCAACCCCCAACCCAGCGCCCAGCCGGATTGCACCATGCCCACAGCCTTGCCGCGGTCCTTGGCACGAATGACTTCGCCGATCAGCACGGCGCCGGCCGTCCACTCGCCGCCGAAACCGAAGCCCATCAGGGTCCGTGCAATCAGCAGTTGCTCGTAGCTCTGGGCGAAGCCGCAGAGGAAGGTGAAGAAGGCAAACCACAACACAGTCAGTTGCAGGGTGCGCACACGGCCGATGCGGTCGGAGAGAATCCCTGCGACCCAGCCACCGATAGCCGAAGCGATCAGGGTGCTGGTGTGAATCAGCCCGGCCTGGCCGGTGGTGATGCCCCACATGGCAATCAGGGTCGGCACCACGAAGCTGAGCATCTGGGTGTCCATGCCGTCCAGGCCATAGCCGATCTTGCAGCTCCAGAAGGTGCGGCGTTCCTGCTGATTGATGTTGCGATACCAGTCGAAAGGTCCCGGGCGAGCCGTGGCTTTCGCAATGACGGGGGTGTCGGGCGCACTCATGGCAAATCTCCGCGCTGATTTTATTGGTATTGTTCTGAGCCCCGACGACGCCTATCGTGGGAACCGGATGCGCCGATTTTTGGACGCGCGCCCCTGCGGCGTCCAACTAATAAAAACCCGCCTTAGACATAAGAAATCTTTATCCCATGAACCTGAAGTTTCTCGAGACCTTTGTCTGGGTTGCCCGACTCAAGAGTTTCCGCCTGACCGCCGACAAGCTCTTCACCACTCAGGCTTCGATTTCCAGCCGGATTGCGGTGCTTGAAGGCGAGCTCGGGGTGAAGCTGTTTCTGCGTGATTCGCGCGGCGTAAGCCTGACGCCCGAAGGCCTCAAAGTGCTCGATTACGCCGAGCAGATGCTGGACACCATGCAGGCACTCAAGCAGTCGATCGAGACCCGCTCGAGCAAGGCCGGACGGGTACGCATCGGCGTGATGGACACGGTGATCCATACCTGGCTCAGCCCGTTGGTGGCGCAGATGACCGATCACTACCCGCTGGTGGAAATCGAGCTGGTGGCCGATACCTCGCTCAACCTCTGCGATCAGCTGCAAAAAGGCTTTCTCGATGTGATCCTGCAAACCGACCTGCTGCGCCAGGAAAGCGTGCGCAGTTTGGAACTGGCCAGCCACCCCATGGGCTGGATCGTCGCCAGCAATTCCATTTACAACCGTGAGTACTCGGGCATCGCTGACCTGGCGGGCGAGCGGATCATCACCTATTCGAAAAACTCCCATCCGCACCAGGAGGTGCTGGCCCTGATGCAGGCCAATGGCGTGATGGCACCACGGTTGAACTGCGTGAACTCGGTGTCGGCGATTACCCGGCTGCTGCGCGACGGCTTCGGTATCGGCGCCTTGCCGCCGGTGCTGGTGGCCGAAGAGCTGGCACGGGGGGAATTGACCCTGCTGGACATCGATCAGCGACCACCCGACTTGCAGGTGGTGGTGTCGTGGCGGGTGGGTGTGGAGTGGGTCGAGGAGATTGTGGCGTTGTGTCAGCAGGTGCTGGAGGGGTATGCGCGCCAGGTCGGTGAAAGCTACATCGTATTGGCCAGCTGACTGCATCTGTGGCGAGGGAGCTTGCTCCCGCTGGGCTGCGAAGCGGCCCTAAAACCAGGTATCTCGGTATTTCAGATGAAATCGCATTCACCATGATTGCGACTGCTACGCAGCCGAGCGGGAGCAAGCTCCCTCGCCACAAAGGGGATCCGTCAGAGCCCGCGCAAATCCCGCTCTTCGATCGGCCGACTCTGGCGCAGACGCTTGCCGCCCAGCACCACCCAGTCGATCAGCCGGAACAGGCACTCGATCCCGAACGACAGCAGCAAGGCGCCACTCATGCCCCAGACCATCGCTTCGGGCGTCAACAGGATCTGGTAGCTGTAGCCGTTCCAGGTTTCCTTGCGGATGTCCGGATCGGCGGCCAGCACCACTTGCAGGAAGCGGATGTACCACGGGCCCTGCATCGCCTGGAACTGTTTATCCAACGCCAATTGACGGGTCAGCAGGTTGCTCAGGCTGTCGGCGTCGCTGCGAAAGATCGGGTCTTCGCTGGCGCGGTAATGCGCGACCAGCGCCTGCATGTCGCCCTTGAAGAACTGATTGGCGGTGTTCTGGAAGCCGCTCAACCCGGCTTGCGCCTCGATCAGATGGGCTTCGACCCGTTTGGCGTAATCGTTGATGAACCCCGGCACCTGGACACCGATCAACAGGCCCGCCGCAAACAACACCAGCCGTAGATAACTGAGCAACATGCAAGGAGTCCTTATTCGGTCGTGCCCTGGCTGACGCATTCGCCGCGTCGCCACAGGCTCCATTGACCCGGTTCGTAACGGGTCCAGGTTTCGTTTTCGGTCAAAGGTTCGGTGGCGATGACGGTGACCACATCGTTGGGTGTGGTTTCGGCCTGAAAGTCGACGATCACGTCGACATCTTTCAGGCGCGCCGGGCCAAAGGGTGCACGACGGGTGATCTGCGCCAGCTTGGTCGAGCAATAGCAGAACAGCCAGTCACCGTCGCTGAGCAGGCAGTTGAACACGCCTTTGCTGCGGTACTCGGCGCAAGCGGCCACCAGGTCCGGCAGCAACACTTCGACCTCGACCGGTTCGGGGAATGCCGCACGCACACGGTTGAGCAAATCGCAGAATGCCGCTTCGCTGTCGGTATCGCCCACGGGGCGGTAGAAACTGGCCGTTGGCTGAAAATCCGCCAACTGGCCGTTATGGGCGAAACACCAGTTGCGCCCCCACAACTCGCGGACGAATGGATGGGTGTTGGACAGGCAGACCTTGCCGACGTTGGCCTGGCGGATGTGCCCGATCACCACTTCGCTCTTGATCGGATAGCGCTGCACCAGGTTGGCGACTTCCGACTCGCAGCTGGCCGCCGGGTCCTGGAACAGCCGCAGCCCACGGCCTTCATAGAAGGCAATGCCCCAGCCATCGCGGTGCGGGCCGGTGCGGCCGCCGCGCTGCATCAGCCCGGTAAAGCTGAACACGATATCGGTCGGGACATTGGCGCTCATGCCCAATAACTCACACATGCTCGGACTCTCGCTCAATCGCAGGGGCAAGGTTACAGACGGGGTTCGACTCGCATCCGCTGAGGATTGCTCGGCACGGGCGGACGACCGTAACGATCATCGCCGGCACCGCCAAACGGTTGATCATCCTCAGGCTCTTCGGCACGGACGGCGGCTTTGGTGGCAGCCTCACGCTCCTTGCGGGCGTTGGCGGCGCGTTCGATGGGGAAACGGATCGCTACCAGCACCAGATAGAGGCCGAATGCGATCATGCCGTACATGAACAGATCGGAAATGGCCCGCCAGGCGTTGTTGCCGACCTTGAACAGCAGGTCGAGCGCGGTAATGGCGACGGCCGGTGCGACTTTGTCCTTGACCGGGTCGATGATGGTCGGGCTGAACAGCAGCACGACCATCAGCAGCCGCAGCGGCTCACGCAGCCAACGCCACATCCAGCGGGTCAAGCGCATCCACACCAACAGGCAGCCCAAAGCGGCGAAGGCGTAGAGGCCCCAAGCGATCAGATAGTCGTTCTCGGTCATGGTGTCCATGGCAAGGCAGGCAAAGAGGCGCTTATGATAACGGCTTTTCGCCCGTCAGGCTGCATCAAGACATAGAACCCTGTAGGAGCGAGCTTGCTCGCGATAGCGGACTGACAGTCAACACCGCTGTTGAATGAACCGGCCGCATCGCGAGCAAGCTCGCTCCCACAGGTTATTCACCCCCAATTCCGTACACTGCTCGAGAGTCCTTCATGCCCCTACCCGCCAGCATTCACGACGCTCCGATTGCCCACAAGGCTGATGGCTCCGATCCGTATGCCTGGCTGCAAGAGCGCGACACCGATGCAGTGCTCGACTATCTGAAAGCCGAAAACAGCTATCAGGAGGCGCAAACCGCCGACCAGGCCGGGCTGCGCGAGACCCTGTTCGAGGAGATCAAGGGGCGGATTCTCGAGACCGACCTGTCCCTGCCCTCGCCCTGGGGACCGTATCTGTACTACACCCGCACCACCGCAGGCGATGAATATGCCCGGCACTACCGCTGCCCGCGTCCGGCCGATGACAGCCTGACCCTCGACGAAAGCCGCGAACAACTGCTGCTGGACCCCAACGAATTGGCCAACGGCGGCTTCTTTTCCCTGGGTGCGTTCAGCATCAGCCCGGACCATCAGCGCCTGGCCTACAGCATCGACTCAAGTGGCGACGAGATTTACACGCTGTTCGTGAAGGAATTGTCCGACGGCCGCGTCAGCGAGCTGGAGTTCCAGGACTGTGACGGCAGCATGACCTGGGCCAACGACAGCCTGACGCTGTTCTTTGGCGAGCTGGACGACACCCATCGCCCACACAAGCTGTATCGCTATCGACTGGACGGTACGGCGGCCGAAGAAGTGTTCCATGAGCCCGACGGTCGCTTCTTCATGCATTGCTACCGTTCAAGCTCCGAGCAGCAACTGCTGCTGTCCGTGGGCAGCAAGACCACCAGCGAAGTCTGGGTCCTCGATGCCTCCCGGCCCCAGCAGGCGTTTACCTGCCTGGCGCCACGGGTTGAGGATCATGAATACGACGTGGATCACGGCGCACTGGACGGGCAATGGACCTGGTTCATCCGCACCAACCGCGACGGCATCAACTTCGCCTTGTACACGGCCGTCGATACCGGCGCCGCGCCCACCGAAGCCGACTGGCAGAACCTGATCCCCCATAGCGACACGGTGATGATCGACGGCATCAGCCTGAACACCGGGGCCATGACCCTCAGCCTGCGGCTTGGCGGTCTGCCGGTCATTGAAGTACACCCGCAAGGCCTGGCGCCTTATCGCGTACAACTGCCGGATGCGGCCTACAGCCTGCACGTGCAAAACAGCCTGGAGTTCGAAAGCGAGCGGATTCGCCTGCGCTACGAAGCGTTGAACCGTCCGGCGCAAATCCGCCAGCTTGAACTGGCGACCGGCGAACAGAAAGTCCTCAAGCAAACCCCGGTGCTCGGCCCGTTCGACGCCGACGCCTACATCAGCCAGCGCCTGTGGGCCACGGCGCCGGACGGCACACAAGTGCCCATCAGCCTGGTGATCAAACGCACCGACCTCGGCAAACCGGTGCCGCTGTACCTCTACGGTTATGGCGCCTACGGCGAAAGCCTCGACCCATGGTTTTCCCACGCGCGCCTGAGCCTGCTGGATCGCGGCATGGCGTTTGCCATTGCCCACGTGCGGGGCGGCGGCGAACTGGGGGAAGCCTGGTATCGCGCCGGCAAGCAGGAGCACAAGCACAACACCTTCAGCGACTTTATCGCCTGCGCCGAACACCTGATCGCCCAAGGCTTCACCACCGCACCGCAGTTGGCAATCAGTGGCGGCAGCGCTGGCGGCTTGCTGATCGGCGCGGTGCTCAATCAACGGCCGCAGCTGTTTGGCGCCGCCATCGCCGAAGTGCCGTTTGTCGACGTCCTCAACACCATGCTCGACCCTGATCTGCCATTGACCGTGACGGAATACGACGAATGGGGCAACCCTGAAGAGCCGGACGTTTATGATCGGATCAAGGCCTACGCCCCGTACGAAAACGTCACCGCGCAAGCTTATCCGGCGACCCTGGTGATCGCCGGTTACAACGACAGCCGTGTGCAGTACTGGGAAGCGGCCAAGTGGGTGGCGAAACTGCGCGCAACCAAGACCGACAGCAATCCGCTACTGCTCAAGACTGAACTGGGTGCCGGGCATGGCGGGATGAGCGGTCGGTATCAGGGATTGCGTGACGTAGCGCTCGAATATGCATTTTTGTTCAAGGTATTGGGTATAGCCTGAGGAACCTGGGCCGATGAACCGGTCTTAATTGCGGACACTGGTAGCCGATACAACACCTGTGGGAGCGGGCTTGCTCGCGAAGGCGGTGTGTCAGTCAACATCTCTACTGAATGTTACGCCCCCTTCGCGAGCAAGCCCGCTCCCACAGGGGATTTGCGGTGAATTCAAATTCGAGTCAGCAACACACAAAAAGACCGTGACGACATGTCTGAATCAACCTTTCTGAACAACGAAATTCGCGACTGGCTGATGGATTGCGGCCTGTTCAATCAACTGTTGCCGGCGGACTTCGTCGCGGCCTCGGGCTACTTCAGTATCAGCACCATTGCCCAGGGCGAGGAGATCTTCCAGGAGGGCGATGCCGGCAGCTTCATGTGCATCATCCATACCGGTCAGGTGGCGGTGCAGAAAACCACCGCTGACGGGCAACGAGTCACCATCGCCACGTTGCGCAGCGGCCGCTCGTTCGGGGAAATGGCCGTGCTCGACGGCGAGCGGCGCTCGGCCAGTTGTGTGGCCGCCAGCAACTGCCAGTTGCTCAATCTGGGCAAGGACTCGCTGGAAAAGATGCTCAACGATGCACCGAAAATCGCCGCCAAGATCATCCGTGCCCTCGCCGTCTCCCTGTCCAAGCGCCTGCGCATGGCCGACGGTCAATTGCTGTCGCAGCAGGTCTAGCCACCCGGTGATTTGACTTTCGGCGGGTTCGGCTCGATTCCCGGCACGGGCTGGTCCTTGGTTGGCGGGCTGGGCATTTCAATCGGCACCAACGGCGGCCCGCTACTGCCGGGGCCGACTTTCGGCAACGGCGCCGGGCTGATTTGCGGGTAAGGCGTGGGCGTGGCGGTGCCCGGCGAACCGGGTATCGGCGCGGGGCTGACGGGAATCGGTTGCAACTGTTGGGCCTGCGCTGCAGTTATCGAGAGCGCGGCCAGGGCAATGACCGTTAGAATGGTGCGCTTCATCAATGGCTCCGTTGGCCTTGTCGTCATGAACAGGCTACTCCCAACTGCGTCTGTTTGCCCTCCCGAGTTCTGCCAATTTTCTTCAAGTGAGCCCCATGAAACGTTTCGTTCTGCTGGACACCACCCCCATTCCTGAAAACGGCGGTGCCCTGTGCCTGTTCGAATATGGCGAGGATTTCGTCATCAAGATCCAGGGTGGCGACGGCGGACAATTGATGAACACGCGTATGCACGGCTCCGAAGACGCCCTGGCCGAGATCCCCTGCCGCAAAGTCGCTGGTCGACCGAATTCGCGGGTGCTGATCGGCGGCCTGGGCATGGGGTTCACCCTTGCCTCAGCGCTCAAGCACCTGGGCAAGACCGCCGAAGTGGTGGTCGCCGAGCTGGTCCCCGGCGTGGTTGAGTGGAACCGTGGACCGCTGGGCGAAAAGGCCGGCAACCCGCTGCTCGACCCGCGCACGGTGATTCGCATGGAAGATGTGGCCAAAGTCCTGCAAGCAGAACCCCAGGGCTTCGATGCCATCATGCTCGATGTCGACAACGGCCCCGAAGGCCTGACCCAGAAGGCCAACAGCTGGCTGTACTCCGCCGCGGGCCTGAACGCCTGCGCCAGGGCCATGCGCCCCAAAGGCGTGCTGGCGGTCTGGTCGGCCAGCGCTGATCGGCAATTTTCCGACAAACTGAAGAAAGCCGGCTTCAAGGCCGAGGAAGTCCAGGTCTTCGCCCACGGCAACAAGGGCACCCGCCATACCATCTGGATTGCCGAGAAGCTCAAGGGCTAGGCTAAACTTCACCCTATAACCGTCATTAGTCATTCTACAAAGGTGAACCCATGAGTTCGTCCACCCCGACCAACACTTCGAAGCTGGATCGCATCCTCGCCGACAACCAGCGCGACAAGGAAATGGGCTACCGCGACAAGGCCCTGAAGATGTACCCGCACGTCTGTGGCCGCTGCGCCCGTGAGTTCTCCGGCAAGCGCCTGAGCGAGCTGACCGTGCACCACCGCGACCACAACCACGACAACAACCCGCAGGACGGCTCGAACTGGGAGCTGTTGTGCCTGTACTGCCACGATAACGAACACTCGCGCTATACCGACCAGCAGTATTTCGGCGAAGGCTCGCTGAGCACGCCGAAAATCGCCAAGGCTACGCACAATCCGTTTGCGGCGTTGGGTGGGTTGATGAAAAAAGAAGACTGAAGATCTTCAGCGCCTGAACCGGCCTCTTCGCGAGCAAGCCCGCTCCCACATTGATCCGCGCCCGTCTGGACACCTCGGTCAACTGTGGGAGCGGGCTTGCTCGCGAAGGCGGCCTCAGCTACACCGCCAATCTCCGAACTGACCACTGCCGCCCAATCCCCGTATAATCGCGCTTTTTTCCCGAAAGGCACCCCGCTCGTGGCAGACAAACGGTACAGCTGCATTGGTTTGTATAACCCCAAGTCACCGGAGAACGTCGGTTCGGTGATGCGCGCCGCTGGCTGTTATGGCGTGGCGTCGGTGTTCTACACCGGCAAGCGCTATGAGCGCGCCGCCGACTTCGTCACCGATACCAAGCGCGTGCACTACGACATCCCGCTGATCGGCATCGATGACCTGAAGAAAATCCTGCCGCTCAATTGTGTGCCCGTCGCCGTGGAACTGGTTGAGGGTGCCCGCCCTCTGCCGGAATACACGCATCCGGATCGCGCGCTCTACATCTTCGGCCCGGAAGACGGCTCGCTGGATAAGGAGATTCGCGACTGGTGCGAAGACGTGGTCTACATTCCGACCACCGGTTGCATGAACCTGGCCGCCACGGTCAACGTCGTGCTCTACGACCGCATGTCCAAGGGGCTCAATACCCGCTCCGGTCCAAAATTCCGCTGAATCGCCGCACATCCGATTGAACGAGCTGCCCGCCCCGGCGGTCAGCTTGTCTATCGATCACTGAAGCCTGGAGACAGACCATGAGCGAACTCAAACGCGTCGAGCGTATCGAATCCACCCCCTTCCAGAGCCCTTCCGAGCAGAACGTGCAGGGCTGGGAACGCATTGGCTCCCTGGCCGGCGGCGTGGTGATGGTGGGCAAGGGCCTGCGTCGTGGCGGGATCTTCGGCCTGATCCAGGTGGCCATCGGCGGCGTAGCCCTGGCGCGCGGCATTACCGGCCACAGTTCGGCGAAAAGCCTGCTGGAGAAAAGCCGTCAGGACATGGACAACGTGCGGGCGAAAATCCAGCGGGCCGGTGAGGAACTGAGGCAGTTGAAGGCCAATGCCGAGGCGGCGACCAAAACTGCAACCGTGACGGGTAATGATTCGTTGAAGTCGCCGAAAGCCGGGGTTTGATCCGGATCGTTCGGCGGGGCTGATGGCCCTATCGCGAGCAAGCTCGCTCCCACAGGGGATTTGTGTACACAGATCCCCTGTGGGAGCGAGCTTGCTCGCGATGACGGACTCACTGAATCAACTCGGTACTGAGCACTTTTGAAGACCCTCCAATCACACTCTCGCTGAGCTGAACAAACGCCTGGGTGTCGATATCCCCCAGCCGCATCGCCTCGCGCAACACGTCATCCAGCGAACGCTTGTTATGGGTTTTCAGGCGAATCTCGCGGTCCAGCTCCTGCAGCAACACCACCGCCCTGGCCACCTGCGCCGGGTTGGCCTGATCACTGCGCAGCGTGCTGACCTTCTGGCTGGTCCTGACCAGTTTGCCGTGCAGGCTCTCGTAGCGTTCATCGCTCATGCCGCCGGCCCGCCGCACCAGTTCGATGGCGTAATACTCGGCAAAGCCTTCATTGATCCAGTCACTGCGCTTTGTGCCGTTGATCCGTCCGAACACCTGGGCCAACTCGCGGACCAGGGCGCTGGTGCCGCTTTCGCTGACCAATGGCAGGTGACTGTTGAGGTAGATCGACTCGTGCGCCGACCGGCTGCCACGCCACATCGGATCATTGGCTCCGACGATCAGCAGTTTGCCCGGGTGTCGCGGGTATAGCGCCTGCACTTGCGGCCAGACGAAGGTCAGCAGCGTCAGCACATCCATACGCCGCATGCCCTGCCCCAGCGGCGAGGCGACGGTAACTTCAGTCTCGCCCAGACGGGTCCGGCGGCTACCAAGCTGGCCGGCGAGCATCCAGCCCGTGGGCCGGTCGAACAGCCTGGAAGGGTTATCGATACGGAACTTGTTCTGGCCAATCCGTGGCCACGCGGTTTCAACGCTTTTCCAGCCACCGGGCAGCTCGAATTCAAGGCGTGAAACCAGTTCGATGCCATCCTGTTGATCGAGTCTGGCAGGCGGCACCAGATCGTCGCCGCGCATCAATGCCCAGTGTGGCGTCATGCGCGCGTCAAAGCTGCCGTTCTTGCGCCCGTGGTTGATATTCACCCGATACGTCAGGCTGGCCTTGTCGGCCGCTGGACGCCAGACACCCCGCGCCGCTTTGCCAGGGGTCAGTTGCCATTGGCCATCGGCCTTGAAATCGCTGTAGTGGCTGCCGTCGCCGAGGTCGAAATCCAGGCTGCGTACCGCCGAGCCCTGGGCGAGCGTCAGGCGCACTTCGGCCTGATCGTTCTGCGGCAACAGGCGCACGTGATAATCCAGATCGACCTTGTTCGCGGCCCATACGGGCGCACTCACGGCCAACAATCCAACGCCCCACACCTGCCGCCATCCCACAGCCATACACACTCCTTCGTGAAAGGTTGAGCCTCTGGCAGTCAGCCTGCGCGGAAAATCAGGTGATCTTCCCAGTCGTCTTCCGGCACGCTGCCTTCGGCGAGCATGCGCCCGGACTGGGAAATCCGCTCGTGGTGCACGGCATCGCGATCACCGCACACCAGGTGATGCCACAACGGCAGGTCCTTGCCCTCGCTGACCAGGCGATAGCCGCACGTCGGCGGCAGCCATTTGAATTCGTCGGCCTTGCCCGGCGTGAGCTGGATACAGTCCGGCACAGTGTCGCGACGGTTAGGATAATCGGTGCACTGGCAGGTTTTCAGGTCCAGCAGTTTGCAGGCGATGCGCGTGTAATAGACGCTGTTGTCGTCTTCGTCTTCAAGCTTTTGCAGACAGCACAATCCACAGCCGTCGCACAGCGACTCCCATTCCTCCTGATCGAGTTGATCGAGGGTCTTGCGTATCCAGAACGGTTCTACTTTGGCGGCCATGGTTCGAGCATCGACATCAGGTGGTGAAAAGGCCGCCAGTCTAGTGCCCGAAGCCCCGTGGGCCAAGCATTGGCGACTGTCGGTAGAACGGGCTTGTCAGTTTCTGCGCTGCCAAGTAGGGTTTTTCGTCGCTCCCACTTTCAAACGTAGCAAGGAATCTCTTGATGAGTGCCAACCCACGCGTAGCCGATTACACCATTGACCCTCAGTTCACCGATCGCTGGTCGCCCCGCGCCTTCACGGGCGAAGCCATTGCCGTAGAAACCCTGCTGAGCTTCTTCGAAGCCGCGCGCTGGGCACCCTCGGCCTACAACTCGCAACCCTGGCGCTTCCTTTACGCACGTCGCGACACGCCGAACTGGGAGCGCTACCTGGGACTGCTGAACGAATTCAACCGCAGCTGGGCGCAACATGCCTCGGCCCTGGTGATCGTGATTTCGAAAACCACCTTCGTCGCGCCTGGCGCCACTGAAGAAACCCCGGCCCTGTGGCACACCTTCGACACCGGTTCCGCCTGGGGCCACCTGGCCCTGCAAGCGAGCCTGAGCGGCTGGCACACCCACGGCATGGCCGGCTTCGACCAGGAACTGACCCGCAAGGAGCTGAACATTCCTGAAGGCTACGCACTGCACGCCGCCGTCGCGGTGGGCAAGCTGGGGGACAAGGCCAGCCTGGCGGATTACCTGCAGGCTCGTGAAGTACCAAGCCCGCGTCGTCCGTTGAGCGAGCTGGCGGCTGAAGGCGACTTCACCCTCTAAGCCACTGCAAAAAACATTGTGGGAGCGAGCTTGCTCGCGATGGCGGCCAGTCAGTCAACATTGATGTTGAAGCTAATGGCCTCATCGCGAGCAAGCTCGCTCCCACAGTTTTTGCTCCAGACAGAATCAGCGGTGAATCAATACCCGCGATCGAAATCCACTTCCCCGCGCAACGCCTCTCCCGCCTCAAACGCCCGCAGGTTTTCGACAAACAGCTTCACCATCATCGACGGCGAAGTCGGTGCCGAGCTGTGGCCGGTGAGCAGCAGGCCCCAGGCTGTCCAGAATGGATGCCGCTGGGGCAATGGCTCCTGACGGCACACGTCGATCACCGCGCCCGCCAGATGCCCTTCCTTCAAGGCTTCCACCAGATCCGCATCGACCACCGCCACTCCACGCCCGGCATTGATGAACAAACCGGTCGGCTTGAATTGCTTGAACAGGGCTGCGTCGTAGATATCGTGGGTTTCCGGCGTGTTCGGCAGCAGATTGACCACGTAATCGACTTCACCGACCAGCCGCGGCAGATCCGCCAGTGAACCGACCTCGATGAACGGCGCCTGTTCCCGCGCGCTGCTGGCAACGCCATACAACTCGACACCAAACGGCACGAGGAACTGCGCGACACGCTGGCCGATATCACCCGTGCCGACGATCAACACCTTGCGCCCCGCCAGGCTCTGGCCATGGCGGCTGTCCCATTTGCGCTCGACCTGGCTGACCAGTCGCGCCAGCACTTCACGTTCGTGACCGAGCATATAGGTGAGCACGTACTCGGCCATGACTTGCCCGAAGATGCCGACTGCACGGGTCAATCGATAGTGCCGTGGCAAGCCATCGGCCAGCAGCGGCGTAATGCCGGCCCAGGTCGATTGCAGCCATTGCGGTTGATGGCCCTGGCGTAACAGGGTCGCCAGCAGATCAGGCTGGCCGAGCCACACCGGACAATCAGCGGCCTGGCTGGCCAGCTCGGCGGAATCACCGCTGGTCAGCACCTCCAGATCCGGTGCCGCCTCGCGCAACAGTTGGGCGTACACGGGGTGGTCGTGTTCAGCAATCAGGACGCGCATGCTTCAAACCTTTCAAAAACGGTGCAGACGGCAGCCGACAGAGCGCCGCTCGGTCGATGCTGCCATCGCTAAAATCAATCAGTGTTTCATAACCACTCTGAACAGAGCCTGTCTGCCATTCACACCGGATCGTTGCGGCGCAACAATTCTTCCGGCAAGTGCTCGATGTACTCGTCTTCGGCAGGCGGCATTTGCAGGTGATAACCCTGTTTTTCGAGGTTATCCAGCACGACGGTGATGTCCTCGCGCGACAGCTTGCGCTCGGGGCTGAGCACCAGGTCGAAGGCGTGGATGGCCTTGCCGAAGGCTGCCATCAGGGGTTCCGGCACGCGCTCCAGAGCATCGCTCTTGAGCACATACAGGTACATTTCGTTTCTTTTCGAGCTGCGGTAGATGGAGCAAATACGTTTCAAGGCTGTTCTCCGGCGGTGACCAGGCTGTCCAGCAGCGCCTGGCCCATCAATTCGCGGCGCCAGCCACGCAGCGAATCAGGCAATTGGTAGGGACCATTGGGGAAGCCGCTCTTGAGCAGCGCCTCCAGGGTTTTCTTGCGCAGCATCAGTTCCGGCGCAATGTTCAGGCGCTCGGCCTCGGCCTGGCCGATGGCTTTGAGCTGCTTGAGTAACACGGCAGCGTCCACCGGCAGCGGCTCCGGCACGGCTGGCGGCCATTGATCTGGCGACACACTGCCAGAGCGCTTGATCAGATCAAGCAGAAACTCACCATCCTGACGCACGGTACGCGGGTGCATGTCTTCGATTTTCGCCAGGGCGCCGAGGTTATCCGGTTGCGTACGCGCCAACGGCCACAAAGAATGCTCGCGGATGATCCGGTTGCGCGGCAAGTCACGGGCACGGGCTTCCTTTTCGCGCCAGGCACAGAGCTCACGCAATACCGCGAGTTGGGCACGGGACAGCTTCCAGGCCAGCTTGGCATCGCGATAGACCTCGTACGGATCGATCTCGCGGCGCAGGTTGGCCACCAGTTCGGCACCGTCTTCCAGGACCCAGGCGTATTTCTCGTCAGACAGCTTTGGACGCAGCTTTACGAACACTTCAGCCAGGTGCACGGCATCTTCGGCGGCATAGCTGATCTGGGTTTCGGAGAGCGGACGTTGCAGCCAGTCGGAACGGGTTTCACCCTTGGGCAGGTCGATGCCGAGCACTTCCTGCACCAGGCGCGAATAGCCCATGGAGAAACCGAGGTTCAGGTAAGCGGCTGCCAATTGCGTATCGAACAGTGGCGCCGGCAGGCTACCGGTCAGGCGCAGCAGGACTTCGAGGTCTTCGCTGCACGCGTGGACAACCTTGAGCACGGCCGGGTTTTCCAGCAACGCGGCCAGAGGCTGCCAGTTGTCGATGGTCAGCGGATCAATCAGGTAGGCACGTTTGCCATCGCCGACCTGCAGCAGGCCTGCGATCGGGTAGAAGGTGTCGACCCGCATGAATTCGGTATCGAGGGCAACGAATGGCAGCTGCTGCCACTCGGCACAAAACCGACCGAGGCTATCGTTGTCGCGAATCCAGTGAATATCGATGGCCACACGGCTCTCCCTTGAAGAATGGCGCGCAGTATATATCGCCCCCGGCGATTTCCGCGCATCCACTGAACAAGAGCGTTAGCGAAAATGACTGCGTGACATGAAGAATAGTCCGACAAGGTCGGCCTAGCGGGTCTTACCCAGCACGTAGACCCGCATTTGTGCACAACCGGGAAAAAAATCCTGATGGCTGAGCAAACGGAATCCCGCCTGCCTGAACTCGCTTTCGACCCCGGCCTTGCTCGGTAGCGCTCCCTCCACGCTTGAATGCGCGCCCTTGAAACGTCCGTCGAGGTGCACCGCGACAATCACTGTATCGCGACTGACCCGGTAAAACTCGCCCAGCATCGCCAGACGATGCTCCGGACTGTAAAGGTGCTGAAACAGTTGCATGCAAAAAATGCAGTCGACCGCGTTCTCCGACAAACCAATCGAGAAGGCGGAGCTTTGAAAGGTCTTGATCCGCTTCAACAGGCTTTGCGGGTGATGGGTGCGGGCATGATCGAGGATGTCCAGGGACGGGTCCGTTGCGAGGATCACCCGATTGGCATGTTCGGCCAGCACCGACCAGAAACGCCCCACACCGCAGGCCACGTCGAGGATCAGCCCCGGTTCACCGGCGACCTTGAGTGCATTGCGCACCAGACGCGCCTCACGCCAGAGCAGCAGACGCCCGGTCAGACCCGGCGCTTGCGGCTGAAGGCAGACGCGCGCGTGTTCCTGGTCGTAGCGCCGGGCAATCTCGAGTTCGATGGCGGATGGGGGCTGAGCGGACATGTGCAAGGGCTCTTGATAAACGTTCAACAGGCCGCAGGTCGGCAGCCGCCGCGTGAAACAAAATCGAAGCACTCAGTCCTTGGCCAACACGCCGTCGGTCACCGGGCCACGACATCCGGCAAACATGTCCAGATCCTGGTTGTAGACCTTGCTGTTGACCTCCAGCAGCCCCAGCATCGAATGGAACAGGTTGTCCTGGCTCAGGGGCTTTTCACGACTCTGTTGCAGGCAGTGGGTATCTACCGCAAACGACTTTTTATAGCTGTCGGAGAACCAGGCAAACATGGCTACATGCTTTTGCTGCTCTGGTGCCAGCATGTAAGGCGTGCCGTGGAGGAACAAGTTGTACTCGCCCAGGGATTCGCCGTGGTCTGACAAGTACAGCATCGCGGTGTCCACTTTGGACTGGTTACTGCGCAGCAGATCGATCAAGGTCGACAGCACATGGTCGGTATAGACCAAGGTGTTGTCGTAACCATTGACGATACTTTCGCGACTGCAATTGTTCAGGGCATTACTCTCGCAAACCGGGGTGAAACGCTCGAACTCTTTCGGATAACGCTTGAAGTACTCCGGACCGTGGCTACCCATCTGGTGCAATACCAGCACGGTGTCCTTGTCCAGGGTATCGATGAAGTGCTGAAGTCCCTGCAGCAGAATTTCATCGCGGCATTCACTGTTGGCGCACAGCGCCGGGTCTTTCAGATTGCTGACGTCCTGGATTGTGACGCGATCGCATGTACCCTTGCAGCCCGACTGGTTGTCACGCCAGATCACGTCGATACCCGCATGCTTGAGCACATCCAGCAGGCCTTCTTCATTCTTGGCCTTGCTGGCGTTGTAGTCCTTGCGCCCCATGTTGGAGAACATGCAAGGCACCGATACAGCGGTTTCAGTCCCACAGGAGTGCACATCGGTGAAAGCGATCAGGCCATCTTCCTTGCTCAGTTTCGGCGTGGTGTCGCGGTTGTAACCCAGGATGCCGAAGTTCTCTGCCCGGGCACTTTCACCGACGACAAGCACCGTCAAGGATTTGCGTCCATGAGTTTGCCAGGCCGTATTGCGCTGGGCATCTTCACCGATCTTGACAAAGGGTTGCCGCGCAGTCGCTACTTTCTCGCGCAGGAAACCAGCCGAGGCACCAATGTAGTTGCTTGGCACCACCATCAGGCGCAACTCGTGGTGATTGCGAAACAGCGAAGACAGGCCTTGATAGTTAACCAGTGCGACACCGCCAATGACGGCCACCGAAGCAAACATCACCAGGACTTTACTGAGCAGCTCACGATGCCAGCGACGATAGTTAATTGGTGCTTTCCACAATAGCCATGACGGCAATACACCGAGCAGTACAATATAAACAAACAACTTGAACGACAGTAGATCGCGCACTTCCGTGGCATTGGTTTCAGCGAAGTTACGCAACATGCCGGTGTCGATCAGGACACCATACTGGCCCATGAAATACGCCACGCCCGCGCTGACCATGAACAGCAGGGTCAGGACCGGTTTGAGCACCGGCCGGAAGGCCAGCAGGGTCAGCACGATGTTGAAAGCCGCGAAAATCATCATCCCGAAGGCCACGCGCATGACGATGCCTTTGCCCTCGGACGTGGTGATTTCGAACAGGTGTTGCCAGAGTACAAAGTTGAAGCCAACCAACAAAAATGCACTGGCAATCAGTGTCACCCATTCGGGGCGCACGGCTTTAATCTTAAACATGAGGTTCGGCGAGTCCTGAAAAAAAGTGCCTTCGGTAAATGTGAAAATTTCATTTACCGAGACCATTCAAATTTTAGGAAGCCAACCATCAATTTTTTGTGAAAAAGAAGCCAACAATTAGTTGGCTTATAACGCCTGCCTGAAACTTCAGACTATTTGAGAATAGTTCAGCTTTTGTTCAGTTTCGGCTCAAGCCTGGTGCAGGTACCAGCGCCAGTCCTGCTCGCCGACCTCCCCCATGAATTGGCGATACTCGGCGCGTTTCACCGCCAGGTAGACACCGAGGAACTCGCCGCCGAAGGCTTCCCTGGCCCAACTGGAACCTTCCAGCGATCGCAAAGTGGTCAGCCAGTCGGTCGGCAACAGTTTCGCGGCCTGGGCGTAGCCATTGCCCTCCACCGGCGCACCCGGGTCGAGGTGTTCGCGGATACCGCGATGAATACCGGCCAGAATCGCCGCCGCCGCCAGATAGGGGTTGGCATCCGCGCCACAAATTCGATGCTCGATGTGCCGGGAATACGCCGGCCCGCCAGGGACGCGCAAACTCACGGTACGATTGTCCACACCCCAGGTGGCTGCCAGCGGCGCATAGCTATTGGCCTGGAATCGACGGTAGGAGTTGGCGTTGGGGCAGAACAGCAACAGCGAGTCGAGCAAGGTACTGAGCATGCCGCCGACAGCCTGCTTGAGCAGGGGCGTTCCATCCGGGGCTTCGCTGGCAAAGAGATTGTTGCCGTCCTTGTCCGCCAGACTCACGTGCATGTGCATCCCGGTGCCGGCCAGGTCATCGAATGGCTTGGCCATGAAGCACGCTGTCATGCCGTGCTTGTGCGCCACCCCTTTGACCAGGCGCTTGTAGCGCACCGCTTCGTCCATTGCCTGCAACGCGTCGGTGCGGTGTTCGAGGGTGATTTCCACTTGGCCTGGCGCGTATTCGGAAATGGCCGTTCGCGCCGGAATCCCCTGGAGCTTGCAGGCGCAGTAGAGATCAGCCAGGAACGGCTCGATCTGCTCAAGCTCGCGCAATCCATAGACCTGGGTGCCGCGCGGACGCCCGCCATCGACATCCCGTGCCGGTTGCGGCCGGCCATTGCTGTCGCGTTGCTGATCCAGCAGATAGAACTCCAGTTCCGCCGCCATGACCGGGTAATAGCCGTCTGCCTGCAAACCTTCGATGACTTTCGCCAGTAAGTGACGGGGATCGGCAATGGTAGCGGGCATCCCCTCAGTCGGGTGCATGCTGACCTGCACGGCCGCAGTCGGTATCAGACGCCACGGCATACGCGTGAGGCTGCCGATGATCGGGTAGGCCCGGCAGTCGATATCGCCGACATCCCAGACCAGCCCGGAGTTTTCCACGTCATCGCCGTTGATGGTCAGGCCGAGGATGGTGCTCGGCAATGGCCGCCCGCTTTCATACACCGCCAGCAACTCGTCACGGTGCAGCAGCTTGCCCCGCGGTACACCGTTGTTATCGAGGATGAACAGCTCGAACATTTCAATATCCGGGTTCTGTTCCAGAAAGGTCAGGGCTTCAAGACGGGTGGCAAACGAGGTCGTGGCAGTACTCATGGAAACTCTCTTTTTCCGTGTCTGACGGGTGCGCAAAGGCACCCGCACTTTAATTCCGGTACCAACCGGAATATGTAGGAACAATCAGCGGAAAAAGCGGGAATCCGGCGGGCGCGCATGTCGGCAATGCCACAGCGCCCAGAAGGCCAGTTCAGAAGGAAGTGCAGAGAGGCTTGGGGCGGTGGCGGGCGTGAATCGACGACCAAGGCTCGACGCTCGAGCGCCGATGGTTGCCTTGAAGTGGATTGCGACTGGCCAACCGTCCATAGAGAGAACCGCAGAAAACAGATGACCCGCAGCGTCACACGATGGGTTCGGTCGTTAAATCAGGATTTGAAGAACCTTGGATGTCGTCTGACTAAACATTCAACGGCGTCCGTATGACCGCACGCTTATTTAATTTCCAAATACATCACCAGACTTTCTGATTTGCGGCCTTGCGGCCTCGCGCGCCTAATCACAACCCTACCGTTCAAGGTCCGATCATGGAAAACACCCGCGCGACTACCCGCCCTGCCCTCTGGCTGATGTTCAGCATTGTTCTCGTCGCCCTGAACCTGCGTCCCTCCATGGCCGCCGTCGGGCCTTTGCTCTCGGCAATTCGCGAGGACATCCCGCTGAGTTTCAGCCTGGCATCACTGCTGACCCTGCTGCCCGTCATGACCATGGGACTGGCGATGTTTTTCGGACTGCGTGTCAGCCAGCGTCTCGGTGAACAGCGCACTGTCGTACTTTCGTTGCTGATCATAGGCGTGGCCACGGTGTCGCGCCTGTTTCTCGATTCGGTAGGCGAATTGATCCTCAGCGCCGTGCTGGCAGGTATCGGGATCGCCCTGATCCAGGCCCTGATGCCTGCGCTGATCAAATCCCGCTTCAGCGACCACGTTGCCCTGTGCATGGGGCTCTACGTCACATCGATCATGGGCGGTGCCGCCATGGGTGCGTCCTTTGCGCCGCTGGTGATGGGGTCTAGCGGCAGCTGGCGTATGGGCCTGGCGATCTGGGCCGTTCTCGCCGTGCTGGCATTGCTCTTCTGGCGCAGCCAAAGCGCGGGGATGCCCACACTGGACTCGAGGGCTCCCCAAAAAGGTTCGTTCTTCGCCAATTCCCGCGCGTGGTTACTCGCGATCTTCTTTGGCCTGGGTACTGCGTCCTACACCTGCGTTCTGGCCTGGCTGGCGCCGTACTACGTGGAAAAGGGCTGGAGCGAGCAACACGCCGGATTGCTGCTCGGGTTTCTGACCGCAATGGAAGTGCTGTCGGGCCTGCTGACGCCCTTCATCGCCAATCGCAGCCGCGACCGCCGCGTCGTGCTGATGGTCTTGCTGGCACTGATCATCACCGGTTTCTGCGGACTGATTCTGAGCCCGCAGCACTTGAGCCTGATGTGGCCATGCCTGCTGGGGCTGGGCATTGGCGGGCTGTTCCCGATGAGCCTGATCGTATCGCTGGATCACCTGGACAATCCATTGCGCGCCGGTGGCCTGACCGCATTCGTGCAAGGCATCGGCTACCTGATCGCCAGCCTGTCGCCGCTGCTGGCGGGGATCATCCGCGACCGGCTCGGCAGCTTTGAATGGGCCTGGTGGTCGCTCGCGGCGGTCATGGCGCTGATGATGTTGATGGTTTTGCGCTTCAACCCAAGGCACTACAGCCGCCACATCCACTGACCCGGAGCCTGCCATGAAAACCACCGGTTTCGCCGCCGCTCACGCCAGCATGCTGCTTTGGGCCTTGTTGATCGCCGCATCGTTTTCCGCAGCGGCGCAAGTCAGCCAGGCCATCGACCCGATCCTGCTGACCGGTTTGCGCCTGTTGTTCTGCGCCTTGGTGTTTCTGCCGCTGTTGCTGCGTGAAGGCAATGCCGTCATGACCGCCCGCGGGCTGCTGGGTCACGCGGTGCTCGGCCTGCTGCTGGCGTTGTACTTCGGCTCGCTGTTCGAAGCATTGCGCTACACCTCCGCCGTCAATACCGGGACGATGTTTACGCTGGTGCCGCTGATGACCCTGGCTTTCGAAGCCGTGCTCATACCTGACAGCCGCCTGAAACAACGGATTGTGCCGATGCTGCTCGCCGCTGCCGGGGCGGTGTTACTGATCATGAAAGGCACCGGCCCCGGCGAGTTGCCATCGCCGTATGCACTGACCGTGTACGGCATCGGTTGCCTGGCGATGGCACTCTACGCCCCGCTCAGCCAACGCCTGAAATCCAATAGCCTGAAGGGACGCGGGCCGGTGCCCATGACGTTCTGGAACATGCTGTTCGGCGCGCTGTTCCTGCTGGTGTTCTGCGGATTCAGTGGTGGTTGGCGCTCGGCATCATCACTGACGCTCAAGGATTTCTATTGGCTGATGTACCTGGCGGTGTTCGCCACCCTGGCGACGTTCTGGCTGCTGCATCGGGCCATCGGCGTGATCGCGCCATCCTCGGTGATTTCCTACATCTACCTGAGCACGCTGTTCATCACCTTGTTTCACTGGTTTTGGGGACGCCAGATGCCGCTGCCGTTGGAGCTGGCCGGCGCGCTGCTGGTGGGCATCGGCATGTTCGCGCTGTTGATCTCCAGCCGCCGCGCCGTGTCGGCGATGGTCCAGAGTTGAAGGGCTTCAGGGCGAAACTTCCTGCAAGGCATTTTCCCTGTTCGCTCATTCCGTTAGGATAATTCATCCACCCTGCACAGGGTCAGCGCAAGGGACGCAGCGAGACGCAATGGATGCTGAACAGTAATTCGCTTAGAAAACTCGACATGCAGGACCTCATGGTGTTCGTCGCCGTGTACGAGCAGAACAGCGTCACCGGCGTATCGGAGATGCTTAGCGTCAGCCAGTCCACAGTGAGTTACTGCCTGAAAAAACTGCGCAACAGCTTCGAGAACGAACTGTTCATCAATACCCGTACCGGCGGCATGCAGCCCACCGGCAAAGCCAGCGCGATGTACCCTCACGCGCTGAAAATCCTGGAAAGCATCAACTTGTGTCACGCCGGCTCACCCGCGTTCGACCCAGGCCTGCAAGCCGTGACGTTCAACCTCTGCGCCCCGGAATATTTCGAGCAGTTGATCCTGCCGCGCCTGTTGAAAACCTTCGCCCTCGCCGATCTTCCGGTGACGGTCAATGTGTTCAAACTCGAAGCCGACATCCCGGCCGAAGCGTTGCGCGAAGGCGATCTCGACCTGGTGATGTGTTTCGGCCCGAACTTTCATCGCAGCCACGTCGATTTCAAATCCCGGACGCTGCTTGAAGATGATCTGGTCTGTGTGTTCGACAAACGCGCCACCCCGGCGGAACCGCGTTTGAGCCTGCAAACCTATGTCGAACGTCGACACGTGTTCCCGACACCCTGGACGTCCGCCACCAACATGGTCGACGGCTGGCTCGCGCAGCAGGCCAAACAGCGCCAGATCGTCGCGCGCGCCAACAGTTACAGCGCAGCGCTGAAGCTGATTAACGGCACCGACTATGCCCTGACCCTGCCTCGGCGCATCCAGCGGCTGCTGGCCAGTACCGACACCTTCAATCACTGTGAAGCGCCCGAGGGTTTGCCGGGTTTCACCCTCGACATGCAGTGGAGCCAGCGTGTCGATCAGGACAGCGCCAACACCTGGCTGCGAGCGCAAGTGATCCAGGCCTGCGCCGTGCAGGAAACGGCCTGATACTCAGTGGCTGATGGCGGTCTTGCTGTAGGAATCGCGATCGATGTCGAGAATTTCCACGCACAGCTGGACTTCAACGCCGCTCGGCCACTCACACAGGTCCTGAACCACCGCCAGCAGGCTTTCGGAGAGTTGTTTCTTGATCTGTGCAGAACGACCACTCAACAGTGCCAGTTTCACATGCACGAATGCCCGTTCAGCCAGAGCAGTACCAACCTTGAACGTCTCGACCCTGACCGCGCGGCTCTTGATGTCGAATTCGGCAGCAAACTGACCGGAACCCACCAGCGTATTGTTCAACCGCATCAACGCCACATCGGCATTCAGGTCAGTCAGGTTGGCGGTGTATTCCATGTGCAGGTGAGGCATGAGTTGGCTCCTGGAAGGGGATGGAAAGCTCGTACGTATAACATGCCCTGTTCATTCGGGCAGCGGCAAAACGGCACGCTCACTCATGAACGCCTCCAGGCGCGAACGTAACCAGCGCTCGGCAGGGTCGGTATCGACATGACTGAGCCAGACCATGGACAAATCCAGGGTCGGTGTCTTGAACGGAAAGGGCTCCTTGAACAGCATTCCCGAAGCAGCCATCGCCTCGGCGGTGTAGTCCGGCAGGCTGGCGATCAGGTCCGTCCCGGCGAGCAGTGCCGGCAACGAACTGTATTGCGGCACCGAGAGCACCACCTGGCGCGTGCGGCCGATTTCCGCCAGCCACTCGTCGGCGTAGCCACTGACGTTGGCGGTATGGGACACCAGCACGTGCGGTCGCGCGCAATATTCATCAAGCGTCAGCGGAGTATCGGAGGCATCGGCGCGCAAAATGCTGGGCTGGATGTGCCGCAGCAACTTGCGCTTGGCATTGGCCGGCAAGCCGCGGGTCTGGCTGATACCCACCGTGATATCGCCGGACGCCAGCAAGTCGGGAATCCGCCAGTAATCGACATGCTGCACCACAAACACCACCTTTGGCGCTTCCTGGCGCAGGGTTCGCAGCAACGGCGGCAACAGGCCGAACTCGACATCGTCGGACAACCCGATGCGGAACGTCATCGTGCTGCTGGCCGGGTCAAAATCATGGGTCAGGCTCAAGGCCACGGACAAGGAATCCAGCGCCGGCGACAAGTGCCTGATGATCTCCTCTGCCCGTGCCGTCGGCTCCATGCGATGGCCAACACGGATGAACAGCGGATCATTGAACATCGCACGCAAGCGGTTGAGCGCCGAACTGATGGTCGGCTGACCGAGAAACAGCTTCTCCGCCACCCGGGTGACATTGCGCTCCAGCATCAGCGTTTCGAATACCACCATCAGGTTGATATCTGCCTTGCGAAGTTCGTTGCGATTCATCCAGTGTCCCCGATCCCCAAATCTGCTGACAGTTTAGGTAGCCGGGGCAACTGCCGTCTATCCAACTCAAGTTCAACAGCCTGATGCGGTTCACGTTTAGGCAACTCGATTTCCTTGATCGAGGTCTGTTCGCGGGTCCCCTTAATCAGATGCCGGCAGCGATAGTCCACTGAAAAAGCTTCAGAAACGAAAAAGCCCCGCAACTTTTCAGCTACGGGGCTTTTTCAATGTAATGGCGGAGAGATAGGGATTCGAACCCTAGGTACCGGTGAAGGTACAACGGATTTCGAATCCGTCCCATTCGGCCACTCTGGCATCTCTCCAACGGCGCGCATCATAACAACACTTTCGCCGGAAGCGAACCCCCTAAGCGAAATATTTCTGTGCTTTCAGATGCTTGCGTCGGTTAAAGCGGTACGCCCAGACGGTTGGCGACTTCTTCGTAGGCTTCGATGACGTCACCGAGGCCCTGACGGAAGCGGTCCTTGTCCATTTTCTTGCCGGTAGCCTTGTCCCACAGGCGGCAGCCGTCCGGGCTGAACTCGTCGCCCAGCACGATGGAACCATCGTGGAACACGCCGAATTCCAGCTTGAAGTCGACCAGCAGCAGGCCGGCGTCGTCGAACAGCTTGCTCAGGACTTCGTTGACCTTGAGCGACAGTTCCTTCATACGAACCAGTTGCTCGGCGGTGCCCCAGCCGAAAGCCACGACGTGGGATTCGTTGATGAACGGGTCGCCCTTGGCGTCGTCCTTCAGGAACAGTTCGAAAGTGTAAGGGTTGAGCTTCATGCCCTCTTCGACACCCAGGCGCTTGACCAGGCTGCCAGCGGCGTAGTTACGCACGACGCACTCGACCGGGATCATGTCCAGCTTCTTCACCAGGCATTCGTTGTCGCCCAGCAGTTTGTCGAACTGGGTCGGCACGCCGGCCGCTTCGAGCTTCTGCATGATGAAGGCGTTGAACTTGTTGTTCACCATGCCCTTGCGGTCGAGCTGTTCGATACGCTTGCCGTCGAACGCCGAAGTGTCGTTGCGAAACAGCAGGATCAAACGGTTAGCGTCGTCGGTCTTGTAAACCGACTTGGCTTTGCCGCGGTAGAGTTCTTCACGTTTTTCCATGATGGGCTCCGCTTGCTAAGTAGATGGGCTAGGCGATGTGTCGCCAGTCGAGCCCTGAATCTTGATCGGCCAGTTGCAGCCAGTCCGGGTCGCACCCGAGGGTGTCGACAAAACATTGCCGGGCCAGCTGCGGCAGGTTGTTCTTGCTGCTCAGATGGGCCAGGACCAGGTGTTGCAGGTCCTTCCAGCCCAGCTCGGCCACCAGGAATGCCGCCTGATGGTTGTTCAAATGTCCCAGTTCACCGCCCACCCGCTGCTTGAGAAAGTACGGGTAATGACCGCGAGCCAGCATGTCCCTGCAATGGTTGGACTCGATCATCAATGCATCGAGGTCCCGGTAACCGTCCAGCACCTTGTCGCAATAGGAGCCCAGGTCGGTCAACAGGCCGAAACGCCGTGAACCGTCACTGAAGACATACTGCGTCGGTTCCTGTGCATCGTGGGCCACGGCAATGACACCGATGCTCAAGTCGCCGATTTGCAACTGCTCGCCGCCGGCCAGAAAGCCTGCGGGTTCAATCGGTTTGCGCATCCCGCGCAAGGTCCCGCGACTGAGGTAGACAGGCAGATTGTAGCGCCGAGACAGCAAACCCACGCCATGCACGTGGTCGGCATGTTCGTGGGTCACGAGTATCGCGCTCAGCTGCGCAGGGCTCACACCCAGTCGCAGCAGGCGTTTTTCGGTTTCCCGCAGGGAAAAACCACAATCCACCAGCACGTACGTATCAGCGCTGGCTATCAGCGTGCCGTTCCCTTGACTGCCGCTGCCGAGAACGGCAAAACGCATAGGATCAGCCCAGGTTGTCTTGAATCTTGCTCAACACTTTACGCGCCACATCTGCTGGCGCCACGGTGTTGATGTTCTTCTCGACGGTGACCTGGACGTTCTCGCCAACCTTGCTCAGGCGAACCTGATAACGCTCGGCACGGGCTTCAAGCTCTTCCTTGGTCGGCGCACTGCCGAACAGGCTGCTGAAGAAGCCTGGCTTGTCGTCCTTGCTCTCGGCTTTTTCGGCCAGGTTGATGTAGTACAGGCCCAGGCTGCGGTTGATGTCTTCAACGCGCCATTCGCCTTGCTCCAGCGCACGACCTACGCTCGACCAGGCACGGTCAAGGTCGGTACCGACGTTCAGCACAGGGTTGCCGCTGCCGTCTTCACTCAGGCTGACACGGTTGGGCGCGTCGAAATCACGCGAAGCCAGCATGGAGACCGAACCGCCCTTCTCCGAGATACGGCTCATGCTCGCGAGCATGTCGTCGACCAGTGCCGCGTCCAGGCCAGTGTTGACCGAACGGTTGGTGAACTCGACGTCGGCGGTGCTGCCGGCAGGACGCTCGGCGCTGACCACGTAGACTTCACTGGTGTTGCGCTGCACGCCCGGCTCGATGCGCACCCGCACGCGGGTTTCGCTGTCGGTGCTGACGCCGGCCGCGCCCAGGCGCTTGGCCATGGCCGCAGACAGTTCATCGGCATGCTGCCAGGTCGTGGTGAATTCGCCGGTTTGCGGGCGCTGTTCATCCAGACGGAAACCGTTGTCCTGGAAGAACTGAACGGCCACAGGCCAGATTTCGGCCGGCGGGTTCTGCGCCAGGATGGAGCTGGTGCCGCCGCTCTTCTGCAGCGAATAGGGACTGGCGTCGGCAGCCGCCGTCAGCGGCTGGGGACGAGGAACGATGTATTCGCCCGTAGCCGTGTCATCGGCCACGTTGCGCGGGATCGGCAACAGCGGATCCAGACGCTTGGCGGTATGGATATCCGGCGGAATTTGCATCGGTGCAGTCTGTTGCGCTTCCAGGTAATCGCTACCACGGTCACGGAAATAACCTTCCGGGCCCCAGATCCATCCGCAGCCACTGGTGCTGGAGATAATCAAGGCAAGTGCGGAAAGTCCGGCCATTCGCTTCATGCGTTGTACTTCCTCAATTAAACCAGGACGCTGCACTGGCGCAGGGCCGTGCGGAGCGTTTCGTGACAAGGTGCGCTCAGCCAGGTCAGCGGCAGGCGAATGCCTTCGTGCATCAGGCCCATTTCGACCAAAGCCCACTTCACCGGAATCGGGTTGGCTTCGATGAACAGGTCCTTGTGCAGCGGCATCAGTTTTTCGTTGATTGCCCGTGCAGTCTCGGCATCACCCTTGAGGGCGGCCTCGCACAGGTCGGCCATTTCACGCGGAGCGACGTTGGCGGTGACGGAGATGTTGCCCTTGCCGCCCATCAGGATCAGCTCGACCGCGGTCGGATCATCGCCGGACAGCACGATGAAGTCCTTGCTGACGCCATCGAGGATGGCCTTGGCGCGCTTGAGGTCGCCGGTCGCTTCCTTGATACCGATGATGTTCGGCACGGTGGACAGGCGGATCACGGTCTCGGCCTGCATGTCGCAGGAGGTGCGGCCGGGAACGTTATAGAGAATCTGCGGGATGTCGACCGCTTCGGCGATGTGCTTGAAGTGCAGGTACAGGCCTTCCTGGGTCGGCTTGTTGTAGTACGGCACGACCAGCAGGCAGGCATCGGCGCCGGCTTCCTTGGCATTGCGGGTCAATTCGACGGCTTCGCGGGTCGAATTGGCGCCGGTACCGGCAATCACCGGAATGCGACCATTGACCTGCTTGACTACCGCCTTGATGACGGCGATGTGTTCATCGACATCAAGGGTTGCCGACTCGCCGGTGGTACCGACGGCGACAATGGCGTGGGTGCCGTTTTCAAGGTGGAAGTCCACGAGTTTGCTGAGGCTGTCCCAGTCAAGACGCCCCTGTGCATCCATGGGAGTGACCAGTGCCACCATACTGCCCGCAATCATGAAACCGCTCCTGCCGGAAAAAGAGAGCCGTAATGGTACTGGCGCCAAGTTGCTTGCACAAGCGAAGTACTGTGCTGCCGCCATTCCCCTTGGCGCCGGTTTTCGCTACCCTTCAGACTTTGATCGTTACAGACAAGCTCGTCCGTCGGGTTTCAGCCTCCATTTTCGGCATCACAAGTCCTGATCCAGCGTTGCCACGTCTCGCTCCCGCCCCGGCGGAGCCTGTTCGCAACCTGCCACCGGGACTTTCTGAGTTCGCATCCGCAGGCTCGCTCCCGGCCAATCAGCCCTTAGACGTACCGACCGCTCATCGCTTTAGGAATGCTGCATGTCCACCCCCACAGTTCGCGAACAATTCCTTGTTATCAGTGCCCTCGGCGCCAACCCCATGGAGCTGACCAACGTCCTGTGCCGCGCCAGCCATGAAAACCGCTGCGCCGTTGTCACCTCTCGCCTGACCCGCCATGGCGAATGCAGTGCCCTGGTGCTGGAAATCTCCGGTAGCTGGGATGCCCTGGCGCGCCTGGAAGGCAGCCTGCCAGTGCTGGCCAAGCGTCATGCGTTCACGGTCAACGTGGTGCGCAGCGCCGCCCTGGAAAACCGCCCACAGGCCCTGCCGTACGTCGCTTATGTCAGCTCGGCCTACCGCTCGGACATCATCAACGAGCTGTGCCAGTTCTTCATGGACCACAATGTCGAGCTGGAGAACCTGACCTGCGACACCTATCAGGCTCCGCAGACCGGCGGCACCATGCTCAACGCCACGTTTACCGTGACCTTGCCGGCCGGCGTGCAGATCAGCTGGCTGCGCGATCAGTTCCTGGATTTCGCCGACGCGCTGAACCTGGACGCCCTGATCGAACCGTGGCGCCCACAGAACCCAATGTAAGGAAGCTTTCATGGCCGTTGCCATCGACCAACCGGTTGCCGATTTCGAAGCCCCCGCCACCAGCGGGCAGACCGTCAGCCTCGCAGGCCTGAAGGGCAAGCAGGTGGTGATCTACTTCTATCCGAAGGACAGCACACCGGGCTGCACCACCGAGGGCCAGGGCTTTCGTGACCAGCATGCCGCGTTCAAGGCCGCCAACACCGAAGTGTTCGGCGTGTCTCGCGACAGCCTGAAGTCCCACGAGAACTTCAAGTGCAAACAGGAATTCCCCTTTGAGCTGATCAGCGACAAGGACGAAGCCATCTGCCAACTGTTCGACGTGATCAAGCTGAAAAAGCTGTATGGCAAGGAATACATGGGCGTGGATCGCAGCACCTTCCTGATCGACAAGAATGGCGTGCTGCGCCAGGAATGGCGTGGTGTGAAGGTGCCGGGGCATGTGGATGCTGTTCTGGCGGCGGCTCAGGCCCTCGATAAAGCCTGATTCTTATATAGCGCCTATCCGGACGCTTTCGCGGGCAAGCCCGCTCCCACATTGGACCTTGTTCGCCTGAACAACTCGGTCAACTGTGGGAGCGGGCTTGCCCGCGAAGAGGCCATCACCCTCACTGAAAAATCAAGGCTGGCCGCTAAAGCAACGGCGCCACTTCCGGCTCCTTGCGCGGCCAGGCATCCAGCACCGCCTTGAACAGCGTCGCCAGGGGAATCGCAAAGAACACCCCCCAGAAGCCCCACAACCCGCCAAACAACAGCACTGCGCAGATGATCGCCACCGGGTGCAGGTTGACCGCCTCCGAGAACAGCAAGGGGACCAGCACGTTGCCATCGAGCGTCTGGATGATTCCGTAGACCGCCATCAGGTAGATGAACTGATCACTCCAGCCCCACTGGAACAGCGCAATCAGAAACACGGGCACAGTCACCACCACGGCGCCGACATAAGGCACCACCACCGAAATCCCCACTAGCAGGGCCAGCAACGCCGCGTAGTTGAGTTCAAGAACGACAAAGGCGATGTAGGTCACGCCACCGCAAATGAAGATTTCGATGACCTTGCCGCGAATGTAGTTGGCGATCTGCCGGTTCATCTCATGGGCGACCCGGGTGATCAGCGCCCGTTCACGGGGCAGGTAACCACGCACCCACTGGCCGATCATGGCCCGGTCCTTGAGGAAGAAAAACACCAGGATCGGCACCAGCACCAGGTAGATCATGATGTTCACCAGCAAGGGCAGGCTCGACAGCGAGAACGTCAGTGCCCACTGACCAAACTTGCCGATTTCGCCGCGCGCCACTTCGATGGCCTGCAGCACTTGCTCATCAGACACCAGATGCGGATAGCGCTCGGGCAGCAGCAGCAACAGTGACTGCCACTTGGCGAGCATGCCGGGCAACTCGTTGAACAAGGTGATCAGTTGATGCCACAACAACGGCACGACCACCACGATAAACACCAGCAACAGCCCCATGAACAACGCAAAGACCAGCCCCACCGCGACCCCGCCCGGCACACGCAGGCGTTCAAGCGTCACCACCAGCCCCTGCATCAGGTACGCCAGCACCATCCCGGCGAGCACCGGCGCCAGCATGCCGCCCAGGGTCAATACGGCGGTGAACGCCAGAAACAGCAGGACAGCCAGCACCACCGCTTCTTCATCGGAAAAATAGCGCTGAATCCAGTCGCGTAACACTTTGAACATCAATAATCCTTAGGAGCAAACGCTGCAGACTTCAGGCTTTTTTCAACCAGTAGCGGTAAACACCCGCCTCATCTTCTTCACGAAGCAGGGTATGACCGGCCAATCGGGCAAAGGTGCGAAAGTCGCGCTGCGAACCTGCATCGGTGGCGATGACCTTGAGTACTGCGCCACTGGCCAGCCGGTTGAGCTCCATCTTGGCCTTGAGCAACGGCAACGGACAATTCAAGCCGCTGGCGTCCAGTTCAACGTCATGCTCTACAGCATCGGTCATTGCATCACTCCGGGTCAGGTGGTTGAGTTGCCTAGAATATCTGGTCGCAACGCCGGTGTCCGGCTACAGTAAGGTCTTTGTCGACTAAGGCTTTGTGCATGACATTTTTGCGCCCTACCCTGCTGACGCTCGCTTGCCTGCTCGCCTCACCGGGCTTCGCCGACGACCTGCCGTCACTCGGCGACGCCAGTTCTGCCATTGTCTCGCCACAACAGGAATACCAGCTCGGCCGCGCCTGGCTGGCCATGTTGCGCAGCCAGGTTTCGCAGCTCAACGACCCGCAACTCAAGAATTACGTGGAATCCAGCGTTTACCGCCTGCTGGAGACCAGCCAGGTCACTGACCGACGCCTGGAGTTCATCCTGATCAACAGCCCGCAGCTCAACGCCTTTGCGGCGCCGGGCGGGATCGTCGGGGTCAACGGTGGCTTGTTCCTCAACGCCCAGACCGAAGGCGAATATGCCTCGGTACTGGCGCACGAACTGGCTCACTTGTCGCAGCGCCACTTTGCCCGAGGTATCGAAGCGCAACAACGCATGCAAGTCCCCATGATGGCGGCATTGCTGGCGGGTATCGTGGTAGCGGCCGCGGGTGGCGGTGACGCCGGGATCGCAGCCATTGCCGGCACACAGGCAGCAGCTATTCAGGAACAGCGGCGATTCTCCCGCCAGAACGAACAGGAAGCCGACCGTATCGGCCTCCTCAATCTGGAAAAGGCCGGTTACGACCCCCGCTCGATGCCCACCATGTTCGAGCGCCTGGGGCGTCAGTATCGCTACGATGCCAAGCCGCCGGAGTTCCTGCTGACTCACCCGGTCACCGAATCGCGTATCGCCGACACCCGCAACCGCGCCGAGCAGTTTCCAACGGGCGGCATTGAAGACAGCATGCGCTACCAGCTGATCCGCGCACGCGTACAGCTGATCTATGAGGAAACTCCGGGGCTCGGCGCCAAGCGCTTCCGCGCCCAGCTCGACGAGAACCCGAAAAACGACGTGGCACGCTACGGCCTGGCGATCGCCCAGATCAAGGGCGGCCAACTGAACGAAGCACGGGAAAACCTCAAGCAGTTGCTGGCCAAGTCACCCAACGAAATCATCTACAACCTGGCTCAGGTCGACCTGGACATCACCAACAATCGCCTGGCGGATGCCCAGTCCCGGGTTGACCGCTTGATGACCCAATACCCTGGCAACTACCCGCTGAACCAGGTGCGCGTCGACCTGCTGCTCAAGCAAAACCGCACCGCAGATGCGGAGAAAGCCCTCGAAGGCCTGCTCAAGTCACGGCCGGATGACCCGGACGTGTGGTATCAGGTTGCCGAGACGCGTGGCCTGTCGGGCAATATCATCGGCCTGCATCAGGCGCGCGCCGAATATTTTGCCCTGGTCGGGGACTACAAGCAGGCCATTCAGCAACTGGACTTCGCCAAACGCAAGGCCGGCAGCAACTTCCCGCTGTCTTCGCGGATCGACGCGCGGCAACGCGAGCTGATGGAACAGGAGCGCTTGATCAAGGACATGATGGGCTGACGCCCTTGCAAAAAGTCCGGACATAAAAAAACCGCCTCTTTCGAGGCGGTTTTTTATTCAGCCATCAACCGGGTTATTCAGCCAGTTTGAAGGTGATGAAGCTCGCACGACCTTGACGCAGTACCCGCATCGACACCGAGCGGTTCTTCGGTAGCGCCTTGGCGATGTCCGCGAACTCCTTGGCGGAACCGATGGCCTGGTTGTTCAGGTGGGTGATCACATCACCCGGCTGCAGGCCGATCATGGCGGCAGGACCGTCCTGCACTTCCTTGATCACCACACCACCTTTGAGGTCGTAGGTTTTCTTCTGGTCGTCAGTCAGTTCGACCACGGAAACACCGAGGCGATTGCTGCTGCGTTCGATGCTGGATTTTGGCTCGGCGCCCATTTCCTTGTCGTCATCCGGAATGGCACCGACGGTCAGCTCGACATTTTTGCGCTTGCCGTCACGAATCACTTCCAGATCGGCCTTGGCACCAGCCTTCAATGCGCCAACGAGGTGCGGCAAGTCGGCCGACATGACGATTGGCTGACCGTTCATGCTCAGGATCACGTCGCCCACTTGCAGGCCACCCTTGGCAGCCGGGCCATCATCCTGGATCTGGGCAACCAGCGCACCCGCCGGTTTCTCCAGGCCGAACGACTCGGCGAGGTCCTTGCTCACTTCCTGAATCACCACGCCCAGCCAGCCACGGCTGACCTTGCCACCGGATTTCAGCTGATTGGAAACATCCATGGCCACGTCGATCGGGATTGCAAACGACACGCCCATGAAGCCACCGGAGCGGGTATAGATCTGCGAGTTGATCCCGACCACTTCACCGTTGAGGTTGAACAGCGGTCCGCCCGAGTTACCCGGGTTGATCGGCACGTCGGTCTGGATGAACGGCACATAGTTTTCGTTCGGCAGGCTGCGACCGACGGCGCTGACGATACCCTGGGTCACCGTATGGTCAAAGCCGAACGGCGAACCGATAGCAACCACCCACTGGCCGGCCTTCAGGTCCTGGGATTTACCGAGCTTGAGCACCGGCAGATCCTTGCCTTCGATTTTCAGCAGCGCCACGTCGGAACGTGGATCGGTACCGACCAGCTTGGCCTTCATTTCGCTGCGATCGGCCAGACGGACGAGGATTTCGTCTGCGTCGGCGATCACGTGGTTATTGGTCAGGATGTAGCCGTCAGACGAGATGATGAAACCCGAGCCCAGGGAGGTTGCCTCGCGCTGACGGTCGCGAGGAGAACGCGATTGCGGCGGCATGCCCCGCTCGAAGAATTCGCGCAGCATTGGCGGCAGGCCTTCAAGGTCGGGCATTTGCTGGCTGACTTTGCGATCCGGCAGCTTTTGCGTGGTACTGATGTTCACGACCGCGGGCGAGGCCTGTTCGACCAGTTGCGTAAAGTCAGGCAATTCGACCGCTTGGGCGGTGACCGCCTGACCGAGCACCAGCACGGTGGCAATAATGGAAAGGTAGGACTTCAAGCGTGGTATCGACATACGGCTCCCGTTACGACGAGCAGGGTTAAGCGATATGGAGCAAGGAACACCGGGAACAATACGCCGGTATTTTTGTTCCGGGAACAACAAACAAGGCCAGAGCCGAGGGGCTCTGACCTATAAGAAATTTAAGGGATTTTTGCAAATTGAAATGCTCACGAAACATTTCGAATTCAGCTCACTGCTTGGTTGCAGTGGCGTCGGTGCGCATTGAAAGCGCTATCCGCTCAGCAGTACCGACCGGTATCTCGCCGACGACGGTCACCATCATGTCACCCTGTGCCGTGGTCAAGCGCCGGGAAACCGCAACGGTCGGCCCCAACTGAGTACGGGTGTCGGTGACGGCTGCGCCATTCAACGGCTCGAGGAATACCGAAAAACGCGCCAGGCCATCGTCGTACATCAGGCTATTGACCTGGGTCTTGGTCTGAGGATCCTTGCGAGCGGTACTGCTGGTCAGCTCGAAGCCGGGTGGCAACCAGTCGGAATGCCAGACCTGTGCAGCCTTGACGGCAGAAGCCTTGTCACCTTCGAGGTTGACTGGCTTGCAATCATTACTGGCCTGCAGATCCTTTTCGGAGGGAACGTCGGCCGTATCCAGTTGCGTGAACTGGAAGCGCTCCAGCAACCGCCCCTTGTCGTCCAATAACAAAGACTTCAGAGGCAGGCCGGTTTCCTTGTCCAGATGCAGCTCAAAACCGTAGCGGTGTTGATCCCGGGGTTTCAGCGATACGATCACCGCCGAACGCCCGGCAACACGCGACTTGCCGATGACGGCGAGGTCATACCAATTCTTGAGCTTTTGAGGATCGAGTGCACGGGCAGCGGAGTTGGGAGAGTCCCCCAGCCCTGCTATCAGTGTGCCGCTGACGCATTGAGTATGCCCATCAATGCGAACGACTTCCTGAGCGGAGCCGTCGAGCTGGATCAATCGCTCGCGGACCTTTCCATCCTGGACCAGGTGCCAGATGTTATGGGTAGAAAAACTACCGTTACGCTCGTAGACGAAAGTACCCTGAAAGCTTTGCTGCTGCTCTGCCTGGCCCAGGCGGGTCAACCAGTCCTGGGCATCATCAGCTTGGGCTGGAACGATGAACCAGCCGCTGAGCAGAAGCGAAAGTAGAGGTATGGCGCGCATGATCCTCCTTAACGGTTTTCCAGACTTGCCGCACGAGCGTAAGGCAGAGCGCTCTCAGTACCTTTCAGTGCAGCCTGTTGTGCATGTTGGCGCAAGTAGCCTGGCAGACGCTGATCGTGCCAGCCTGGTTGACCTTGCAAAACGCCATTGGCCATTGGGCCTGTAGCTTCCGAACTCTCATTGTAGCCTGCCAGGACAGCAGGGCCTTTTACTTGAGGAACGGCCAGGGCGGGTTGACTGGATTGCTGGGCCAGTTCGGCACCGGCGATCTCATCCTGGTTGTACAGACGCACACCGGCCAGTACCGCCAGGGTCACAGAAGCTGCGACCGCCAGACGACCCAGGTTGCGCCATGGACCGCGGGACGCTTTTGCCGGTGAGGCTTCGTCAGCCAGGGCAGCAGAAACAGCCGCGGCGATGTCCAGGCGTGGAAGCAGCAGATCCTTGTGCATCACTGCCCGAGCGATCTGATAACGAGCCCAGGTGTCACGGGTTTCAACATCGTCGCAGGCATTCAATACCCGACGCAATTCCAATTCGTCCGCTTCGTTATCCATCACTGCGGACAGCGATTCCTGCAGGGCTTCACGACTCATGGCGTTCCTCTCTTGGCTGTCGCCGCTGTCTTTAGTTTTCCTGCAACAACGGCTGCAGGGCTTTGTCGATGGCCTCCCGGGCGCGGAAAATCCGGGAGCGCACGGTGCCTACCGGACATTGCATGACGCTCGCAATGTCCTCGTAACTCAGACCATCAAACTCACGTAAAGTTAAAGCCGTACGCAAATCTTCCGGCAGTTGCTGAATGGTTCGATGGACGGTGCCTTCGATCTCATCCCGCAGCAAAGCCCGTTCTGGCGACTCGAGATCCTTGAGGCCATGATCGCCATCGTAGAACTCTGCATCTTCGGAACTGACATCGCTATCCGGCGGCCGACGGCCGCGTGAAACCAGATAGTTTTTCGCCGTGTTGATGGCGATGCGGTAAAGCCACGTATAAAACGCGCTGTCTCCGCGAAAATTTCCAAGTGCACGGTACGCCTTGATAAAGGCTTCTTGTGCCACATCCTGGGCTTCATGGGTGTCGTGCACAAAACGCACGATCAACCCGAGAATTTTGTGCTGGTATTTCAGCACTAGCAGATCGAAAGCACGCTTGTCGCCGCGCTGAACGCGTTCGACCAGTTGCTGATCCTCTTCCTGGGTTAGCATGAACACTCCTCGATGAGCTCGGAGGAGGCTTGCAGAAGTAAACCACCAGACTTGCAAACATAGACTCGGGCTTTTCGCAAAAGTTCTCCCCCTCCAGGCAAGTTTCCTGCGGGCTCTGATTTGGCACGCACGAAAAGCGCAGCGCGAGTGGGCCCGGCTGCGCGAATAATCTTGTCATCGGATTCTTCGCCAGGGATCGAACTGCAATCCTGTACTGAATCCGACGCTGTCCCTTGTTTCAGGCAACGGTCTATTGATCTTGGCCCTTTGGCAAAAGTTCCAAATATTTATAGCTGCACCGAACCGACATTGTGCAACCGTGAAGCGAAAAAGACTGTTAAATCGGCGATACAGTCATTCTCGCGCGCAACGGGCAGAAAAACATCCGACGAAGCGCCCGACATTTTGCGTCACAGTAGTTTCACAATGCCATGCTGGCTCGGGTATTGTGCCGTCCCCCCCCTCTATATACTAGTGGGCTGTGCGGCTGACTCGACTCGCCAGTCCAGCTGCGCCACCCCCGACCCGGGTCGCTTTGAGCGGAATCCTGAAATGAGCCAACAGTTTCAACACGATGTTCTGGTAATTGGCAGCGGTGCTGCCGGCTTGAGCCTGGCGCTGACCTTGCCCGGTCATTTGCGCATTGCCGTATTGAGCAAAGGCAACCTCGCCAATGGCTCGACGTTCTGGGCCCAGGGTGGCGTTGCCGCCGTGCTGGACGACACCGATACCGTTGAATCCCATGTCGATGACACCCTCAATGCCGGCGGCGGCCTGTGCCATGAAGACGCGGTGCGCTTTACCGTCGAGCACAGCAAGGAAGCGATTCAATGGCTGATCGACCAGGGCGTGCCCTTTACCCGCGATGAACAGTCGAGCAATGAAGATGGCGGGTTCGAATTCCACCTGACCCGCGAAGGCGGTCACAGCCATCGGCGCATCATCCACGCCGCCGATGCCACGGGCGCTGCCATTTTCACCACCCTGCTCGAGCAGGCCAGGAAACGGCCGAACATCGAACTGCTGGAACAGCGGGTTGCGGTAGACCTGATCACCGAGAAACGCCTCGGACTCGAAGGCGACCGCTGCCTCGGTGCTTATGTGCTCAATCGCGGCACCGGCGAAGTCGATACCTATGGCGCCCGCTTTGTGATCCTCGCCTCCGGGGGAGCGGCCAAGGTTTACCTGTACACCAGTAACCCCGACGGCGCCTGCGGCGATGGCATCGCCATGGCCTGGCGCTCGGGCTGCCGGGTGGCGAACCTGGAATTCAACCAGTTTCACCCCACCTGCCTGTATCACCCGCAAGCCAAGAGCTTCCTGATCACCGAAGCCCTGCGCGGCGAGGGCGCCCACCTCAAGCTGCCCAACGGCGAGCGCTTCATGCAGCGCTTCGATCCACGGGCAGAGCTGGCGCCACGGGACATCGTCGCCCGGGCCATCGACCATGAAATGAAGCGCCTGGGCATCGATTGCGTCTATCTGGACATCAGCCACAAGCCCGAAGCCTTCATCAAGACGCACTTCCCGACGGTGTACGAACGCTGCCTGGAATTTTCCATCGACATCACCAAACAGCCGATTCCGGTGGTCCCGGCGGCGCACTACACCTGCGGTGGCGTAATGGTCGATCAACAGGGCCGCACCGACGTGCCGGGGCTGTACGCCATTGGCGAAACCAGTTTCACCGGCCTGCACGGCGCCAACCGCATGGCCAGCAACTCGCTGCTTGAATGTTTCGTTTATGCCCGCTCGGCGGCCGCGGACATTCTCGAACAGTTGCCCCGGATTCCGATGCCCGCCCCCCTCCCCGCCTGGGATGCGAGCCAGGTCACCGATTCCGATGAAGACGTGATCATTGCGCATAACTGGGATGAGCTGCGGCGGTTCATGTGGGACTACGTTGGCATCGTGCGCACCAACAAGCGCCTGCAACGGGCACAACACCGCGTGCAATTGTTGCTGGATGAAATCGACGAGTTCTATAGCAACTACAAGGTCAGCCGGGATTTGATCGAGCTGCGCAACCTGGCCCAGGTGGCCGAGCTGATGATTCTGTCAGCCATGGAGCGCAAGGAAAGCCGTGGCCTGCATTACACCCTCGATTACCCGGACATGTTGCCGGTCGCGCTGGACACTATTCTGGTGCCGCCCACCTACGTCGGCTGAATTTGAGCCGGACCCGCAGGCGTCGGTGCACATCCGCCGCCTGCGCATCCCGGGGCACGCAAATGGCCCTGACCCGGCGCTCGCCCCGCAGACGGAAACGCAAGACCACCACCAACGGCAGCGCCAGGCTGTCCGGCCTCAGCTGCGCGGGCTGCCAACCCTTGGCCCGACTCCACAACTGCCAGCCATCGGCATCGCGCCGCAAGCCGCAAAAGGCTTGCGGGTGCGTCAGCAGGATTTGCCGGGGCAGCAGCCATGCGCCGTGAGCCACGCACAGCACGACGCCGAGCGAGCTGGCCCAGAGCGGAATCGACAATAGAAACAATGAACCCAACGCGAACAGCTGGGCCAGCAGATACGCCGCCAGCAACTGCCGTGAGGCATGCCAGCGGCATTCAAACACGTTACTTGGGCTGGACACGGTCCAGGATCATGCGGACCATGCGTTGCAGCTCGGGATCTTCCGATTCGCTGCGTTCCATGAACCAGCCGAACATGTCCTGATCCTCACACGTCAGCAGTCGGACGTACAACGCGCGATCCACCTCGTTGAGCGTTGCGTAAACCTCTTTCGTGAACGGTACCAGCAACACGTCAAGCTCAAGCATGCCACGGCGGCTGTGCCAAAAGAGGCGGTTCAGTTCAACATCTTCGACCATGGAGCGCTCCTCAAATAGGCCGCAAGTATACAGGCCCGCGCACCGTCGAACAGTCGGCTTTGGTCGGGCACCGACGAACCTTTGTTAACTACCCATTTCCAAGGCAGCCCCTTATGATGTCCTCCAGACTTTTTACTCTGCGATGACCCATGGCCGATTCTGCTTTTTTCTGCACTCTTTCTCATGAAGGCGTTCTCGCGGTCCGCGGCGCGGACGCCAGCAAATTCCTGCAAGGCCAACTGACCTGCAACCTCAATTACTTGAGCGATACCCGGGCCAGCCTCGGTGCGCGCTGCACGCAGAAAGGCCGGATGCAATCGAGCTTTCGCATCCTGCTCGAAGGTGACGGCGTGGTCCTGGCCATGGCCAGCGAATTGCTCGAACCGCAACTGGCGGACCTGAAAAAATACGCGGTGTTTTCCAAATCGAAACTGACCGACGAAAGTGCCGCCTGGGTCCGCTTCGGCATTGACCATGGCGACGCCGCACTGGCCAGCCTCGGCCTGGACCTGCCGGCAGAAACCGACAGCGTCGTGCGCAGCGATGGACTGATTGCCATCCGTGTTTCGCCGCAACGCGCCGAGTTGTGGGTCGCCGCAAGTCTTGCCGATGCGGTCAAAGGCAAGCTGTCGGCAGTGCTGAGCGAAGGTGACCTGAATCAATGGTTGCTGGGCCAGGTCCGTGCCGGGATTGGCCAGGTCATGCCCGGTACCCGCGAGTTGTTCATCCCGCAGATGCTCAACCTGCAAGCGGTCGGTGGCGTGAGCTTCAAGAAAGGTTGCTACACCGGCCAGGAGATCGTCGCGCGCATGCAGTACCTGGGCAAGCTCAAGCGTCGCCTGTATCGCCTGCAACTGACTGCCGGCGAGCTGCCTGAACCGGGTACCCCGCTGTTTTCCCCGACCCATGGCAGCTCCATCGGCGAAGTGGTGCTGGCTGCCCGCGCCGGGCAAGGCATCGAGCTCCTGGCGGTGTTGCAAGCCGAAGCAGCAGACAGTGGAGACATCCACCTGGGCGCGCTTGAAGGGCCGTCCTTGCAGCTGCTCGACCTGCCTTATGAACTGGACCGCGATCGCGAAATCCAGCAATAACGGCAGCACTTGGCGTTACACCAAGGGGGCGTTCTCAATTAGTTTTCACGTCGCGCCGGGTCTGCTGTTGTGCAGGGCAAGGCGCGAGAAGCGTGGTTTGGTCATTCCAAATAAGCTTCGAGCAACGCAGCCCTGCACAACAGCAGGCCCGGCCCTTCGGGTTGTGCCTTAAAGCGGGCCAGGCTGCGTTGCAGGCCTTGGAAAGGGAACAACCATTCCCAGCGGCCTGCGCCTTGCCTGGCCCGCTTTAAGGCGACAACGCGACGGGAAAACTAATTGAGAACGCCCCCCAGAGAGACTAAATGAGCGAGCTGGCGGAAAAGGTCCAACAGGATTTGGTTGAGGCCATCAATAACGATGACCTGGTTCTGCCAACGTTACCGGAAGTGGCCCTGCAAATTCGCAAGGCCGCGGAAAACCCGGAAGTCAGTGTCAGTACCCTGAGCAAAGTGATCGGCCGTGATACCGCGCTGTCGGCGCGCCTGATCAAAGTGGTCAACAGCCCGCTGTTGCGCGCGACCCAGGAAGTGACCGACCTGCACACCGCGATCACTCGCCTGGGCATCAACTACAGCTGCAACCTGGCGATCGGCCTGGTCATGGAGCAGATTTTCCACGCCCGCTCCGACGTGGTGGAACAGAAAATGCGCGAAGTCTGGCGCAAAAGCCTGGAAATAGCCGGCGTCAGCTATGCCCTGTGCCGCAGTTATACCCGGCTCAAGCCCGACCAGGCCGCCCTTGGCGGGCTGGTGCACCAGATCGGCGTGCTGCCGATCCTGACCTACGCCGAAGATCACTATGAACTGCTGTCCGACCCGGTCAGCCTCAACCATGTGATCGACCGGATTCATCCGCTGATCGGCGAAAAACTGCTCAAGGTCTGGGACTTTCCCGACATGCTGGTGCAGGTGCCGCAGCTCTACCTGAATTTCAAACGCCAGTCGGCGCAGGTCGACTATGTGGATCTGGTGCAGGTGGCCAGCCTGTATTGCCACAAGGACACCGACCATCCGTTCGCTCGTATTGACCCGTTGAGCGTGCCGGCCTTCAATGCGCTTGGCATCGACATCGACGATGAGGCGATGTGCGCCGACCTGGAAGAAACACGCACGATGTTTTACTGATCAAAGACCGCGTCGCCCCCTTCGCGAGCAGGCTCGCTCCCACATTGGATCTATGCAACACCACAAATCCCTGTGGGAGCGAGCCTGCTCGCGAAGGGGGCTGAACAGACGCTGCATCACTCCCCTGCAACAAAGCTCACCCGCACCTTCAACCCCGCCCGCTCTCCATCATGCAGGCTGATCTGCGCCAGATGCGCGCGGCAGATCTCGCCGACAATCGCCAACCCCAACCCAGAACCGGCCACGTGCTGATTGCGCCGGTAAAAGCGTTCGAATACCCGGTCGCGCTCCTCAAGAGGAATGCCGGGGCCATCATCTTCGACTTCCAGCACGGCGGGAGCCGAGACCCGCAGAATCACATTGCCGCCCGGCGGCGTGTGAGCCAGTGCGTTGTCCACCAGATTGCTCAGCAGTTCGTTCAACAGCGTCGGCTCGCCCCGCAACCAGACGGGCTCATCCGCTTCCAGCGCCAGCGCGATGCCGCGCTTGTGGGCCAACGGCGCCATGGCCATGCCCAGTTCCCGAGCCAATTGACTGAGGTCGAGCAACTGCGCGCCACCCTCGGCAATCGCCCGGGCACCATTTTCGACCCGTGCCAGGGAAAGCAACTGATTGGCCAGGTGGGTCAAGCGGTCAGTGCCCTGGGCGGCGGTCTCCAGCGTGCTGCGCCAGGTATCGGGCTCGGCCGAGCGCATGCCCAGCTCCAGTCGCGCCTTGAGGGCTGCCAATGGCGTGCGCAGCTCGTGGGCGGCGTCGGCAATGAATTGCGCCTGCTTCTCGAACTGTCCACGTAGACGCTCGGTAAAGTGATTGAGGGCGCGCACCAGCGGCCACAATTCGCGCTGCACTTCCACCAACGGCAAGGGGCGCAGATCGTCCGGCTGGCGCTCTTCAACCGCCGTGCGCAAGCGTTCCAGCGGGCGCAACGCGGCACTCACCGCAAACCACACCAGCATCAACGCACCGATTGCCAGCATGCCCAGGCGCAGCAACGTATCCGCCGCCAGACTGCGGGCCATGCTGACGCGCGCTTCATCGGTTTCGGCCACGCGGATTTCCGCCATGCCGTTCATGTTGGGCTCGCTCACGGGCTTGAGCAGGCTCACCACGCGCACGTTCTGCCCGCGGTACTGGGCGTTGTAGAAACGCGCCAGCGCCGGATAGTCATCGGTGCGCGGCGTTCCCGGCGGTGGCGCGGGCAGGTTTTCGTAACCGGAAATCAGCTTCTGATTGATGTCGTTGACCAGGTAGAAAATTCGCCCGGCACTGTCGTAGGCAAAGGTATCGAGGGCCACGTAGGGCACGTCGGCACTCAGGGTGCCGTCGCGCTGGGAGACGCCGGCAGCGATGGTGCGCGCCGAGGCCAGCAAGGTCCGGTCATAGGCCGTGTCGGCGGCTTCACGACCGTTCCAGTAGGCGCTCAACCCGCTGGCCAACATCAACACCACCAACAGCAGCGCCAGGTTCCACAACAACCGCCAGCGCAGGCTGCTGGGCTTATGCATCGCGGCTTTCCAGCAAGTAACCGAGGCCACGGAAGGTCACGATGGCGACCGGCTGGCCATCCAGTTTCTTGCGCAGGCGGTGCACGTAGATTTCGATCGCATCGGGACTGGCCTCTTCATCCAGACCGAACACTTGTGACGCCAGTTGCTCCTTGCTCATCACCCGACCGGGGCGTGCGATCAGGGCTTCGAGTACCGCTTGCTCGCGGGAGGTCAGGGTCAGCAATTCTTCACCGAGGGTGAAACGCCGGGTTTCCAGGTCATAGGCCAGCACACCACAACGCTGGATACGTTCACCACCCAGCACACTGCGGCGCAGCAACGCCTTGACCCGGGCCTCGAGTTCGGTCAGTTCGAACGGCTTGGCCAGGTAATCGTCGGCGCCGAGGTTCAGGCCATGGACCCGATCCTTGACGTCGCTGCGGGCGGTCAGCATCAGTACCGGCAGGTTCTTGCCCCGCGCCCGCAGGCGCGCCAGCACTTCGAAACCATCCATGCGCGGCAAGCCGACATCGAGGATCGCCATGGCGTATTCCTCGCTGCCCAGCGCCAGGTCGGCGGCCACGCCATCGTGCAGGACGTCCACGGTCAGCCCGGTGCTCTTGAGCGCCTGGGCGACACTTTCGGCGAGCTGCAAATGGTCTTCGACGAGCAGGACACGCATGGATCTATACCTCGTTCAGGGATGGCCGACGCCATTCTTTGGCGCGGAGTTTACAGCCGCAATCACCGCTGTGAAGCCCGAAAAACCGTGACAGCCCGCTGAAAGGTTAGCGAAAGGTTGGGTGGTTAGAGTCGCACCACGGATGGTTTCGACTGCCGACCATCGAATCGTAGTTTGAAAACGTGCTTTGACATGTAACTACCGAAAAACGCCTCGAAGCGTTTTCGCCAATAAGAACAATAAACGAGGTACTGCACCATGCTGTCCACACAGCTTCAGGCTTGCCCGCCCCGCCCTTTCTCTTGCTCCCCGATGTTTACGCTTGCCAGCGCCGAAGCCGGCTGCCCGTCGCTTGATCCGTATGGATTCGAAAACGCCGGCACCGCGCGAAATCGTCGCACCTGAATCATCCCGAAAAACAAAAACTCCACTGGAGACAAAAATGAATCGTTCAATGCGCCGTTTCGCCCTCGCCGCCAGCTGTGTGCTGTTCGCCGGCCAACTCATGGCCGAGCCTAAACGCCCGGAATGCATCGCCCCGGCCTCGCCAGGTGGTGGTTTCGACCTGACCTGCAAACTGGCGCAAAGCGCGCTGATCAACGAAAAGCTGCTGACCAAACCGATGCGGGTGACCTACATGCCCGGCGGTGTCGGCGCGGTGGCGTACAACGCGGTGGTCGCCCAGCGTCCGGCCGATGCCGGTACGTTGGTGGCCTGGTCCAGTGGTTCGCTGCTGAACCTGGCCCAAGGCAAGTTCGGTCGTTTCGATGAAAGCAATGTGCGCTGGCTGGCCGCCGTCGGCACCAGCTACGGCGCGATCGCGGTGAAGAGCGATTCGCCCTACAAGACCCTCGACGATCTGGTCCAGGCCTTGAAGAAAGATCCGAGCAAAGTGGTGATCGGTTCCGGCGGCACCGTCGGCAGCCAGGACTGGATGCAGACCGCGCTGATCGCCAAGGCCGCCGGGATCAACCCGCGTGACCTGCGTTACGTCGCCCTCGAAGGTGGCGGCGAAATCGCCACGGCCCTGCTCGGCGGTCATATCCAGGTTGGCAGCACCGACATTTCCGACTCCATGCCACACATCCAGAGCGGTGACATGCGCCTGCTGGCGGTGTTCTCCGACAAGCGTCTGGACGAGCCGGAAATGAAGGACATACCGACCGCCCGCGAGCAAGGCTATGACATCGTCTGGCCGGTGGTGCGCGGCTTCTATCTCGGGCCAAAAGTCAGCGATGAAGACTACGCCTGGTGGAAAGACTCCTTCGACAAACTGCTGGCCTCTCCCGAGTTCGCCAAGCTGCGCGACCAACGTGAACTGTTCCCGTTCGCCATGACCGGCCCGGAGCTGGACACCTATGTGAAGAAGCAGGTCGCGGACTACAAAGTGCTGGCCAAAGAGTTCGGCCTGATCCAGTGATCGCCCCTGTCTAGCGGCTGCGACTCCGTTTGGCGGAGTCGCGGCACAGGAGTTCCCCATGCTCTTACAACGCATTTTTGCTTCAGTGCTGTTGCTGGCCTGTCTCAGCCTGGTGCTGATGGCCTTGCCCTACCAGGCACCTTTTTCCTACGAACCAATCGGCCCCCGCGCGTTCCCCCTGTTGATGCTGGGGCTGATGGGCCTGGCGCTGGTTTACATGGTGTATCGCCCCTCGCCAATCAAGCACACCGATGAAGATCCGCCGATGGATCGCGAGACCCTGACCAAAATTGGTGTTTGCGTCCTGTTGCTGCTGGTCTTCGCCGGGCTGTTCGAACCGCTGGGTTTCATCCTCAGCAGCATGCTGGTTGGCATTCCAATGGCTCGCTTGTACGGCGGGCGCTGGCTGCCGGGCGCGATCATCATCAGCCTGATGAGCGTCGGCCTGTACCTGCTGTTCGACAAAGTCATGGACGTGCCACTGCCTCTGGGCCTGCTCGACGTTCTGGAGAACTGATATGGATACGCTTGGTTACTTGAGTCACGGCTTCGGCGTCGCACTCACCCCTTACAACCTGGTGACCGCACTCAGCGGTACGCTGATCGGTACGGTCGTCGGCCTGCTTCCGGGGCTGGGTCCGATCAATGGCGTGGCGTTGTTGATCCCGATCGCTTTCGCCCTCGGCCTGCCACCGGAGTCGGCGCTGATCCTGCTGGCCGCGGTTTACCTGGGTTGCGAGTACGGCGGTCGTATCAGTTCGATCCTGCTGAACATCCCGGGCGAAGCTTCCACTGTCATGACCACCCTCGATGGCTACCCGATGGCCCGCCAGGGCCTGGCCGGTGTGGCGTTGTCGTTGTCGGCGTGGAGTTCGTTCATCGGCGCCTTCATTGCGACCTGCGGGATGGTCGTGTTCGCGCCGATGCTGGCGAAATGGGCGATTGCCTTCGGTCCGGCGGAGTATTTCGTACTGATGGTGTTCGCCATTGTCTGCCTCGGCGGCATGGCGGGTGACCGGCCGCTCAAGACGTTCATCGCGGCGCTGATCGGCTTGTTCCTGTCGACTGTCGGCATTGATGCCAACAGCGGCGTTTACCGTTTCACCGGGGACAACATCCACCTCACCGACGGCATTCAATTCGTGGTCTTGGTGCTGGGCCTGTTTTCCATCAGCGAAATCCTCCTGCTGCTGGAAAAAACCCACCGTGGCCAGGAAGCCTTCCAGGCCACCGGCCGGATGCTGTTCAACTTCAAGGAAGCCGCTTCGGTGTTCTGGGTGAACATGCGTTGCGGTGTGCTCGGTTTCATCATGGGCGTGTTGCCGGGTGCGGGCGCCACACTGGCCAGCGCCGTGGCCTACATGACCGAGAAACGTATCGCCGGCCCAAGCGGAAAATTCGGACAAGGCGACAAGCGTGGCCTGGCTGCACCGGAAACCGCCATTGGCGCCGAAGCGTGCGGTGCACTGGTGCCGATGCTGACCCTCGGTGTTCCCGGCTCGGGCACCACGGCCGTGATGATCGGCGCGTTGTCGCTGTACAACATCACGCCGGGCCCACTGCTGTTTCAACAGCAACCGGACATCGTCTGGGGCCTGATCGCTTCGTTGTTCATCGCCAACATCATGCTGGTGATCCTCAATATTCCGATGATCCGGATCTTCACCAAAATCCTTGCCGTACCGAACTGGGCGCTGGTGCCGATGATCGCGATCATCACCGCCATTGGCGTGTACGCCGTGCATGCCACGACCTTCGATCTGTTCCTGATGATCGGCATCGGCATCTTCGGTTACATCCTGCGCAAGCTGGACTTCCCGTTGTCCCCGGTTTTGCTGGGTTTCATCCTCGGTGGCTTGATGGAGCAGAACCTGCGTCGGGCGCTGTCGATTTCCAACGGTTCGCTGGATATTCTCTGGTCGAGCGGTATCACCGTCGGTGTCTGGGGGTTGATCGTGGTCATGTTGCTGGTGCCCATTGTGCGCATCTGGCGTAAACGTTCGGTTACCCGGCGCGTTATCGCCGATGTCTGATCGAACACCCTTCAAAGCCTGGTGGGGAACCCCGCTGGTCGGCCTGCTGGGCGGTTACCTCGCCAGCCAGGTCGGCTGGCCTTTGCCGTGGATGGTCGGCTCGTTGCTGGCGATCATCCTCGTGCGCTGCCTGACCCCCTGGCAATTGGCCGAAATCCCTGGCGGCCGCAAGTGCGGCCAGTGGATCGTCGGCATCGGTATCGGCCTGCACTTCACCCCGCTGGTGATGGAGCAGGTGCTCAGCCATTTCGGTCTGATCTTCTTCGGTGCGTTGGTCACCAGCCTGTCCGCCGTGGTCGGCGTGTGGCTGATGCGCCGCACCGGTGAAGATCGCGCCACCGCGTTCTTTTCCAGCATGCCCGGCGGTTCCGGGGAAATGGTCAACCTCGGCGCCCGCAATGGCGCGGTGCTCAGCCGTGTGGCGGCGGGGCAAAGTTTGCGGGTGTTGGTGGTGGTGCTGTGCGTACCGGCAGCCTTCAAGTATTTGCTGGGTGACGGTGCGCCGATTTCCCACGCGGGCAGCATCGATTGGCGCTGGCTGGCGGTGCTGTTTCCTGCTGGTGCATTGGCGGCCTGGATCTGGGAACGCCTGCGTCAACCCAACCCCTGGCTGTTCGGGCCTTTGCTGGTCAGTGCGGCGGTCAGCATCGGCTGGGATCTGCACATCGGCTTGCCCAATGGCGGCAGCCAGATCGGCCAGTGGTTGATCGGCAGTGGTCTGGGCTGTCACTTCAACCGGCAGTTTTTCCGGCGTGCACCATCGTTCATGGGCCGCACCTTGATCGGCACGGTGCTGACCATGCTGATTGCGACTGCCGCAGCACTGGGCTTGAGTGCGCTGACCCACCTGGATCTGCGTTCACTGACATTGGGCATGATGCCGGGTGGTATCGCCGAGATGAGCCTGACGGCGGAGACCCTGCAATTGTCAGTGCCGCTGGTGACGGCGATGCAGGTGATGAGGTTGTTGTTTGTGCTGTTTCTGGCGGAGCCGTTGTTCAAGTATTGGAATCGCAATCCGGAGTAAGACCGAGTCGACTTCATCGCGAGCAGGCTCGCTCCCACAGGGTTCGCGTGATCTCTGTGGGAGCGAGCCTGCTCGCGAAGGGGCCAGCCCCTTCAACACATCAAACCGGCGGCAACCGCCACTCGATCGGCGTCTCGCCATTCTGCTCCAGAAACTTGTTGGTCCGGCTGAAGTGCCCGCAACCGAGGAAGCCGCGATAGGCGGACAGCGGTGACGGGTGTACCGAGGTCAACACCAGGTGCTTGGTCGCATCGATCAGCTTCTGCTTGCTCTGCGCATGGGCGCCCCACAGCATGAACACCAGGTGCGGCTGCTGTTGGCTGACCACTTCAATGACCCGATCGGTGAAAAACTGCCAGCCCTTGTCCTTGTGGGCATTGGCGTTGGCGCGCTCGACGGTCATGGTGGTGTTGAGCATCAGCACGCCCTGATCGGCCCAGCTCTGCAGGTAGCCATGGCTGGGGATGTCGATGTTCAGGTCGCGCTTGAGCTCTTTATAGATGTTCACCAACGACGGTGGTGCCGGCACGCCGGGTTGCACCGAGAAGCACAAACCGTGGGCCTGGCCCGGGCCGTGATAGGGATCCTGACCGAGGATCACCACCTTGACCTTGTCCAGCGGCGTGGAATTGAGCGCGTTGAAAATCATCGGCCCCGGCGGATAGATCTCCTTGCCGGCCGCCCGTTCCTGTTGCAGGAAGTTTCGCAACTCTGCCATGTAGGGCTGGTCGAATTCGGCACGCAGTGCCTCCTTCCAGCCCGGTTCGAGTTTGATACGGTCGTCAGCAGTCATGGTTACATCCGGCAAAAACAATGGGGCGAACCCTAGGAAAGCTCACCACGCTTGTCAATTGATCTGATACAGATCCGGCACTTTCCCACACAGCGATCATACTTAACCCTCAAATTCCCGATCGAGGTCACGATGAATCTGCACTTCGAAGAACTCACCGGCACCGACGGCGCGCGCATCGGCATCGCCAGCCTGGATGCCGAAAAATCCCTGAACGCCCTGTCCCTGCCGATGATCAACGCCCTGCGCGATCGCATGGAAGCCTGGGCCAAGGACCCGCAGATCGTCTGCGTCCTGTTACGCGGCAATGGCGCCAAGGCCTTTTGTGCCGGCGGTGAAGTGCGCAGCCTGGTGGAAGCCTGTCGCGTCCATCCGGGTGAAGTACCGCCACTGGCTGCGCAGTTTTTTGCGGCGGAATATCGCCTGGACTTCAAACTGCACACCTACCCCAAGCCGTTGATCTGCTGGGGGCACGGCTATGTGCTTGGCGGCGGCATGGGACTGTTGCAAGGAGCGAGCACCCGTATCGTCACCCCGAGCAGCCGCCTGGCCATGCCGGAGATCAGCATCGGCCTGTACCCGGATGTTGGCGCCAGCTGGTTCCTGTCGCGCCTGCCCGGCAGGCTCGGGTTGTTCCTGGGCCTGACCGGCGCGCATATGAACGGCCGCGATGCCATCGATCTGGACCTGGCGGATCGTTTTCTGCTCGATGAGCAGCAGCCGGATTTGATCGAAGGCCTGCTGCAACTGAACTGGCAGGAACAGACACCCATGCAGCTCAACAGCCTGCTCAAGGCCTTGCAGCAGGAAGCCTTGGCGCAGATGCCCGAAGCCCAGTGGTTGCCGCGCCGCCGGCAGATCGACGAGCTACTGGATGTCAGCGATGTGCGTTGCGCCTGGAAGGCCATCAGCGCCCTGCGCGATCACAGCGACCTGTTGCTCAGTCGCGCGGCCAGGACCCTGAGTGAAGGCGCGCCGCTGACCGCGCATCTGGTATGGGAACAGATCATCCGGGCCCGGCACCTGTCGCTGGCCGAAGTCTTCCAGATGGAATACACCCTGAGCCTCAACTGCTGCCGTCATCCGGAATTCAGCGAAGGTGTGCGTGCACGGTTGATCGACAAGGACCAGAAGCCGCACTGGCACTGGCCGGACATCAACAACGTGCCGGATGCGGTGGTGGAGGCGCATTTTCACAAGGCCTGGGAAGGTCGGCATCCGCTGGCGGATTTGTCCGAATACTGAACAAACTGTGGGAGCGAGCCTGCTCGCGAAGACGGAGTGCCTGACACACCGCCATCGCGAGCAGGCTCGCTCCCACAGGTTTGACATTTGACTGACAGATTAGCGGTGGCCGCCCCGCCCGTTACGATAGCCGCGACCGTTACCGCGATAGTCGTTGTTCCAGTTCCCGCGGTTACGGCCGTCCCAGCCATGGTTCTGATGCGTGCGGTAGTCGCCCCGCGACGGTTGATAATAACGAGGGGCCGACTGGTAATGGCGAGACGATTGATACATCCGCGGCGGCGAGTAATGGCGCGACGGCTGATACACCCGCGGTTGTGAGTAATAGCGCGGTGTCGGCTGGTAATACCGCGCTGGAGGCACGTAGTACCGGGGTGGCGGTGTGTAGTAACCGCCACCATTGGAGTAGTAGGAACTCCCCCCGGCGTAATAGGTTGGCGATGGCGAGGTATAGACCTCGGAACTGTAGTAACTGCCTCCTTCATCGTAGTAAGGCACGCACCCACCAAGGGACAATCCCAACACTGCAAGCAGTAGAATTCGGCGCAGCTTGTTTTGACAGAGCATGGCGGCCTCCTGGACCGCGGATGAGCCACACCAGCGACGCTGGCAGGCGACAGTCAAATGTTCGGTGACTGTCGAAAGATCAGACACCGAATTCGGGATCTGGTGCGTCCTTGAAATAAGTAGAAACATCTGCCCGATGAAAGGTTTTTCATCCATTCACGCCCTGATCAACGGTGTCCACCGCCGTGATGTCCACCGCCATGATGTCCACCACCGTGGCCACGGTAGTAACCATGCCCACCGAAGTAAAAGGCGCGATAACCACCGTAATAACGCGGACCGTAGTAACCGTAGTAATAAGGCGAGTAGTAACCGGGGTAGTAATAAGATCCCCCGTAGACGTCGACAGGACCGTCGTAGTAGTAGCAGCCAGACAGTCCGAGACCAAGCACTGCACCCAACAACAATCGACGTAACATGGCGGCCTCCGTAAAGACCTGTGACAGCAGTCGGCACACACCGGCTGACACCTGTTTTGACTGGCAATCCCCTGCCAAGTGCGACGTTGCACCCACCTTCTGATCAGCGGCAGACAGGTTCCATTGCGGTGCACCCGCGCACCATCACAAGGCAGCGCGCCCCTCCGATCAGCACCGTCGACCTCCCTGTCCCCCACGCTAGAGCGCTCGGGCCAACTTGGCACGCCTCTCGCTTTAACAACCCCGTGCAGGAGTCACTACAGGTTCGCGGCACCACAATTTGCAAATGGCTGACTAGGGTTCCGGCTCGCAATCGCGAGTGACTGGTCCGAGAGTTGGCGACCTCCAGTTGAGGTTACACGGCGGGACAAAAGCCCGGGAGACAAGCCACCGTTAGCGGTGCCGCTGCCGTCCTGTGCGTCCTTGATCAACTGGAGAACCACCATGTCCCAGCTTCGTTTACCCGCCCTGCTCGCCGCTGCGTTCGCCGCCGTCGTGAGCTTCTCGTCCCAGGCTGCCCAGAAAGACCACTTCAGCGTGTGCTGGACCATTTACGCCGGCTGGATGCCGTGGGAGTACGCCGGCAGCCAGGGCATCGTCGACAAATGGGCGAAGAAGTACGGCATCCAGATCGATGTGGTGCAGCTCAATGACTATGTCGAATCGATCAACCAGTACACCGCCGGCCAGTTCGACGGCTGCACCATGACCAACATGGACGCGCTGACCATTCCGGCCGCCGGCGGCGTCGACAGCACCGCGCTGATCGTCAGCGACTTCTCCAACGGCAACGACGGCATCGTGCTCAAGGGCGAAGGCAAGAAAGTCGCCGACCTCAAGGGCATGGACGTCAACCTGGTGGAGCTCTCGGTCTCCCATTACCTGCTGGCCCGCGCCCTGGATTCGGTGGACCTCACCGAGAAAGACCTGAAAGTGGTCAATACCTCCGACGCCGATATCTCGGCCGCCTTCAACACCGAACAGGTCAACGCCGTCACCACCTGGAACCCGATGCTCTCGGACATCAAGGCCAAGCCCGCGGTGACTGAAGTGTTCAATTCGAGCCAGATCCCTGGCGAAATCATGGACATGATGGTGGTCAACAGCACCACCCTCAAAGACAACCCGGCCCTGGGCAAGGCACTGACCGGTGCCTGGTTTGAAGTGGTCGAGTTGATGAACGCGAAAAACGCCGCCGGCAAAGCCGCGCTGGAACACATGGCCAAGGCCTCGGGCACTGATCTGGCGGGTTTCCAGGCGCAATTGGACACCACCAAGTTGTTCGCCACGCCCAAGGAAGCCCTGGCGTTCAGCACCAGCAAGCAACTGCCGGAAACCATGCGCAAAGTCGCCGAGTTCTCCTTCCAGCACGGCTTGCTGGGTGAAGGCGCCAAGGACACCAGCGCGGTCGGCATGGCCTTCGCCAACGGCGTGACCAGTGGCGACAAAGGCAACCTCAAGCTGCGCTTCGACCCGAGCTACGTGCAGTTGGCTGCCGACGCCAAGTTGTAAACAGAGGACTTGGCCATGCGCCTGATCAATCGCCACCCGGACCGCCCGAGTCGCCTGTTGTTGGTGATCCTGCCGTTCGCCCTGGTGCTGTTCGCCTACTTCATGGGCTCGGCCGAGCGGCTGGCGGACAACCCCAACGACAAGCTGCTGCCCAGCGCCGTGCAGATGACCGATGCGGTGAAACGCCTGGCCTTCGTGGCCGATACCCGCACCGGCGACTACCTGCTCTGGCAGGACACGGCCTCCAGCCTGCAACGCCTGGCCATCGGCCTGGGCATCAGCGCCCTGGCCGGCCTGTGCCTGGGCATCGCCGCCGGCACCCTGCCGCTGTTCGGTGCGCCGTTGTCACCGCTGCTGACGGTGTTGTCGATGGTGCCGCCGCTGGCGATCCTGCCGATCCTGTTCATTGTCTTTGGCCTGGGGGAATTGTCGAAAGTGATGTTGATCGTCATCGGCATCACCCCGGCGCTGGCCCGGGACCTGGAACAGCGCGCCCGGGAAATTCCCGTGGAGCTGCTGATCAAGGCCCAGACCCTCGGTGCCTCGACCTGGACCCTGATGCTGCGGGTGGTGCTGCCGCAACTGTTGCCACGGCTGTTGATCTCGCTGCGCCTGATGCTCGGCTCGGCGTGGCTGTTCCTGATCGCCGCCGAAGCCATTGCCTCCACTGATGGCCTCGGCTATCGGATCTTCCTGGTGCGTCGCTACCTGGCGATGGACGTGATCTTGCCCTACGTGGTGTGGATCACCCTGCTCGCCTGGCTGATGGATTGGGGGCTCAAACACCTGACGCGTCGGGCGTTCCCCTGGTATGAGGGGGCCGCCAAATGAGCTTCATCACCGTTAAAAACGTCTGGCAGCAATACACCGACCAGGTGGTGCTCGAAGGTCTCAACCTGAACGTCAACGAGGGTGAGTTCTGCACTCTGGTGGGTGCGTCCGGTTGCGGAAAATCGACCTTCCTGCGCCTGCTGCTCGGCCAGGAACGCGCCAGTCGCGGCGAGATCCTGCTCGACGGCCAGCCCTTGGCCGGTGAACCGGATGCCAGTCGTGGTGTGGTGTTCCAGCGCTACTCGGTGTTCCCGCACCTGAGTGTGCTGGACAACGTCGCCCTCGGTCTCGAGCTGCCGCGTTCGCCCTTGCTCGGGCGTCTGTTCGGCAGTGCGAAAAAAGAGGCCCGCGAACAGGCCTCGGTGCTGCTGCACAAGGTCGGCCTCGGCCATTCACTGGACAAGTACCCGGCGCAGCTCTCCGGCGGCATGCAACAACGGCTGGCCATTGCCCAGGCGCTGATCATGAAGCCGCGGGTGTTATTGCTCGACGAACCCTTCGGCGCTCTCGATCCGGGCATCCGCAAAGACATGCACGCCTTGCTCCTGGAGCTGTGGCGCGAGACCCGGCTGACGGTGTTCATGGTCACCCATGACCTGTCCGAAGGCTTCAGCCTCGGCACGCGCCTGCTGGTGTTCGACAAGGTCCGTCTCGACCCGCATGCGCCCGGTCGCTATGGCGCACGCATCACCTACGACATCCCTTTGAACAGCGACCGCCGCGCCCAGAGCAAAGCCGTCGACGCCCTGCCGCTGCCGGTGGCGGGCACGCTTCGTATCGCTTAGAGGATTTTTCACAATGACTGATTCGACCCAACTGTTCCCGCCCTTCGCCGAAGAAATGCTCCCTGGCGGCGGCCATCGTTCCTTCGTGCTCAAGCGCGGCCAATTGCTGCGCCTGACCGACCTGCGCGGCGGCGCCAACGTCAGCCTGACACTGCTCAACGCCAATGAAAAAACCGAGCGCCTGAACCTGCCCGACAGCCTCAAATGCCAACACACCGCCAAGCTCACCGCCGGCCATTGCCTGTACTCGGACATGGGCCGTGTGCTGGCCGCCATCACTGCCGACACCTGCGGCTGGAGCGACAGCCTGGGCGGTGTGCTTTGCGCTGAAGAAGTGGCAGAAAAATACGGCGCGGGCCGCTACCAGGAACTGCGCAACGGCTTCTACCGCAACGGCACCGACAACCTGCTGGTGGAGCTGGGCAAGTGGGGGCTGGGCCTGTCCGACCTGCTGATGACGCTCAACCTGTTCAGCCGTGTGAACGTCGATGACGCCGGGCGCTTCCATTTCGTCGAGGGCAATTCCAAGGCTGGCGACTACATCGAGTTGTACGCACCGATGGACACCCTGGTGGTGCTCACCGCCCTGCAGCACCCGATGGATCCATCGCCGGAATATGCACCGAAACCGCTGAAGCTCAGCTGGATGAACGCCGACGCCAGCGTCGCCGAACACTGCCGCACCTCGCGCCCGGAAAACGAGCGCGGCTTCATCAACACCGACCGTTTGTTTGCCTGAGGATCGCTGCCATGTCACTCGCAATCGCTACCGCTCACACGAGCAGGCAACCAGACACCGCGATCTACCGCGCCACCATCCCCGCCGGCGAACCCTGGCTGATGGAGGTCAAGGCCGGCCAGACCCTGCGCATCCTCGATCTGGAAGGCAATCAGGCCGTCGACACCTTGTTCTACAGCGTCGCCAATCCCAAGGAACGCTACGACGTGCAGCGCACGTTGCGCCGGCAGAACAGCGTGTACCTGAGCACCGGCAGCGTGCTGTATTCCAACCTCGGCAAACCGATGCTGACCATAGTCGCCGACACTTGCGGGCGTCACGACACCCTTGGCGGCGCCTGTGCGCAAGAGAGCAATACCGTGCGCTACGCCCTGGAGAAGCGCTACATGCACAGCTGCCGCGACAACTACCTGCGCGCCTGTGTCCACGACGGACGCCTGGGCAAGGGCGACATCGGGCCGAACATCAACTTCTTCATGAACGTGCCGGTCACCGCCGACGGCGGCCTGACGTTCGAAGACGGGATTTCCGCGCCAGGCAAGTACGTCGATCTGCGCGCCGAGATGGACGTGATCGTGCTGATCTCCAACTGCCCGCAACTGAACAACCCGTGCAACGCCTACAACCCGACACCAGCGGAGCTACTGGTATGGAACTGAAACTCGCGCGTTTGCGCCGCTGGCTGTTCACCCTGTGCCAGGCCCGTTCAGGGCAGTGCATCAAACAGCAAGAACACTGATTAACCCTGTGGGAGCGAGCTTGCTCGCGATTGCGTCGACACAGGTTCCTTTGAAGTCGACTGACACTCCGCCATCGCGAGCAAGCTCGCTCCCACAGGGGGCGGCGGTGGTTTTGAAATTTGTGATTCTGCCACCGGGGACGACCCCGATGCCTTTCAAAAAACTGCGGGACGGCCCGCATCCCAGTCGAGGCTGATGCGCAATCGCCTCCGGGGGTTATGCCATGTTCGAAAAAGTCCTGATTGCCAACCGTGGCGCCATTGCCTGCCGCATCCTGCGGACCTTGCGTGAACTGCACGTGCAGGGGGTCGCCGTTTACTCCGAAGCCGACGCCGCCAGCCTGCACATCCTGCAGGCCGACGAGGCGCACAGCCTCGGGGAAGGCGCGGCTGCCGGTACCTACCTGGCGGTCGATAAAATCCTCGCCATCGCCAAATCCAGCGGCGCCACCGCGATCCATCCCGGTTACGGCTTCCTCTCGGAAAACGCCACATTCGCCGAAGCCTGCGAAGCCGCCGACATCGCCTTCATCGGCCCGACACCGGAACAACTGCGGGTGTTCGGCCTCAAGCACACCGCCCGCGCCCTGGCCAGGCAACAGGGTGTGCCCATGCTTGAAGGCACCGAGTTGCTCGAGAGCCTCGACGCCGCATTGATCGCCGGCGAACAGGTCGGCTACCCGGTGATGCTCAAGAGCACCGCCGGCGGTGGCGGCATCGGCATGCGCGTGTGCCGCAGCGCGGCCGAGTTGAGCGAATCCTTCGAAGCGGTCAAACGCCTGGGCCAGAACAATTTCAGCGACGCCGGGGTGTTCATCGAGAAGTACATCCAGCGCGCCCGTCACCTGGAAGTGCAGGTGTTCGGCGACGGTCACGGCGAAGTGATTGCCCTTGGCGTACGCGACTGTTCGGTGCAGCGGCGCAACCAGAAAGTCCTTGAGGAAACCCCGGCACCGAACCTGCCCGAGGGCATGGCCGATGAACTGTGCGCAGCGGCGATCAAACTGGCCAAAGCGGTGAACTACCGCAGCGCCGGCACCGTGGAGTTCGTCTTCGACAGCGAAGCCCGGCGTTTCTACTTCCTGGAAGTGAACACCCGTTTGCAGGTGGAACACGGCGTCACCGAACAGGTGTGGGGCGTCGACCTGGTGCGCTGGATGGTGCAACTGGCGGCCGGTGAGCTGCCGCCGCTGAGCGGTCTGGTACAGGGTTTGAAGCCGCAGGGTCATGCGATTCAGGCGCGGTTGTATGCCGAGGATCCAGGACGTGATTTCCAGCCAAGCCCCGGTTTGCTCACGGCGGTGAATTTCCCTGACGCCGATGGCAAACGACTGCGCATCGACACCTGGGTCGAAGCGGGTTGCGAGATCCCGCCCTACTTCGATCCAATGATCGCCAAGGTCATCAGTTGGGCGACGACGCGCGAAGAGGCCGCTGAGGATCTGCATCAGGCACTGGGGGCCAGCCTGCTCTATGGCGTGGAAACCAACCGCGATTACCTGCGGCAGATCCTCCTGGATGCGCCTTTCGCCAGCGGCCAGCCGTGGACCCGTTGCCTGGAAGGCCTGGTCTATCAGGCCAACACGTTCGAAGTACTCAGCGCCGGTACGCAAACCAGTGTTCAGGATTATCCGGGGCGCCTCGGTTACTGGGCGGTCGGCGTGCCGCCTTCAGGGCCGATGGACAATCGGGCGCTGCGCCTGGGTAACCGTTTGCTGGGCAACGACGAAGGCGCGGCGGCGCTGGAAATCACCATGAGCGGGCCGTTGCTGCGCTTCAATTGCGAGGCGGTGGTGGCGGTGACCGGCGCGGTGATTCCATTGCTGCTCGACGGTCAAAGCGTGCCGATGAACACTGCGCTGGTGGTTCCGGCAGGCGCCAGCTTGAGCCTCGGCACCATTGCCGGCGCGGGCGCCCGCAGTTATCTGTGCCTGCGTGGCGGCCTGCAGGTACCGGATTACCTGGGCAGCAAAAGCACCTTCACCCTGGGGCAATTTGGCGGGCACGGTGGCCGCGCCTTGCGAGCCGGCGACGTGTTGCACCTGCCCGCGCTGAATGACCGCAGCGCCGGCCAGCAACTGGCTGAAGAGCAGGTCACCGAGTTGCCGGCGGTTCGGCAGATTCGCGTGATCTACGGCCCCCACGGTGCGCCGGAATACTTCACCGAAAACTACATCGGCACCTTCTTCGCCACCCAGTGGGAAGTGCATTTCAACTCCAGCCGCACCGGTGTGCGCCTGATCGGGCCGAAGCCGGAATGGGTGCGTGCCGACGGTGGTGAGGCGGGTTTGCATCCGTCGAACATTCACGACAATCCCTATGCGATTGGTGCGGTGGATTTCACCGGGGACATGCCGGTCATCCTCGGCCCGGATGGCCCAAGCCTTGGCGGGTTCGTGTGCCCGGTGACGGTGATCGAAGCGGACCTTTGGAAACTGGGGCAGCTCAAGGCCGGGGACAAGGTGCAGTTCTCCCCCATCGACCTCAAGACCGCCCGCACCCTTGCCCTGAAATGGGATCAATCCTGTAGGAGCGAGCTTGCTCGCGATGGTGTGTCAGCCACCCTGATGTCGACTGACACACCTTCGCGAGCAGGCTCGCTCCCACAGGGGATGGTGTCGCCTGTGGTGCTGGATATCGGTCAGGGAGATACGCGGCTGGTTGCACGGCTGTCGGGCGACACGCATTTGCTGCTTGAGATTGGCGCCCCCGAACTCGACCTGGTCCTGCGCTTCCGCGCCCACGCCCTCATGCAAGCCCTGGAAAGCCAACACCTGCACGGCGTGATCGACCTGACGCCAGGCATCCGCTCACTGCAAGTCCACTATCAACCCGAACAACTGCCACTGGCCGACCTGCTCGGCATCGTCGCCGGCGAATGGGACGCCGTGTGCGCCGCCAAAGACCTGCAGGTGCCCTCGCGCATCGTCCATCTGCCACTGTCCTGGGATGACCCCGCGTGCCAGTTGGCCATCGAGAAATACATGACCACGGTGCGCAAGGACGCGCCCTGGTGCCCGAGCAACCTGGAGTTCATCCGCCGCATCAACGACCTGCCGAACCTCGATGAAGTGCAACGCACGGTGTTCGACGCCAGTTACCTGGTGATGGGCCTGGGCGACGTTTACCTCGGTGCGCCGGTCGCCACCCCGCTCGATCCGCGTCATCGCCTGGTCACCACCAAGTACAACCCGGCGCGCACCTGGACCGCGGAGAACTCGGTGGGCATCGGTGGTGCGTACATGTGCGTCTACGGCATGGAAGGTCCCGGCGGTTATCAGTTTGTCGGGCGCACCCTACAGATGTGGAACCGCTACCGTGAAGTCGCCGCGTTCGATGGCAAGCCATGGTTGCTGCGTTTCTTCGACCAGATCCGTTTCTACCCGGTCAGCGCCGATGGATTGCTGCGCATTCGCCAGGACTTCCCCCTCGGGCGCTTCGACCTGAACATCGAGCACAGTCAGTTGAACCTGGCGGATTACCAGGCGTTTCTGACGCAGGAAGCCCAGACCATCGGCGCGTTTCGCGAGCAGCAAAAAGGCGCGTTCAATGCCGAGCGTGAACGCTGGATCGCCAGCGGCCAGGCGCATTTCGACAGTGAAGAACCGGCCCCGGAGACGACCGAGGAGGCGCCGCTGGCCAGCGGTCAACAGAGCGTCGACAGCCACATTGCTGGCAACCTCTGGCAGGTTCAGGTCGAGGCCGGCCACCGCGTCGCGGCCGGTGATGTGCTGGTGATCCTGGAGTCGATGAAGATGGAAATCCCCCTGCTCGCCCCCATGGCCGGCGTGGTGCGCGAGGTGCGCGTGCAACCGGGTTCGGCGGTGCGCGCCGGACAGCGCGTCGTGGTGCTGGAACTTGACTGAACCCATTTTGAAAAGGACTGACACCATGAATATCAATCTGCAACTCGACGCCCTGCGCAGCGCCTACCGCGACGGCAGCCTCACCCCCCGGCAATTGCTGACGAACCTGCGGGACAAAGCCGCGGCGCTGAATCCGGACTATCACCTGTTCATCCACTTGCTCAGCGCCGAGGAACTGGAGCCGTACCTCGCCGCCCTGGACGGTCGCGACCTCGACAGCCTGCCGCTGTACGGCGTGCCATTCGCGATCAAGGACAACATCGACCTGGTGGGCATTCCGACCACGGCGGCGTGCCCGGCATTTGCCTACGTGCCGGAGCGTTCGGCGACCATCGTCGAGCAACTGCTGGCCCTGGGTGCGATTCCGTTGGGCAAGACCAATCTCGACCAGTTCGCCACCGGGCTCAACGGCAGCCGCTCACCCTATGGCGTGTGCCCCAACAGCGTGTTGCCGGAATATCCGTCGGGCGGCTCCAGCGCCGGTTCGGCGCTGGCGGTGGCGCTCGGGGTCGCGAGTTTTTCCCTGGGGACCGATACCGCCGGCTCCGGGCGCGTGCCGGCGGCATTGAACAACCTGGTCGGCATGAAAGCCACCAAGGGCCTGATCTCGACGGCCGGCGTGGTACCGGCCTGTCGTACGCTCGATTGCGTCACTACGTTCACCGCCACGGCGCGGGAGGCCAGCCAGCTGCTGGCGCTCACCGCACGCCTCGACCCACGGGACGAATACAGCCGCAGCAACCCGCTGTGGAATGACGGCTCGGCGTTCGGCACGCCACGGCCGTTCCGGTTCGGCGTGCCACGTGCGCAGGACCTGCAATTCTTTGGCTGCCCTGAAGGCCCGTTGTTGTTCGGCGATGCCATCGACCGTCTCAAGGCCTTGGGCGGCGAAGCGGTGGAATTGGACCTGTCGCCGTTTCTGGAGGCCGCACGCTTGCTCTATGAAGGCCCGTGGGTGGCCGAGCGCTACAGCGTGGCCGGGGAGTTGATGGCACAAAACCCCGAGGCCGTGTTGCCGGTGATTCGCGCTGTCTTGGCCAAGGCACCCGCCGTCGACGGCGTGCAGACCTTCCGCGCCCAATACCGGCTGCAAGCGCTCAAAGCCCTGTGCGACACGGCGCTGGAAGGCCTCGATTGTGTCGTCACGCCCACCATCGGCCGCCCGGTGTCGCTGGCGGAACTCAAGGCCGAACCGGTGCTGCGCAATTCGGACCTCGGCTACTACACCAACTTCATGAACCTGCTCGACTACGCCGCCGTCGCCGTACCCAGCGCGTTCATGGACAACGGCCTGCCATGGGGTGTGACAGTGTTTGGTCGGGCCTTCACCGATCAGTATCTGTTGAGCGTGGCCGATGCCTTGCAGCGCCAGCAAGGCCTGGCCGCTCCCGCACCGGCACCGGTTGCCCGCCATGATCGGGCGCGGCTGGTGGTCTGCGGCGCGCATCTGGACGGACTGGCGTTGAACTGGCAGCTCAAGCAGCGCGGTGCCCGCTTGCTGAAAACGACCTTCAGTTCGCCGGATTATCAACTCTATGCCCTGGCCGGCGGCCCGCCGTTGCGTCCTGGCATGGTCCGCGTTAAGGATGGCGGCGTGGCGATTGCCGTGGAAGTCTGGGAGTTGCCCAGCCGAGAACTGGGTTCGTTCCTGACCGGGATTCCGGCACCGCTGGGATTGGGCAAGGTGCAACTGGCGGACGGCCGCTGGGAGAGCGGGTTTATCTGCGAGGCGTATGGACTGGAAGGCGCGGTGAACATCAGTCATTTCGGCGGCTGGCGGATGTACCTGAAAACACTGGGCTAAACACCAGAATCATAACCCTGTGGGAGCGAGCTTGCTCGCGATAGCGGTGTGACATTCAGCCTTGATGTGGCAGACACGCCGCCATCGCGAGCAAGCTCGCTCCCACAAAGTCCGTACAAGATTTACGACCATTCGCGGCGCACATGGAGCAGTTATTTCCCGGCAGTACCCTTAGAATGCTTGCCATCGGATGACTGCCAATGGAACTGCCATGCCGCTTCGCTCGCCGCTGTATTCTCAACGCTCGTTGGTGCTCACGCTGGTCGCATTGCTGGGCGCAGGCTTCCTCGCCACCTCCTTTCTCAGTTACTACGCCTCCCGGGCCTCGATCCGCGACAACATCGTCAACACCGAGCTGCCGCTGACCTCGGACACGGTCTACTCGGAAATCCAGAAAGACCTGGTCAGGCCGATCCTGATCTCCTCGATGATGGCCCGCGACACCTTCATGCGCGACTGGGTGGTCAATGGTGAAAAGGATTCCGACCAGATGACCCGTTACCTCAACGAGGTCATGACCCACTACGGCGCCTACACCGCGTTCTTCGTCTCCAACACCAGCCTGACTTACTACCACGCCAAGGGTGTGCTCAAGCAGGTCAAGGCCACCGAGCCCCGCGACGCCTGGTATTTCCGCGTGCGGGACATGAAGGATCCGTACGAGATCAACGTCGACCCGGACCTCGCCAACAAGGACAACCTGACTTTTTTCATCAACTACAAGGTTCACGACTACAACGACCGGTTCATCGGCGCGGCCGGGGTTGGCCTGACCGTCGACGCCGTGATCAAGCTGATCGACAAGTACCAACAGCGTTATCAGCGCAGCGTGTATTTCGTCGACAACTTCGGACGCCTCGTACTGACAGGCGCCGAAGGCGGTCCGCAGGGTGCGCGCATCGGGCAGAAACTCGGTGAACTGGACAGCATGAAGGATCTGGTCAGCCGGCTGCCCAAACCCCACAGCGGCAGCTACGAATATTCCGTGCAGGGCCAGGGACATTTCCTCAATGTGCGGTTCATCCCGGAACTGAACTGGTACCTGTTCGTCGACAAACGCGAGGACAGCGCCCTGGGTGAAATCCGCCAGTCGCTGTACCTCAACCTGCTGATCTGCTTGTTGGTCACGCTGATCGTGCTGGTCCTGCTCAACCAGGTCATCAAGCGCTTTCAGGAAAAGATCCAGGCCCAGGCCACCCTCGACAGCCTGACCGAACTGCCCAACCGACGCGGCTTCGACCTGCTGGCCGTGCAGGCCATGCACGAAGCCCGGCGCGAGCCCAAACCGCTGACCGCCTTGCTGCTGGACCTCGACCACTTCAAGGTGTTGAACGACACCTACGGCCACCTGGCTGGCGACCAGGTGCTGATCGGTTTCGCCCGGGACCTGGAAAGCTGCCTGCGGCACTCCGACATCGTCTGCCGCTGGGGCGGTGAAGAGTTCATCGTGCTGCTCAAGGACACCGACGGCAAGACCGGCCTGATGATTGCCGAGAAAATTCGTCAGCACGTGGAACAACAGCGCTATGCCTACAACGGTCAGGCCTTGCAGGTGAGCGTCAGCATCGGCCTGACCACCCTGCAGCCCGATGACACCTTGCACAGCCTGCTGTCACGGGCGGATCATGCGATGTACCGGGCCAAGCAAAGTGGCCGTAACCGAACCTGCGTGGAAATGTCTCACTCCATCCATGAACCAGCCTGACCTCTGCCCCGCCTGCGGCGCACCCAACGACTGCACCCTGGCCGACCCGCGAACCGCCGACCGCGCCTGCTGGTGCTACGGCGTCAGCATCGACCCGGCCGTGCTCCAGGCGCTGCCAGAGCAACTACGCAACGCCTCGTGCCTGTGCCCGCGCTGCGCCGAGGTCGAGGCGCAGTTGCAAGCAGCGTCCGAATCGATCAAGTAAGATGCCCGGCCCTTTCTTCACTGATCCCTAAGTCATGCGTGTCGACCGATTCCTCAGCAACCTGCCGTGCTTCAACCGTAAGCAGGTGCGCCTGTTGCTGGTGGAAAAACGCGTCAGGATCGACGGAAAAGTCGTCAGCGACCCACACAGTGAAGTCCGCGAGTTCAGCCGCGTCGAAGTCGACAGCGACGTGCTGCAAGTCGGCAAACCCCTGCGCCATTTCATGCTGCACAAACCCGCCGGATGCGTCAGCGCCACCCGGGATCCGCAGCACCCGACCGTACTCGATTTGATCCACGAGCCGGACAAGGACGAGCTGCACATCGCCGGACGCCTGGACTTCAACACCACCGGCCTGATGCTGATCACCAACGACGGCAGCTGGTCACGGCGCCTGACCCAACCGCAGACCAAACTGCCCAAGGTCTATTACGTCGAAACCGAACAGGACATCGGCCCCGAATACGCGATCAAGTTCAACGAAGGGCTGTACTTCGCCTTCGAAGACCTCACCACGCAACCTGCCGGGCTGGAGCTGCTCGGGCCGAAATGCGCGCGCCTGAGCATCGTCGAAGGCCGCTATCACCAGGTCAAGCGCATGTTCGGCCACTTCAACAACAAGGTAATGCGCCTGCACCGCGAACGCATGGGCCCGCTGCTGCTCGACAATGCGTTGAAACCGGGCGAATACCGCCCACTGAGCGCTGAAGAGATCGGATTGATCTAAGCCTGCGACCGCTCAGCAGAAGTTGTCGAACAATTTACCAAAGGCACTTGCGCGATGACGTGACCCCTGCTTGAATCAGGACGTCGGCCGAAATGTGACCGACGAGTCACCCCATACTTCTAAGAAACTTTTTGCCGGTAGGAATCCAAGGGTTCCGGCCTCACCCGGCAGACTGCCCGCCAATAACAATACCCGTCGACCGGACTGCAATGGATCGACATGGGCCTCTCAAATTCCAGGCGTATGCCTACCTGTCACAAAGCTCGTGCAATCTCTATTGCGCGCATACCCGCTTGCCAGGAGTCTTATGACATGAGGCCAGAAATCGCTGTGTTGGATATACAGGGTCAGTATCGGGTTTACACGGAGTTCTATCGCGCAGACGCCGCAGAGAAGACCATTATCCTGGTCAACGGCTCGATGGCCACGACTGCGTCGTTTGCACAAACCGTGAAAAACCTCCATCCGCAGTTCAACGTCGTCTGCTACGACCAGCCCTACGCGGGCCGGTCAAAAGCCCACAACCTGCACGAGAAATTGCTGACCAAGGAAGTCGAAGGGCAGATCCTCCTGGAGCTGATCGACCACTTCGCCGCCGAACACGTGCTGTCGTTTTCCTGGGGTGGCGCCGCGACCCTGGTCGCCTTGGCCCAACGGCCACGACGCATCGAAAAAGCCGTGATCAGCTCGTTCTCCCCGGAGATCAACGCGCACATGCTCGACTACCTCGAGCGCGGCGTCGATTACCTCGGCAGCCGGGATGGCGACCGGGTCGGCAACCTGGTGAACAGCACCATCGGCAAACACCTGCCGACCCTGTTCAAGCGTTTCAACTATCGGCACGTCAGCAGCCTGGCCGATCATGAATACGGGCAGATGCACTTCCACATCAGCGACCTGCTGCACAGCGATCGCCAATGCTTTTTCAAAGCGGCGGAAAAAATCAACGTGCCGGTGCTGTTCATGAACGGCGAATGGGACGAATACACCGCCGCCGATGGCGCACGGTTGTTCGCCAACCACGTGCAACACGCCACCTTCACGACCCTTCAGGCCACCGGCCACTTTCTCGACATGGAGCACAAAGCCGCCTGCCGGGACAGCCGCAACGCACTGATGGGGTTCCTGAAACCGGCCCAGCACGATAGCCGACCGCGTTACCACTACGTCCAGGACCACCATGCATTGGCACTCTGAAACAGAGTCATCGCGAGCAAGCCCCGCCCTGCTGAATCAAACGTATTCTGCAGGCGCGAGGCTTGCCCGCGATCGACCGCCATGCGCCCCACGCCTTGTCGGTGAATCGCGTTAAACCCGCCCCACGTAAAGAAAAACTTCAAATTGCCGGCCGTATCTGGTACAAAGTCAGCGCTCTGAGCGGGTGTCGTATAATGGCATTACTCCAGCTTCCCAAGCTGATAACGAGGGTTCGATTCCCTTCGTCTGAATGTCCACACCTTCAAAACCCTTGTTTTTCAGGGTCGTCCAGCTCAGCAGCGTAGCCTCTCCTTCGAAGAGGTTCTACGAATGTCCCACGTTAGCTATCTCTACCGCCGTCCCGGTGGCATCTACGCTGTCCGAATTTGTGTTCCTGCCCGCTTCCAACTCCGTTTGGGCAAACGCGAGATTCACGTTTCGACAAAAGCTCGCGAACTGGCAGCCGCAAAAGGCACAGCCTATCCGCTCGTCTCCTACTGGAAACGGCTGTTCCTCGAATGGGACGGTGTCGTCCACCCCATACCCACTCCGGCATGTCCACCGTCGCCCACATCCGATCCATCCCATCCCCCCTCTGCGCCCTCATGGGTGGCACACAACGAAAAGCCGGATCTCACATGCGCCACATTGTTGTCGTTGTTTTTAGACGCGAAGAAGGACGACTGGGCTGAAGATCAGCACCGGAAAATGAAGACCATGTGTGGCATGTTTTTGGACTTGATGGGGGACCCATCAACGCAACTGGTCGACAGGCAGATGCTGAAGCTTTATCAGCAAAAGTTGCTGGAGCTGCCGAGGAATATCTACCAGACCCGAAGGCGATTCCCGGGATCCTCGACACGCAGGCTAATACAGCTCACCAACGCGCACAAACTGGACACCTTGACGCAGACCACCGCCAACAATTACATGCAAAAGCTTGGCGAAATGTTTAGCTGGGCAGTGAGAGAAGGTTATCTAACCAGAAACCCAGTCTCGAATCTGACGCAACAAAGATCCAAGCGACGGGATCAAGACGCTCGGGACGTATTCAACGAGGCAGACCTGGCCCGCATCTTCGGCGCTACTTGGTTCACAAATGGAGGGAGCTTTGATTCGACCGGCAAAAAGGTGCTATTTCGTCCTCACTATTACTGGTTACCCCTCCTTGGTCTGTATACCGGTGCGCGACTCAACGAAATCTGCCAACTCAGTTTGGATGACATCAAAGCCACAAAGGACGGGGCTTGGATACTCCACATCAACGACATAGATCCGAAAACCATCAATCCAATACCTTCGTCACGCCCTAGGAAAAAACTGAAGACAACGAACGCTAACAGAGTCATTGGCGTGCATCATCACTTGATCACACTCGGTCTCATTACCTACAAAAAACACCTAGAAAAACTGGGCTACGATCGTCTTTTTCCTGAGTTGAGGTTCGACGACAATAAAGGCTACGGGAAGGCTGCTGGAAAATGGTTTAACGACCGGTATCTCGGAGACACGCTCAACATACCCCGTGACGGTCGTAAGTGCTTTCACTCATTCCGTCACATGTTCATCAGCCAGCTTTTCAAGTCGGAAATCCCAGAAATTTACATCGCGCAGTTAGCCGGTCATGAACGTGGCGAAACCGTTTCTGCAAAGCGGTATAGAAAGGATGCGTTAGATCAGCAACTCTCTGACTACGTCAACAGACTCGACTTTAAATTGCCGGAGATTCGGCCCTTCGCTTGCGAGGCCGCTGCCGGACATATCAGAGAAGCATTGCGTCGACGCACCAGCGGGCCTGGACGTAACACACCGTCAAAGCTCTTGAGGGGCCCGCTACACGACGATCCACTTTAACCTGCACGCTTTACGCCGGAGGGAAGACCTCGCTACGTGAGTTCAAAGCAGTGACTCCACGACGATGACTAACCTCCTACACTTCCTGGACTTTCTCTCACATCCGGTGTTCTCCAAGATAGCGGCGAAGCCGCTACCGCGTCAGCGGAAAAGCTATTAGTTAATCTGGTTACTCGGTTATATAGTTAGACGCGACTCAAATCCCACGAGACCCAGATAGCTCGGGGCTTAGAGCCCGGAAATACTATCCCCGCTTCCGTCCCTCCACCCCTCCCGGCATCAGTCCCTTGTCATCCTCTCAACCTCTCGATGACTGTTTCTAGCTTTCTTCCCAAACCTTTCCGATCCCGCAAGACTCCGGTCATCAGCTCGTATACAGCGGTAAGAGGAATTCCGGTCTCTTCTGATATTTTTCCAGCTTTCCAGACCGTCACCCAATCATCCACATATTTTGCAAATCGCGGTTGGCCGGCCACTGAGTCCTCAATATTCAGACGGGCTTGCGCCGCCCCCATAACCCGGACCGTTCCCCCCCTTACATCACCATATTCAATTATTCGCCAGCGGTCTCGTATGCCAGCTGACTGCAAAGACGCCAACTGCCACTGGGTATTGGAAGAGATCTGTAACGCTTTGATCTTGGTTTCAGTCGTCCAATTTTCGCAAGTGAACAGGCCCGCCAACTCGCAAAATTTGCTCTCATTCTGAAAAAGATCAGCAAACGTATCCGAGGAAACAATCCTCCGATGCCCTCTACACAGCAGCCAATGCAAATCAACAAATTGTCTGTCTTGACTCAACAGGATTTCGCTATCTGTGAGCCCCCTGAATGGCGGGGACGGTAGAGCTCGAAACCGGGGTGCTACCTTTCTGCGAAAATTCAGTAAAAAACTCAGCTGTAGAATTTGCACCCTTATTGAGTCGTAGCTTTTTCCGGAGTTGAGAAGTGTATTGAAAAGCTCAAGCAACCGATCTTCGTTCGTTGGGCTGAGCGCGCTGGCGAATTTAGGAAGCGCCTGTAGCGCTCGAAGAACTTCACTTGCCGGTTCAGGAGAATGAACCGCAAGGGTTGTGCTGGATATCATGAATCTGACCCTCAGATTATTTCAGAGGATCAGGAATATAATCACATGAAGTAGGCTAAACAATAGCTGAGCTTGGCAATTTTAAGTGTATTTTTTCGTTTAAATTCAATTACTTAAAATAAAAACGACAAAAAACACAAAATAATCTTTCAGCAACCTACGTGCCTTCCATTCTGAAATGCAGGTTTTGGAATCTGCGCATCAGCCTACGATGAGGGTGCTCGCGTGAGCTCAGTAAACGTTTGAATGCCGCCCCCCCTTTGGCACACCAACCGTCTTTGACATCGGCTCAGGTGAGGACCCTTAGGAATGGGGTGGGGATACGAAGGTATTGAAGTCCTTCTCTGGATGGTTTTCTGTTCAGTCCTTACACTTAGGTAAGACCCCCGGAAATACTGGGTTTTTATCTCACTGGCGTAGTAAAGGTTTAATCAGAAACGCAACGTAAGTGGAGTGCAAAGCAACCGGTTTAACACTTGCGGCGTCAGCCGACTTTCTAACCGCCTAACCTGAAAGGCGGTCCCACCTTGTAGATGACACCAGTCCCCAATTACCGTTTTCGTTGGGTCTCCGCCACTTTGCTACCGGCATAGTCCTGAGATACGCCAACGCCTCTTCAAATGACCCGAAGCGAAGCTCCGCGGATTTTTCCCCCACCCGAAAAGTGCCGTCTCTGGGGCTTGCAAGTCCTGGATGAAAGCATGTTCCGTCCGCGGCATAGGGCACCTCTACGGCTTCGTATAACGCTGCTGGTTCGACGATCTCAAAAAACGCGCCCACATCTACACCCAAAGCGTCTGCAAGCCCTTCTATAGCATCTAGAGAGGGGTTCGCCATACCGCGCTCGATGCGACTCATGTAACTGCGGGCAATGGATGCATGGTCCGCAAACGCTTCTTGACTGAGTCCGGAGGCAAGTCTCAATTCTTTGACTCGCAAACCGAACCGCTCTCGTAATGGAATTTTCATTCCCGGAATGTCGCCGCAATGTAAACTCAACGGCCACGCTCTATTCGGAACATTTCAAACCCAATGGAGCCCCTTAGCAGCTGCTATGGCGGAATTACAGGCGTAGTTCCCTACGTGCATGCTTTGTAAACGCATGTTGGGGTGCGGAAACCATAAAAAGGACGTGTGCGATGCAGTTTTTTATGAAGCTCATGGGGTGTATCGGGATTGTGTTTGCGATATCACAAGGAGTTACCCGGTGTTCGGGAGGCACCGAAAAAGCTAGGGTCGCTGTTAGATACGTGGTCAACGAAACCCCACAAACGGGCGACCTACAAACGAAAGAAAATTCTGCGCCTGAAACACTGCTAGGGGATGAAAGCCTGGCAACGGTCGAGGAGGACTCTGAGTGCTACAGCGGTGTTTCCCCTGAGCTCAGAACTCTGATCGACGACATCCATGTCTGCGATCTTGAAAACGCTCTGGGCAACCACGACAGCTCAGCCCTTAAAATCATTCCCGCCCGGGGCTACAAAAATGGCGTTGCCGGTGTCTTCAAGAAGTATCGATTGCACGTTAACCAGAATGTCGATGTAACTTGTCGAGACGAGCCTTGGCCAGATACGGGCGCCGCTGGTTGTAAGGTGGGTTTCTACGTCAGCCGTATCAGGGCATCGAATAAATATTCAGACTTGGCGGGTTGGACTGCGGTCTGGTTTCGAGGAGTCAATGACTCTTCATTCAGACCCGTAAGTCCATTTGCAGAACACATATCGACAGTCAATGACTCCATACTGCGATTCGGTGGTCTTATGGATGTGTCGGATCGGCCTTGACCCCGGCTATCGTAGCCCTTGAAACCGCGTATTTTCGCGCAAGGGCGCTGATGCTGGCGCCCTCAGCTACAGACCTCAAAATATCAGATCGCCGCTCTGGCGTGATTTTAGAAGGTCGACCAAGTTTCTTCCCCTCGGCTTTCGCTCGCGTCAGTCCGGCTTGCGTCCGCTCTATCAACAAATCTCTTTCCATTTCGGCTACTGCCGCCAGCATCGAAAGCAAGAGTTTGCCTGTCGGAGAGGTCAAGTCCGTTGAGCCCAACTGGTGGACGACAACCTTGATGTTCCTTGCCCCAAGATCGCGGACGGTTTGGAGCACATCGATGGCATCCCGGCCAAGTCGATCCAGCTTGGCGACCAGCAAGGTTTCGCCATCCCGAATCTTCGTCAGCAACTCTTTGAATGCGGGGCGCTGACTAGATGCTGATTTGCCGCTGATGGTATCCGCGAACCAATAGTCGATGGCCCACCCGGCGTTGGCGAGTTCCAAGCGCTGGTTCTCTGTGTCCTGAAGGACGGTTGATACGCGCCCGTATGCAAAGGTGGCCATCTGATATTTTCTCCTGTAGGAATACGGTGTCGAAAATAGGATGGCCTGTCAGAAAAGCCAAGGCTATTTTCCTGACGGGTAAGCAAGGCGACTTTGGGGATGCCAGAAAACGGTCGTTAAACGACAGTCCTGCAATTGGGGTTGGGCTGAGAAATCAACAAAAAATCAGGGAACGAGAATGAGAATTTCGAGCGAATTCAATTTAAACAAAAGTCAATACGAGGTTGACTTTGTAGATATTGACCCGGACCAAGACACCACTTTATTCATAGATCCATATTTACTGGGCTTGAGAGTAGATCGCTGGTCGATGGAGGCAGCAAGTTTAGTCAGATCTTTTTTCTCTCATTTTTTAAATTTGGTAGGCGATGGCAAGAATGATCAGGCGTTTGAGTTATTCTCCCACTTACATGAGCCAAATGAAACTTGCCTAGGATTATCCAAAGGAAGACCCAGGGGAAATGGCGTTGGATCTGAAGACGCTCGAAAATTATTTGAAAGCATTATTCAAAGCAAAGCTGTAAAGTCTGGAAACATTGCAGATCTAGAAGATTTCAGACTGTTCATAACTGGAATTGGAAAAGATAAAGTCTCAGACATTACAACCAATATTATTCGTGGGAAGCTGCTCGAATACACACATGAGCAATGTGCGCTACATGGCATTCCATTAACCCCAAAAATCCCTGTAGGTCCAATATGGGATTCGGTAAGGCTCAGCTGGATATTTGACTATCGGGAAGCTTTGATTGTAGATGGAAAAAAGATACTGCTCACACCAAAAAGCATCGTTTCTTACTGCAAAATGTATGCTCCGGAGACTTACTATAATAAGCACGTGCTGGAGTATCTCCAGCACGAGCACATTAGAATGGGGAGTATGTGGGTTGAGCACAGACAGGACGGAACGCCTTATGTGACGAAAAAATCTTTAAAAGAAAATGTTGTTGAATATAGTAAGGAATGGCTGTTTGACTTCACTGAAAAACATCCCGAAGTTTTTAAGAGTTTTAAGGATATTCAAGCGACCACGGTAAAGCCTCTTGACTCCAGCTCGATTGATCCGGACCTTGACCTACACAAGGTAGTCGACCATCTTATCGGGCGCTTAACCAATATCAAGCCAGGGGCAAATGAAGCGTCAGACTATCACCGGGTTGTGGTAGGTATTCTTGAACTCTTGTTGTATCCGCAAGTCTGTTCTCCGGTGCTTGAACGCGAGATAAATCAAGGAAGGAAGCGGATCGATATTTATTACTCAAATGCTGCACAGGATGGATTTTTTCATACATTGCACATGATCAACAAAATTCCGTCCGCGTATATAATTGTCGAGTGCAAAAACTACACCAAAGATATAAAAAACCCAGAACTTGATCAGATGGTTGGAAGACTTTCCGTCAATAGAGGCAAGTTCGGGATAATAACCTGTCGCGACATAGACAACCGAAAGCTTTTTCTCGAGCGCTGCCGAGACTCCTTCAAGGATGATCACGGGCTAATAGTTCCATTGGTTGATGTAGACTTTATTGAGTCGCTGAAGGAAATGAAAAAAGGTAATCAGCGGCATCTGGAGGAGATTTTGACGCGAGTAAAAGACACCATAATCATGGCTTAAAGGCACCTGAGTTTCGAATGGAGGGAGGATGAGGGAAATGGTATTAGCGCCCGCCTTATCACCCCATTCCACCCTCCATCTTTTGAATCGCGAATAGGCAGCACGGTCTCCAATTAGCTGCTGCTCGGGAGCTCAGAATAGGGCCTCCTCCTCCACCACACTAGGCCGTTAGAGCCGGTGCTACTGTCACTCAAATCAGTTGCGCAGTCGGCTAGAGGCCCCCCACGCCCCTGATTTCGCTATATTTTTCCAGTCAGATGAAAGCGCAAGAAACCATGATGAGGACTATACCGAGGGGGGGCGTGCGCCAATCAAGGTTATATCGTCAAAATGACGCGATCTACTTTTCCTACGGGGTGGACGCTTCATTTCTTACGACATATCCTAATCAGCTTTTCTTACTGATAAGGATATGAGCAGTGGCACTGCACGATACGGTTGTCAAACTTAGAGCACAACGTATAGCGCTCGACGGAAAGGCTATCCCGGCCCAGCTACAAGGGGTCACCAAACAAAAAATCACGCAGATACTTTCAAAAATAGACCTTCATAAAAATATAGACCTATTAGACTGCATCTACGCCCTTTTAGATAACGAAACAGAAAGCTGGTTTTCCAAAGCTCCCGCAGAAACTAAATTTTCTGATGGTGCTACCACTGCCCACCTATGCTGTCATATCGGAATTCTTCAACGAGGTAAAGGTAAACTTGACCGAGAGGGACGCGACTATTGGATCAAGCCGCTCGGAGAGCTTGGCGGCATTGAGCCCATACTATTACACAATGATCAGTTTATTCATGGACATGTAATTCCAAAATCAGGAAACTCTTGCTACCGACTGACTGAAGAATTCAAATCAATCCTCCAAGCCCCCAATCATTTATGGCCTAAACTTTTGGATGATTGGGCGCAAAAAGATGAGGCTATAAGACGCCGAATTTTTCAAGCTGAAATGGCCGAGGCATCTCGATTACTAGTAGACACTGGGCACAGCGACCTAATCCAGGCAAGCATCACTCACTACGCTAAAAAATTCCTGCCTGGATATGAGTTAATATATGTCGACGATGGAGATGGTGACCGAATCACGGATACTGACAAGCAATCCTTAGCAAGGGCCGGAATTGAGCTTAACCTTGGCGGAGCAATGCCTGACGCTCTTCTCTGGAACCCAGAAACAAATAGACTCTGGGTTATTGAGGCAGTCACAAGTGACGGGGAAGTTGACATCCATAAAGTCAACTTAATGACCGACCTTGCCAAGCGACATGGAAAATCCGGTATAGATTTTACAACTACATACCTCACTTGGAAAGAAGCTGCTGCGCGGCAGGGGACACATGGCAACATAGCAATCGGTAGCTATATTTGGATACAAGCTGACCCTGCTAAGCATTTTCATGTAGAGTCATTTGAATAGGGGTTAGAGCAACGCCTCGATTATTTTATCTATTGACTCTTGAGTTGGCAGGCCATCCCCCAATCGACGGCCTGCTGCCTCCAGTTGCTGTATCGTTGGATAGTGCAAGTTCCGAAGATCTGTTGCATTGACTTGAGTATGACCACTAAATTGACGAAAATAATTATCGACAGCTGTAGAGTTAAGAAACAACGCAAGACCTTTAGCAAGCCCGGCAGGTAGTCCTGCTCCGTTCAGATGAAAATAATTTAGATGATTCTCGAACCCAACCTGTTCCGCCTTAATCAGATCAGGACTATAAATTGCAGCCACAACACGGCGCTTTTCTTCCTTCGAAGAGAACCTCTTTGTCAGAACATACGTTCCTTTCGGCACCATAAGTGAAGCGGTCTCGGTGCTTAACATTAGAGCATTTGATTTTTTCACTTCAGATTTCGGCCACTTTACGACCCCATCTTCGAAATGGCATGGATAAATTAACGGCACAGAACCAAACTCTGGTTCTTTACGCAGATGCTCTCTGGCTCTAAAGTCCACAACACGACCTGTTGATACATTCAAACCGAGATCACGTAGACTACAAGTGAGCGTGCGAACTCGGTGAGCGAGGTCTCCATCTGCTTCAGATATCGCAAGACGAATAAACATATGTGGATCGTTCGGTGTCACTACCTCATCGAAAGAAACCGTTCGAGAGGTTGACTGCGAGCTTAGCGAACCCGGACTTGACGATATTGTTACGAAATCAGGCTGAGAAGCAGACTTAACAAGCTGATAAACAATATTTTCTTGCAGAACTTCATCATCTTTAAAAGCCTGCTTACGCGACTCATATACGTGTATTTTTTGCAACGCCGAGCGTTTAAACACAAATCGTCGAAACGGCTCAAAATAGGAACCATTACAGAAGCTTCTTGGTGTAATCGCAACCAACTGACCGCCGGCCTTCAATTGATCTAGAGCTACGGCAACAAACGCAGAATAAAGATTGGTAGTTTCAATTCCCATACCGCGCAGAGCAATCCGTGTCTTCGAACTACTGTTAATTTTGGCGTATGGAGGGTTGAGGATGGCACAATCATATTGAGCGAAGTTAGCTTGCGAAAAAAGCGGTTCGGACGCATGTAAAATATAGTCTTCAGAAATTATTCTGTAAGAAAAAATCACCTCGGCGGCCTGACACTCTAGGGCGCAAGCTTCTAAAGTTTCAGCAAGACGCTGATTGAAGGTTCCATCCACCTCGAAGAGTGTGACATTGATGGATTTAGGCTTTTTTGCTCTCGAGCAAGCCTCACGAACAAACGCGGCTGTAAGAGCCCCCATTCCTGCTCCGGCGTCTAACAACTCTATATCTTCCGGAAACTCATCGAACATACTTGCTACAAATACCGCAACGGAAGAAGGAGTCATAAACTGACCAAATTTGCTTCTACGTTTTGGATCAAGGCCAGGAGACACCTCAAGCCGAGCTATGTCTGCCTTTACAAGGGCTGCTCCCTTCTCCTCTATAGATTCAATCACCGCCATTGCGTTTCTCACCACATATATGAATCAAAATTCCGTCGTTTCTGCTTCGGAGCGTCAACGTAACCCGACTATGGTAGCGCGATCCCGTTTCGATGGGCCAAAATCTAGACCGTCTCTTCGACTTCTTCCCTGAAAAATTGCCGCTAGACGCTTCACAGACGCGCGTCACGAGTCATGGTTGCGCGGATTTTGATCTTCTAGAAAAAAAAACTACGCCCCCCTCCTACGAAACCTCCAAACCCTGTATGATCCGGCCTTCGCTACGCAGCTGAGATTCAGCCGCTCTGAGCGGGTGTCGTATAATGGCATTACTCCAGCTTCCCAAGCTGATAACGAGGGTTCGATTCCCTTCACCCGCTCCAATCGAATTTTGATCTCACGTCAGGGTGGTTTTGACGGGGGATGCAGAGACAGAAAAAACCGGTCCAAGTGGCCGGTTTTTTTGTGCGCGGAATTTGGTGATGGCGCCCTCCAACGTTAGTGCTAAGACCCACATTTAAAGGCCCAACAGAGATCAACGCTAGAAAAAGCAATGTCCTACACGACACTGGGAATTGTCCGTACACTTGCGCATTGCTGTGCCTTTGTCATGAGCCCTATAGTCCGACCGCGCCCAAATGGCGTATCGGGTTTGGCGACTCGGTCACAACGGTGCAGAAGGCTCCGAGAATTTCTCGGAGCACTTTTGATCACGCTTGGCTGCTTTTTCGGTAGCTGTGCGTGGGAGACCTTCGGGTCTGCCGGTTTCACCATTGTCCGGTTCGCCAACCCGCGTACAGCTACCACCCTATTGTTTGGCGACGATTGAGTGGTAGGTCCTTCACCTACAATTGGTAAGCACTCATGAATGAATATATGGCTTTAACGAGCAACGCCGACGACCTCCCCTCGCTGTTCGTCAACACCACACAACCGCTGCACTCCCTGCTCAGCACCGCCAGTTACCGCATCCGAGCGGTAACGCAACTCCTCGAAAACCTCGCAATGCGCGGCGACCTGACCTCTGACACCGTGGTGCTGAGCGACTTCGCATTGCTCTGCTGCGTGCCGTTGCGCGATGGTTGCGATGTGCTGGATGTGATCGCTCGACGCATGGAAGCAGAACCGTCCTAAGATTGCACCGGGCGGCATGCTGTTTTGGCGAGGGAGCTTGCTCCCTCGCCACAGGTGCCCTCACTTATCATGTGAACACCTCAACAGAGCAACCCGAACATGACCCAAAACATCTACGACGACCCTCAGTTTTTCCAGGGCTACAGCCAGATGGCCCGCTCCATCGGCGGTCTCGATGCCGCGCCGGAATGGCCGGCGCTGAAGGCCATGCTGCCGCCCATGCAGGGCCTGAAGGTTGTGGATCTCGGTTGCGGCTATGGCTGGTTTTGTCGCTGGGCCAGTGAGCAAGGCGCTGACAGCGTGCTCGGTCTGGATGTTTCGCAAAAGATGCTGGAGCAGGCACGCAAAACCACCTCCGCATCAAACATCCGTTATGAGCGCGCCGACCTGGAAGCCCTCGATCTGCCGGCCGGCGGTTTCGATCTGGCCTACAGCTCCCTGGCGCTGCACTACATCAAGGACTTGCCAGGGTTGTTCGCCAATGTCCACGCGGCGCTCAAGCCCGGTTCGCCGTTCGTGTTTTCCATCGAGCACCCGATCTTCATGGCACCGCGTAATCCTGGCTGGATCATCGATGCCGAGGGCCGCAAGGGTTGGCCGGTGGACGGTTATCAGCGTGAAGGCGAGCGCGTGACCCACTGGCTGGCCGACGGTGTGATCAAGCAGCATCGCACCCTTGGTACCTTGTTCAACCTGCTGATTGCAGCGGGTTTCAGCATCCGCCATGTCAATGAATGGGGGCCGAGCGATGCCGAGGTGGCGGCGCAACCGGCGCTGGCCGAAGAGCGCGAGCGGCCGATGATGATGTTGGTCGGCGTTCAGCGCTGAGCCACGCGCGTATCTTTTGCGTATAGATCCCGGCACGGGAATAAAGAAACCGTAGCGCGGCGTTGAGCCCGGAAATAGATCCCTTATTCTCCCGGCTCATCCATCGCCCCGAGATCGACATGCACAATTCAGAGTTGGGAATCATGATCATTTCATTGATCGGGTTGTTCGGCTTTGCCTCGTTTGCTTTTGAATACTTGAGCGCCAGACGCTCGAAAAAAAACAAACTGCCGTGATTGTTCCAAGCGGTAAAAGAGACAGGTGACACTCATCACCTGCCCCCTTTTTCGCATCAGCGGGTCGCGACGATAAACAGTCGCGGGAACGGCAACAGCACCGAACCGTCGGCCAAGGCCGGATACGCCTGCTCGATAGCCGCCTGATATTGCTTCAGGTACTGCGCCCGTTCCGCCTCGTCCAGCGGCTCCAGAAACGGCCGCAAGCCACTGCCCTTGAACCACTCCACCACGCCAGACGCGCCGCCTGCGAGCGGATGATGGTAGGTGGTGCGCCACACATCGACGCGCGAGCAACAGGCCTTGAGGATCGAGTAATAACCACTGGCATCGGTTATCTCGGTCCGCTGCCCGGCGGCGCCTGCCAGTTTGCTGGCCCATGGACCATCAGCGGCGACTTCACGCATCAAACGGTGCGAGTGCTCATTGATGTTGTCAGGCATCTGGACGGCCAGGCTGCCTCCGGGCGCCAGCTTGCTCACCAGCGACGGCAGCAAGCTTGCGTGATCCGGAACCCACTGCAATACAGCGTTGGCGAAAATCACATCGAAGGGGCCTGCGTCGTTCCAGGTGTCGATGTCAGCGATGTCGAACTGCACCAGCGGCAAGCGCTTGCGTGCGGCCTCGATCATGTCGGTCGAACTGTCCAGGCCGCGGACCGTGGCGTTGGCAAAGCGCTCGACCAGCAACTCGGTGGAGTTACCGGGGCCACACCCGATATCGATGGCCGAACGCACATCCCCGGCGGGGATGGCCGCCAGCAGGTCACGGGCGGGACGGGTGCGTTCATCTTCAAAAGCGACGTACTGTTTGGCGGACCAACTCATTGCGTTCTCCTGTCGGTGCGTTGTCCTCGGGTCGCTACGATACCGCGGCGAGCACCGCCAAAGGTTTCAGAAAACCACCTTTTCAATCACGTCGAATTTTCATCCCGCCATCGCTGTCACAAATTCAGGCGTCCTCCCTATAAGGAACACGGTCATGAAGTTCGCAAAAATCGCGCAGAAACTCGCCCTCTGGGCCGGTAGCCCCAAGACGTTCCTGGGGGCGATCACTCTGATTTGTCTGTGGGGGCTGAGCGGGCCGATTTTTCATTTCAACGATACGTGGCAGCTGATCATCAATACCTCGACCACCATCATCACGTTCCTGATGGTGTTCCTGATCCAGAACACACAGAACCGTGACACGGACATTTTGCATTTGAAGGTCGATGAGTTGCTTCGGGTGACGAAAGAGGCGCAGAACGCGATGCTCGGGCTTGAAGCGCTGGACCTCAAGGAGCTGGAGAAGCTGAGGAAGCACTACCGCAGCCTTGGTGAAGGCCTGACCATTGACCTGGACGGCACCGTCGTCCAGGAAAAAGGTCAGCAAAACCTGAAGAATTGCTGATGATCAGCTTTTGGCTTGCAGGGCCTTGGCCATTTGCAGATGATTTTGCAATTTGGGCAGGGTTTCTTCGGCGAACGCCTTGATTTGCGGCACGTCGGTGGTCTGCGCCTCCTGCTGCAAGCGTTCGATGGCTTGCTGTGTGGTCTTCACCTGGCTGGCCGTATAGGCCTCATCGAAGGTCGTCCCCTCCATGACTTGTGGCATCAGGGCTTTGGCCTTTTCGACAATTTCTTCCCGCGGCGCTACCGGCAAATCCAGTTGTCTGGCGATTTTCGCCAGGTGCTGGTTCGCCGTGGTGCGGTCGTTGATGACAACGATGGTGTAGTCCTTGACCTCTTTGGACTCGGACTTCTGGTGTGCCAGGCGACTGGCCTCGATGTCAGCCATGCCCTGGGCCGACGCATCGTCGATGAATTCAGCAGGGGATTGGGCGAAGACGTTGCTGGCGAACAGGCCCAGTAACGTGGCAATACTGGCATTACATAATCGGGTGGCCATCCGTTTCATGGTCGCGCCCTCCTTTTTCAAATTCAAACGGGAGCTTGCGCCCCCGCTTCTCAATCAAAACCACCTGCATCCATTACTTGGATTTCTGTCCGGGTTTGCGGCCCATATCGGGTTTCGCAGGTTCTTTATCGACAGTCGTGGTGGTGGTTTTCCCACCCTTGCGACCGGCTTCAGACGCCTTCGTTCGATCGTTGGCGAAGTTTCCCGAGTTCGAGTTTCTTGAATTAGGCATGATTCTCTTCCTCTTGGTGGTAGTCGCGGCGAGCTGGCGCCCGCATAGAATCTGAATTTGCGCGTCGCAAAAGGTTTAGAAAAATGCGTGGACAGTACGACGAACGGTGTACGGACTATCAGGCCATTCCCAGGTGATGCTCACGTTTGGCGCAGTACATCGCCTCGTCGGCATGCCGGAATAACTGCTTCTCCTCGGTGCCGTGATCGGGGTATCGGGCGACGCCGATGCTGGGATGGATGCTCAGGTTGTGCCCGTCCAGACGCAGGGGCCGGGCCAGGACCTGACGGATTTTTCCGACCACGATGTCGGTATCGTCTGCGGCATGGATGCGGTGCAGCAACACCACGAATTCATCGCCGCCAATGCGGGCCACGGTGTCGGTTTCCCGCACGCAGCCCTTGAGCCGGTTGGCCACCGATTGCAGCAGCATGTCGCCGACCGCATGGCCATGGGTGTCATTGACTTGCTTGAAGCGATCGAGATCGACGTACAGCAGGGCCATGCGCCCGCCGTCCATGCGGGCCAATTGCAGTGACGCCTTGAGGCGGTCGCGCAACAGTTCACGGTTGGGTAACTGGGTCAGTTGGTCGTACTGGGCCATGTGTTGCAGGCGGGCATGCAGCTGCTTGCGCTCGATGGCCGTCGCGACCTGGGCGCAGACGTACTGCAGCAATTCCTTGTCTTGCTCGGTGTAGCGCTCGCCACCCGGAACGCTTTTGACGATCAACGCGCCGATGGTGCCGTTCTGCGAGTTCAGCGGCACACCCAGCCAGCACGGTGCGTTCTGCCCGGCCATCAGCGCTTCGAAGCCGACAGGCGGCGTGCACAGGTCCGGGGTCAACAGGATCGGCTGCCCCGTGCGGATCACTTCGGTGCACACCCGCCCGGTCATGGTCCCGGGCAGTTCGGGTTGTGGCTCCTGGTCATCGACGTGATAAGGGAAATTCAGCTGCGCACAGTGCTCGTCGTACAGCGCCACGGAAAAATTCAGCGCCGGCAGCCACTCGCCGATGATCATGTGGATGCGCCTGAACAACGCCAGCAGATCCTCCGCCGCGTGGGCCGCTTCGGATATCGCATACAACGCGGCCTGCCGGGATTCGGCCTGCTTGCGCTCGGTGATGTCGCGCGCCACGGCAATGCGCAACTGGTCGACCTCGGACCAACGAGCCGACCAGAGGATGTGCACCACCTGGCCATCCTTGCGCAGGTAGCGGTTTTCGAAGTTGAGCTTGGGCTCGCCGCCCATGATTTCCCGGGCGGCATCGAGTGTGCGCAAGCGATCTGCGGGGTGCACCATGTCGATCATCAGCTGACCGATCATTTCATCGGCGCTGTAGCCGAAAATGCGCTCGCACGCCGCACTGACAAAGACGAAGCGGCCTTGCTTGTCCACCGCACAAACGGCGTCCAGCAACAGATCGATATAGCTCGCCAGTGGCGCGGAGTTCCGGTTTTCCATGGTTCAGCGTGGGTGTCCCGATAATGCAGCGCTCATCAATCATCCCTGCCCGGTCGGCCTTGCTTCCTTGTGATCACATTCAAGCCTTGTTCGGCATCAGCCCCGGCAACGCATGGACCAGCGCGTTGATGGCAAAGCCGATGAACATTACCCCGCACAACCGGGTGATCGCCAGTTCATGACGTTGATACAAAGTGCGCACCCGCCGCGCCCCAACGATGCCGATGAGGATAGCGTAAGCGAGCAATCCACCGACAAAGCTCAGGCCGATCAGTGCTGGCAGCATTGACCAGTTGAGCAGTTCCGCGCGGCTCGACAACAGCGCCGTGAATGTCGCCACCGCCACCGGATAAGCCTTGGGATTGGTCAGGCCGAACAGAATGCCATGCCAGAACGGCTGCCGCGCCGGCCCCTGTGGCGTATCGCCATTGCTGCGCCGGGCGCGCACCGCACGCCAACCGAGCCAGAACAGGTACAGGCCGCTGAGCACACCCAGCACGTCGAACGCGGTACTGCCGATCTCCCGCGCACCGACAATCGCGATCAACGCGGTGCTGCACCACACCACATCGCCGAGCAAATGCCCGCACAGAAACCCCGCCCCGGCCCGTCGCCCATGGGCCGCGCCAATGCCAAACACCGCCAGCACGCCCGGTCCCGGGGTGATGCCGTAGATAAAACCCGAGGCAAGCACGGCCATTAGCAACGATGGGGTCATGGGGAGTCCTTTGTACTGCTGGGTGAATGGTGGCCAGTCTATATCAGGTCCCGCAACATCGACTTACAGATCGTCGAAGAACTTCATCCCCGCATACGGCCGCTGCCGGCAGGCCCTCAGGCGCGATGCCAGATCACCCACGTGGGCTTCCAGCTTGTGGCCATCCGGGTCGAGGAAGTAGAACGATGCGCCCTCGCTGCGATTGTCGCGCCATTCCTGCACCCCGGCGGATCGCAGGCGCTCGACGAAACGCGGAAAATCCGCCGCATCGAGGCTGAAAGCGTAATGGGTGTACTCGGCGGCGGGCTCGGGATCGCGTTGCGGGTCGAGGGAGAGGCACAACCACAACCCCGGCAGCGACAGGTAGGCGCCGGTATCCCAGGTGGTCTCGAGGTGCAGTTGCAGGAGGTTCCGGTAGAACGCCACGCTGCGGTTCAGGTCGGTGACGGCGAAGGTCAGGTGGTTGAGGCCTGTGAGCATGGGGTTAAAGACCTTTGAGGTTTTCAGGTGCGACGCAGGTTTCACCTATGAGGTTGGCAGCGAAAACGCCTGAATCTGCACGCGACAGATGGAAAGATTCAACACCACCGCAAGACCATTTGTTACGACAGACGAACGGGGCGGCCTCCCCCCTGCATGACACTGTAGTATGTTGTATTACAAACCACTACATCGAGACCGCCATGTCCACCATGTCCTTGCGCCTGCCAGACGAAATCGCCAATACCCTCGCCAGTCTTTCCAAGGCCACTGGCCGCAGCAAGTCGTTCCTCGCAGTCGATGCCTTGCGCGAGTATCTCGCGAGGGAAGCATGGCAAATCGAAGAAATTCAGAAAGCGCTGAAAGAAGCCGATGCCGGCGACTTCGCCTCGTCAGACGAGGTCAGTGCGATTGCTGATAAGTGGGTAAGCAATGCGCGTTGAGTGGCTGCGTACTGCACTCAAGAACCTTGATGAAGAAGCCGCTTACATTGCGATAGAGAATCCAAAGGCAGCAGCAGATTTCGTACAAGCCATTCTCGCCAGTGTCGATCATCTTGCGCGCTTTCCGGCGACAGGCCGGGAAGGTCGATTGCCCGGTACTCGTGAATGGATTTTGCCCGACCGCCCCTATCTGATTCCGTATCGAGTTCGCCAAAGTCGTCTGCAAGTGCTCAGGGTCTTCCACACTCGTCGCCTTCCCCCCATCCATTGGTGATTACAGCGAATCATCCCCCCGAAAACAAACCCCGTCTGCACCTGCACCAATCCGCTCATTCAGCCAGTTCAACGCTTGGTCTGCGCCCCGCCGTTTATGCCACGCCAACACAAAGGTGAACGAAGGAATATCAAACGGTGGCGGCACGACGATCAACGACTGTTCATCAATATCGCGCAGACCACGCGAGGCCACCGTCAGAATAAGATCAGTACCGCTGATGCATTCCGGGGCCACGCTCCAGTGCGGCAGGCTGACTGCCACACGACGACGTTCACGCAATGCCGTCAGCGCCCGTTCGATTTCCGGGGTGCCGCTGCCGCGCATTTCCAGCAGCACATGGGGTCGAGCCAGGTAGGTGGGCAGGTCGAGCACACCGTCGGCGGGCAGGCTTCTGCGGTCCACCAGGCAGGCGTAGTGCTCTTCGAACAGCAGGGTGCTGCGCAATTCGTTGGGCATTTCCGGGAACACACCGATGGCGACATCAATATCACCGTTGAGCACGCCGTCGAGCATGCTTTCGCGGCTGCCATGGCTGATTTGCAGGTCGATGCCCGGCGCATCGCGGCGCAACGTCCGGATCAGTCCCGGCAGGACAATGGCGGCGCCATAGTCGGACATCGCCAAGCGAAAGGTGCGCCTGGCGGTAGCCGGATCAAACGCGTTCGGCGCCAGCAGCGCTTGCACCTGGGCCAGGATTTCGGCCAGCGGTGCCACCAGCTCCAGCGCTCGCGGGGTCGGAACAAGGCCGGCTCCGGCGCGTACCAGCAGCGGATCGCCGAGCAGGTCGCGCAATCGCGCCAGCGCATGACTGACCGCAGGCTGGCTCAAGTGCAAACGCTCGGCCGCCCGGGTGACGTGTTGCTCGGTGAGCAAGGCGTCGAGGATCACCAGCAGGTTGAGGTCGATACGTCGAAGATCATTCATTTGCTGCATGTTCTGGATAACAAAACGGAATTTAAATCTGCGCGACGAATACCCTAGAGTCCAGCAAAACCTGTGGGAGAACGATCATGAGTACGTTGCATTGGGCTGGCCTGGTGGTGCTGGCAATGATTGCCGGGGCGGTGGTGCCGTTTCAGAGCGCGATCAACGTCAACCTCGGGCGCGGGTTGGGACATCCGTTGTGGGCGACGCTCGCCTCGTTGCTGGTGAGCGTTATCGTGCTGTTGCCGATCATCGTTGTGATGCGCTTGCCGTTGCCTTCACTGTCATTCATCAGCAAGGCGCCGCTTTGGATGTGGGCCGGTGGCGCTTTTGGGGTGTGCTTCATTTCCCTGGCATTGGTGCTGCTGCCCAGGCTCGGTGCCGCGGGGTTCATGGCATTGGCGCTGGCGGGGCAAGTGGTGGCGTCGCTGCTGCTGGATCACTTCGGCTGGTTTGGCCTGGTGGAGCGGCAGGTCACCTTGCCCAAGGTGTTTGGGGTGGTGCTGTTGATGGGCGGGGTGGTGTTGATTCAGTTCAGTGACGCTGCGCAAAAAGCGATGACAGCGACGTCTTGAAGATCAAAAGATCGCAGCCTCCGGCAGCGCCTACGGGGATGCGTGGTCCGGGCAGGAGCTGCCGAAGGCTGCGATCTTTTAAAACTTGTCGAGTGTGCGCAACTTCTGCGGCAACCCCCACAGCAACAGCGCCACCGCGATCAGTGCACAGACACCAATGACATACAGCGCTGGCGTGGTGCTGCCGGTCAGGTCCTTGATCCGGCCGACCATCACCGGGCTGACGATGCCACCGAACTGGCCCAAGGTGTTGATCACCGCAATCCCGCCCGCTGCGCCTGCGCCGGCACCGGCCAGCAGTTTCGGCGGCAAGGTCCAGAAACTCGGGATGGAGGCGATGATCCCGGCGCCGAGCAGGCCCAGCGCGACGATCAGGAAGGTCGTGTGGCTGGCAAAGATCCCCGCACAGAAGAACCCGACTGCACCGACGGCCACCAGACCGGCGACAAACTTGCGTCGCTCACCGGAAGCATCGGACAGGCGTCCGATCACCACCATGCTGATGGCGCCGCAGATGTACGGGATGGCGGTCAGCAGGCCGATCATCACCGGACTTTCGGTGCCGGCGCTGCGGATCAGTTGCGGCGCCCAGAAATTCAGGCCGTAGGACGCCACCTGGATCAGGAAGTAGATCAGCCCCAATGTCAGGAAACCCGGAATCCGCAGCGCGGCGAGCAGCGAGCCACCGCTTTTGTGCGGCTCATGCTGGGCGATGCGGCTGGCCAGCAAGGTCTTCTCCGAAGAGGTCAGCCAATGGGCGTCTTCGATGCGGTCCTTGAGCAGGGTCAGCACCAGCAAACCGAGGCCGATGCACGGCACGCCACCAAGCAGGAACAACCAGTGCCAGCCGCGCATTTGCAGCACACCGTCAAGGTGTTGCAGCACCAGGCCCGAGAACGGCGCGCCCACAAGGCCGGCGAACGCCGACGACAGGAACAGCATCGAGGTGATGCGTCCACGATAGTGCTGCGGGAACCACAGGGTCAGGTAATACAGCACGCCCGGGGCGAATCCCGCCTCCATCGCGCCGATCACGAAGCGCAGCACGTAGAACTGCCATTCGCTGTTGACGAACACCATGGCCGCCGTGGCCAGGCCCCAGGACATCATGATCCGGGCGATCCAGCGCCGGGCGCCGACCTTGTACAGCATCATGTTGCTCGGCACTTCGAAAATCACGTAACCGACCACGAACAACCCGGCACCCAGGCCGTAAGCGGTGTCGCTCAGGCTCAGGTCGGCCTGCAGTTGAAACTTGGCGAAGCTGATGTTGATACGGTCGAAAAAGGCGAACAGGTAGCAGACCATGATCAGCGGCATCAGGCGCCAGGCGACTTTGCTGACCAGGGCTTTTTCGGTGTCGTGGCTAACGGACGGGCTCACACCCGCCTCCAGTGCATTCAGGCTCATTGCGGTTCTCCAGGCGGACTTCCCGTGGGTGTCCGATTGTTTTTGTTGTCTGGTTGAGTAGCTCAGCGAAAGTGCTTTTACTGTGGGAGCGAGCTTGCTCGCGATTGCGTCGGGTCAGCCAACATTGATGTTGACTGTGACTCAGTCATCGCGAGCAAGCTCGCTCCCACAGGGGCGTGTAGTGTCAGGTCGGGATCGGGTGCAAGTCACAATTGCGCCCGGCCTTGGCCAGTTGTCCCGGTACTTCGTGGCCGAGCAGCGCCGGCAGTCCTCGGGACAGTTTCAGCAGCAGCGGCAAATCGATACCGGTGTGAATGCCGACTTCATCGCACAGGTTCACCAGGTCTTCTGTACAGATGTTGCCCGACGCTCCCGGTGCAAAGGGGCAGCCGCCGAGGCCGCCCAATGCGGCGTCGAAACGTCGGGCACCGGCCTCGTAGGCGGCCAGCACATTGCACAGGCCGAGACCACGGGTGTTGTGGAAATGCAGGGTCAAATCCGCCGGGGACACCCGCTGCAGTACCCGGCGCACCAGTCGCTCGACCTGGCGCGGATTGGCCATGCCCGTGGTGTCGGCGAGGGTGATGCCCTGGATGCCGAGTTCCTGATAGGCCTCGACGATTTGCAGGACGCGGTCCTCATCGATCTTGCCCTCGAACGGGCAGCCGAAGGTGGTGGCGATGCTGCCATTGAGACGCACCGGGCTTTCGCCAACGAACCGCACGATCTCGCCGAACGCTGCCAATGAATCTTCACAACGCATGCGCATGTTCGCCAGGTTGTGGGTCTGGCTGGCGGACATCACCAGGTTCAGCTCATCGGCACTGCACGCCAACGCCCGTTGCGCCCCCTTGAGGTTGGGGATCAAGGCGACGTAGATCACCCCCGGCTGCCGGGTAATGCCCTTGAACACCAGCTCGCCATCGCGCAGCGCAGGAATGGCCTTGGGCGACACGAACGAACCGGCTTCGATGCGGCTGAATCCGGCCTGCGACAATTGATCGATCAAGGCAATCTTGTCGTGGGTTTCAACCCAGGTCGGCTCGATTTGCAAACCGTCGCGCGGGGACACTTCCTGCACGATCAGGCTGTCGGAATAATCGGTGATCATTGCACCACTCCTTCGACTTTCAGGCGTTCGATGTCCATCGCGGTGAGGCCCAATTGCGCGAGGATGCCGTCGGTGTGCTGGCCCAGCCCGGGGCCGGACCAGTTCACGCCGCCGGGTGTCTCGGAGAGTTTCGGCACGATGCCCGGCATCTTCACCGTGGCGCCACCGGGCAGCTCGGCATTGAGCAGCATGTCCCGCGCCTGATAGTGCGGATCGGCGACGATGTCAGCCACTGAGTAGATGCGTCCGGCCGGGACTTCGGCGGCTTCCAGCGCGGCCAGCACCTCGTCGATGGGCAGGCTGCTGGTCCAGTGGGTGATGGCGGCGTCGAGCAGGTTGCTTTTGGCGGCACGCCCGTCGTTGTGGGCGAATTCCGGTGCCTCGGCCAGATCCGGGCGGCCGATGGTGTGCATCAGGCGCTTGTAGATCGGATCGCTGTTACCGGCAATCACCACGTAGGCGCCATCGGCGGTCAAATAGGTGTTGGACGGCGCGATCCCCGGCAAGGCGCCGCCGCTGCGTTCACGCACATGGCCGAGCATGTCGTATTCCGGCACCAGGCTTTCCATGACGTTGAACACGCTTTCGGCCAGGGACACATCGACGATCTGCCCGCCGCCCTGCCCGGTCTTGACCCGCAGCAATGACATCAGCGCACCAATCACCGCATGCAGCGAAGCCAGGGAATCGCCGAGGCTCACGCCGACCCGCGCCGGCGGCGAACCGGGGGTGCCGGTGGTGTAGCGAATCCCGCCCATGGCCTCGCCTATGGCACCGAAACCCGGACGATCGCGGTACGGGCCGGTCTGGCCGTAACCGGAAATCCGCACCAGGGTCAGGTTGGGGTTGAGGGCGTGCAACACGTCCCAGCCAAGGCCGAGTTTCTCCAGGGCACCGGGGCGCAGGTTTTCGATCAGCACATCGGCGCTGGTTGCCAATTGCTTGACCAGTTCGATGCCTTCGGGGGATTTGAGGTTCAGCGCCAGGGACTTCTTGTTGCGCGATTGCAGGTACCACCACAGCGAGGTGCCTTCGTGCAGCTTGCGCCATTTGCGCAGGGGATCGCCCTGGCCCATGGCTTCGATCTTGATCACCTCGGCGCCGAACTCGGCCAGCATGCGCGCGGCAAACGGTGCGGCGATCAGCGTGCCGATCTCGATCACCTTGATTGCACTCAGGGGGGCAGTCATCGCGGGGTACCTCTTGTTCTTGGAATATGAGCCAAGGCTAGAGGACTGATGCCTGATGAATCCAACCTTCAGTTGGCAACGGGCGTTCGCGAAATGCGAACGCCCGGGGAGATTATCGTGAGCTGTAGTCCGCCATCGCGAGCAAGCTCGCTCCCACACTCGATCTTCGGCACTCACACATCCCCTGTGGGAGCGGGCTTGCTCGCGAAGAGGCCGGCCCAGTCAGCCAAGAACTTTCAGACTGAGCCCCGCAAATGCTCAAACAACATCCGGCTCACCGGCGACAGCAGCGCCTCATCGCGCACCACCAGAATCAGCGCCCGATCGGACCATTCGTCCGTCAATGGCACCGCGTGCAAACCCAGCGCCCGGCCAAACAATTCATAGGCCCGCTGCGGAAGGATGCCGATCCCCATGTTGGCTTGGACCATGCGGCACATGGCATCGAACCCCGGCACATGAATGCGCACCCGCAACACCTTGCCGGCTTCGCGGGCCGCTGCATGGGTACGCATGTTGATCGAACTGGCGGCATGCAACCCAACGTAATCGCTGCCCAGCGTATCGGCGAACGCCACGCTCGACCGGTTCGCCAAGGGATGGTGCGGCGGCATCAACACCACCAGTTTGTCCTGGCGATACAGCACGCTGTGCAGGCCCTTGATGTCACTGTCGATGGAACAGATACCGAGGTCGGCCACCCCGTCGAGCACGCCCTGAATCACCCCGGCGCTGGGGCGTTCTTCGAGGTCGGTCTTGACCTGTGGGTGACGCTCGGAAAAGTCCCGCAGGTCCTCTGGCAAAAACTGAATGATCGCCGACAGGTTGGCGAGCATCCGCACATAGCCGCGCACGCCGTGGCTGTGCTCGCCCAGTTCGAGGCCCATTTTCTCGACGTTGAACAGCATCTGCCGGGCATGGTGCAGCAGGGTTTCCCCGGCCGGTGTCAGGGACATGCCCTTGGCCTGGCGCACGAACAGGCTGATGCCCAGCGCCTCCTCCAGCTCCATCAAGCGCTTGCTCGCCGCCGAGACGGCAATCGCTTCGCGCGAGGCGGCACGGGTCAGCGTGCCCTCCTCATGGACGGCGACGAACAGTTGCAGAGTGATCAGGTCGAGACGGCGGATCAGGCTTTTTTGCAGCATCGGGTACTCGGCGAAGTCGGCTCGGGCGAAACCGCAGCATAACGTTCTTCGACCGCGTCGTGCCGTGGTCTGGCAGCCGGTCGTGATAAAGTCGCCGCCCAATGACCTTTTGCCGTGAGACGAAGACCGCAATGACCGATTTCCAGGATGTCGACGCCCAACTTGAAGACTGGAACGCCTTGCGCAGCACCGCTTCGTTCAGTGGCTTGCTGGTGGGCAACGGTGCCAGTCGCGCGGTATGGAACGATTTCGGCTACGAGTCGCTGTTCGAAAATGCCCGCACCGTTGAAGAAAAACCCCTGAGCCCGTCCGAGCTGAGCGTGTTCGACGCGATGCAGACCCGCAGTTTCGAGCAGGTACTGAGCGCGTTGAAAACCACCAGCCGGGTCAACAAGGCCCTGGCCGTCAGCTCCGCCGCCCCGCGCAATCGCTATTACGCGATCAAGGAAGCGCTGATCAACACCGTGCATGCGGTGCATATCCCGTGGCGCCTGGTGGTGCCTTCGACATTGGCGACCATCAATCAGGAACTGGCCAGCTACCGCACGGTGTTCACCACCAATTACGACCTGATCAACTACTGGGCGGTGCAATACCAGCCCGAGGCGATCACCGATCTGTTCCAGGGGGCCGAACCCGCTTTCGACCTGAGCGACACGGCCACCGACAAAACCCGTTTGCTGTACCTGCACGGCGGTCTGCACCTGGTGCGCAACCAGGACGGCACGGCGCGCAAGCTGATGTCGACCGAGGGCACGTTGCTGGGCAACTTCGCGATCAACAACACGATCAAGACCCTCGACGACGTGCCGCTGTTCGTCAACGAAGGGCCGAGTGCGGACAAGCTCAAGACCATTCGCAGTTCGGACTATCTGTCGTTCTGCTACGAGCAATTGCTCGGTCACGGCCAGGCGCTGTGCATCTTCGGCCATGCGCTGGGGGAGCAGGACAGCCATATCATCCACGCTTTGCGCCTGGCAAAACCGCAGGTGCTGGCGATCTCGATTTACCCGCGCAGCAAGGCCTTCATCCAGCACCAGAAGCGGCATTACGCGAAGGTGTTTGAGGGGACGGGGGTTGAGTTGCGGTTTTTTGATTCGAAGAGCCATGCGTTGGGTGGCCCCAAGTTATCGGTTCCAGTAGAAGTTTAGTACTGGCCGATCTGACGCTTTCGCGAGCAAGCCCGCTCCCACATGGGATCTGTGTCGTTCACAAATCCCCTGTGGGAGCGGGCTTGCTCGCGAAGCTTTTGCAGTCAACTCATTCCTCGGTGCTATGCACCACCACCAGCAACTGCGCCTGTACCTCACCCACCGAACGAATCCGGTGCGGTTTTTGCGCATTGAAGTGCAGCGCATCGCCACGATCGAGCAGCACGCGCTCGTTCATGAAGTCCACTTCCACCCGCCCCTCGTGGACGAACAGAAACTCCTCACCCAGATGCTCCTTGAAGGTCTTGTCGGTGAACTCCGCCGGCGGGTAAATGATGAACGGCAGCAGGCTGCGTTCACTGACCTGATGGGCCAGCACCGCGTAACCCGGATTGTTGCCACTGGCCCCCAGAGGTTGCCGCTCGTGGCTGCGCACCAGGCTGTAGCTGTCGAGGCCGGCGTTGTCTTCAGAGAACAATTCCTCGACCTTCACGTTCAGCGCCTTGGCCAGTTTCAACGCCGCCGCAATCGATGGCGTGTTCAACCCGCGCTCGACTTTCGACAGGTAACTCTTGGTCATGCCGGATTGTTCGGCCAGCGCTTCCAAGGTCACGCCAAGTTTTTTTCTTAGTAATTTCAAACGGATAGACATGTAGAGCAATTAATCCATCAAGGAGGCAACGATTTGTCCTTGCCAATGACACAATGTGTCATATAGCCTCTTTAGTGTCATTTGCGCTCACCGACGACTTTGCGAGGAACCGGTGAGCGGCAAACCCGACGTCCATTGAATCACCCAAAGGACACCGATATGGCCAAGACATTAGCACTGCCCAAAGAGCAACTGGTCAAGCACGCGCTGAGCCAAATGCAAAATACCCTGGCGGATAATACGTGGACCGCCCGGCAAAAGCTGGCCCTGACCTGCCGCATCCTGTTCGAGCACGGGCACGATTCCGGCCTTGCCGGGCAAATCACCGCCCGTGGCCCGCAGCCCGGCACTTACTACACTCAACAATTGGGCCTGGGTTTCGACGAAATCACCGCAGGCAACCTGCTGCTGGTCAACGAAGACCTGGAGGTGCTCGAAGGCCACGGCATGCCCAACCCGGCCAATCGTTTTCATAGTTGGGTATACCGCGCCCGCCCGGATGTGAACTGCATCATCCACACCCATCCGACCCACGTTGCCGCCTTGTCGATGCTGGAAGTACCGTTGCAGATTTCCCACATGGACCTCTGCCCGCTCTATGACGACTGCGCGTTTCTTGAAGGCTGGCCGGGTGTGCCGGTGGGCAACGAGGAAGGCGAGTTGATTGCCGGGGCACTGGGCGACAAACGGGCGATCCTGCTTTCCCACCACGGCCAATTGTCCACCGGCAACACCATCGAGGAAGCCTGTGTCATCGCGCAACTGATCGAACGTGCCGCGAAGCTGCAACTGTTGGCGATGAGCGCCGGGACCATCAAGCCGATCATCCCCGCGCTGGGCCGTGAAGCCCATGACTGGATTGCCCGGCCGAAACGTCACGCCGCCGCTTTCAACTACTACGCCCGGCAGAGCCTGCGCCAACACGCCGATTGCCTGAACTGACCCCAGACCCTTTTGAACGGAGAGACACCATGTCCACCGCAAGCATTCACGGCATCATCGGCTACACCATCACCCCTTTCACCGCCCATGGCGAAGGCGTTGACCTGGACGCCCTCGGGCGCTCCATCGACCGCCTGATCGAGGGCGGCGTGCACGCCATCGCACCTCTGGGCAGCACCGGTGAAGGTGCCTACCTGAGCGACGCGGAGTGGGATCAGGTCAGCGAATTCAGTATCAAGCACGTGGCCAAACGCGTGCCGACCGTCGTCAGCGTGTCCGACCTGACCACCGCTAAAGCGGTACGTCGCGCGCGCTTCGCCGAAGCCCATGGCGCCGATGTGGTGATGGTGCTGCCCGCGTCCTACTGGAAACTCAGTGAAGCGGAAATTCTTGCCCATTACCGCGCCATCGGCGACAGCATCGGCGTGCCGATCATGCTCTACAACAATCCGGCCACCAGCGGCACCGACATGTCGGTGGACCTGATCCTGCGCATCGTCAAGGCCGTGGAAAACGTGACCATGGTCAAGGAGAGCACCGGCGACATCCAGCGCATGCATCAACTGCAACGACTCGGCGACGGCCAGGTGCCGTTCTACAACGGCTGCAATCCGTTGGCCCTGGAGGCCTTTGCCGCTGGCGCAAAAGGCTGGTGTACCGCTGCGCCGAACCTGATCCCGCAGCTCAACCTGGATTTGTATGAAGCGGTGCTGGCCAATGATTTGGCCAAGGCCCGGGAGCTGTTCTACCGCCAGTTGCCGCTGCTGGATTTCATCCTCAAGGGTGGCTTGCCGGCGACGATCAAGGCGGGTTTGCGGGCGACAGGTCTGGAGGTGGGGGATCCGCGGTTGCCGGTGTTCCCGTTGAGTGAGGCGGGGATTAGTCAGCTTCAAGGCCTACTCAAAGCCTTACGCTGAATTCAGGTTAAACACCCCCCCTGTGGGAGCGAGCTTGCTCGCGATGAGGCCATTACATTCAACACAGATGTTGACTGTCAGACCGCCATCGCGAGCAAGCTCGCTCCCACAGGATTTGTACTGGATTTGAAAGTAGTGATCAAAGCACCGGCAACGTCTTGTCCTTGACCACCTTGCTCGGGCCGTTGGCCTTCACGCTGGCGATGCCTTTCTCCATGGCGGCATCGGAGGAATAGGTCTCACTGCTGCCGATGACCTCGTGGTTACCCGCCTTGAGATTGAAATACGGATGGCCATCCTTGGTGGTTTTTTTCTCGTAGCGCTCATCCAGCGGGCTGTTGGCCTGGACCGAGGCGATGCCTTTGTCGGCGGCGGCGTGGGTGGTGTACAGCTCGCTGGTCAGAATGGTCTCGGCGTTGGCCGCCTTGAGGACAAACCTGAACTGGCCATTGCTGCTTTTGCTCACTTCATACCATCCGGACATGCTGTTTCTCCTTGGCGATTGAGAGGTTGTGCGCTTCACAGTAAAGACCAGCCAGGTGTTTCTGTCGCCTGTACCGGCCCCTTCGCGAGCAAGCCCGCTCCCACAGGGATCACATTGAACCTGTGGGAGCGGGCTTGCTCGCGAAGGAGTCGACGCAGTTTTGACTACTTCACCACTGCCCGCACCACCGACAACTCCGGAGACTGCGTCCGCCGCTGGCTCAGATACCGCGTACAACTGACCCGCAGGAACGAAGCGAAATTGACCACCTCGCCGCGATAGTCCATCACCTCTTCATACAGCTTGGCGATCAACTGATTGGTGGTCATGCCGTCGACCTCGGCGATTTCGCTGAGGATGTCCCAAAACTGATTCTCCAGCCGCAGGGTGGTGACCACCCCGCAGATGCGCAGCGAGCGGGAGCGCGATTCGTAGAGAATCGGGTCGGCTTTGACGTACAGCTCGCACATGGACATGTCCCTCGTTACAGCGTGATTTTGGTACCCAGCAACCCCAGGAAACCGGCCAGCCAGCTCGGGTGCGCAGGCCAGGCCGGCGCCGTAGCCAGATTGCCTTGAACATGGCCGTCCGTCACCGGAATGTCGATATAGGTACCGCCCGCCAGGCGCACTTCCGGAGCGCAGGCCGGATAAGCGCTGCATTCGCGGCCTTCGAGAATACCCGCTGCCGCCAGCAACTGCGCGCCATGGCACACGGCGGCGATCGGTTTGCCGGCCTTGTCGAATGCCCGCACCAGTTCCAGGACCTTTTCGTTCAGGCGCAGGTACTCCGGCGCACGGCCGCCCGGAATCAGCACGGCGTCATAATCGGCGGCGTTGACCTTGGCGAAATCGAAGTTGAGGGCAAACAGGTGACCGGGCTTTTCGCTATAGGTCTGGTCGCCTTCAAAGTCATGGATCGCCGTGCGCACGGTCTGGCCGGCGGTTTTGTCCGGGCAAACGGCGTGCACCGTGTGGCCGACCATCAGCAGCGCCTGGAACGGCACCATCACCTCATAGTCTTCGACGTAATCACCAACCAGCATCAGAATTTTTTTCGCAGCCATGGGGAGGACTCCTCTGGAAGTGGGCGTGCAGGAGTATTCAAGGTAGTCCTTATCCGGAGGGGCGGGTAACAACCGGCTACTACCTGATGGACCGCGTTATCGTTCTTCGCGAGCAAGCCCGCAAACTGTACGGATAAGTCTGTGCCTAGCTGTAACAGCGGAAACCCATGGTTTATGGCTTTATGGAGCCTTACCCCATCACCCCATATTCTGGTTGCCATCATGTCCTCGCGCGAAAACACCGGCATGGCCTTGGGCCTGCTCGGCGTTGTGATCTTCAGCCTCACCCTGCCCTTCACGCGGATCGTCGTGCAGGAACTCCACCCGCTGCTCAACGGCCTGGGCCGGGCGCTGTTTGCGGCCGTTCCGGCGGCGTTGCTGTTGCTGTGGCACCGGGAAAAATGGCCGACCTGGAAACAGGTCAAAGGCCTGACGCTGGTGATGGCCGGGGTGATCCTCGGTTTCCCGGTGCTGTCGGCCTGGGCCATGCAAACCTTGCCGGCGTCCCACGGCGCGCTGGTCAATGGTTTGCAGCCGCTGTGCGTGGCGCTGTACGCCGCGTGGCTGTCCCATGAACGGCCTTCGAAAGCGTTCTGGGCCTGCGCCGCATTGGGCAGTGCGCTGGTGCTCGGTTATGCGCTGATCAGCGGTGCCGGCAGCATTCAGGCCGGTGACCTGCTGATGCTTGGCGCCATTGCCGCGGGCGGACTGGGCTACGCCGAGGGAGGCCGACTGGCCAGGGAGATGGGCGGCTGGCAGGTGATCTGCTGGGCGCTGGTGCTGTCGACGCCGCTATTGATCGGCCCGGTGGTGTATCTGGCGCTGCAACACCAGGGCGGAATTTCCGCCAAGACCTGGTGGGCCTTCGGTTATGTCTCGCTGTTTTCGCAGTTCATCGGCTTCTTCGCCTGGTACGCCGGGCTGGCCATGGGCGGCATTGCCCGGGTCAGCCAGATTCAGCTGCTGCAGATCTTCTTCACCATCGCCTTTTCGGCGTTGTTCTTCGGTGAACAAGTGGAGCCGATTACCTGGCTGTTTGCCGCCGGGGTCATTGTGACGGTGATGCTGGGGCGCAAGACAGCGGTCAGACCCAATAATGTGGGAGCGAGCTTGCTCGCGATGGGGACATCACATTCAACACATTTGTCGACTGTAAATCCGCCATCGCGAGCAAGCTCGCTCCCACAGGATCAAAGGTAACCGTCAGCGCGCAGCAACGTTTCCAGGCAATGCTCGCTGATGTGGTAGAACTCCTTCAGCTCCTGAATCTTCGCCAATAGCTGGGCCGGTTCCACCGGCTCGGCGCGCTTGACCGCCAGGATCATCTTGTTCTTGTTGGTGTGGTCCAGCGAGATGAACTCGAACACCTTGGTCTCGTAGCCGCAGGCCTCCAGGAACAACGCGCGCAAACTGTCGGTGACCATCTCCGCCTGCTGACCCAGGTGCAAGCCGTATTGCAGCATCGGCTTGAGCAGCGCCGGGCTCTGGATTTGCAGGCGGATCTGTTTGTGGCAGCACGGCGAGCACATGATGATCGACGCGCCGGAACGGATACCGGTGTGGATCGCATAGTCTGTGGCGATATCGCAGGCATGCAGGGCGATCATCACGTCCAGCTCGCTCGGCGCCACGCTGCGCACGTCTCCGCACTTGAACACCAGGCCGGGGTGCTCAAGCCTGGCGGCTGCGGTGTTGCACAGGGTGACCATGTCTTCACGCAGCTCGACACCGGTCACTTCGCCTTCAGCTTTCAAGGTATTTCGCAGGTAATCGTGGATGGCGAAGGTCAGGTAACCCTTGCCCGAACCGAAATCCGCCACACGCACCGGTTTGTCCAGGGCCAGGGGTGACGAGGTCAGTGCATGGCTGAACACTTCGATGAACTTGTTGATCTGCTTCCACTTGCGCGACATCGCCGGGATCAGTTCATGCTGCTTGTTGGTCACCCCCAGGTCGGCGAGAAACGGCCGGCTCAGGTCAAGAAAGCGGTTTTTCTCACGGTTGTGCTCGGCCGATGGCACTTCGCGCAATTGTTGAGGTTTGCTCTTGAACAGCGATGACTTGCCCTTTTTGCTGTATTCGAGCTGGGCTTCGTCGGTCAACGACAACAAATGCGCATTTTTGAACGACGCCGGCAGCAACCCGGCAATGCTCGCCACGCCTTCGGCCAGCGGCAGGTTCTTGGTGATATCGCGGGTCTTGTAGCGATAGACGAAAGACAGGCAAGGCTGCGCCTTGACCGTCACCGGCTTGATGATGATCCGCTGCAGATCCGTTTCATCGCCCGCGTACTTGGCCAGCACCAGTTTGATGAACGCATTGTGCTCGAGGCTGGCTTGCAGCAGCTCGATGAACTGGGCGTGATGATCCGGCGCGAGGCTGGCGGGAGTGGCGGTGACGGACATGGAAAAACGGCCTCAGGCGATGCAAATCGGAGAATGCCGGTATTTTAAGGGGGACGAGGACTTTGGGCACGGGGTTATTTTGTGGCAGGTCCCAGTCACGCAGCCCAGGACCTCGATAAACCGTTGAAGCCTCAGGGTTCCACCAGGCGAAGCTTGCGATTGCCCGGTGAATTAATGATGTGTTTGACGATCAGTCCCACTGGCACCGCCCAGGTCAGGCCATTGACAGGGTCAGTCACCACGGCGACCGTTTCGGAACTTGCATCGATGTCCAGGCGCCGACGGTCGTTGCACGACTTGAGTACGCCATAGGCACGGCTGACCAGCCTTTCGGCCAGGAACATCGGTACATCCATATTCTGCAGATGCTTCACCGCGCGACAAAACTGGACTTGATCATCGATCCCCCCTTCACTTTCATGACGCCGCAGAAACGCCTGGGCAATAGCCAATAACTCCTCATTCAGACCTGCATTTTCATCGGTAACCTTCATGCTCAAGTCTCCTGCGGCACTTGTGTCGTGTCAGGACTGACGGCAACAGGCCGGGAGGCACGGCGCAAATCGGGTCCGGCGCAAGGCAGGCGTACGGCCGGATTGGGCATGCCGCTGGGCGAAAGCTCATGGGTCATTTCAAATTCGGCACGTACGGACCAACCACAAGCTTCGGACGTGCATTGCAGATACGCCACCCGCAGGAAAATATGACGGCCTTCGCTGGTGCGGATGCGCATCCGGCTCAAGCAGTGCGGGCACACCATTTTATAAGTACTCATACTTGAATCCCGAGGGTCATTGGGTGGCAATCAACCTGATCAAACGCAATACTGCTTGAGGCGTTCATCGCGGCGTTCCGGGCTTGCGAACAGTGTCTGCCAGGCATAAGGAACTGCATCGGGCAGACGCGTAATGGGGTCGAGCCATGCTCGTAGGAAATCCCCCTGATACCATTAGGAAGTTTCGACATCGTATTCTTCTGACTCATCTTTGATGATTGATTACTTACAAGAAAAAAAGTACTCATTACGCATAAATTAGGCACTCAAAAAGCATATGTCAAAAGGAAGCGGCTCAAATTGCGTAGCAAAAAATCACAAGCTGTTCTGGCTCGTCTAAAGCAAGTTACCGGTACAAAAACCGATGCTTCTTTATCTTCCGCGCTACAGATCAGTCCGCAAACCCTTAGTAGCTGGCGAGGCCGCGACAGCACACCTTACTCATTATGCGTAGAAATCGCGCAAGCCCGGGGAATATCCCTTGACTGGCTGTTACTGGGCGAAGGGCCGATTTTGAGGCAAACAATTACTGATACTTCGGAGACTGCTCAGGAAAACACAACACGGGAAAACACCATTCTCGCGCTCTGGCGGTTGCTCGACGAAAAAGACCGCGGCGCCATACAAAACGCACTCGAGGAAAAGCAACGACTGCGTGATATGGAACTCAGGCTTTCCGAAATGGCCACCATCCTGGCAACACTCAAACCTTCGAATGAAACCTGATGAACTGTGGCTTCAAAAAACGCCCGTCCCGGATATCAATGCAACCCCATTCACGGCCTCTCATCTTCGCCCTCTCAGGTGTCGAATGATGTCGCCGATACCGGCACCATCGATCCATTGCATGAGTTTGATGCTGATGGGAATAACGATCAGTGCGCAAAGAAAGGCCGTTACACCTTCTGTCAGAAATGGCGCCAGCGGATGTGCGACAGGCGTAAAGAGGTAACCGACACCCGCGGACAGTAACCAGGAAGCGATGCGCTGCCAGGCCTTGAAGCTGGTGCGAGTGGTGGTGACCAGCCACGCGCCGAGCATCGCACCGAACAGTACCTCGCCATTGACCACTGGCAGCGTTGCAATCCCCATTCCCAACATGAGGCCATTGATGCCGTTGTAGGCCGAATCAGTCAGGCTCATGCGCACCTCGCGCAACGACCGAGTCCACGATGATCGCGCCCGACTCGATCGCTTTGAGCAATGCGCAAGTGCGAGAGCTGACGTCGAACTTTCGGCGAATATTGGCGAAGTGAAAATTGACCGTTGATTCCGTGCAATTCTCGATCCGGGCGATTTCCCAGGAAGTTTTGCCCTTGAAACACCACATCAGGATTTGCGTTTCTTTCGCCGTCAGTTTCGCCTTGGGCTTGCTTCCCCCAGCGCCATTGGCTGCACGTGCCAAAGAGTCAATCGATTGTCGGGTTGCCATAAGAATCCCTCTTCGCGGGAACGCCCGTCACTGGGCGTCCACTGTTGGAGAGAAATACTGACGACAAGGCCGAACCCGGACAATTGACGGGAGTTGTAGCGGCGAGCGCTACACAATGCCAGGGAGGAGTTAGCCGAGTACCACCAAGCGGTTCGGCAGTTCATTGCGTACATGGGTCACGGGCACGTGCACCTTGAGCAGCTCGCCGCAGGCTTCGATGCAGCTGACAAAACCCTGCAACGTCTGCCCCTGCTTCACCTGTTGGGTGAAGGTGGCGACGATGGCATCCCAGTTCTTGTTGTCCAGGCGACTGGAGATGCCTTCATCCACCAGAATCTCCACATAACGCTCGGCTTCGGAGACGAAAATCAGTACACCGGTGCTGCCTTCGGTGTGGTGCAGGTTCTGCTCCAGGAACTGCCGGCGCGCCAGGTTCGAGGCGCGCCAGTGACGCACCGAGCGCGGGACCAGATGGGTAGTGACTTTCGGCAGACGAAACACCAGGCACAGGACGATGAAGATGGCCCATTGCACCAGCAGCAGGCTGTGCAGGGTCAGCCAACCGGTGAGGTAATGCACGATGCCCGGCCCCAGCAGCGCCAGCAGGCTGGCCCACAGTAACGGGATGTACGCATAGTCGTCGGCGCGGGCCGCGAGCACGGTCACCAGTTCTGCGTCGGTGTCGCGCTCGACCCGGGCGATTGCCTCGGCGACTTTGCGTTGTTCGTGTTCAGTCAGTAATGCCATGTCGTGAATTGCCTGCTCATTTTTATTATCACCAGCCGCCGGACGAACCGCCCCCGCCGAAACTGCCTCCACCGCCGCTGAAGCCTCCACCTCCACCGCCGCCGCCAAATCCACCACCGCCAAAGCCGCCCCCGGATCCTCCGGAGCCACCCCGGCCGGCGGGAAGGATACCGAGCATCTGACACACAAAAACAGTCAGGATGAACAGCATCACCAAAAACACCAGCAACCCGGGATGCCGCGAGACGAAATCGTCCCCCGGATCGCCTCTGGATTCATACGCCGTGGAGGGTTCGTCCAAGGGGTTGCCGCCCAGCACCACCAGCATCGCCGCCACGCCGTCACTGATGCCTTTACTGAAGTTGCCGGTCTTGAATGCCGGGGTGATGACCTGGTTGATGATCACTGAACTCTGGGCATCGGTCAGGCGATCCTCCAGGCCATAGCCGACTTCGATACGCAACCGGCGCTCGTTCCGGGCGATGATCAACAGGGCGCCGTTGTTCTTGTCTTTCTGCCCGATCCCCCAGTGGCGGCCGAGCTGGTAACCGAAGTCGGCGATGTCGGTGCCCTGCAGGTCCGGCAACGTCACGACCACAAGCTGCTCGCCGGTGGCCTGTTCATGGGCCTGAAGCTGTTGGTTGAGCTGCTCGCGCACCACAGGCTCGATCATCTGCGCGTTGTCGACCACGCGCCCGGTCAGCGCCGGAAAACTCAGTTCGGCCCGGGCCGTGATCGCCACCACCCACAACAACAGCATCAGGCCCGCTTTCAACACGCGCATTGGCTACCTCTTCCATTCCAAACCTGGTCTGTAGGAGCTGCCGCAGGCTGCGATCTTTGACCTTTGGCGCTCGCGAAAAAATCAACGGCAAAAGATCGCAGCCTTCGGCAGCTCCTACAGGCTGCTTCAGAATTTGACTTCCGGGGCCTTTTCCGAGCCCGGCGTGGCTTCGAAGGTCTCACGCACCGGCAGGTCGCTGTACATCACCGTGTGCCACAGGCGACCGGGGAAGGTGCGGATCTCGGTGTTGTATTTCTGCACCGCGAGGATGAAATCGCGCCGGGCCACGCTGATGCGGTTCTCGGTGCCTTCGAGCTGCGATTGCAGGGCGAGGAAATTCTGGTTGGCCTTGAGGTCCGGATAACGCTCGGAGACCACCATCAAACGGCTCAAGGCGCCGCTGAGCTGATCCTGGGCCTGTTGGTACTGCTTGAGTTTTTCCGGGTTGTCGAGGGTCGAGGCATCCACCTGGATCGACGTGGCCTTGGCCCGGGCCTCAATGACCGCGGTCAGTGTCTCTTCTTCATGTTTCGCGTAGCCCTTGACCGTTTCCACCAGGTTGGGAATCAGGTCGGCGCGCCGCTGATACTGGTTCTGCACCTGGCCCCAGGCGGCCTTGGCCTGTTCGTCGAGGGTCGGGATGTTGTTGATGCCGCAGGCGGTCAGCAACGTGGCCAGCATGAGCAGCGTGACGACCTGCAAACGCGAGCGGTAGGTTGGACTTGCATTCATCAGGATGTCGCTCCCTTGTACATTCATGAAAAAACCGACCGTGAAACCTTCTGGGCCGGCTCTTGGGGCATAATCGCCCGCGCCTCTGGATTGCAACGGGCCGATGGGCTAAAAAGAGGCCCTGCGCAAAAACGCATCCGCCACCTGGCTGTCGTTTTTTGGCTCTGGTTTTTTGAGCCGGCACCCGAACAACAATAGACGCTCCCTAAATTTTGGCTGGCCGGCGTGCATATCGCCGTTTGGGCCCTTGAGAAAACTATTCATGAAGAAGCTGTGTTTGCTGGGCCTGTTCGTCAGCCTGGCCAGTCATAACGTATTGGCCGCCACGACGCCCGCACCCCTGGAGAACAAGGAAGCCTTCGTCAGCAACCTGATGAAGCAAATGACCCTCGATGAAAAAATCGGCCAGTTGCGCCTGATCAGCATCGGTCCGGAAATGCCTCGCGAAATGATCCGCAAGGAAATCGCGGCAGGCAACATCGGCGGTACGTTCAACTCGATCACCCGTCCGGAAAACCGGCCGATGCAGGACGCCGCCATGCGCAGCCGCCTGAAGATCCCGATGTTCTTCGCCTACGACGTGATCCACGGCCACCGCACCATTTTCCCGATCCCGCTGGCCCTGGCTTCGAGCTGGGACATGGATGCCATCGGCCTGTCCGGGCGCATCGCCGCCAAGGAAGCCGCGGCTGACAGCCTCGACATCACCTTCGCGCCGATGGTCGACATCTCCCGCGACCCGCGCTGGGGCCGCACCTCCGAAGGCTTCGGCGAAGACACCTACCTGGTGTCGCGCATTGCCGGCGTGATGGTCAAGGCGTTCCAGGGTACTGGCGCGAACGCGGCCGATAGCATCATGGCCAGCGTCAAGCACTTCGCCCTGTACGGCGCGGTCGAGGGTGGCCGCGACTACAACATCGTCGACATGAGCCCGGTCAAGATGTACCAGGACTACCTGCCACCGTACCGCGCCGCCATCGATGCCGGCGCTGGCGGGGTCATGGTCGCGCTGAACTCAGTCAACGGCGTGCCGGCCACCGCCAACACCTGGCTGATGAACGACCTGCTGCGCAAGGAGTGGGGCTTCAAGGGCCTGGCCGTGAGCGACCACGGGGCGATTTTCGAGCTGATCAAGCACGGCGTTGCCGCCGACGGTCGCGAAGCGGCGAAGCTGGCGATCAAGGCCGGCATCCACATGAGCATGAACGACACCCTGTACGGCAAAGAGCTGCCAGGGCTGCTGAAGTCCGGCGAGATCCAGCAGAGCGACATCGACAACGCCGTGCGTGCGGTGCTCGACGCCAAGTACGACATGGGCCTGTTCAAGGACCCGTACCTGCGCATCGGCAAGGCCGAGGACGATCCGGCCGACACCTACGCCGACAGCCGCCTGCACCGCGCCGAGGCCCGTGACGTGGCACGCCGCAGCCAGGTACTGCTGAAAAACCAGAATGACACCTTGCCACTGAAGAAGACCGCGAAAATCGCGCTGGTCGGTCCGCTGGCCAAGGCGCCCATCGACATGATGGGCAGCTGGGCCGCCGCGGGCAGGCCTGCGCAGTCCGTCACCCTGTTCGACGGCATGACCAACGCCCTGGGCGATAAATCGACGCTGATCTACGCCCGTGGCGCCAACATCACCAGCGACCCGAAAATCCTCGGCTACCTGAACTTCCTCAACTTCGACGCCCCGGAAGTGGTGGATGACCCGCGCCCGGCGAATGTGCTGATCGACGAAGCGGTGAAAGCGGCCAAGGATGCGGATGTCGTCGTTGCCGCCGTTGGCGAATCCCGTGGCATGTCCCACGAATCGTCGAGCCGCACCGACCTGAACATCCCGGAAAACCAGCGCGAGCTGATCCGTGCCCTGAAAGCTACCGGTAAACCGCTGGTGCTGGTGTTGATGAACGGCCGCCCGCTGACGATCCTCGAGGAGAAAGAACAGGCTGACGCGATCCTCGAAACCTGGTTCACCGGCACCGAAGGCGGCAACGCCATCGCCGACGTGCTGTTCGGCGACTACAACCCGTCGGGCAAACTGCCGATCAGCATCCCGCGTTCGGTCGGCCAGATTCCGACCTACTACAACCACCTGACCATTGGCCGGCCGTTCACCCCGGGCAAGCCGGGCAACTACACCTCGCAGTACTTCGATGACACCACAGGTCCCCTGTACCCGTTCGGCTATGGCCTGAGCTACACCGAGTTCAGCCTGAGCGACATGGCGCTGTCGTCGACCACGCTGAACAAGACCGGCAAGCTCGACGCCAGTGTCACGGTGAAAAACACCGGCAAGCGCGACGGCGAAACCGTGGTGCAGTTGTACATCCAGGACGTGGCAGGCTCGATGATCCGCCCGATCAAGGAACTGAAGAACTTCCAGAAGGTGATGATCAAGGCCGGCGAGCAGAAGGTCGTGCACTTCACCATCACCGAGGATGACCTGAAGTTCTACAACACCCAACTCAAGTACGCGGCGGAGCCGGGCAAGTTCAACGTGCAGATCGGCCTGGATTCAGAGGACGTGACGCAGCAGAGTTTTGAGTTGTTGTAATTAATCAAACACCGCATAACCCTGTGGGAGCGAGCTTGCTCGCGATGAGGCCATAACATTCAACATCATTGTTGACTGTCAGGCCGCCATCGCGAGCAAGCTCGCTCCCACAGTGGTTTCAGGGTGTTTGAAAGTTTGGGATCAACCGCGCCGATCCAGCAGATTCACCACCACCCGATCCACCCATCCCCACACCCGCTGCTTGACCCGTTTCCACAGTGGTCGGCGCTTCCATTCTTCCAGGCTGACTTGCTCGCTCAACCCGAAGTCCCGTTCGAAACTCGCCGCTACCGCTCGGGTCAATCCGGGGTCCAGTGCTTCCAGGTTGGCTTCCAGGTTGAAGCGCAGGTTCCAGTGATCGAAGTTGCACGAACCGATGCTCACCCAATCATCGATCAGGACCATTTTCAGGTGCAGGAAACACGGCTGGTATTCGTAGATTTTCACCCCGGCCTTGAGCAGTCGCGGGTAGTAGCGATGCCCGGCATAGCGCACGGAGGGGTGATCGGTACGCGGGCCGGTGAGCAGCAAGCGCACATCCACGCCGCGGGCAGCCGCCCGGCGCAGGGAACGACGGACTTTCCAGGTCGGCAGAAAGTACGGCGTGGCCAGCCAGATCCGTCGTTGACCGCTGTTCAGGGCGCGCACCAGCGATTGCAGAATGTCCCGGTGTTGACGGGCGTCGGCATAGGCCACCCGGCCCATGCCCTCGCCACTGGACGGTACACGGGGTAACCGCGGCAAGCCGAAATGCGAGGCCGGCCGCCAGGCGCGACGATGGCGGTTGGCGATCCACTGACGATCGAACAGCAGCTGCCAATCGAGCACCAGCGGGCCGGTGATTTCCACCATCACTTCGTGCCATTCGCTGACGTCTTCGCCCGGCGTCCAGAACTCATCGGTGACGCCTGTGCCGCCGACCACGGCCAGGCTCTGGTCCACCAGCAACAATTTACGGTGGTCGCGGTAGAAGTTGCCGACCCAGCGCCGCCAGCTCAGGCGATTGTAGAAACGCAGCTCCACCCCGGCGGCCATCAGTCGCTGGCGCAAGGCCAGGGTGAAGGCGAGGCTGCCGTAATCATCGAACAGGCAGCGCACCCGCACACCGCGCTCGGCGGCCTGCACCAAGGCCTGGACCATGGCTTCGGCGCAAGCACCCGCCTCCACCAGATACAGCTCCAGCTCCACCTGTTCTTCCGCCCGGGCAATCGCCACCAGCATGCGCGGAAAAAACTGCGGGCCATCGATCAGCAGTTCGAAGTGGTTGCCTTCACGCCAGGGAAAAATCGCTCCGGCCATGTCAACGCGCCGTGAAAATCAGCACCGCACCCACCGGCACCGAAAGACTGATGGCCGAGAGGCCGGCCATTTTGCGCAACGTTTCCAGGCCAGGTGCCAGATCGAAATCCTCGGCGTTGATCACCAGCGGTTCGAGGGTCACCACCTGGAAGCGCCGGTCATCGAGACGGGTCGCCAGCAACTGTGCGTTGTATTCGTGTTGCTTGCCATGCAGGTCGACGGTCAGTGGCAGGCGCAATTCCAGCTGTGCGCCGGGGGCGAGGTCGTTGATCGGGCGCAGATCGATTTTCGTGGTGATCAAGGCGTCGGGGAACCGCTCGACCTGGAACAGCTCCTTGCGCATGCGCTCATCGCGCAACGGGACGCCGCTGTTGATCGACTCCAGTTCGACTTCCACCTGCGCCAGCCCCTGGGGATCGACCTTGCCGTGCAACACCAGAAAGCGCTGCACTTCGGAAACATTGGCGTTTTTGGTGCTGACAAATGACAGGCGTGAAGATTCGCCATCGAGGTACCAGTCGGCGCGGGCCGACAATGCAGCACCGGTCAGCAGCAGAAAAACGAGGGATCGGAGGGCGGAGCGCTTGAACATAGAGACTCGTAAGGCAGAGAAACCTGTGCTGAACCTTAACCGGCCTGCCACAGGTTGCAAGAAATGTGTTGCCTTGAGTCTCTAAACCACCACAAGTTCCAAATCAGGCCATCGCCTGCTGCACATCGCCAATGGTCGTGGCCAGGCTGTTGAGGTGCAGGTTGAGTACTCGCTCCACCGGCGCCTGATCCATCGGCCAGTGCAGCGCCATGCTGCCGACCAGGCGGCCATCGGTGCGGATCGGCAGGGCCACCGCGCGAATCAGGAACGGCAGGCGCACCGGATACTCCCAGTAACCCTCGGTGCGCTGGCCGAAGCCTTGATGCAATGCCTGCTCAGTGGTGCTGAACAGGGACTCGTCCGTCATTCGCTCACGGCTGGCCAGACGCTCCACTTCATGGCTGTCCAGCTCGCCAAGGCAGGCCCGCCCCATGGCCGAATGGAACAGGCTGGCGTGCTGGCCGACGATCTGGCAGTTGTTCGGGTATCGCTTGCGCAGCACCGTGGGGATCGCGCTTTCCATGACTTCGATTCGCTCGCCGTCAAAGCACGACAGGTCCGCCACCAACCCGGTGCGCTCACTCAACGCCAGCAACAGCGGCGCGGCGTTTTCCACCAGACGCCGCTTGAAGCGCTGCTGACTGTCACCAAACAGGCGCTTGGCGCACAAGCGATAACGCCGGTCGCTCAGGCCGCGATAGATCCAGCCCTGCTCCTGCAAGGTCAGCAACATGCGCGACACCGTGGCCTTGGGCAGGCTCGTCAGGTAGTGCAACTCCTCCAGCCCCAAAGCCTGATGCTCACCCAGCAACTCGACAATCGCCAGGGCGCGCTCGACGGAACGCACGCTACCGGTTTCTGCCTTGCTCTCCATAGGTTCGATCTCCCTAAGCGCAGATGGATGATCACTTTGCGCAGCAAAATGCGGGCCTGTCCGCTGGGCTCATGCATTTTGCAGACAACCGGGCGGGCAGCGCTTGACCCATTGAGTCAACTGCTCATGGGCATACGCCAGTTGTAAAACCGCAAGGTCAGCCTGGGCCCGCCCCATGATTTGCAGGCCCATCGGCAGTCCGGCGGGGTTGAATCCCACCGGCACACTCATGCTCGGCAACCCGGCCAGGGTCGGCCCGATCACCACTTCCATCCAGCGGTGGTAGGTGTCCATGGCGTGCCCGCCAACAACGCGCGGCCAAGGGGTTTGTGCATCAAAAGGAAACACTTGGGCGGTGGGCAACAACAGGAAGTCGTAACGATCGAACAATTCGTTCAGCGCTCGATACCACTCGCTGCGACTGACCGAGGCCTGATAGACATCCGCCGCCGTCAGACGCAACCCGCCCTCGACTTCCCATCGGGCTTCGGGTTTGAGGTGTTCGCGTTTTTGCGCATCGGCATACAACCCGCCGAGGCTGCCTTGCACCAGCCAGTGGCGATGCACCAGCCAGGTTTGCCACAGGCGCTCCATTGAGAAATCCGGCTGGCAGGCCTCGACCTTGCAACCCAGTGCGGCGAAGTCCTGCAACGCCGATTCACACAGGCTCATGACGCCGGGCTCCATCGGCAGGTAGCCGTTGTAGTCCCCCAGCCAGCCGAGCCGCACGTCCCTGAAATCCTGCTGCAACGACTGGTGAAATATCCCCGGACCTTCAGTCAGCGACAACGGCACGCGCGGATCGTACCCGGCCTGGGTGCTAAGCAAACGGGCAACATCGGTGACCGTGCGGCCCATCGGTCCTTCGGTGGCCAGTTGCTGGACGAACATCTCAGGTCCGGGCCCGAACGGCACACGCCCCTGGGACGGACGCAATCCATAGACGTTGTTGAACGCCGCCGGATTGCGCAGCGACCCCATCATGTCGCTGCCGTCGGCCACCGGCAGCATGCGCAACGCCAGCGCCACCGCCGCCCCGCCACTGCTGCCACCGGCAATCAAGGTCGGATCGTAGGCGTTGGTGGTGGTGCCGAACACGCTGTTGTAGGTTTGCGAGCCGAGGCCGAATTCCGGGACGTTGCTCTTGCCGATGATGATCGCCCCGCAGTCGCGCACCCGCGCCACGCTGATGGCGTCGTATTGCGGAACCTGCTCGGCGAACAGCGGTGAGCCCATCGTGGTGCGCAAACCGGCGGTGGCCGCCAGGTCTTTGACCGCCTGCGGCATGCCGTGCATCCAGCCTCGGGACTGGCCCCGGTCGAGTTGGCGATCACACTCGTCGGCCTCTGCCAGTAATGCCTCGGCCGGGCGCAGGGACACCAGCGCATTGACCTGTGGATTGAAGCGTTCGATCTGCGCCAGATACGCCTGCATCACCTCGCGACAGGACACCTGCCGCCCATGAATGGCCCGGGACAGCGCATCGGCGTCCATTTCAACAATCGGATTGCTGCTCAAGGTTTCACCCCAAGATTGAGTTCAACGGATCTTTTTGCCCGTGGTGCTTCTTGCATGCAGTAGGTGCCGAGCAACGTCAGCAAGCAGGCGAACAACACGTAGAACGATGGCGCCACCGGAGTCGCCAGGACCTTGCTCAGCCAAGTGACGATCAGCGGCGCGAACCCGCCGAAGACCATGACGGCGACGTTGTAAGCCACCGACACACCGGTGGAACGCACTTCGATGGGGAACTGCTCGGCCAGCGCGGTCGGAGCCGGGCCGAAGAAACCGCCGATCGCACTGCACAGCAACAGTTGCATCACCAGCAAACGCTCCACCGATGGCGCCGCCGCCACCCACACGTACAAGGGATAAACCATCAGGAAAAACGCCAGGGTGAAGGCCATCAACACCGGGCGCCGGCCGAGTCGGTCCGACAGTGCGCCAGACAACGGAATGATCACGGTCATCAGCGCCACCGCGAGCATTTGCACCAGCAACACCTGATCCAGCGGCAGGCCGAGATTCTTGTGGGCAAAGGTTGGCATGTTCACCAGCACCACGTAGAACGACACGGTCGCGCCACAGGCCAGGCCCATGGACACCAGAATGCTGCGCCTGTGTTCGCGGAGCACTTGCATCAGGCTTGGGCTCGCGCCTTTGGCCTGTTTGCGTGCTTCGAGAAACTCCTCCGGTTCCTCCATGTGCTTGCGAATCCACAGCCCGACCGGGCCGATCAGCAAACCCAGCACAAACGGAATCCGCCAGCCCCAGCTCTCCAGTGCCTCAGGGGACAGCAGGTGGGTGAACAATGCGACCATCGCCGCCCCGGAGAACACCGCCAGGCATTGCCCGACCAATTGCCACGAGCCGTACAAGCCCTTGCGGTGCGCCGGTGCGCTTTCCACCAGGAACGCCGTGGCGCTGGCGTATTCGCCGCCTGTGGCGAAGCCTTGCAGCATCCGCGCAACCACGATCAACAGTGGCGCACCCATGCCGATAGCGGCGTAGTTCGGTGCAAACGCAATCAGTGCGATGGAGACAGTCATCAGGCGAATGATCATCTGCATCGCCGCCTTGCGCCCTTTGCGGTCCGAATACATCCCCAGCAGGATGCCGCCCACCGGACGCATGAAGAAGCCGACGCCGAAAGTCGCCAGGGCCATCAGCAAGGAGGCGTATTCGTCGTCAGAGGGGAAAAACTGCCGGGCGATGATGCTGGCCAGAAAGCCGTAAACGATGAAGTCATACCATTCCAGCGCGTTGCCGATAACCGCGGCGACCACCTGCCGGGTGCGCGAAACGCCGGTGCTCGAAGTCTGCATGGGGGAACTCTCCAAAAACCTGTTGGGTAACGGCGGGCACGCCAGCGCGCACCCGGTCCGGCGGCAGTAGAAAGTGAGGAAATCAGGCCGGTTTGAGCCAGCTCTCGGTCAGTGCGCCCCAGTACGCGGCACCGGTCAGCAGGATGTCGTCGTTGAAGTCATACGCGGGGTTGTGGACCATCGGCCGCGACACGCCATTGCCGATGAACAGGTAGGCGCCGGGGCAACGTTGCAGCATCCAGGCGAAGTCTTCGCTGCCCATGAGTTTGGGGGTATTGCCATCGACCGCATTGGCACCGACCAGATCAACGCCGACTTGCCTGGCGAATTCGGTTTCGGCTGCATGGTTGACCAGCACCGGGTAGGCCGGACGATGTTCGATGCGCGAACTGCAACCGAAACTCCGGGCCTGGGATTCGATGATTGCGCGCACGCGTTCGAGGGTCTGCTCGCGCACTTGGGCATTCAGTGCCCGCAAGCTCAGGCGCAGGATCGCCTGTTGTGGAATGACGTTGGCCGCCTCCCCCGCCTGCAACGCGCCCACCGTGACCACCGCCGCCTGTTGCGCATCGATGTTGCGCGCGACCACGGTCTGCAGGGCCATGACCACGCTGGCCGCCGCCACCAGCGGATCGACCGCCAGATGCGGCATCGAACCGTGGCCGCCGACACCTTCGATGGTCACGTTAAGCAAATCCTGCGAGGCCATCATCGGCCCCTCACGAAAACCCAAATGGCCGGCGGGTAGCCCCGGCATGTTGTGCATGCCGAACAGCGCATCGCAGGGGAAACGTTCGAGCAGGCCATCGGCAAGCATCGCTTCGGCACCGCCCTGGCCCTCTTCGGCAGGCTGGAAAATCAACGTCAGGGTGCCGTCGAACTGGCGTGTCGCCGCCAGGTAGCGCGCCGCGCCCAGCAACATCGTGGTGTGGCCGTCATGCCCACAGGCGTGCATGCAACCCTGATGCTGGCTGCTGTAGGTTACGCCGGTGTTCTCGATGATCGGCAGCGCATCCATGTCCGCCCGCAAACCGAGGCTGCGCGGGCTACTGCCATTACGCAGCACGCCGACTACACCGGTCTTGCCGATGCCGGTGTGCACCTCGTAGCCCCAATCCGCCAGGGATTTGGCCACCAGCGCCGAGGTGCGGTTTTCCTCGAAGCCGAGTTCCGGGTGGGCGTGGATGTCCTGGCGGGTGGCGTGCAGATCGCTGGCCACGTCGTTGAGCCAGGCAAGGATGTGCTGATATCGGGTCATGACGATTGTCCTCGGGCCGGGTGTAGTCCCGTTCTTGTTGTTCGCAGTGATTTCGCGACACGTCAAAGGCAGGTCGCGCTCACCGCCAGATAACCGCGAGTCGCGCGCCAGGACAATCGAATGTGGTTCCACAGAGTGGAACCTGAAGGGATATCAGGGCTGCAAGCGACAGCCCTGGCGCTCGCCGATCCACACGGCGCTGTTACTGCGGCCCATGCCGCTGACCGTTACGCGCTTGGCGCTCGGGTCATCGACAAAGCCACTGGTGGGCAGCCATTGCTTTACATAGCCGTGGCAGTACTGGGTATCGTTACCCATCACGTAGCGGCACGAACAGTATTCCTTGGCGGTGTAGGCGCTGATGATGTCGGGGAACGCCCACAGCGCCTCACGCTCGTGCCAGATCCAGCCGAGCAGGGCGATCAGCGCAATCAGCAATAGCGAACTGACCGGTCGACGGCGAATGAAACCGCTCATGGCTGCACCCTCCCGGCAAAGGCCTTGAGCGCGAGCCTGAGCAATTCGTTGTGGCGGTAACTGCCGTCGCGGTCATCGCCGTAGCGGACGATCACCAGCTGTTCACTGGGGATCACATACATCCCCTGCCCCCAATGCCCCAGTGCAGCAAAAGTATCGGCGGGGGCATCGGGCCAGGGTTGTGCCGCGTCCTCAACCGCTCGATTGAGCCACCACTGGCCGCCGGGGACGGCATCGTCTTGCCGGGCGTGATAGTGAGCGAACGGCTCGCGGTTGAACGCCACCCAGTCCTTGGGCAGCAGCTGCCTGTCTCCCCAGCGCCCCTCGCGGGCCATCAACAGTCCGACCCGGGCCAGATCCCGTGCCGTCAGGTAGGCATAGGACGACGCGACGAACGTGCCGGCGGCATCGGTTTCCCACACGGCGTGGCGAATGCCCAGCGGTTCGAACACAGCAGTCCATGGATAGTCGGGATAGCGGTCGGGGCCGACGATGGTTTTCAGCGCGGCGGACAACAGGTTGCTGTCGCCGCTGGAGTAGCGAAACGCCTGCCCCGGCGCGGCGTACGCAGCATGGGCCGCAGTGAACGCGGCCATGTCGTGGTGCCCGCGGGTGTAGAGCATGGCCACCACCGAAGATTTCAGCGGGGCGTACTCGTAATCTTCTTGCCAGTCCAGGCCTGAGGCCCAGTGCAGCAGGTCGGCCATGGTCATGTCGGGATGCTTTTGCAGGGGCGGATAAAACTTCGCCACCGGGTCACCGAGTTTGAACAAGCCTTCGCCATAGGCCACGCCGAGGACGGCGGCCATCAGGCTCTTGCTGATCGACCAGGTCAGGTGCGGCGTCTCGGCCGTCGTCGGGCCGGCATAGCGTTCGTAGAGCAACTGGCCGTCGCGGATCACCAGCAAGGCATCGGTGCGAATGCCCTGGCGAGTGCTGTCATCGCGGGACGGAAAGGTGTAGGCCTCCAACGCTTGAAGCGCCGGGCCGGCCGGCGTCGGGGCGGTCGGCCATTGCTCGGCGGGCCAGTACTCGGCCTGGGCCGTGAAACTGAGCAACAGCAGGACAATCAGGGACAAACCTTTGGGCATGGCGGGGGCTCGGAGATTGAACTTGCCGAGCCTAGTCGAGGTTGATGACAGTTCCTGGATTTGTGTTGCTGTTGAGGCTGTCTTCGCGAGCAGGCTCGCTCCCACAGGGGAATGCATTTCCAATGTGGGAGCGAGCCTGCTCGCGAAGGGGCCGGTCAATCCAGTGAATATCCGGAAAGTGCCTTGGCCAACCTCTTCCCCCGGGCCCCCGCCGCCAGATCCATCACCGCTTGATCGCGCTGCCACATCGCCGCCCACTCCGGCGGCCCACCGGCCAATGCCTCGTTCACCTCAGTCTTGAGCGCGTCAAACTGCGCGAACAACCCGCCAAGCACCACATGCCCGGCCAGACTGGTCGGTGGCTGGCGGCTGGTTTCCGCGCACCCTGCCAACAGCCCCAGCAGACGCAACTGCAAGGATTGCGGCCAGGCACAGTCCTGACCGACCCCATGCAGCCACGCCGTCATGGCACTCAGTACATAGATGTCTTCCAGCGTGCGGAACGGTTTGACGTACGCATCCCAGCCGTCCCCGGCGAGCAATTCGCACAAGGCATTATCCAGAAACAACCGGCCGTGGCTGATGTCCGGCATCAACGGGATCGGCGCCAGTTTTTCCACCCGCACGCCCGGCTCATCGCGATAGATAACCGCCAGGCTCAAGCGCGGGTCAGTGCCGGGCTCCTCGCTGCGTGCCGCCACCAGCAGCCAGTCGGCGGCATTGCCGGCGGTGACGAAATCCTTGCGTCCGCTCAGACGCAAACCGCTCAGGCGGGTTTGCATGTCGGCCGGGCGCAAGCTGCGCTGTTCGGTGGCGCACAGCGCGCCGAGGCTCAGTGGCGCGCTCGGCCAGAGCATGCGCAATGCCGCTTGATACCCCACCAGAAACGCCAGCCCCGGCGTCGCCATCCGCCGCCCGCCCAGCACGGCCAATTCAAACGGCGTGACCGTGCCCAACTGCTGCAACAAAGTCGCGAAACCTTCGGCCAGGTCCGGGTTGGCGGGCAAGCGATCACGGCGGTTCAACAGGGTTTGCCAGGGCATAAGAGGCTCCTCGTGGGCTGTCATATAAGCATCACCAAAGCTTAATGGCGATGACACCGGGGCTACATAGCCTGACTTTGCACAACACGGCTAGACAAAGAAAGTCGATTCGCTGTAGCCCAAAGACGGGTGAGCAGCCCGCACGGAGATTCGCCATGACTCAGATCGCCCGCATCAGCGACACCGCCAACGAACGCCGCCTGCAAGCCGAACGCCTGGTAGGCGCCGAGGCGCTGCAGGAAGCCCAGGCCTTGCGTTTCAACGTGTTCAGCGGCGAATTCAACGCCAAGCTCAAGGGCGCTGAACTGGGTCTGGACATGGATGACTACGACGTTCACTGCGCCCACATCGGCGTGCGTGACTTGAACACCGGGCGCCTGGTGGCGACCACCCGTTTGCTCGACCACACGGCTGCCAGCAGCCTGGGCAAGTTCTACAGCGAAGAAGAATTCAGCCTCCACGGCCTGGTGCACCTGCAAGGCCCGATCCTGGAAATCGGTCGCACCTGCGTCGACCCGGCCTACCGCAACGGCGGCACCATCGCCGTGCTCTGGGGCGAACTGGCCGAAGTCCTGAACCAGGGCGGCTACAGCTACCTGATGGGTTGCGCGAGCATTCCGATGCAGGATGGCGGCGTGCAGGCCCACGCGATCATGCAGCGTCTGCGCGAACGCTACCTGTGCACCGAACACCTGCGCGCCGAGCCGAAAAACCCGCTGCCAAGCCTGGACATCCCGTCCAACGTGATTGCCGAAATGCCACCGCTGCTCAAGGCCTACATGCGCCTGGGCGCGAAGATCTGCGGCGAGCCGTGCTGGGACGAAGATTTCCAGGTCGCCGACGTGTTCATCCTGCTCAAGCGCGACGAACTCTGCCCGCGCTACGCCAAACACTTCAAGGCGGCTGTGTAATGAGCCGGTTGCGGGTGTACGCGCGAATCGCGCGAGTGCTGATGGTGGTGACGCTGGGCCTGGGCATGGCCAGTGTGTTCGGCGTGTTCGAACGCCTGGGCCTGGCCCATTCGATGGCGCGTCGTCAGCGCTGGTCGCGCTTTTTCATGGCCCGCCTGGGCAACGCCCTGCCCTTTGACGTGACCGTCCACGGCGAGCTGCCGAAGACACCGATGCTCTGGGTCAGCAACCATGTGTCCTGGACCGACATTCCGCTGCTGGGCATGCTCACGCCGCTGTCGTTCCTGTCCAAGGCCGAAGTGCGCACCTGGCCGGTGGCCGGCTGGTTGGCGGCCAAGGCCGGCAGCCTGTTCATCCGCCGTGGCTCGGGTGACAGCCAGTTGATCCGCAAGCAGATGACCCGCCATCTGGAACAGGCCTACCCACTGCTGATGTTCCCGGAAGGCACCACCACCGATGGCCGTTCGCTGCGCACCTTCCATGGTCGCCTGCTGTCCGCCGCCATCGACTCCGAAGTGGCGCTGCAGCCGGTGGCGATCCGTTATGTGCGTGACGGCGAGCCTTGCGCGCTGGCGCCGTTCATTGGCGACGATGATCTGCTGTCGCACCTGATGCGTCTGTTCGCCAATGACCGCGGTGGTGTAGAGATTCATCTGCTCAAGCCAATTGCTTGCGAAGGTCGGGAACGTGCAGCGCTGGCGTTCGAGGCACAGCAGGCGGTGCAGAAGGCGTTGTTCGGGACTGTCGTTGAACCTCAGCGAGCACCGATGCGCCCTGCCATTGCGGCGTAAACACATACCCCTTGTGGGAGCGAGCTTGCTCGCGATAGCGGATAATCATTCAACGATGATGTTGACTGACCCACCGCAATCGCGAGCAAGCTCGCTCCCACACTGGTTTTATGTTGTTGGATAGTTCCGCGCAAAATCCTGCAACTGCGGATAGAACAATCGAAAGTCCTCGCTCAACGGTTCATACAACCGTCGCAACTCCTGCATCGCCGCCGCCAGTTCCTCCGGCCGGGTCAGGCGCCGCGAGATCCCGCGCAACACCTGCTCCAGCACTTCGAATTCCTGATACGAGCCCAACCAGTCATTGGCCACCATGTGCGGCGCAATCTTCGCCAGCCGCTCCGGCAGTTGCCGCTCGCTGGACAGCACGCGGTACACGTCCGAAGTGAACAGCTCCAGCGGCCGGTCGGCATACAGCCTCCAGTCCCGGGCCAGGCAATGGTCGAAAAACACGTCGAGCACGATCCCCGCATAGCGACGACGGGTCAGGGAGAAACGCGACAACGCGACATCCACAAGAGGATGGCGATCGGTGAACACGTCGATGCTGCGGTGCAACTGGATAGCCCCTTCGATGTCCGGAGCGAACTGCCCTTGCAGGCGTCCCTTGACGAAATCGCCATACAGGCTGCCGAGCAATTGGCCGGGGCGCTGGCCACCGAGGTGAAGATGTGCGAGATAGTTCATGGGCGCAGCTTAGCACTGCCCCCTTGTCTTGTTACACTCAACATATCGTTATAACTCGATATACCGAAATGTGAGCTGATCAGAGCCAAATCATATTTGTATATCGCGAAATACCGATTTAAAGTTCGCCTCATCGCGATATAGCGTTTTAAACATCACGAGCCCACATCATGACCATCAACCTCGACGAAATAATAAAAGCCCTGGCACACCCAGTACGGCGAGAAATCCTGCACTGGCTCAAGGACCCGACCGTCGAATTTCCCGACCAGTCCCACAGCAACGAGCACGGCGTTTGCGCCGGGCAGATCGATCAACGTTGCGGCCTGTCGCAGTCCACGGTGTCGGCACACCTGGCGACCCTGCAACGCGCCGGCCTGATCAGCAGCCGCAAAGTCGGCCAGTGGCATTTTTTCAAACGCAATGAGGAAACCATTCAGGAGTTCCTCAAAACCTTCAGTAAAGAGCTCTGACCCTTAAAGTCAGTCAGCCGAAAAGGAATCAGACATGCCCCTCTCGCTACTCATCCTGGCCTTGAGTGCCTTCGCCATCGGCACCACCGAGTTCGTCATCATGGGCCTGCTGCCCAACGTGGCGGCCGACCTCGGTGTATCGATTCCCGGTGCCGGCTGGCTGGTGACCGGTTACGCCCTGGGCGTGGCCATCGGCGCGCCGTTCATGGCGCTGGCCACCGCCAGGCTGCCGCGCAAGGCCGCCCTGGTGGCGTTGATGGGCATCTTCATTATCGGCAACCTGCTCTGTGCAGTGGCCGGCGACTACAACGTGCTGATGTTTGCCCGGGTGGTCACCGCGCTGTGCCACGGTGCCTTCTTCGGCATCGGTTCGGTGGTGGCTGCCGGCCTGGTGCCTGCGAACAAACGTGCCTCGGCCGTCGCCCTGATGTTCACCGGCCTGACCCTGGCCAACGTCCTGGGCGTACCGCTGGGCACCGCCCTCGGTCAGGAAGCCGGCTGGCGTTCGACCTTCTGGGCCGTGACCGTGATCGGTGTGATTGCGCTGATCGGTCTGATCCGCTTCCTGCCGGCCAAGCGCGATGAAGAAAAACTCGACATGCGCGCCGAACTGGCCGCACTCAAGGGCGCTGGCATCTGGCTGTCCCTGAGCATGACGGCACTGTTCGCCGCCTCGGTGTTCACCCTGTTCACCTACGTCGCGCCGCTGCTGGGCGAAGTCACTGGCGTCTCGCCCCGTGGCGTGACCTGGACCCTGATGCTCATCGGCCTGGGCCTGACGGTGGGCAACATCATCGGCGGCAAGCTGGCCGATAAAGGCATGGCCGCGACCCTGATCGGTGTGTTCGTGACCATGGCCGTGGTGTCCACCGTGCTGACCTGGACCAGCGTCGCCTTGATCCCGACCGAAATCACCCTGTTCCTCTGGGCCACTGCGTGCTTCGCCGCCGTACCGGCGCTGCAAGTGAATGTGGTGACGTTCGGCAAAGCCGCACCGAACCTGGTGTCGACCCTGAACATCGGCGCTTTCAACATCGGCAACGCCCTCGGTGCCTGGGTCGGCGGCAGTGTGATCGCCCACGGCTTCGGCCTGACCAGCGTGCCGCTCGCCGCAGCCGTACTGGCGGTACTCGCCCTGCTGGTGACCCTGATTACTTTCCGTCAGAGCGGCAACCCCGATCTGGCTCCTGCTACCCACTAATCACCTGAAACCTCACGAGGGTTGTATTTCATGACGACTATTTTCGATCCAATCAAACTGGGCGACCTCGAGTTGGCCAACCGCATCATCATGGCGCCCCTGACCCGCTGCCGCGCCGACGAAGGCCGCGTACCCAACGCGCTGATGGCCGAGTACTACGTGCAGCGTGCGTCCGCCGGGCTGATCCTCAGCGAGGCCACTTCGGTGACACCCATGGGCGTCGGCTACCCCGACACCCCGGGCATCTGGTCCAACGATCAGGTACGTGGCTGGTCCAACGTGACCAAGGCCATCCATGGCGCGGGCGGCAAGATCTTCCTGCAGTTGTGGCACGTGGGTCGCATTTCCCACGGCTTGTACCTGAACGATGAAGCCCCGGTCGCTCCGAGTGCCATCCAGCCCAAGGGCCACGTCAGCCTGGTTCGTCCGCTGGCCGACTTCCCTGTTCCGCGCGCCCTGGAAACCGCTGAAATCGCCGACATCGTCGACGCTTACCGCGTCGGTGCCGAGAACGCCAAGGCCGCCGGCTTCGACGGTGTGGAAATCCACGCCGCCAACGGTTACCTGCTCGACCAGTTCCTGCAAAGCAGCACCAACCAGCGCACCGACAACTATGGTGGTTCCCTGGAAAACCGTGCCCGCCTGCTGCTGGAAGTGACTGACGCCGCCATCGAAGTCTGGGGCGCCGGCCGTGTAGGTGTGCACCTGTCGCCACGCGCCGACCTGCATGACATGGGCGACGACAACCTGGCCGAAACCTTCACCTACGTCGCTCGCGAACTGGGCAAGCGTGGCATCGCTTTCATCTGCTCACGCGAGAAAGAAGGTGCCGACAGCCTCGGCCCACAGCTCAAGGAAGCCTTCGGCGGCCCCTACATTGCCAACGAGCGTTTCACCAAGGACAGCGCCAACGCGTTGCTCACCAGCGGCAAGGCCGATGCGGTCGCCTTCGGCGTCCCCTTCATCGCCAACCCTGACCTGCCGGCACGTTTGAAGGCCGATGCGCCGCTGAACGAAGCGCGCCCGGAACTGTTCTACGCCAAGGGCCCGGTCGGCTACATCGACTACCCGACGCTGTAAGTGGCAGCCATTGAAACGCAAAAGCCCCGACTCGAAAGAGCCGGGGCTTTTTTATTTCCGGACGTTTAACAGCTCAGCCATTTATTTAGTCAAGAAGGCGATACGCAATAAAGCCACACACACTTGCCCACCAATCAAATTAAAACGTGTTAAACCGCTGTCGTAGCCCTCAACCAACCCAGGAAGTTATCTCATGGAAGAAAACATGAACACTGAAATCGATATTGAAAATTATGAAGATTTTGAAGAGTACGACACCATTACGGAGGCTGACTTCGTTTCGCTGAATTCGACTTCATTCTGGTTATTGGCCCATCTCAACCCGATACTTGCTGCTACGCTAAAAGCAACAATGGCGGGCCTTTCTGCCGAAGAAATCATGAAGTTGGCAGAGCAATCGCAGATAGAAGCCACTTATCTCAATTATCTGAGGGAGGCGAAGGAAGAGGAGCAACAGGAATGGAACAGCATTGCACGTGCCGCTTCACCGACCAGTATTTTGATTACTATCTTCAATAGTACGAATGAAGTTTTTTCGCTACATAACGCCAGCTGGGATTACAGCGAACACCCTGTTTCCGACTTCGATATCGAACCTCTCCAACACCTGTGTTTTATATTGCGCCATCAAACGCCAGTAGTAAAAAGGGACAGACCGAGCAAATACCCCACTAGCATCAATCAAAACTTCTCTTTCAAAAGCGCTTCACACGCTTTTGAGTTTTCGACTTCTATCAGATTAAAGAAGCAATACGAGTTTTTCTCCTTCTCGCCGCCGACCATACCTTACAGAGAACATACGATCCGTTCTGTCGGAGCCGAGTCGCTGGAATGCAGCTCGCAGATTTCTCGGAAACTGGCGGAGCGCCCTTACAGCTACGCTGTCGCCATCACTCTGGGGTGAGTTGACAGCATCATTCAACGAGCGCCTTGCAACGAGGCGCTTTTCAGACGCAAAACAATTTTCCTACAAAATAGGCAGCTATCGAGCTGTCCACGTGGAAAGTGACCGTATATAAATGCGCCCTGACTCAATCACACGCCAATCAGCGTGGTGAACCAGGAACTGATCGTAAAGGTGCATTTTCTTTCATTTGCGCAGGCTGGGGCTCAAGCGCAGCATGTCCAGCCCGGTATCGACCCATCGTTCGGCTTCGGTGTGCAATTCAAAACTGTCGGGGGCCAGCAACCACTGGTACAGGATGCCGTCAATGTAGGCATGCAAGCTGATCGCGGCGCGAGCGGTGTCGAGGTTTTCCGGCAACTGCCCTCGATTCACGGCATTGCTCAGGGCCAGACCGATTCGCACGTTGCATTCGAGGCTGGCTGACACACGCTGTTGGCGCAGGTCGCACATTTCATCGGTGAATTCGCACTTATGAAAAAGAATCTCATTGATGCGTCGGGTTTTCGGGTCCAGCGCAATTTGATGAAACAAATGAATCAACAACTTGCGCATGCAGCCCAGGGGATCGAGTTCGTCTTCACTCTCGCTGGCCTTGGCCATTTCTTCCAGTGGCTCATGCAAGGTGTCGAGCATGGCCTGCACCAGATCCGCCTTGTTGCTGAAATGCCAGTAAATGGCCCCACGAGTGACGCCGGCCAGGGTGGCGATATCCGCCAGGGTCGTACGCGCCACGCCTCGCTCGTAAAAGGCCTTTTCGGCCGCCACGAGAATTTGCGCGCGGGTTTCCTGAGCTTCCTCTTTGGTACGACGGACCATGGCAGTACAACCTCAATCAGGGTGCTTCAGCGATGTCTGAATATCAGCTGAATAAAAGTGGGGCGAACGTTCTGGGGGGTCGTCCCCGGCCTACAATTCCAGCCTTTCAACGGCTTGTGTAATGGCTTTTGTAACGGCGCTGATACGCAGCCTGGGTATTTACAAACAGCCATGTACGTAAGTATATTACTTAGCAAGCTACTTATCCACTCGGCAACCATATTTCAACCTTCCACCTTTCTAGTGCGCACGTTGCGCGCCTGACCCGAGGATTTTCATGCAATTCAAGCCAGCTGTTACCGCTCTGGTCGCCGCCGTCGCCCTGGCATCGCTGCTCAGCGGATGCAAAAAGGAAGAGGCAGCACCGGCCGCCCCACCGCCTCAGGTCGGCGTCGTGACTCTGCAACCGCAAGCGTTCACCCTGACCTCCGATCTGCCCGGCCGTACCAGTGCGTTCCGCATTGCCGAAGTCCGTCCTCAGGTCAACGGCATCATTCTCAAGCGCCTGTTCAAGGAAGGCAGCGACGTCAAGGCCGGCCAGCAGCTCTATCAGATCGATCCGTCGGTCTATGAAGCGACATTGAAAAGCGCCGAAGCCAACCTGCGCTCGACCAAGTCGATTTCCGACCGCTACAAGCAACTGGTCGACGAGCAGGCTGTAAGCCGGCAGGAATACGACACCGCCGTGGCCAACCGCCTGCAATCGGAAGCCGCACTGCAAACCGCACAGATCAACGTGCGCTACACCAAGGTCTATGCCCCGCTGACCGGCCGCATCGGCCGCTCCTCGGTGACCGAAGGCGCGCTGGTCAGCAATGCCCAGGTCGATGCGATGGCGGTGATTCAGCAAATCGACCCGATCTACGTCGACGTGACGCAATCCTCGGTCGAGCTGCTGCAACTGCGCCGCGAGCTGGAAAGCGGTCGCCTGCAAAAAGCCGGCGACAACGCGGCCTCGGTCAAGCTGACCCTGGAAGACGGCAGCGATTACAAGCTGGACGGCAAACTGGAATTCTCCGAAATCTCGGTTGACCAGACCACCGGTTCCGTCACCCTGCGCGCCATTTTCCCGAACCCTGACCACACCCTTCTGCCTGGCATGTTCGTGCACGCCAAGTTGCTGGCCGGTGTGAACAGCGCGGCGATCCTGGCCCCGCAGCAAGGCGTGACCCGCGACCTCAAGGGTACCCCGACCGCTCTGGTTGTCGGCCCGGACAACAAGGTCGAACTGCGTCAACTCAAGGCCAACCGCACCGTCGGCAACCAGTGGCTGATCGAAGACGGTCTGAAGGCCGGCGATCGCCTGATCACCGAAGGTCTGCAATTCGTCAAACCCGGCATCGAAGTCAAGGCCAGTGAAGCGACCAACGTAGCCGTAAAGAACCCGGCCCCCGCTCAGACAGCTGATAAAGCCTCTGGCGGAAAAGGGGAGTAAACCATGTCGAGATTTTTTATCGACCGTCCGATTTTCGCCTGGGTAATTGCCCTGGTGATCATGTTGGTCGGGGCACTATCGATCCTGCGGTTGCCGATCAACCAGTACCCGAGCATTGCGCCTCCGGCGATCGCCATTTCCGTGACCTACCCGGGTGCTTCGGCACAAACGGTACAGGACACCGTGGTTCAGGTGATCGAGCAACAGCTCAACGGTATCGACAACCTGCGTTATGTCTCGTCGGAAAGTAACTCCGACGGCACCATGACCATCACCGCGACCTTCGAGCAAGGCACCAACTCCGACACCGCGCAGGTTCAGGTGCAGAACAAGCTGAACCTGGCCACCCCGCTGCTGCCACAGGAAGTGCAACAGCAAGGTATCCGCGTCACCAAGGCGGTGAAGAACTTCCTGCTGGTGATCGGCGTGGTGTCGCGTGACGGCAGCATGACCAAGGACGACTTGTCCAACTACATCGTGTCGAACATGCAAGACCCGATCTCGCGGACCGCCGGTGTCGGTGACTTCCAGGTGTTCGGTTCGCAGTACGCCATGCGTATCTGGCTCGACCCGGCCAAGTTGAACAACTACAACCTGACCCCGATCGACGTCAAGACCGCCATCGCGGCGCAAAACGTCCAGGTGTCGTCCGGTCAGCTCGGCGGCCTGCCTGCCCTGCCCGGCACCCAGTTGAACGCGACGATCATCGGCAAGACCCGCCTGCAGACCGCGGAGCAATTCGACAAGATCCTGCTCAAGGTCAACAAGGACGGCTCCCAGGTTCGCCTCAAGGATGTTGCCGAAGTCGGCCTGGGGGGTGAGAACTACAGCATCAACGCCCAGTTCAACGGCGCCCCGGCTTCCGGCCTGGCGGTGAAACTGGCCACCGGTGCCAACGCGCTCGATACCGCCAAGGCCCTGCGCACGACCATCGACAGCCTCAAGCCGTTCTTCCCGCAAGGGATGGAAGTGGTGTTCCCGTACGACACCACGCCGGTGGTGACCGAGTCGATCAAAGGTGTGGTTCACACCCTGGTCGAAGCGATCGCGCTGGTGTTCCTGGTGATGTTCCTGTTCCTGCAAAACTTCCGCGCCACCGTGATCACCACGATGACCGTGCCGGTGGTATTGCTCGGTACATTCGGGATCCTCGCGGCCGCCGGTTTCAGCATCAACACCCTGACCATGTTCGGTATGGTGCTGGCCATCGGCTTGCTGGTGGACGACGCCATCGTCGTGGTGGAAAACGTCGAACGGGTGATGAGCGAAGAAGGCCTGTCACCGAAGGAAGCCACCAAGAAGTCCATGGGCCAGATCCAGGGCGCACTGGTCGGTATCGCCCTGGTGTTGTCGGCGGTTCTGCTGCCAATGGCGTTCTTCAGCGGTTCCACCGGTGTGATCTACAAGCAGTTCTCGATCACCATCGTTTCGGCCATGGCCCTGTCGGTACTGGTTGCGCTGATCTTCACCCCGGCGCTTTGCGCCACCATGCTCAAGCCGATTCCGAAAGGCGAGCACGGCGTACCCAAGCGCGGTTTCTTTGGCTGGTTCAACCGCAATTTCGACCGCGGCGTTCGCGGCTACGAACGTGGCGTGGGCAATATCCTGCAGCGCAAGATCCCGTATCTGCTGGCGTACCTGCTGATCGTGGTGGGCATGATCTGGCTGTTCACCCGCATTCCAACGGCGTTCCTGCCGGAAGAAGACCAGGGTGTACTGTTCGCCCAGGTGCAAACCCCGGCCGGCTCCACAGCCCAGCGTACCCAGGTGGTCGTGGATGAAATGCGTGAATTCCTGCTGCGCCCAGGCAAGGATGGCGGCGAAGGCGATGCGGTGAACTCGGTGTTTACCGTGACCGGTTTCAACTTCGCCGGCCGAGGCCAGAGTTCGGGTATGGCGTTCATCATGCTGCGTCCGTGGGACGAACGTAACGCCGACAACAACGTGTTCAAGGTGGCGGCCCGTGCCCAGCAGCACTTCTTCACCTTCCGCGATGCCATGGTGTTCGCCTTTGCACCACCGGCGGTACTGGAGTTGGGTAACGCCACCGGTTTCGACGTGTTCCTGCAGGACCGCGCCGGTATCGGCCACGAAAAACTGATGGAGGCGCGCAACCAGTTCCTTGGCATGGCCGCACAAAGCAAGATCCTGTCTCAGGTGCGTCCGAACGGCCTGAACGACGAACCGCAATACCAACTGGAAATCGATGACGAGAAGGCCAGTGCCCTGGGCATTACCATCGCCGACATCAACAACACCCTGTCGATTGCCCTGGGCAGTAGCTACGTCAACGACTTCATCGACCGTGGTCGGGTGAAGAAGGTTTACGTGCAAGGCCAGCCAGGCTCTCGAATGGGCCCCGAAGACTTGCAGAAGTGGTACGTGCGCAACGCCCAGGGAACCATGGTGCCGTTCTCGGCATTCGCCAAGGGCGAGTGGATCTACGGGTCGCCGAAACTGGCCCGTTACAACGGCGTGGAAGCGATGGAAATCCTCGGCGCCCCGGCACCGGGTTACTCCACCGGTGAAGCCATGCTCGAAGTCGAAGCCATTGCCAAGAAACTGCCGGCCGGTGTCGGTATTTCCTGGACCGGCCTGTCGTACGAGGAACGTCTGTCCGGTTCGCAAGCGCCGGCGCTGTACGCCTTGTCGCTGCTGATGGTGTTCCTGTGCCTGGCGGCGTTGTATGAAAGCTGGTCGATTCCGATCGCGGTGATGTTGGTGGTACCGCTGGGGATCATCGGTGCACTGATGGCCACCAGCCTGCGCGGTTTGTCAAACGACGTGTACTTCCAGGTAGGCCTGTTGACGACTATCGGTCTGGCGGCGAAAAACGCCATTCTGATTGTCGAATTTGCCAAGGAACTGCACGAACAGGGGCGTAGCTTGCGCGACGCGGCAATCGAAGCCTGCCGCATGCGTCTGCGACCGATCATCATGACCTCCCTCGCCTTCGTTCTGGGTGTGGTACCACTGGCGATATCCACGGGCGCAGGTTCGGGCAGCCAGCATGCAATCGGTACCGGCGTGATCGGCGGTATGATCACGGCCACTGTGCTGGCGATCTTCTGGGTCCCGCTGTTCTTCGTCACCGTGTCGTCCATTGGCCAGCGTAAGATTGCCAACCCGGATGATGCTACTGAAACTCCTAAAGAGGCTGGCTAATGAGCAAGTCGCTACTCTCCCTGGCAGTCGCCGCCTTCGTGCTCGGTGGCTGCTCGCTGATACCTGATTATCAGCAGCCCGAAGCACCGGTGGCGGGGCAATACCCGCAGGGCCCGGCTTATTCGCCGGCCCAGGCACCGGCGCAAGCGGCTGCCGAGCAGGGCTGGAATCAGTTTTTCCACGACCCGGCGCTGCAACAGCTGATCCAGGTCGCCCTGGAAAACAACCGTGACCTGCGTGTCGCGGCCCTGAACATCGACGCCTTTGCGGCTCAGTACCGCATCTCCCGCGCCGATTTGTTCCCGGCCGTTTCGGCCAATGGCACCGGCAGCCGCCAGCGCCTTCCGGCTAACGCTTCGCAGACCGGCGAAGCCGGCATCACCAGTTCCTACTCGGCAACGGTTGGCGTCAACGCCTACGAACTCGACCTGTTCGGTCGGGTTCGCAGCCTGAACGAGGAAGCGTTGCAGAAGTACTTCGCCACCGAAGAAGGCCGGCGCAGCACGCAGCTCAGCCTGGTGGCCAGCGTCGCCAACGCTTACCTGACCTGGCAGGCCGACAAGGAACTGCTGAAAGTCACCCAGGACACCCTCGCCGCGTTCGAAGAGAGCTACAAGCTCACCGCGCGCAGCAACGAAGTGGGGGTCGCCTCGGCCCTGGACCTGGCGCAGTCGCGGACCTCGGTGGAAAACGCCCGTGCGCAACTGGCCCGTTACACCCGTCAGGTCGCCCAGGATGAAAACAGCCTGGTACTGCTGTTGGGTACCGGCGTCCCGGCCAACCTGCCAGCGGCCAAACCGTTGAACGACGATCTGTTGGCCGAAGTACCGGCCGGCCTGCCGTCGGACCTGCTGCAACGTCGTCCGGACATCCTCCAGGCCGAGCACAACCTCAAGGCGGCCAACGCCAACATCGGCGCGGCACGGGCAGCGTTCTTCCCGAGCATCAGCCTGACCGCCAACGCCGGGACCCTGAGCCCGGACCTGTCCGGCCTGTTCAAGGGCGGCTCGGGTACCTGGCTGTTCCAGCCGCAGATCAACCTGCCGATCTTCAACGCCGGCAGCCTGCGCGCCAGCCTGGATTACTCGAAGATCCAGAAAGACATTGGTGTGGCGAACTACGAGAAGTCCATTCAAACGGCCTTCCAGGAAGTCGCCGACGGCCTGGCCGCACGCGGGACCTACACCGACCAGGTACAGGCACAGCGTAATCTGGTCAGCGCCAACCAGGACTACTACCGCCTGGCCGAGCGTCGTTATCGCATCGGTGTCGACAGCAACCTGACGTTCCTCGATGCCCAGCGTCAGCTGTTCAACTCCGAACAGAATCTGATTACCGATCGCCTGGCGCAGCTGATCAGTCAGGTCAACCTGTACAAGGCACTGGGTGGTGGCTGGAACGAACAGACGGCGAACAACGAGCCGTTGAAGGAACAAGCGCCGAAGATGAAGTATTTCTGATAGCGCTGTGAAAACACAAAGCCCACCGATTGGTGGGCTTTTTGTTGGCAGCGGGAAAAGGTGTGTCGTCAGGTATGGCCTCTTCGCGAGCAAGCCCGCTCCCACAGGGTCACTGTGATCCACAAATTTTGTGTACGACACGGACACTGTGGGAGCTGGCTTGCCAGCGATGAGGCGCGCAAGAACAGCACAAAAATCACAGTCAATCTAATGTTCGATAATCGCCCAGAACCCGCTTTTTACGATTGAACCATCCAGTACATTCCACGCACCATCCGAACCACAAAACCAATAACAACAGGTTCGACACCATGCCCCCGCGCCCTGCCCTCCCTGGCTGATCCGCTTCGCTTTTCATGATTTCGACTGTTCGTCTGCAACCTCCGGGTTGCGGCATTACCCCGTTTCATCCCCAAGAATTAGTGAGACCCGAGCCCATGACGCCTTCTCCCGCGCCGTACTTCGTTCCCAGCCTGATCGCCATTGCCCTGACCTGCGCGGCCCTGCCCGCCAGCGCCGAGGAGTCGGGCTTTGTCGAGGGCGCCAAGGTCAACCTGAACCTGCGCAACTTCTACATCAATCGCAACTTCACCAACCCGACCAAGGCCCAGGGCAAGGCTGAGGAGTGGACGCAGAGTTTCATCCTCGACGCCAAGTCCGGGTTCACCCAGGGCACCGTCGGGTTCGGCATGGATGTGCTGGGTTTGTACTCGGTAAAACTCGATGGCGGCAAAGGCACTGGCGGGACGCAACTGCTGCCGCTGGACCATGACGGCCGCCCTGCAGACAACTTCGGCCGCACCAACGTGGCGCTAAAGGCGAAGCTGTCGCAGACCGAAGTCAAGGTTGGGGAATGGATGCCGGTGCTGCCGATCCTGCGCTCCGACGACGGTCGTTCGCTGCCGCAAACCTTCCGTGGCGGCCAGATCACCTCGAAGGAAATCGATGGCTTGACGCTCTACGGCGGCCAGTTCCGCCAGAACAGCCCGCGCGACGACAGCAGCATGAGCGACATGTCGATGACCGGCAAAGCCGCGTTCACCTCCGATCGTTTCAACTTCGAGGGCGGCGAGTACGTGTTCAATGACAAGCGCACCCAGATTGGCCTGTGGAACGCCGAGCTCAAGGACATCTACAGCCAGCAATTCGTCAACCTGATCCACAGCCAGCCGCTTGGCGACTGGACCCTGGGCGCCAACCTGGGTTTCTTCTACGGCAAGGATGACGGCAGCGCCCGGGCCGGCGAGCTGGACAACAAAACCCTGTACGGGTTGTTCTCGGCCAAATACGGCGGCCACACCTTCTACGTCGGCCTGCAGAAACTCACCGGCGACAGCGCCTGGATGCGGGTCAACGGCACCAGCGGCGGCACCCTGGCCAACGACAGCTACAACTCCAGCTACGACAATGCCCGGGAGAAATCCTGGCAGGTGCGCCACGACTACAACTTCGTCGCCCTTGGCGTACCGGGCCTGACCCTGATGAACCGCTACATCAGCGGCGATAATGTGCACACCGGCAACATCACCGACGGCAAGGAGTGGGGACGTGAATCGGAACTGGGCTACACCGTGCAGAGCGGCGTGCTGAAAGACTTGAATCTGAAATGGCGCAACTCGACCATGCGCCGGGATTACAGCAATAACGAGTTCGATGAGAACCGGTTGATCATCAGCTATCCGATCAGCCTGCTGTAAACACAAAACAAATGTGGGAGCGAGCTTGCTCGCGATGGCGGTGTATCAGGTGACATCAATAGTGAATGTGCCGACGCCATCGCGAGCAAGCTCGCTCCCACAGGTTGTTCACCGTTTTACCGCTTACTCCCGCGACTCGACCCCCAACTCATCCCACACCGACTCGGCCAGGTGGAAGGTCGCATTGGCCGCCGGAATGCCGCAGTAGATGGCGCTCTGCATGATCACTTCCTTGATCTCGCCACGGCTCACGCCATTGTTGGCGGCGGCGCGCAGGTGCAGTTTGAGTTCGCCCTCGCGGTTCATGCCGATCAGCATGGCGATGGTGATCAGGCTGCGGGTATGGCGCGGCAGGCCCGGGCGGGTCCAGATGTCGCCCCAGGCGTGGCGGGTGATCATCTCCTGAAACTCCGAGTTGAACTCGGTCAGGGTCGTCAGGCTGCGGTCGACATGCGCGTCTCCAAGGACCGCGCGACGGACCTTCATACCCTCGTCATAACGTTGTTTTTCGTCCACGAAAATCTCCTCAATCAGCCGACAGAAACGCCAGCACACGCTCGCTGAACGCATCGCCTGCCTGGACGTTGGACAAATGCGCGGCGTAGAACTCGGCGTACTCGGCCCCGCGCACATGTTCCTGAATGAAATGCCCGCCGGATGGCGGCGTCACCGCATCTTCGGTCCCGGCAATCACCAGCAACGGCGCCTTGATCGAGGACAACCGATCGCGGAAATCGGCATCTCGCACCGCCGCGCAATTGGCCGCATAGCCTTCGGGCGAAGTGGCCGCGAGCATGTCGGTAATCTGCTTGGCCGCCGCCGGGTTGGCGGCGGAGAAGTCCGGGGTGAACCAGCGGGCAATCGAGGCATCGCGCAAGGCAACCATGGCCACCTGACCATCACGCAGGACCATTTCGATACGCGGGTTCCACACTGACGGATCGCCGATTTTCGCCGCGGTGTTGCACACGATCAGCTTGTTCAGGCGCTCGCCGGCATTGATCCCCAGCCACTGGCCAATCAGCCCGCCCATGGACAAACCACAAAAATGTGCGCGCTCGATGTGCAAGGCATCGAGCAAGGCGAGCACGTCGTGGCCCAGTTGCTCGATGCTGTAAGGCCCCGGTGTCACCAATGACTGGCCATGGCCGCGGGTGTCAAAACGCAACACGCGAAAATGCTCGGAGAACGCCGGGATTTGCGCGTCCCACATGTGCAGGTCGGTGCCCAAAGAGTTGGACAGCACCAGCACCGGCGCATCGACCGGTCCATCCAGTTGATAATGCAGTTCGCCCTCGGCGAGTTGTACAAAAGCCACAGCGATTCTCCTTCAGGCAGTCAATGCAGAATGTTCGGCCACCGCCCGCTCGACCCAGGTTTTGGCCTGGCCGAGGTAATGAGCAGGGTCCAGCAGATGATCGAGTTCAGCCGCCGACAGCTCGGCGGTCACTTGCGGTTCGTCGCCGAGGACAGTTCGCAGGTGACGTTGTTCGGCCACCGCACGTTTGCAGCAGCGTTCGAGCAGATGGTGTGCGGTATCGCGGCCGACCCGTTGAGCGAGGACGATGCTCACCGCTTCGGCGAGCACCAGGCCCTGGGTCAGATCGAGGTTGTGCGCCATGCGCCCGGCATCCACTTCCAGTCCTTGGGCGATCAGCAAAGCTTGCTGCAGGCTGCCCGACACCAGGCAGCAAATCTCCGGCAGGGTTTCCCACTCGGCATGCCACAGGCCAAGACTGCGCTCGTGTTCCTGGGGCATGGCGCTGAACAGTGTCGAGAGCAAACCGGGTACACGCGTCGCCGCGCCGATCAACACTGCCGCGCCCACCGGATTGCGCTTGTGCGGCATGGTCGAGGAACCGCCCTTGCCCGGCGCCGAAGGTTCGAACACTTCGGCGGCTTCGGTTTGCATCAGCAGGCTGACGTCGCGACCGAGTTTGCCGAGACTGCCGGCAATCAACCCGAGCACCGCGCCGAACTCCACCACACGATCGCGCTGGGTGTGCCACGGTTGCTCGGGCAAGGTCAGTTGCAGTTCTTCGGCCAGCGCCTGGGCAATCGGCATGGCCTGCTCGCCAAGTGCCGCAAGGGTGCCGGACGCACCGCCGAATTGCAGCACCAGCAAACGCGGCTTCAATTCGGCCAGGCGTTGGCGACTGCGGGTCACGGCGCCCAGCCAACCGGCGATTTTCATGCCCAGGGTCACCGGCGTTGCATGCTGCAACCAGGTGCGCCCGGCCAATGGCGTGGCCACATATCGTTCGGCCTGCGTCGCAAGGGTTTGCCCCAGTTGCGCCAGATCGCTTTCGATCAGCTCCAGCGCTCGACGCAATTGCAGCACCAGGCCGCTGTCCATCACATCCTGGCTGGTCGCGCCCAGATGCACGTAACGCTCGGCCTCGGCATTCTGCGCAGCGATCTGCTTGCCCAGCGCCTTGACCAACGGAATCGCCGAGTTACCCGCCGTGGCAATCGCCTCACCCAACGCCGCAAAGTCGTAGAGCCCGGCGCTGCAGGCCGCCTCAATCGGCGCGACTGCACTCGATGGTATCAAGCCGACTCGCGCTTGCGCCCGGGCCAGTGCCGCTTCGAAATCGAGCATGGCCTGGACCCGGCCCTGATCGCAGAACACGTCACGCATATCGCGGGCGGTGAAATAGGCATCGAACAATTGATTGCCCGGTCGCTGGTTCATAAACAGTTCCTGAAGGCGCGGGCCTTTGCGGCCCACGCGTGAAGATCAAAGATCGTGATGCAGATACTTCGCCTGTTTCGGCAGACGCAGGCTGAACAGGAAGGCTATCGCCATCATCACCGTCACGTACCAGTAGAAGGAGTTTTCCATGCCCACGGCCTTGAGGCTCAAGGCCACATACTCCGCCGAACCACCGAAGATCGCATTCGCCACCGCATACGCCAGGCCGACACCCAATGCACGCACCTCCGGCGGAAACATCTCGGCTTTCACCAGGCCGCTGATGGAGGTGTAGAAACTGACGATTGCCAGCGCCAGGGTGATCAGCACGAAGGCCAGGAACGGACTGCTGACACTTTTCAGGCTCAACAGGATCGGCACAGTGAACAGGGTGCCGAGGGCACCGAACCAGAGCATCGAGTTACGCCGGCCGATCTTGTCGGCGAGCATGCCGAAAACCGGTTGCATGCACATGTAGAGGAACAGCGCGCCGGTCATGATATAGCTGGCGGTCTTGGCCGGCATGCCGGCGGTGTTCACCAGGTACTTCTGCATGTACGTGGTGAAGGTGTAGAAAATCAGCGAGCCACCGGCGGTGTAGCCGAGTACGGTGATGAACGCGGCCTTATGGTCGCGAAACAACGCGCTGATGCTGCCGGCGTCCTTGTTTTCGCGCATTTCCTTGCTGGTGGTTTCTTTCAGCGAACGACGCAGATACAGCGAAACCAGCGCCGCCATGGCACCGACCACAAAGGGAATCCGCCAGCCGTAGGCACGCAATTCGTCTTCATTGAGGAACTGTTGCAGGATCACCACCAGCGACACTGCCAACAGTTGCCCGCCAATCAGGGTCACGTACTGGAATGAAGCGAAGAAGCCGCGCTGGCCCTTGAGCGCCACTTCGCTCATGTAGGTCGCCGTGGTGCCGTACTCACCACCCACCGACAAGCCTTGCAGCAAACGGGCGAACAGCAACAGGATCGGTGCCCAGACCCCGATGCTGTTGTAGGTCGGCAGGCAGGCGATAAGCAAGGAGCCGAAGCACATCATCAGAATCGAGATCAGCATCGAATTCTTGCGCCCGTGCTTGTCCGCCAACCGACCGAAAATCCAGCCGCCAATCGGGCGCATCAGGAACCCGGCGGCGAACACGCCTGCGGTATTGACCAACTGCACGGTGGGGTTATCGGACGGGAAAAACGCCGGGGCGAAATAGATCGCACAGAAGGCGTAGACGTAGAAGTCGAACCATTCGACCAGATTGCCGGACGAGGCGCCGACGATGGCGAAGATCCGCTTGCTGCGCTCCTCACCGGTGTATAGCGGTTGTGTAGCGGTGGTCGTTGTCATTGTTTTTCACTCAATGGGGACTGTGAGAGTCTAGACATACTTTGTAACAGTCCCGTTCCACACAAAAGATCGCAGCCTGCGGCAGCGCCTACAAAGGCATGGCATGCAGGCTGCGATCTTTTGATCTGGATCTTAATAATCGAAGAACACCGTCTCCGCATCAGTGCCTTGCAGAATCACATTCCACTGATAAACACCCGACGCATCCTTCCGGGCCAGCAAGGTACCGCGACGCTCGGCCGGCACGCATTCCAGCAACGGATCATTCACGTTGGCCGCATCACCCTCAAAGTAGATCCGTGTCAGCAGGTGCTTCACCAGACCACGGGCAAACACCAGTACCACCAGGTGCGGTGCCTGAGTCGTGCCTTTGAGTCCCTCGACCGTTCCCGGCTTGATGGTCGTGAAACGAAAACGCCCTTCGGCATCCACCGGCACCCGGCCAAAGCCTTCGAAATTCGGGTCCAGGGGTTTTTCCTGGTCGTCCTCCGGGTGGTCATACTTACCGGCGGCGTTGGCCTGCCAGACTTCCAGCATCGCGTCGTTGACGATGTCGCCATTGCCGTCGAGCACTTGCCCGGAGATCGCCACGCGCTCGCCCAGGGTTTGTTCAACGGTCAGGTCTTCGCGGTTCAGCCAGGTCAGGCCGATGTGGTAGTACGGCCCGACGGTGTGGGACGTGGTCGCAGTCAGCGTCATCTTATTTCTCCATCGGCGTGGCGTCGCGGCCGCGCAAAACGATGTCCCAGCGATAACCGAGGGCATAGGACGGGATGGTTTTTTCCAGGTCGAACGAGGCGATCAAGCGCTCTTTGGCGCGGGTATCGGGCACGCAGTTGTAGATCGGGTCGTACGCCAGCAGCGGGTCGCCCGGGAAATACATTTGCGTCACCAGGCGCGTCAGGATGCTCGGCCCGAACAGCGAGAAGTGGATGTGCGCCGGGCGCCAGGCGTTGTGGTGGTTGCCCCACGGATAGGCGCCGGGCTTGATGGTCTGGAACTGGTACCAGCCATCGGCGTCGGTCACGGTACGGCCGGTGCCGGTGAAGTTCGGGTCCAGCGGCGCGTCGTGCAGGTCACGGGCATGGGCGTAGCGACCGGCGGCGTTGGCCTGCCAGATCTCCACCAGAATCCCCGGAACCGGCAGACCGTTTTCGTCCAGCACACGGCCGTGGATGATGATGCGCTCACCCTGTGGCTGACCTTCGTGCTGAGCGGTGAGGTCATTGTCCTTCTCGTTGATGCGCTCGGCGCCGACGGTTGGCCCGGTGATTTCCGACAACGAATGGGGCAGAAACACCAACGGCTTGGACGGCGAGCGCAGGTTGGTGGATTGATAGGTCGGATGCAGGTACTCCGGCTGAGTACCCTCCTGCGGGCGACGGTAACCAGGCTTGTCAGTCATTACTCTTTCCTCAGTTCTTGTTAGCCGACAGGGTGTGTCAGACCCGTTCGATTGCCAAAGCCAGACCCTGGCCGACACCGACGCACATGGTCGCCAGACCTTTCTTGCCACCGGTTTTTTCCAGCTGATGCAACGCCGTCAGCACCAGACGCGCACCGCTCATGCCCAACGGATGGCCCAGGGCAATCGCGCCACCGTTCGGGTTGACCTGGGCGGCATCGTCGGCAATCCCCAGTTCACGCAGCACCGCCAAGCCCTGGCTGGCGAAGGCTTCGTTGAGTTCGATCACATCGAAATCGCTGACCGCCACTCCGAGGCGCTCGGTCAGTTTGCGCACCGCCGGCACCGGGCCGATGCCCATCACCCGCGGTGCAACACCCGCGCTGGCCATGCCCAGCACTTTGGCGCGGGCGATCAGGCCGTGTTTCTTCACGGCTTCGGCCGAGGCCAGGATCAATGCGGCGGCACCGTCGTTCACACCCGAGGCATTGCCGGCGGTGACGGTTTTGTCCGGGCCGTTGACCGGCTTCAGTTTGGTCAGGGCTTCCAGGGTGGTGTCGGCGCGAGGATGCTCGTCCTGGCTGACCACGGTTTCACCCTTCTTGTGGGCAATCCGCACTTCGACGATTTCTTCGGCGAAGAACCCGGCGGCTTGCGCGACAGCAGTGCGCTGCTGGCTGCGCAGGGCAAAGGCGTCCTGATCTTCGCGGGACACTTTGTAGTCGTCAGCGACGTTGTCAGCGGTCTGCGGCATCGCATCCACGCCGTACTGGGCTTTCATCAGCGGGTTGATGAAGCGCCAGCCGATGGTGGTGTCTTCGAGTTTCATGTTGCGCGAGAACGCCGCGTCGGCCTTGCCCATCACGAACGGCGCACGGGACATCGACTCGACGCCGCCGGCAATCGCCAGCTCCATCTCACCGCTGGCGATGGCGCGGAACGCCGTGCCGATGGCATCCATGCCCGAAGCGCAGAGGCGGTTGAGGGTCACGCCGGGAATGGTTTCCGGCAGCCCCGCCAACAGCAGCGCCATGCGCGCGACGTTGCGGTTGTCTTCGCCGGCCTGGTTGGCGCAGCCGAGGAAGACCTCGTCCACCGCGTTCCAGTCCACCGACGGGTTGCGCTCCATCAAGGCCTTGATCGGCACGGCGGCCAGGTCGTCGGCACGCACCGTCGACAGACCGCCGCCGAAACGGCCGATGGGGGTACGAATCGCGTCGCAGATATAAACGTCACGCATCACGCTTCTCCGGGGGCTTGGCCGTGGGCCGCTGCGGTACGGGCTTCGAGATCGCGCAGCGCGGTCAGTTCGACGTCGGTCGGCTCGGCGGTTTGCTCAACGTTATCGGCAAAACGGATTGCCCAACCGGTGGCGGCGACCACTTGCTCGCGGGTCACGCCCGGGTGCAGCGCAGTGACCACGAACTCATGGGTACCGTCTTCCGGCTCCATGATGCACAGGTCAGTAATGATGCCGACCGGACCGGCGCCTGGCAGGCCGAGACGCTTGCGCGAATCGCCGCCCTCGCCGTGGCCGACCGAGGTAATGAAGTCGAGTTTGTCGACAAAGGAGCGCGCCGACTGCTTGAGGATAATCAACACGCTCTTGGCGGAACCGGCAATCTCCGGCGCGCCTCCGGCGCCTGGTAGACGCACTTTCGGCGCGTGGTAATCGCCGACCACGGTGGTGTTGATGTTGCCGAAACGATCGACCTGCGCCGCGCCGAGGAAACCGACGTCGATGCGCCCGCCCTGCAGCCAGTAGCGGAAAATCTCGCCGGTCGGGACCACGGTGTCGGCGGTTTCCGCCAATTCACCGTCACCGATCGACAGCGGCAATACGCTCGGCTTGGCACCGATCGGACCCGACTCGTAGATCAATACCACATCAGGCGAAGACGTCAGGCGCGCCAGGTTGGCCGCTTTCGACGGCAGGCCGATGCCAACGAAGCACACAGAACCGTTCTTCAGGCGGCGAGCGGCGGCGACGGTCATCATTTCATTGGTGGTGTAAGTCATTACTTCGCCTCCGAAGCGGCGGCCAGTTTGGCCTGGAACTCGCTGAAGTCAGCGCTGCCGTGGATGTATTCGTTGATCCACGCGGTGAAGGTTTCACGGTCGCGGGCAATCGGGTCCCAGGCCTGGTAGAAGCGGTTGTCGCGTTCGGTGTAACCGTGGGCGTAGGACGGATGCGCACCGCCAGGCACGTGACAGACCGCGCTCAAGGCCCAGGTTGGCAGCACGCAGGCGTTCATCGGTGCATTCAGGTCATCGACAATCTCTTCAACGGTGACGATGCAACGCTTGGCGGCCAATGCGGCTTCCTTCTGCACACCGAGAATGCCCCAGAGCAGCACGTTGCCTTTGCGGTCGGCTTTCTGCGCATGGATCACGGTGATGTCCGGGCGCACCGAAGGCACGGCGGCCAGCACTTCGCCGGTGAACGGGCAGGTAACGGACTTGATCAGCGGGTTGACCTTCGGCAGGTCGGAACCGGCGTAGGCTCGCAGCACAGCGAACGGCAGGCCGGAAGCGCCGGCGACGTAGGCATTGGCCAGGTCGGCGTGGCTGTGCTCTTCGATTTCCAGCGGGTGCGGCCACTGTTTCTCGACGGCGTCACGCAGGCGATGCAGGGAGCCGACACCCGGGTTGCCGCCCCAGGAGAAAATCAGCTTGCGGGCACAACCGGCACCGATCAACTGGTCGTAGATCAGGTCAGGGGTCATCCGCACCAGGGTCAGGTCTTTCTTGCCCTGGCGAATGATTTCGTGACCGGCGGCAGTCGGGATCAGGTGGGTGAAGCCTTCGAGCGCGACCGTATCGCCGTCGTTCACGAATTGCTTCACCGCGTCGTGCAGCGAAAGAATTTCAGCCATTGGGGCAGGCTCCCGTTTGTTGTTAACCGACAGTGGAAGAAGGCGCCGATGCGCAGCGCCGGAATGACTGAAGGTTAAGCCTGTGCAAAACACCAAACAATCCGATAATCGACTAACTGTTCGATAATCGAACGCATTGTTGTCTGGCTATCTTTTAGGTTGCCCCTAAAAGATCGCAGCCTGCGGCAGCTCCTACAGAGGAATTCGTGCACCTGTAGGAGCTGCCGTGTAGTGGTCGAACATTTTTGGACCATGATGTAGGAGCATCGACTTAAGGACGCATCATGGGATATCGGGTTGTTACATCTGAGGAAAAAGCGGAAGCCATCCGCTTGGT
>NZ_JAHUWF010000006.1:0-342060 GCF_019219205.1 Pseudomonas sp. PDM27 | reverse complement strand
AGTCTGACTCCACAAGCACCCACACGAATTGCTTGATTCAGTTGTTAAAGAGCGGTTGGTTAAGATCTTTCGTCTCAACCGAGGCGCGCATTCTACAGCAGCCTCATTTGCTGTCAAGTGATATTTTTCAGAAGTTTTCAAGGAATCCTTAACAACTTCAACCACTTGCGCTTTCGATCTCTCGTCAGCGGGAGGCGAATTCTACAGCGTTACTCGCTGCTGTCAACACCTCTTTTTCAACTTCCTTTCGGCTTCGATGACCTGAAGCAACCTGCTGCCGAAAACTGCGTAACTCTTTGTTTATCAAGGAGTTTTCCGTTTCGACTGCGCCGGAAGTGGGGCGAATTATAGACATCTATAATCTGCCGTCAAGCACTGATTCAGGCTTTCTACCGATATGTGCAAAAACACTGCTTATATATAGACGCGCCTGCGGGGAATGCGCAGTATATTGCCCAACACAAATAGAAACGCCCTTGATTCCCATATTCCGGACGATGCCACCTAATGAATGATCAGCCCCGCAGCCTGGCCTCTACCCTGTTCTCGGTTGGGCTGCTGCTCATCGCCATGGCGTCGATCCAGTCCGGAGCCTCGCTGGCCAAAAGCATGTTCTCCGTTGTCGGCCCTCAAGGGACGACAACATTACGCCTGATTTTTGCCAGTGTGATCATGATGCTGATACTGCGTCCATGGCGGGCAAAGCTCACCGCAAGGTCCCTGCGCACCGTCATCGTCTACGGGATGGCACTGGGCGGCATGAACTTCCTCTTCTATATGTCATTGCAAACCGTACCGCTGGGCATCGCGGTGGCGCTTGAGTTCACCGGCCCATTGGCCGTGGCGATCTACGCCTCGCGTCGCGCGATCGACTTTTTGTGGATCGCCCTGGCCGCCGTCGGCTTGCTGCTACTGATACCGACTGGAGAAGCGAGCGCAGGAATCGATCTGGTAGGTGCCGGTTATGCCTTGGGGGCGGGGGTCTGCTGGGCACTGTACATTTTGTTCGGGCAAAAAGCGGGGGCCGATAATGGCGTGCAAACCGCCGCGCTGGGGGTAATGATCGCTGCGCTCTTCGTAGCCCCTATCGGTATTGTCCATGCCGGCTCCGCGTTGCTGACCCCTTCATTGATCCCCATAGCCCTCGGCGTCGCCGTCTTGTCCACCGCCCTCCCCTACACCCTGGAGATGGTCGCCCTGACCCGCATGCCTGCCAGAACCTTCGGTACGCTGATGAGCATCGAGCCCGCCTTCGGCGCGTTATCAGGCTTGTTGTTCCTTCATGAATACCTCTCGCTGTCGCAGTGGATGGCAATCATGTGCATCATTCTGGCCTCCGTCGGTGCAACCATGACCATGGGCAATTCCACCAGGCCAGCAGTCGCGGCAGATTGATAGCAGATATAACGCAGGTCTGGTATTTGCCGCTCAATTAGGCCATGTTTAGCCCCGCACCCAGAGTCATGCCATGGACAATTTCAGATAGGGATATCGGTACGCTTCAAGCGAAAGCGAATGCAGCCAGACCCGGGCACAAGATCCGGGGACGCTATAAGGACAGTAATGAAACGATTTTTGATGCTGATCGCCGTACTTGCAATTGCGGGCTGCGCAGCGACATCCGACACACAGATCAAGCACGGCAAGAAAGGGCTACACATCAACTGTTCCGGACTGTCTTCGTCCTGGGACAAGTGCTACGCCAGCGCTGCCAACTCCTGCGCACCCAAGGGGTACAAGGTCATCGCCAAATCGGGAGACGCCGTGGAAGAGCCCGGTGATTATCCGTTCGGCCTCAATCCCGCGGGTTATACCAGCCGCAGCATGATTGTCATCTGCAAATAGGCAGGGCCGTCGCGTCAGGTTCCCGAACTTGCGATCTGACGGCCGATTTCATCGTAGCTGGACTTCAGCACCGTGCGCTGGACATCCGGGCTAGCCAGCATGCGCGCTACGACCAACGCGCCAATGCATTGCGACAGAATTGCCCACGCCAGGCTGTCGCTTTGCAGGACACCCGCCCAACTTTCCTGAAGGCGACAAATCCAGTGCTCTGCCTGTTGGCGGACACTCACATCGGAACGGGCAATTTCCGCCCCCAATGCCGGTAACGCGCAACCGGTTTCCGGATTCTCGACGTGAGACATGCTCAGGTACAGTTTCAGGCAGCGCTCAAGCTTGTCACGGTCCTGTCCTTCCCCCAGCCGCGCCAGACTTTGACCCAACTCACGCTCGACAATGGTTGCGAACAACTCGTCTTTCGATGAGAAGTGGCTGTAGAAGGCCCCACCACTCAAGCCAATGGCTTTCATCAGGCCGTCTACACCCACCGTGGAAAAACCGGACTTCTTGGCCGACAACGCGCTGCTTTCCAGCAGCCTTTGCCTGGTTTCCAGCTTGTGACCGGCCGAATAACGCATTGCCTTTCCCCTGAATTGCTCACCTTGACGTCTGTCGAATCATAGCATAACGTCCGTTTAGTTAACGATCGTTTACCAAAGGGATCAACCCATGAATAACAAGAAGGTCGTATTGGTCGTCGGTGCAGGTGATGCCACGGGCGGCGCCATTGCCAAGCGGTTTGCCCACGAAGGGTTTGTCGCCTGCGTCACCCGCCGCAGCGCGGACAAGCTCCAGCCACTGGTAGAGGCCATCAAGGCTGATGGCGGCGAGGCCCACGGGTTTGCCTGCGATGCACGTAAAGAAGAAGACGTGATCGCGCTGGTCGAGCAGATCGAAAGCCAGATCGGCCCCATCGAAGCCTTTGTCTTCAACATCGGCGCCAACGTGCCGTGTAGCATTCTCGAAGAAACCGCCCGCAAGTATTTCAAGATCTGGGAAATGGCCTGTTTTTCCGGTTTTCTCAATGCCCGTGAAGTGGCCAAGCGCATGGCCAGGCGCCAGCGCGGCACGATCCTGTTCACCGGCGCCACCGCTGGCATGCGTGGCGCTGCCGGGTTCGCCGCATTTGCCGGAGCCAAGCACGGCATTCGAGCTTTGGCGCAAAGCATGGCCCGAGAACTCGGGCCGATGAACATTCACGTGGCCCATGTCATCGTCGATGGCGCCATCGATACCGATTTCATCCGTGAAAGTTTTCCCGAGAAATACGCTACCAAGGATCAGGATGGCATCCTCAATCCCGAGCATATCGCCGAAAACTATTGGTACCTGCACAGCCAGCCCCGCGATGCCTGGACCTTCGAGCTGGACCTTCGCCCCTGGAGCGAACGCTGGTAATCGCCCACACACAACAATAAGACGAGCGCCTTGAACATGAGCAAAACCGTGGAGTTCTACTTCGACCTCGGCAGCCCCGCCACCTATCTGGCCTATACCCAGCTACCGAAGATTTGCGCACAGACCGATACCCGGCTGGTCTACATTCCGCTCTTGCTGGGCGGCGTATTCAAAGCCACCGGCAATGCTTCTCCGGCAACTATCCCGGCCAAGGGCCGCTACATGTTTCAGGACCTGGACCGCTACGCCAAGCGCTACGGCGTGCCCCTGAAGTTCAATCCGCACTTCCCGATCAACACCTTGATGCTCATGCGCGCCGTAACGGGCATGCAGTTGCGCCACCCGGAACGTTTTGCCGCCTTCCTCGACTGCCTGTTCAAGGCCATCTGGGTAGAGGGTCGTAGCCTGGACGAACCGGCAACCGTCGCGGCAGTGCTCAGCGAAAACGGCTTCAACCCACAGGAAGTCCTGGCCCTGACCGCCGATGAAGAAATCAAGTCGGTACTCAAGGACAACACCGAAAAAGCCGTACAGCGAGGTGTATTCGGAGCCCCGAGCATGTTTGTCGATAACCAGTTGTACTTCGGCCAGGATCGCCTGGACTTCGTGCTCGAAGCCCTGAGTTAGACCTCGATGACCAACCGCCCCTTTGCCGCTCCCGACAAGAGCAGTGCATGGGCGGCTTCTGCCGATTCCAGCGTAAACGAGTGCGGGTCAAGCAACGGCACGAGCTTGCCCGCCTCGATCAGCCGCGCCGCCTCGCGCAGAATCTCGCCGTGATGCTCGCGTCCCTGGCCCGTCAACAGTGGCAGCAGGGTGAAGACACCGGAGTAAGTCGCCCCGCGAAAGGAAAGCGGTGCCAGGCTGTGCTGCCCCCACCCCAGGCAACTGAGCACATGACCGTGATACACCCGGGCGGCCTTGAATGAAGCATCCAGCGTTTCGCCCCCCACGGTGTCATAGACAATGTCGAAACCCTCACCGGCCGTGTGCTCGGCCACATAGTCTTCGACCGAAGACTTGCGGTAATCGATAAACGTCGCGCCGAACCCCTCGATGATCGATTGCTGCCCGGCCGAGCCCGTGGCAAAAACCTCAGCACCAAAAGCGCGGGCGATTTGTACCGCTACATGTCCGACACCACCGGCGCCACCCTGTATCAATACCTTCTGACCGGACCGAACACGAGCCCGGTCCACCAGGCCTTCCCAAGCGGTGATCAGCACCAGTGGCAATCCGGCCGCTTCGCGCATGTCCAGGTTGTGCGGTTTGCGAGCCAACAGGCGTGCATCGACCGCCGCGAATTCGGCCAATGAACCTTGAACACCACCAATGCCGGTGGCCATGGCATACACCTCATCCCCTGGCAGCCAGCCACTGACGCCCTCCCCCAGCGCCTCTACGGTCCCCGCCAGATCCATTCCCACGATCGCCGGCAATGGTTGCCGCGCATGGGCCGCCTGCCCGGAGCGGATTTTTCCATCCAGTGGATTCACACCGCTGGCCTTGATCCTGACCAATACCTGCCCTGCCTGTGGCACGGGCCGCGCGATGGAAACCAGGCGTAACGGCGCATTGGCCGAGTCGATCATCAGAGCGCGCATGTTCAGTGAGTCAGTCATTTCGCCATCTCCCATCAGAAGTGAATACAGGTCAATCTTGCCTCGCCCTATACATGCCGATAAGACGCCATATCGCTATAGTGATCATGCCGAAACAGCATCAATGAGAAATACCGTGGACACACTCAATGCAATGGCGATTTTCGTACGGGTGGTCGAGCGTGGCAGCTTTTCCGCCGTTGCCCGGGAGTTGCAGACCAGTCAGCCAACCATCAGCAAGGTGCTGCAAGCGCTGGAAACCCGATTGGGCGGAAAGCTGATTGCCCGCAGTACCCGCAAGCTATCGCTGACGGACGAAGGTCAACGCTACTACAACGAATGCCGGATCATCCTCGCTGCCGTGGATGCGACGGAACACAGCTTCCAGTCCGGCCGGGAGCGGGTTGCAGGGCCTCTGAAAATCGGTTCGTCGGTCAGTTTCGGCCGCTTGCATATCGCCCCCCGATTGCCGGACTTTCTCAGGCACTACCCTGACGTACAGATAGACCTGCAACTGAACGATCAGAACCAGGATCTGGTCAGCGAAGGGCTGGACGTCACCTTCCGGATCGGTGCCCTGAACGACAGTGGCCTGATCGCTCGCCTGGTGGGTACGACCCATCGGGTGACCGTCGCATCACCTGACTACCTCAGGCAATACGGCCAACCGCAAACACCGCAGGAACTGGGCAGGCACAACTGCCTGATGTTCAACCTGCTGAGCAGTCAAAACCTGTGGGGTTACACAAAAGATGCGCAGCGTCATGAGGTGCGGATCAAGGGCAATGCGCAGAGCAACAGTTCCGAGGCGATCCGCGAACTGGTGCTGGGGGGATTGGGGATTGCGCTGTCGCCGACATGGTTGTTCAGTGAGGATCTGAAAGCCGGGAGAGTGACGGCGATTCTTCAGGACTACACGGCGCAGTCGCTACCGATTCATGCCGTGTCCCCGGCGAATCGTCGCCAATCCGCCAGGGTCAAAGCCTTTGTTGACTACATGAGCCAGGCGCTGGAGACAGCGCCCGAACTGAAAGCAATCAAATAGCCGCGGTACGAGTGTTCAGCCATTCAAGGGCCGCACCCTCGACCAATGGGCTCAGGCGTTCGCGCACTTCGGCGTGGTAGGCGTTGAACCACTGCTTTTCGTCTTCGGTCAGCAGCGTGGTTTCCAGGCAACGGGTGTCGATCGGACACAGGGTCAGCGTTTCGAACTTCAGGAACTCTCCGAATTCGCTTTTGCCTGCCTCACGGTTCATCGCCAGGTTTTCGATCCGCACGCCCCAACGGCCCGGACGATAGGTGCCCGGCTCAATGGACGTGATCATGCCCGGCTGCATCGCCGTCTGTGGCGCAGGCGCAGCCTGATAGGCGATGACTTGCGGACCTTCATGGACGTTGAGGAAGTAACCGACGCCATGACCGGTGCCGTGACCATAGTCGACACTTTCCGCCCAGATGGGCGCACGGGCGATGGCATCGAGCAGCGGCGACAGAATGCCTTTCGGGAACTGCGCGCGGGACAAGGCAATCACGCCCTTGAGCACGCGGGTGCAATCGCGTTTTTGCTCATCGGTCGGGGTGCCCACCGCAACCATCCGCGTGATGTCGGTGGTACCGCCCAGGTACTGGCCGCCGGAGTCGATCAACAGCAGACCGTCCCCTTCGATGACCGCGTGCTCCTCTTCGGTGGCGTGGTAGTGCGGCATCGCGCCATTGGCGTTGTAGGCGGCAATGGTATTGAAGCTCAGCGACACATAATCCGGACGACGCTCACGGGCGGCGGTGAGTTTTTCGTCGATGGTCAGTTCGGTGATGCGCTCACGGCCCAGCGCCGAGTCCAGCCAGGCGAAGAATTCGCACAGTGCTGCGCCGTCCTGCTCCATGGCCTGACGGATGTGTTCGGCATCGGCCAGGCTTTTTTGCGATTTGGCCAGGGTGGTCGGGTTCAGGCCCTCGATCAGTTTCACCCCGCTGTCGAGGTTGTCCAGCAACCCCGCCGTGACCCGCGCCGGGTCGACTTGCAGGCTCGCGCCGCTCGGCACGGCGCGCAGTGCGGCAGCGACTTCGCTGTAATCGCGCAAGGTCACGCCGTCCTGTTCAAGGATGGCGCGCAGTTCGGCACTGACTTTGCTCAGGGCGACAAACAGCGTGGCCTGTTGCTGATTGATCAGGGCGAAGGAAACGAATACCGGGTTGAACGACACGTCGCCGCCACGCAGGTTGAACAGCCAGGCGATGTCATCGAGGGTGGCGATGAAATGCCAGTCGGCACCACGGGCCTGAAGGGTTTCTCTCAGTTTGGCGAGTTTTTCGCCACGACTGACGGTCGCTTGTGGAGGCAGGTGCTGATAAATCGGTTCGTTCGGCAGGCTTGGGCGGTCGCTCCAGACGCCGCCAAGCAGGTCGATGTCGGTGCGCAGGCGGGCGCCACGCTCTTCAAGTTTAGCGCCCAGGGTCCGTGCCGAGGCCACGGCCATGACCGCGCCATCGACCGCGACGACGCCACCCTCGGGGGTTTGCTCGGCCAGCCACTCCAGTGGCCCGGGTTGACCCGGTTGCAGCTTGACCAGGTCAATGCCGCTGCCCTTGAGTTCCTTGGTCGCCTGCTCCCAATAACGGCTGTCGGCCCAGACGCCGGCAAAATCCGGGGTCACGATCAGGGTGCCGACCGAACCATGGAAACCCGACAACCACTGGCGCCCCTGCCAGTAACCCGGCAGGTATTCGGACAGGTGCGGGTCGGCCGACGGCACCAGCAAGGCGTGAATGCCCTCCCGGCTCATCAGTTCGCGGGTTTGCGCCAGGCGCTGGGGCACCGATCCATTGATCGAAAGCTGCGTATTCATCGTGTCTCCTGCTAACCACTTCATCATTATTGTTGAGTGCCGATCAACGTCGGCGCTTCGTCGCCCTATTGCCAGAATGCCGGAGCACTGGCGCAGGCTGCCTTGATCAGTTGAACCGCCTGGTCGATATCCTGCTCAGTGGTGAAACGCCCGAGGCTCAAGCGGATGGTGCGGCTGGCCGAGCGGGCATCATGCCCCAGGGCCAGCAGCACATGGGATGGGGTATTGCTCGCGGAATTGCAGGCCGAGGTCGCGGAAAACGCGATCGAGGACAGCAACGCCGCCGGATTGAACTCGCCTTCTGCGAAGGTCAGGCTCAGGGTATGGGGAATGCGCCGGGTCGGGCTGCCGTTGAGACGCACACCGGGAATGCCCTGCAATTGCTCGAGCAAGCGTTCACGCAATCGCACGATGGTGGCTTTCTCTTCATCGAACGCAGCGGCCGCCAGTGCAAAGGCCAAGCCCATGGCCACGATCTGATGGGTCGCCAGGGTGCCCGAACGCAATCCGCCCTCATGCCCGCCGCCATGGATCTGCGCCTGCAATCGTTGTTGGGCACGCGGACCGACGTACAACGCACCGATGCCTTTGGGGCCGTACAGTTTATGCGCGGAAAACGACATCAGGTCCACCGGCCACTGCCCGAGGTCGATCGCCACTTTGCCCGCGCCCTGTGCGGCGTCGACATGGAACAACGCCCCGCGTTCACGCACCACCTGACCGATGGCGGGAATATCGTTGAGCGTCCCCAGTTCATTGTTGACCAGCATCAGCGACACCAGGAAAGTGTCCTCGCGCATGGCTTCGCTGACCGCTTGCGCGGTGATCAGCCCATCGGCATCCGGCACCAGGTACGTCACGGCGACACCGGCATCCTGCAGTTGCCTGGCGGTATCGAGAATGGCCTTGTGTTCGATCTGGCTGGTGATGATATGGCCACCGCCAGTGCCACGGCCCTGGGCTACGCCTTTGAGCGCGAGGTTGTTGGATTCGGTCGCGCCTGAGGTCCAGACGATCTGTTCAGGTGTCGCGCCGACCAGTTCGGCGACCTGGCGTCGCGCCTGCTCAACCGATTGCCGGGCCTGTTGGCCGAAGACGTGGGAGCTGGAGGCCGGGTTGCCGAAATTGCCGGTAAAGCCCAGACACTCGACCATCACCTTGATGACCCGCTCATCCACCGGCGTGGTGGCGGCGTAATCGAAATACAACGGACGTTTGTTCATAAAAGACTCGCAGAGCGTGTTCCGGGATCAGGAAGCTCGTGACTGTAAACGGCAAAGCGCAGCCTTGTGAGCTGCGCGCTGTTTTCAGAACGTTACCAATACCTGATCGGATGCCGTTAAAGAAGGACTACTTCATTTAAAAGTGCGTAGGAACGCTCCTGAAAAGTCAGCTTAACAGGCATCGGGCAACCGGTTGAAGCAATGCGTCAGCTAAAGCTTTCGAGCAACAGCGGATATAACGACCCCACGAGCAGCGCGGCCATGCCCCAATTGAACAGACGCAGCCAGCGGCGATCCTTCAGAACGTTGCGCAACAGCGTGCCGCAAGCGGCCCAGACACCGACACTCGGCAGGTTGATGATGGCAAAAACGGCCGCTATCACGATCACATTAACGAAGTAACCCTGCATCGGTGTGTAGGTGCTGATGGCGCCAATGGCCATGATCCAGGCCTTGGGGTTGACCCACTGGAACGCGGCGGCGCCCAGATAACTGATCGGTTTCGCCTCGCTCTGCTGACTCTCCGACATGGGCCCGGAATGAGCGATTTTCCACGCCAGATACAGCAGATACGCCGCCCCCACGTAACGCAGCACGGTGTAGAGCAAAGGGTAGGCCTGGAATACCGCGCCAAGGCCGAAACCGACCGCCACCACCAGTACAAAGAAGCCACAAGTGATGCCGAGCATGTGCGGAATCGTGCGGTTGAAGCCGAAGTTCACCCCGGAAGCCAGCAACATGGTGTTGTTCGGACCGGGTGTGATCGAAGTGACGAGGGCGAACAGGGCAAAGCCCAGCAGCAGGTCGAGTGAGAGCGTCATGGGTGGCAGTCCGTCAGGGTCGGTCAGGTGTTGACCCTATCGCACACCTTGGGCGAAACCCATGGACAGTTACGCGAAACTTGGAGCGGTACAGTTTTGCCTCAGCTTGGACGACCGTGAAGCTGTACAGATCGCCCGGCGTTCATTTCCCCCTGGTTGTCGTAGCTGAACGACTTTTGCGGCTGGCCGAGCAATTCGGCTTTCTTCGCGTGGTATTCGTCGAAGGACAATCCGCGACGGTTCAGCGCCTCCAGCGCCAGTTCTTTGCTTTCTTCAGCCGTGTAAGGCCGAAGCTCCGGGGAAACATGGCTGGCACATCCGGCGAGTACGGAGACGGCGAGCATCAGCAAAGTGGCGATCATCGGTTTCATTTCTGGCGTCCTGGCGACTGGGTTCGAGGCAATGAACACAGGCTACCCGCGCCTCCCGGGTAGCAGAAATCAACGCTTTCAATAGTGGCTATCAGGAAATGGCGATCATTGTCCTTATCAACACTCGCCCACCAGACTGCAATGCAGTGCGTTGTCGTGACTGCGCTCCAGGCTGTGCAGCACCTGGAACGATCCGAAGGTCACTGACTTCGCCTGATGGATGCGGATCAACTGCCAGAAATCCTGTTCGCCGTTTTCAAAGGCCTGGAACGCGGCCTCCCCTGCTTCGCGGGTTTGCCATTGCAGATAGTTGAGTACGCGCCGGCCATCGTCACTGGCCTGGATGCTGGCACTGAGAAAGCCGCGGTGGTGTCGGGCCAGATGTTCGGTCTGTGCCGACAAGGCCAACACCAGCGCGGGTTGTTGATGCGGCTCGATCTGGAACTCGATCAGCTGGGTAAAGCTGCGATTCTTCGCTGAGGCTTGCATGAAATGTCCCCCACTCACAGGAAGGCGAATCTTGCGATCCGAAGGCGTGCAGGGTAAAACCTCTAGCTAACTAGAGGTCAAGAGGCAATTTTTAAATGATCACCCCGGAAAACCTGCATAAGGAACTCACCGTCGGCCAGGTCGCGGCACGTAGCGGTGTGGCGGTCACGGCGCTGCATTTCTATGAGTCCAAAGGGCTGATCAAGAGCAACCGCAATCAGGGCAACCAGCGCCGCTACCCCAGGGAAGTGCTGCGACGGGTGGCATTGATCAAGGTTGCCCAGCGCCTGGGGATTCCTTTGGCGGAGATCGGCGAAGCGCTCAAGTCGCTACCCGACAACCGGGCGCCGACGGCGGCGGACTGGAAAATCCTGTCGGCGCAATGGAGCCGGGATCTGGATGAGCGCATCAACCAACTGACCCTGCTGCGCGATCGGCTGAACGGCTGCATCGGTTGTGGTTGCCTGTCGATGGAGGCCTGTCCACTGCGCAACGCAGGTGATGTGCTGGGGGAGCGCGGGCCGGGAGCGCACTGGTTGGAGCCGACCTGATGGCACTTGTATGGCGTTGCTGCTCGTCGGGCGTTCGGTGAGGCGAAAGCGGCTGGCCTATATTTATTCGGCTGTACAACGAAGCAGGTACTTTCCACTCACAGAACAAGAACAGGGAGATCCATCATGAGTGTCAAACCCATTCCGGAGGGGTATCACAGCATCACCCCCTATCTGGGCATCCACAAAGCTGCCGAAGCCATCGATTTCTACAAGAAAGCCTTCGGCGCCATTGAGGTCATGCGCCTGGCCATGCCCGATGGTGGCATCGGTCACGCCGAACTGCGCATCGGCGATTGCCCGATCATGCTGGGCACACCGTGCGATCAAGGACCGCTGAGCAATCCGGACAATTCGCCGTCCGTGGGTCTGCATTTGTATGTGACGGATGTCGACAAGTCCTACAAACAGGCCATCAATGCCGGTGCCACCGTTGTATCCGAGGTCAAGGATCAGTTTTACGGCGATCGCTCGGGGACCTTGAAAGATCCCTACGGGCATCTGTGGTTCCTGGCGACGCGCAAGGAAAACCTGACTCAGGAACAGATTGAACAACGGGCGAAGGAAATGTTTCAGCAGGGTTGAAATCTTCGCGAGCAGGCTCGCTCGGACTCTGTGGGAGCGGGCTTGCTCGCGAAGGCGGTGTGTCAGGCAACATTGACATTGAGTGTGCCGTCCCCTTCGCGAGCAAGCCCGCTCCCACCGTTTGATCTTCAGTGAATGTGAATCCTGCGGCCGGCTGTGCGCGGAATGCTCTGCCTTTCTGCCTATCGAGAAACATTTTCTTTCACTTCCCCTTTCGGGATTTCCTTTGCTCATCCGTCTTATCTAGATGCAGTCCTGTCGCGTAGGCAAAAGCCACGACTGGACCTTCAGGGCGCTCATCCCTGCGAAGCCCGCAGCCGAGCGGCCTCTCATCCAGGCAAGACCTTCAATATGTCAAAGAAATCCCGTTCAAAAATCTGGTTCCTGGTCCATAGCTGGCTGGCGCTGCCGATCTGGTTTTTCGTGCTGATCGTCTGCGTGACCGGCACCCTGGCGGTGATCAGCCAGGAAATCGTCTGGCTGGCCAACCCGCCCATGCGCGCCAGCCAGCCTTCGGACGATGCACCGCTGCTCAGCTATCAGCAGGTCATCGAGGCCATCAACAAGGCCGAACCGCAGACCGTGGTGCAGAGCATCAGTCGGCCCGACGAGTCGCACTTCGCGCTGGATGTCGAAGTCAGCTATCCCGACGGACGCTCGGTGGTGATTTATGTCAATCCATACAGCGGCGTGATCCAGGGCGTCGCGCCGGAGTTCAACTTCCGCGCCTTCACCCGGGCGCTGCACGGCTGGTGGCTGGTGCCGTTCACCAACGGCTACAGCTGGGGCTGGTACCTGGTGTCGTTTCTCGGCTTGCCGCTGCTGGCTTCGCTGGTCACCGGGCTGGTGGTCTACAAACGCTTCTGGAAAGGCTTTTTCCGCCCGACCCTGCGGATTCGCCACGGTGCGCGGATTTTCTGGGGCGACTTCCATCGCTTGAGCGGCATCTGGTCGATTTGGTTCATCACGGTGATTTCCATCACCGGCACCTGGTTCCTGATCCAGGCATTGCTGTTCGACAACCAGATTTCCATCTCCACGGAAAAGATCATTCCGGCGATGTCCCGCGAAGCGGTACCGCTGTCGCCCGACGGGTCGCCCCCGCCGCGCATCGACCTTGATCGCGCGATTGAAATCGCCACGCAGAAGATCTCCGGGCTGGAAGCCAGCTTCGTCAGCCTGCCGGGCAATGCCTACAGCCATCTGGATGTCGGGGGACGTGGTTGGTATCCACTGATGTTCCAGACCGCGACCCTCAACCCGTACACCGGCGAAATCGCCGCCTCGCGCCTGATTTCGGACCGTTCGACCCTGGAGTTCGTCACCGAGTCCATGCGCCCGCTGCACACCGGCGACTTCGGTGGCCTGTGGATCAAGCTGATCTGGGCGTTCTTCGGCCTGTTGCTGAGCATGATGGTGCTCAGCGGCTTGCTGATCTGGACCAAGCGTACGGCACTGGCCACGGCCAATGCCTTCAAGCGCAGCAACAGGACACCGCGCGGCGCCACGGCGCAACCGGCCACCCGCAAGGAAACATCGGAGGCCAACCTGTGAGCAAAGACATTGCGGTCTCACCACCCTCGCGCCTGAGCGTGTTCTGGCACAAATGGCGCTTTCACCTGAACGTCCTGTTGCTGCTGATTCCGCTCGGTTTCATGCCCAAGTACTTCGCAGATGAAGCATTGATGCGTGGCGACAGTGGCCTGGGCGAACGCGAAGTCGGCGAAGTCCAGGTCGGCCCCTGGAGCCTGCGCCTGGCGGAGTTGCGCAACGCCGCCCCCACGCTCGATGGCCCGGCCGGCTACATGAAGGGTTTCAACGCAGCCCTGTGCGAGGCCTGTATCGGACAGGTCAAGGCCACCTACCTGCGCATCGGCAAACCCCGCAGCCTGCGCGCCGCCGGCGTGATTTTCTTCGGCACGCCGTACCGCATGGGCGCTTCACTGCCCGTCCCGGAAAAGACCACGGCCGACGCCGAGCTGTGGATCACCATGGAAGGCTGGGACGGCGCCATGCATCAGGCATCCATTCCTTTGAGCCAGGCCTCCCCCGCCACCATCGCCTGGCTGAACAAACAAGGAGGCAAACCATGATCAACCCGCTTCGTTCACTCAACACTCTATTGCTGCTGCTCTGCGCCGGCTTCAGCACCAGTGCCCTGGCCCACAACCCGATGTGCGAATGCAAGGCCATCGACGCCGAGCAGATCAAATGCACCGGCGGTTTTTCCGACGGCAGTGGCGCACCGGGCGTGACCCTCGATGTGATCGGCTACGACGAAACCATTCTGGTGCCTGGCAAACTCGGAGCCGATTCGACCCTGACGTTCAAGAAACCCGGCGCCGAGTTCTATGTGCTGTTCGACGCGGGCCCCGGTCACGTAGTGGAAATCGACCAGGCGGACATCCAGGCGCCATGAATACTTCAACGACCCAAGTCGTGCGCCCGGCGGGTGCCGGCCACGAAACCCTCTACGTCCTGCTGCTGTGCCTGATGATCCTTGCGGTCGCAGGTTCGGTGGTGCTCTGGCGCGGGGAATCCCATGAGGTGAGCAGCGTCAACAGCCACCAACTGGATGCACGCCGCGATCTCAGCGCTGCCGAGCAAGGCATCTACGCCGATTTGCGGGTGACCCTGGACGAGATTCATTTGCTGCGCCAGGAACAGCAAACCCTGCCGACTCCCGAGGCCCTCGCCGACGAGGGTTTTGCCCCGTTTGCCCGGGATGCCAGCTCCGTCAGCCGTGGCAGCCATGACTGGCAATTGCTCAACGCCAAGGCCTACTTCGGCCAGAGCCAGACGCCGACGGTCGCCGGTTCATTCCTGATGCGCCTGACCGCCACCGATGACGCTCCGGACATCTGGCTCAACCGCGCCGGCACGCTCACCGCTCCGGCCGACCTCAGCGACAGCGCGCTCGAAAGCGCCGGCTGGCAACAGATCGTCGCGCAATTCGATGCCGGCGTGACCCGCCAGCACCGGCATTGAACCCTCGCCCTCACCCGAGAGAAGACCGCTTTCCCATGTCCATTTCATCTCAACGTTCTATCTTGCGTGTGCTGCTGATCGGCCTGCTGGCCTGCCTGCTGCCATCCCTCGCCAGTGCCGAGGCAGCCAAGCACCTGCGCATCGGCATCACCCTGCACCCTTATTACAGCTACGTGGCGAACATCGTCGGCGACAAGGCCGAAGTGGTACCGCTGATTCCGGCCGGTTTCAACCCGCATGCCTACGAACCCCGCGCTGAAGACATCAAGCGCATCAGCGGGCTGGACGTGATCGTGCTCAACGGCGTAGGCCATGATGATTTCGCCGACCGCATGATCGCCGCCAGCGAAACCCCGAACGTGCCGGTGATCGAAGCCAATGAAAACGTGCCGCTGCTCGCCGCCACCGGTGTTGCCGCCCGGGGTGCCGGCAAAGTGGTGAACCCGCATACCTTCCTGTCGATCAGCGCCTCGATCGCCCAGGTCAACAACATCGCCCGGGAGCTGGGCAAGCTCGACCCGGCCAATGCCAAAACCTACACCGAGAACGCCCGCGCCTACGGCAAGCGCCTGCGCAAGATGCGCGCCGATGCCCTGGCCAAACTGACCCAGGCGCCGAACGCCGAGTTGCGCGTGGCCACGGTGCACGCTGCCTACGACTACCTGCTACGCGAGTTCGGCCTGGAAGTGACAGCCGTGGTCGAGCCGGCCCACGGCATCGAGCCGAGCCCGAGCCAGTTGAAAAAGACCATCGACCAGCTGCGTGAGCTGGACGTGAAGGTGATCTTCTCGGAGATGGATTTTCCCTCCACTTACGTCGACACCATCCAGCGCGAATCCGGCGTGAAGCTGTATCCGCTGTCGCATATTTCCTACGGCGAATACACCGCCGACAAGTACGAAAAGGAAATGACCGGCAACCTCGACACCGTCGTGCGGGCGATTCAGGAGTCAGGGGCATGACATCGAAAGAAACCATCCTGGCCGATACAGAGTCCCCTGTGGGAGCGAGCCTGCTCGCGAAGGCGTCCGGTCAGTCAGCATCATCGTTGAATGACACACCGCTATCGCGAGCAAGCTCGCTCCCACAGGTTTTGGGACCGACTCTGGAGTTCGCCGACGTCAGCCTGACCCTCGGGCGCACGACGATCCTCGACAAGGTGACCTTCCAGGTCCGTCCCGGGAGCGTGCATGCGCTGGTCGGCCCCAACGGCGGCGGCAAGAGTTCGCTGATCAAGACCCTGCTCGGGCAAATGCCGCATCAGGGCCGCTTGAGCCTGCAGTGGTCGGCCGAGCCGGGGACCATTGGCTATGTGCCACAGGCGCTGGAGTTCGACCGGGGGTTGCCGATGACCGTCGACGATTTCATGGCCGCCATGTGCCAGCGTCGCCCGGCCTTTCTCGGCTTGAGCAAACATTACGCGGCGGCGATTGGCGAGGCCCTTGAACGGGTCGGCATGCAGGACAAGCGCAAGCGCCGCATGGGCGCATTGTCCGGCGGCGAACGCCAGCGGGTGTTGCTGGCCCAAGGGCTGATTCCGCCTCCGCAATTGCTGGTGCTCGACGAGCCGATGTCGGCCCTCGATGAGGCCGGGATCCGGGTGTTCGAACGCCTGCTCGGCGACTGGCGAGCGGCGGGCATCACCGTGCTGTGGATCGAGCACGACCTGGAAGCGGTCGGGCGCCTGGCCGATCACGTCACCGGCCTCAATCGCCGCGTGTTGTTTGACGCCACGCCGCAACAGGCACTGACGCCGGAGCGCCTGCTGACGCTGTTCTCGACTCACCCACGGAGCCTTGCCTGATGAGTTACGAAGCTTTTCGCCTGATGGTCCAGGGTTGGGCATCGTCGGGTTATCTGCCCGAGGCGCTGGCCTATGGATTTGTGGTCAATGCGCTGCTCGCCGGCCTGCTGATCGGCCCGGTGCTGGGCGGCCTGGGTACGCTGGTGGTGGTCAAGCGCTTCGCGTTTTTCTCCGAAGCCGTCGGCCATGCCGCGTTGACCGGCGTGGCCATCGGCATTTTGCTCGGCGAACCCTACACCGGCCCCTACGGCAGCCTGTTCGGCTACTGCCTGCTGTTCGGCATTCTGCTCAACTACCTGCGCAACCGCACCGGCCTGGCGCCGGACACCTTGATCGGCGTGTTCCTCTCGGTGTCGCTCGCCTTGGGCGCCAGCCTGCTGTTGATTCTGGCGGGCAAAATCAACGTGCACATCCTGGAAAACGTGCTCTTCGGTTCGGTGCTGACGGTCAACGGCAATGACTTGCTGGTACTGGCCATCGTCGGTTCGCTGGTGATGGCCCTGGCTTTGCCTTTGTACAACCGCATCATGCTCGCCAGCTTCAATCCGCAACTGGCGGCGGTGCGCGGGGTGGCGGTGAAGGCCCTGGATTATCTGTTCGTGATTCTGGTGACGCTGATCACCGTCGCCGCGGTGAAGGTCATCGGTGCGATTCTGGTCGGCGCGCTGCTGGTGATTCCGGCAGCGGCGGCGCGTTTGCTCAGCCAATCGCTGAAGGGCTTTTTCTGGTGTTCGGTGCTGATCGCCACCGTCAGCACACTGTGCGGGATTCTCGCGCCGATCGTCTTCGACCTGCCGATTCCATCCGGCGCCGCGATCATCCTCGTGGCCGGTATCGCCTTCGCCCTGGCCGCCATTGCACGCGGCATCGTCCCCAGCCTGAAAGGGAACCTTGGATAAATGATTTTTTCTCTGCGCCAACTGACCCTCGCGGTGGCCCTGTGCGGGGTAGCCGCCACGACCTTCGCCGCAAACAACGGCAAACCGCTGCGCGTGCTGGCCTCTTTGCCGATCACTTATGGTCTAGGTGAAGTGCTGCTCAAAGGCACCGATGTCAGCCTCGAACGCGCCGCGCCGGCCAATCTGCCCGGCAGCCGCCAGACCGCCTACTTCACCGGCCGAGGTGCTCCGGCGCTAGCCCAGTTGGCGAAGGATGCCGATGCGGTGATCGGCCTGCGTTCACTATGGCCGGATGACCCGCTGTACCCGATCTCCCGGCGCAGCAATATCCGTATCGTCGAAGTCGATGCCGCCCGCCCGGTGGATGGCGCCCTGCCCGGCATCGCCGTGCAGCCGGGCAACAGGGTCGACGGTCTCAACAGCCAGCCGTGGTTTTCCAGCAACAACATGGGCCGCATGGCCGACGTGATGGCGGCGGACCTGGTACGCCTGGCTCCCGAGGCCAAGCCGAAAATCGATGCCAACCTGGCAGCCCTCAAGCAACGCTTGCTCAAGCTCAGTGCTGATAGCGAAGCGCGGCTGGCGACGGCCGATAACCTCAGTGTGATGAGCCTCAGCGATCATTTCGGCTACCTGATCGGTGGGCTCAATCTGGAGCTGGTAGGGCTGGATGCGCGACCGGATGCGCAATGGACACCGGAAGCGCTCAAGGCGTTGAGCGCGATGCTCAAGGACAATGATGTGGCGGTGGTGTTGCATCACCGACAGCCTTCGGAGACGGTGAAAGCCGCGATTACCGAGGCCGGGAGTCGGTTGGTGGTATTGAGTACCGATGCTGAAGACCCGGTGGGTGAACTGGAGGGGAATGTGGACAGGGTGATCAAGGGGTTGAGCAACGGGCCTTCGGCCTAAGATCAAAAGATCGCAGCCTTCGGCAGCTCCTACAGGATGCGCATCCTGTAGGAGCTGCCGAAGGCTGCGATCTTTTACCAGGAAGCCCGCTGATTCAAGCGGTCTTCTCAGCCGCCTGCTCATCCATCTTCTGGCGCAGGCTCAACGGACGCATGTCGGTCCAGGACTCTTCGATATAGGCCAGGCATTCCTTTTTCAGCCCGCTTTTGCCCACGGTGCGCCAGCCCTGCGGCACAGCTTTGTAATCGGGCCAGATCGAGTATTGCTCTTCATGGTTGACCACGACCTGAAAGAGGATGTCCTCGCGGTCGAATACTGAAGTCATGCTGTCTCTCCATCGATGTTGGGCGGGCTGCGCCGTGTGCGCAGCCGTTATGTAGAAGGAACGTTGCGCGGCGCGAAAAATTTACTGATCGCGGGTGGCAGCAGCCAGGGCCCGGCCGAAAATCCCGGCTACCTGATCGATTTCCGCAGCGCTGATCACCAGTGGCGGCAAGAAGCGCACCACCGCGCCATGGCGGCCACCGAGTTCCAGGATCAAGCCTCGCTTGAGGCATTCGCGCTGTACCAGGGGGGCCAGGCGGGCGAAGACCGGCGGGTGGCCTTGGGCATCCAGTGCGCCCGTCGGATCGACCAGTTCGACACCGAGCATCAAGCCACGCCCACGAATATCTCCCAGTTGCGGGAAGTCCCGTTGCAGGATGCGCAGGTGCTCGGCCAGGCGCTCGCCCATGGCGGCGGCATACTCGCAGACCTTGTGTTCGACCAGATAACGCATCACCGCGGAACCGGCGGCCATGGCCATCTGGTTGCCACGGAAGGTCCCGGCGTGGGCACCCGGCAGCCAGGTGTCGAGCCACTCGCGGTAGACCACCACCGCCAGCGGCAGGCTACCGCCGATGGCCTTGGACATCACCACGACATCGGGAATGATCCCGGCGTGCTCAAAGGCAAACATCTTGCCGGTACGGGCGAATCCGCTCTGGATTTCATCGACGATCAGGGCGACGCCCGCCTTTTCGGTGATCCGCCGCACACCGCGCAACCAGTCCAGGTCGGCCGGGATCACCCCGCCCTCGCCCTGCACCACTTCCACGATCACCGCCGCCGGTAATTGCACCCCGGCCTCGGGGTCGTTGAGCAGGTTTTCCAGATAACTCAGGTTGGCTTTCACCCCTTGCGCACCGCCCAGCCCGAACGGGCAGCGGTAATCGTAAGGGTACGGCATGAACTGCACGCCGCTGCCGAGCAAGGCGCCCAGCGGCTTCTTCGGCCCGAGGCTGCCCATCAGGCTCAACGCGCCCTGGCTCATGCCGTGATACCCGCCCTGGAACGAGATCACGGTGCTGCGGCCAGTGGCGGTACGCACCAGCTTCAGGGCGGCCTCCACGGCGTCGGTGCCCGTGGGACCGCAGAACTGGATCTTCGCTTCAGCAGCCAGGGCAGGCGGCAGCAGGCCGAACAGGTCCTGGACGAACTGATCCTTGACCGGGGTGGTCAGGTCCAGGGTGTGCAGCGGCAGTTCATCGGTCAGCACTTGCTGGATGGCCTGAATCACCACCGGGTGGTTGTGCCCCAGGGCCAGGGTCCCGGCACCGGCCAGGCAGTCGATGAACGTGCGGCCCTCGACGTCTTCGACGTAAATACCCTTGGCGCGCTTGAGCGCCAGGGGAATGCGTCGCGGATAGCTGCGGGCGTTTGATTCCTGCTGGCTCTGGCGGGCCAGCAGCGGTGATTCGTTGAATTGATAAAGCGTCTCGGCAGACGTCGGAGCGACCCGGGCCGGCTGATCTTCGATAAGGCTGGTAGCGACTGACATCTCTCGACCCCTCAATACGGTTTTCCTGTTCTGGAAACGCATCAGCGGGGTGAGGATTTAGGCGGATGGAGAGAAGATACATCTGATCCTTTGTGGGAGCGGGCTTGCTCGCGAAGGCGGCGTTACAGTCGACATTGATGTTGAATGTAATGGCCTCTTCGCGAGCAAGCCCGCTCCCACAGGGTTTTGTGGTGTTTTTCAGGCAGGTTGCAGCGGCATCGTCAGCTCGACCCGCAAGCCGTCCGGTCGACTATCGAAATGCAGCGTGCAACCGCAACGCTGAACGATGGCCTGGACAATCGCCAGCCCCAGGCCGCAACCCGTGCTATGGCCGTTGCGCCAGAAGCGTTGGGTCAAGTGTTGCAAATCCTCTTCGGCAATCCCCGGCCCATGGTCGCGCACCACGAACTGCACACGATTGCCGGTGGTTTCCAGGCTCAACTCCACCGCTTTGTCGGCGGGAGTGTGGCGCAGTGCGTTGTCGAGCAAGTTGCGCAGCGCGGCGATCGACAGCACGGCGGGCATTTGTACTGGCGCAGCGGAGACCTTGCCCGGCGCCTGAAACCTGATGCGCTGGCGATCGCCGCTCGCCGCATCCTGGATCGCCAGTTTTGCCACTTGCTCGGCGTTGCACTGCACACCGTCGTCAAACGACAGGCTGCCCTCGACCCGCGCCAGCAACAGCAATTGCTCGAGGGTACGGTGCATGCGATCCGCCCCTTCTTCGGCGCGCGCCAGGGATTGGTCCCGGGCGCTACCGTCGGTCATGCGCGCCACTTGCAGGTGGGTCTTGATGGCGGTCAGCGGGCTGCGCAACTCGTGGGCCGCGTCACCGGTCAGGCGACGTTCGCGCTCGATGGTCTTGCCGATGCGCTGGAGCAACTGGTTCTGGGTTTCCAGCAAGGGTTGCAGCTCACTGGGCAAGGGCTGGATCTGCAAGGGTTCCAGGGAGTCGGCGCTGCGGCGCATCAAGGCGTCGCGCATGCGGTTGAGCGGCGCCAGCCCCTGGCCGATGCCCAGCCAGAGCAGGCACAGGCAACCGAGCAGCGCCACGCCCACCGGTACCGAAGCGGCCAGCAGGATCGACATGTTCAACGCCTCGCGCTCGATCTGCCGGTCGGCGGTGGTGATGCGCAGATCGCCCCGGGCCAGTGTGAAACTGCGCCACGGCGCGCCGTCGATCATCTGATCGTGAAAACCCAGCTTCTCGGCCTCCAGCGTCTGCTGCGGATCGGTGTGGCTGCGGGCAAGGATTTCACCGCGCAGCGAGCTGACCTGGCACGCCATGCCACCCGGTATGTTCAGTTGTTCGGCGCTGAAGTGGGTGCCCTCGCCCTTGCTCGGCACGGGCGGCAGTTGCTCCATCAGGCCGGCGACCATGCGTGCCGACGCCACCAGGCGCTGGTCGAGGGAAAACATCATTTGATTGCGCAAATCGCTGAGCATCCAGGCCGCGGCCAGGGCCCAGATCAAGGCAAATGCGGCGCCGAGCGTCAGGCTCAGGCGCAAACGCAGACTCATCACTTCGATTCTTCTCCGCCATCAGCCGGCCCCAGGCGATAACCCAGGCCGCGCACGGTCTCGACAATGCCATTGCCGAGCTTGCGCCGCAGGTGATGGATATGGACGTTGAGGGCGTTGCTTTCCAGCTCGTCGTTGAAACCGTAGACGCTGTCCTTCAGTTGCTCGGTGGACAGCACTCGGCCACGGTTATGCAACAAGGCTTGCAGCAACGACTGCTCGCGACGCGAGAGGTCCACCGGCTGGCCAGCGAGTGTGGCTTCGCGGCTGCTCGGGTCGTAGGTCAGGGCGCCGTGTTCGATCAGGTTGACGCTGCGCCCCGCCACCCGTCGCAACAGCGTGTGCAGGCGCGCAGCGAGTTCGCGCAGGTCGAAGGGTTTGAGCAGGTAATCATCGGCACCGGCTTGCAGGCCATCGACGCGGTCGGTGACCGAATCCCGCGCGGTGAGGATCAAAACCGGCAACTCCAGGCCCTGATGGCGCAATTGCTGCAGCAGCTTGAGGCCGTCTTCGTCCGGCAAACCGAGGTCGAGCACCATCACGTCGAACTCGGCCACCTTGAGCATCGCCCGGGCAGCGGACGCCGTGGCCACGTGCTCCACGGTCAGGCCCTGGGCGGTCAGGCCGGCGACGATGCCGCTGGCGATCAGCTCATCGTCTTCGCAAACCAGTACGTGCATGGGGAGCCTCGTAGAAATAAAGCTGATTAAGCCTTTGACCGATTAAGCCGACATTATGCCGCAGAGGCCTTCGCCACAAGACCGGGACGGTTAATCATCGGTTAATCGCCACACGCCACTGTGCACCTCACTCGTACCGGGCAAAGGCTTATCCATGCATCGTCTGTTTTTACTGTTTACCCTTTTGATCGCGGGCCTGGCCCAGGCGGGAACCAATCCGTTCGACACCAAACCTGAATTTCTCCCGGTTGATAAAGCCTTCACCTTTACCTCTGAACGCCTGGAATCCGGTGAAACCCAGCTCTATTGGCAGATCACCGACGGCTACTACCTGTACCAGAAACGCTTGAAGTTCGACGGATTGCCTGTCGGGCAGCATCCTGCGCTGCCGGAAGGTGAAGCCCACAGCGACGAGTTTTTCGGTGAACAACAAGTCTACCGCCAGGGTCTGGAACTGAAGATACCGGCGGGTGCCAGCGGCCAGGTCAAGGTCAGTTACCAGGGTTGTGCCGATGCCGGTTTGTGTTACCCACCGCAAACCAGGATCGTGGACCTGGGCAATACCAATTTGCAGGGCGCGGCCAACGAAGCACCGGACCAGGCGCTGGCCAGCGGCCTGCAACAACGGGCGCTGGGCTGGAGCCTGCTGGTGTTCTTCGGTCTGGGCCTGCTGCTGGCCTTCACCCCTTGCTCGCTGCCGATGCTGCCGATTCTGGCCGGGCTGATCGTTGGCAGCGGCGCCTCGCCCAAGCGTGGTTTCGCCCTGGCCGGCAGTTACGTGGTCAGCATGGCGCTGGTATATGCAGCGATGGGTGTCCTGGCCGCCTCCCTGGGGGCGAACCTGCAAGCCTGGTTGCAGAATCCCTGGCTACTGGGCAGTTTCGCGGCGATTTTCGTGTTGCTGGCGCTGCCGATGTTCGGCTACTTCGAGCTGCAACTGCCAGTGGCCGTGCGGGATCGACTGGAAAACGTTTCGCGTAATCAGCGCGGCGGAAGCCTGGTCGGCGCGGGTGTGCTGGGTGCGTTGTCGGGGTTGTTGGTCGGCCCGTGCATGACCGCCCCACTGGCCGGCGCGCTGCTGTACATCGCGCAAAGCGGTAACGCGTTGCATGGCGGATTGATTCTGTTCGCCCTGGGCATCGGCATCGGTGTGCCGCTACTGTTGCTGGTGACCGTTGGCAATCGCTTCATGCCCAAGCCGGGCGCGTGGATGAACCTGGTCAAAGGCATTTTCGGCTTCCTGTTCCTCGCCACGGCGTTGCTGATGTTGCGCCCGGTGCTGGATGAGTCGTTATGGGTCGGCCTGTGCGGGGCGTTGTTGTTGATTGCGGCGTACAGTGCCTGGAAACAGTCGGATGGCTTCGGTCGCATTGCTCAACTGTTCGGTGCCAGCTCGTTGCTGCTCGGCTTGTGGGGCAGTCTGTTGATGATCGGTGCGGCCGGCGGCAGTGATGATCTGCTCAAGCCGTTACAGGTCTTCCGCGCCTCCAATTCCGCCGTCGCTGCCATGCCCACCGGCCACGACGCCTTCACTACGATCAAGGACCCGGTTGCGCTGCAAAGGGAGCTCGATGTGGCGCAGGCTCAGGGCCAGTGGGTGCTGCTGGATTACTACGCCGACTGGTGCGTGTCGTGCAAAGTCATGGAGAAGCAGGTGTTTGGCAAACCCCAAGTGCTTGAAGCCTTGAGCGATGTACGCTTGCTCCGCCTGGACGTCACCGCCGACAATGCCGCCAGCCGCGAGTTGCTCGGCCGTTACAAAGTGCCAGGACCACCGAGCCTGCTGTGGATTGGCGCTGACGGTGAAGAACGGCGCAGCCAGCGCATCACCGGCGAGGTCGATGCCGATACCTTCCTGCAACGCTGGATTACCACCCGAGACGCCCGTTGATGCTGACCTTCACCCTCGGCACCTTTGCCATCGCGCTCAATCACCTGCTGCTGATCAGCGCGTTGGCGCTGGCCACTTTTGTCGGCTGGCGGGTGGCCAAGCGTGGCGGAGAAAACCCCGAGTCCGCGCTGTTCAGCCTGTTTCTGCTGGGCATGCTGGCGGCCCGGATCAGTTTCGTGGCGGTCTATTGGGCGCACTACCGCAATGATCCGTGGCAGATCATCGACCTGCGCGATGGCGGTTTTCTCGCCTGGCCGGGGGTGATTGTCGTGCTGCTCGCCACGCTGTATCGCGGCTGGCGTCGCCCGGGTCTGCGCCGCCCACTGGGCTTTGGCGCGGCCAGCGGCCTGGCGTTCTGGTTGTTGGCAACGTTCTCCCTGTCGATTTATGAACAAGGCACACGCCTGCCGGAAATCGCCCTGCGCAACGCCGCTGGCGAAACCGTGCAACTGGCCGACTACAAGGGCGGCCCGTTGGTGATCAATCTCTGGGCCACCTGGTGCCCGCCGTGCCGCCGGGAAATGCCGGTGCTGGAAAGCGCCCAGCAACAACGTCCGGACCTGACGTTCCTGTTCGTCAACCAGGCGGAAAGCATGCAAAGCGTCGCGACCTTTCTGGAAACCCAGGGCCTGAGCCTGTCCAACGTGCTGTTCGACGGCGGCGGGCGACTGAGCCAGGCCGTCGGGTCCATGGCATTACCGACTACGCTGTTCTACAGCCCCGAAGGTCGCCTGCTGGGCAGCCATCTGGGTGAGCTGTCAAACGCCAGCCTGGCTCGCGCACTGGAAAACTTCGACACCGTACCCGCCACCTCTTCAAGGAAACTGCCATGCCCCGCCTCTGCCACCTGCTGACCCTGAGCCTCGGTGCTGCCCTATTGCACCTGCCATCGGTGCAGGCCGAAGAGTTGCCCGATGCGATCAGGAAAATCGAGGCCAAGGGCGCGAAAATCGTCGGCCAGTTCGACGCCCCTGACGGCTTGCGCGGGTATGCCGCGCAATATCAGGGCCGCGGCATGGCGCTGTACCTGACACCGGACGGTAAACACGTGCTGCTGGGCAACCTGTACGACGCCGAGGGCAATGACCTGAGCAGCGCGCCATTGCAAAAACTGGTGTACGCGCCGATGGCCAAGGAAGTCTGGGCCAAGTTCGAAACCAGCAACTGGATCGGTGACGGCAAGAAGGATGCGCCGCGCGTGGTGTACCTGTTCAGTGACCCGAACTGCCCGTACTGCAATATGTTCTGGGAACAGGCCCGGCCGTGGGTCAAGGCCGGCAAGGTGCAGTTGCGCCACATCATGGTGGGCATCATCCGCGAAGACAGCCCGGGAAAATCCGCCGCACTGCTTGCCGCCAAAGACCCGGAAAAAGCCCTGCAGGATCACGAAGCCGCCGGCAAGGGCAGCTCGCTCAAGGCCTTGAAGGAAGTGCCGCCAGCGATTCAGGCAAAGTTCGCGGCCAACATGCAATTGATGGAAGAGCTGGAGTTGCAGGCGACCCCGGCGATTTTCTACATGGACGACAAGGGTAATCTGCAACAACAGCAAGGCGCGCCTTCGCCGGACAAGCTGGTGAAGATTCTCGGGCCGAAGTAAGCAGGATCAAAAGATCGCAGCCTTCGGCAGCTCCTGCAGGGCTGCGATCTTTTTTCGAAAACCCTACGCCGGATTGCGCTCAGCCAAAAACTCCAGCAGCGCCTGGGTGACAAACTGCGGATTCTCCAGACTGGAAATATGCCCCGCCTCCGGCACCAGCACCCACGGGCAGCCGATCAACTCAGCCATTTCACGGGCTTCCTCCGGCGGACGCGGAATGTCCTGATCACCGCACATCACCAGAGTGCTGGCAGCGTCCAGCTCGCCCAGCCGGTTCATACAGTCATCACGACCAAAGGTAATGCGCCCCATCGGCACGATGCTTTCACGCAGGCGATCGGCGGGCAAGGCAGCCAACGCAGCACGGAAGTTCCGATACAGCGCCGATTGCGGGTCGATACCGGGGCGAAAGAAGATCGGCACTATGATATCCAGCAGCGCTGGAGTGATGACACCCGCCTCTTCGATCTGCTTCAACAGTGAAAAGTAATACTGGCGAGTCGGTTCCGGTTCGACGCCGAGGTAGGTGTCCATCAACACCAGGCCATTGAGCCGGTGCGCTGCCGATAGCGCCAGACGCACGCCCCACATGCCGCCGACCGACAAGCCGACCAGGGTGACCCGCTCGATGTCCAGATGATCGAGCAAGACCAATGCCTGACGCGCCAGGTCATCCAGCGATTCAGTGCCGACAGGCAACGGCCCGGATTGACCGTGCCCCCACAGGTCCAGGGCTATCACACGATACTGTTGCGCCAGCGCGGCAATCTGCGGCGCCCACATGCCCTGGTCCCACAGGTAACTGCCGGCCAGCAGCACCGCCGGGCCGGTGCCTTGATCGATATAGTGAAGGGCTTGTCCATCTATAGTTACGAAGGGCATCGACTGTCTCCGCGGGAAAAATTGAACCGGAAGACTGAGTGGCTGACCGGTCGCAGTCAATCGCCAGAATGTATGCGTTTGTATAAGCGCCATCGCGGGCAGGCGCTCGGAGCCATCGATCGGAATCACCTTTTTTCGCCAGTAAAACTGTCAACTCTGACAGTAGCCGCCACCCTGTTTCGAGTGCATACCTAACCACTGCCAAAATCGCCGATGTAGCGACAGGAGTGGTTACCGTGGCTAAAAAAAAGTCGCCGCAATTGCCGTACCCCAAAGTCAAGTACGCAACCAGTGAGAATCTGCTCTATCCCCTGGATGCCATGAATGGCACCAAGGTCACCGTTGCCTTTGAAGGCATGAGCAAAAGACACAGGATTCAATTGCATTGGGACAGGCCATCAGGGGCAAGCAGGCCAACACTGCCGGTTGTCGATGGCCGTGCCAGTGGCAGTGTGGGGATTCCGATCGATGCGTCAGTCATCGGTGCCTGTGTCGGTAAAACCATTCCCGTTTGGTACACCGCGACACTGGACGATCAGACGCAAGAGTCTTACCGACTGGAACTGACGGTCGAAATGATTGAACCTGAGGACCTGCCAGCACCTGAATTTTGTGATCTGGAATTGGTTGAAGGCGATTGGTGGCTGGACATGCGTTGGTTTCCCGGCAATGCCCGGATCGCCCTGCCCAAGTGGCCCCTCATTGCCGCCGGACAGCGCTTGTGGATCCTGGCTGTAGGCAATGAACACCTGATTGGCAACTACCGTTTCGCGTGGGTAGTGGAAAACCACGTCGTGACAACTCAGGAAGCCGAGTCTGGAGGTGAATTTGAACTGGAGCTCTCGCGCACCTGGCTGGCCGGTTGTGAGGACTATTCCTCCGTCACCTTGAATGTGGCCGTGACGTTCGACGGTGCACCCGGTACACCGCCGGTAGATCCTTCGGTCTCCCTCTTGCCGGAAAACGGCCATGAGCTGCTTCACACCACGGCCAAGCTACGGGTGACTGAAATTGAGGCGTTCGACGACTTTGAAAGCTATCCAAAAAAGGAGTTTCTCAGACCTGGCAGTACTATCGACACACGTTTTTTAAAGCTCGAACTGCCTCGAGACTCTCACACGGGCATCGGGCTCCATGTCGTGCGAACACCCTCCGAAAACTTTCCGGAAATGCTCAAGGGGCAGGCGTTGGCGCTGTGCTGCGCAGGCGCACTAGAACAATTGCGGCGAGCACGCTTACTGCTCAAGTGGAAGTGCAGCCGCATCCGGTTTGCCTACGCGACAACCGGCGAGGGTGCGACCTTCAGGTTCATCGGCGAGGGTGATGTATTGCTTGAGGAGCGCTGGGTGAAAAGTCGGACCTGGGTGAATTTTCAGGCCCCGCAAGGTCACCTGCTCCATTACATCGAAGTGGAAAGTTTAATGCACGGATCTATCGATAACCTGACCATCTGGCATAAGGGAGACCCCAATCCCGTCTGAGCATCCGACGGTACGCCGATGCAGCCTGCATCGACGTACCGTCAGCGTGACCCGTTCAACGGTGATGGAGATCTACAACCCCTCCAGCTCCGCCATCAGGTCATTCAAGCGATCCACCTTCTCCTCGGTGATCTCACTGGCCGCCAATCCGTCGATGTACCCGGCCAATTCCTCCACCGTGCTGCACTCGAACATCGCCCGCAACGGCACGTCCCGTTGCAGGGTTTTCTGCACCCGCGAGGCGATCTGCGTGGCCAGCAGCGAATGCCCGCCCAGTTCGAAGAAGTTGTCGCGAACACCCACCTTCTCGACCTTCAGTACCTCAGCCCAAATGTCCGCCAGGGTCTGCTCCAGATCATTGCGCGGCGCCTGGTAATCCTGGCTCTGCATCTGACCGATCTCCAGCGCCGGCAGGGCCTTGCGGTCCAGTTTGCCGTTGGCGTTGAGCGGCAGCCTGTCCAGCCACAGCCAGTGCAGCGGCACCATGTATTCCGGCAATTCGGCGCGCAGGCGTTGCTTGATCCGCTCCAATCCCTCGGCCGGACTCAACGCAACCTCCGTCGCCACCAGATAGCCCACCAGATGCTTGCCGTTCGCCCCTTCCTGCACACCCACCGCCGCATCGCGGACTTCCGGTTGTTCATGCAGGCGAGCCTCGATTTCACCCAGCTCGATGCGGTAGCCGCGAATCTTCACCTGATGGTCGATACGCCCCACGTACTCCAACACGCCATCGCTGCGACGGCGCGCCAGGTCGCCGGTGCGATACAGACGTTCACCCGGTGCACCGAACGGGTTCGGCACAAACACCGGAGCCGTGCGCAACGGATCGCTGACATAACCGCGCCCGACTCCGGTGCCGGCGACGCACAGTTCACCCACGGCACCCAGCGGTACCAGTTCCAGTGCACCATCGAGCACATACAACAGGTTATTGTCGGTCGGCGTGCCGATCGGCAAATAGCTGCCGCGAGTCGAAGCCATATCAACGCGGAAAAACGCCACGTCGTCCGAGCACTCCGCCGGACCGTAGGCATTCACCAGGCCGATCTGCGGATAACGCAGCAACCATTGATGCGCCAGCTCCGGTGGCATCGCCTCACCGGTCGGCAGCATCCAGCGCAGGCCGTCGAGGCGCATGCGCTCCTGGGCGAGCATGCCCTGGATCAGCGATGGCACGCTTTCCAGCACGGTGATGCCCTGGGCCGCAACATGCGCCAGCAAACCCTGCGGATCGTGGGCGATGGTGTTCGGCACGATGTCCACCCGTGCGCCGAACAGTGGTGCGGCGAGGAACTGCCACACGGAAATGTCGAAGCTTTGCGAGGCAGTCTGGGCGATCACGTCGGCGTCGCTCAGGTTCAGGTACGGCACTTTGCTCAACTGGTTATTGAGCATGCCGCGCTGCTCGACCATCACGCCTTTGGGCAAACCGGTGGAACCGGAGGTGTAGATCACATAGGCCAGGTTGTCCGCACTGCTGTAGATGCCGGGATTGTCCGCCGACAGCGCAAGGGCCTGGACCTCCTCCCAGACCAGCAGCCGTGGCCGGCTGGCGCAGCCGAACTCGTCGAGCAAGGCCTGCGCCTGTTCACGGCACGCTTGCGTGCACACCAGCAGTGGCGTGCGGCTCAGTTCGATGATCCGGCTCAGACGCTGGCTCGGCAGGCCCGGGTCCAGCGGCAGGTAACCCGCGCCGGCCTTGAAGCTGCCGATGATCATGCCGAGCAAATCGAGACTGCGTTCGGCCAGCAATGCCACCGGTTGATCGCGCCCGACGCCGGCGGCAATCAACGCATGACCGAGGCGGTTACTGCGCTGGTTCAGTTCCAGATAACTGTACTGCCGGTCAAGGCAACTGGCGGCAATCCGCTGCGGGTGGCGGGCGACCTGCGTTTCAAACAATGAAACGTAGCTCTGCTCCAGTGGGTATTCGTGTTCGCTCTGGTTGCAGCCATGGAGGAGGAAGTCCTGCTCCTCGGCCCCCAGCAACGGCAGGTCGGCCATGTCGCCGTGGAAACCTTCCACCAGCGCCAGCAGCAAACGCTTGAACTCGCCGAGCATGCGCTCGACCGTGGTTTCATCGAAGTAGCGCTGGTCGTAGGACAGGTGCAAGCCCAGGTCATCACCCGGATAGCACACGGCCGTCAGCGGGAAGTTGGTGTGTGTCCGGCCCGAATCCGAGGTCGCGTTGAGGCTCTGCGCATGGTCCAGCACCGAGACTTCCACCGGGGCGTTTTCGAACACGAACAGGCTGTCGAACAGCGGCTGGCCTTTGGGCAGCTCGCTTTGCTCCTGGATGTTCACCAGCGGCAGGTATTCGTATTCACGCAGTTGCATGTTGCTGTCGAGCAGACCGGTGAGCCACTGGCGCACGCTGCATCGTTGACCGTCCTCGGGCATCTTCACCCGCAGCGCGATGCTGTTGATGAACAGGCCGACGGTGCGCTGCATCTGCGGCATCTCCACCGGACGCCCGGCCACGGTGACGCCGAACAGCACGTCGCGATCACCGCTCAAGCGTCGCAGCACCAGCGCCCACGCCGCCTGGGTGAAGGTGTTGATGGTCAACTGATGGGCCTGGGCCAGTTCGCGCAATTGCGCACCGTCACGGGCATCGAGCCTGGTGTAGCGGTCGCCAACGATCATGCCGCCACTGTCGCCGGCATGTTCACGCAGGAACGGCCGGTCGCTCGGGATCGGCGTGGTCCGCTCAAACCCCTGCAGATTGGTTTTCCACCATTGCCGCGCTTCGTCCAGGCTCTGGCGTTGCAGCCAGCCAATGTAGTCGCGATAACGCGACACCGGCCCAAGCTGCGCTTCCCGGCCTTCGCCGAGGGCGCTGTAGATCTCGAAGAAATCGTTCATCAGCAGCGACCGGCACCAGGCATCGATGAGGATGTGGTGGTTGCTCATCATGAACCAGTAGCGCGCTGCGCCGACCCGGATCAGACGCAAGTGGAACGGCGCCTGGTTGAGCAGATCGAACCCGGCCTCGCGTTCGGTCCTGAGCAAGGTTTGCAGCTTCGGCTCTTGCTCGGCTTCGGCGATATCACGCCAGTCGAGGTACTCGATCGGTGTGCTGCCCGGTTTGTGGATCACCTGCAGCATGTCCGCGCCGACGTTCCAGCAGAACGAAGCGCGCAACGCTTCGTGGCGGGCGACGACGGCTTGCCAGGCCTGGGCGAAACGCTGCGGATCCAGCTCGCTGTTGATGCGGTAGCGGTCCTGCATGTAGTACAGGCCGGTGCCCGGCTCCAGCAAGGTGTGCAACAGCATGCCTTCCTGCATCGGGGTCAACGGGTAGACGTCTTCGATAACGGCGGCCGGGACTGGCAGCGCATCCAGTTGCGTCTGATTGAGTTGCGCCAGCGGGAAGTCCGACGGCGTCAGGCCACCGGCGTCGTCGCGCAGGCAATGCTCGATCAGACTGCTCAACTCACCGACGTAGGCATCGGCCAACTCGCCGATGGTTGACGGATCGAAGCGTTCGGCGCTGAACGTCCAGCGCAATACCAGTTCACCGCCATACACCTGGCTGTCGACGCTCAGCTCGTTGGGCAACGGTGCATGGGCATCGTGGGCCGCGCCGATGGCTTCATCCAGTGGATGGAACAGCGCGTCCGCACCGAAGCTCTGGTCGAACTGGCCGAGGTAGTTGAAGGTAATCGGTGCCTGCGGCAACGCCGCCATGCTGTGGCGACTCGGCTCATCGGCGAGGTAACGCAGCACGCCATGACCCAGGCCCTTGTGCGGCACGGCACGCAGCTGCTCCTTGATCGCTTTGATCGAGGCCCCCTGCCCGGCGGCTTCTTCGATGTTTGACGGCGTCAGGCGCAGCGGATAGGCACTGGTGAACCAGCCCACCGTGCGGGTCAGGTCGATGTCGTCGAACAGCGCTTCGCGGCCGTGACCTTCCAGCTGGATCAGCGCCGATGGTTGACCGCTCCAGCGGCAAAGCACACGGGCCAAGGCGGTCAACAGCAAGTCGTTGACCTGGGTGCGATAGGCACTTGGCGCCTGTTGCAGTAACTGCCGCGTACGCTCGCTGTCGAGACGCACGCTGACGGTTTGCGCATGACGGTTTAGCCGCCCGCCTTGAGGGTGATCGCAGGGCAAATCGGCACTTGGCCCGGCCAGTTGCGCCTGCCACCAGCCCAGCTCTTCGCGCAGGGACTCGCTGCCGGCGTAGGCTTGCAAGCGTGCAGCCCAGTCCTTGAAGGCGCTGGTTTTCGCCGGCAGTTTCACCGACTGCTGCGCCTCCAGTTGGCGATACACGGTTTGCAGGTCATCCAGCAGCACCCGCCACGACACACCGTCCACCACCAAGTGGTGAATGGCGATGAACAAGCGTTGCTGGCCTTCAGGGCCATCGACCAGCAACACACGCAGCAAGGGTCCCTGTTCAAGGTCGAGACTGCGCTGGGCATCGGCGAACAAGGCCGCGCATTTATCCATGGACGAAACACGCACTTGCCACAACACCGGTGCATCGGAAATCGGCTGGTGCAAAGCCTGCCACTGGCCGGCAACCTGGCCAAAGCGCAGGCGCAAGGCGTCGTGCTGTTCGATCACCGCCAGCAACGCTTGCTCCAGGCGATGAGATTCCAGCACCACCGTCGGTTGCAACAACAGCGCCTGGTTCCAGTGTTGGCGCTGCGCGATATCGGTGTCGAAGAACCAGTGCTGGATCGGTGTCAGGCGCGACTCGCCCATGATCAAGCCCTGCTCGGCGCTGACCTGCTCGCTGCGGGTGGCCACGGCGGCGAGGGTCTGCACGGTCTGGTGCTGGAACAGGTCGCGAGGGCTGAAGTGAATGCCCTGCTGCCGCGCCCGGCTGACCACCTGGATCGACAGGATCGAGTCGCCGCCCAGTTCGAAGAAGTTGTCGTTGAGACCGACCTGCTCGACGTTCAGCACTTCGCACCAGATCTGCGCCAGCGTGACTTCGAGCTCGTTGCTTGGCGCCACATAGTCTTGGCGATTCAGCTCCGGGTCCGGTGCCGGGAGCGCACGGCGGTCGAGTTTACCGTTGCCGGTCAACGGCATGCTCGCCAGCAGGATCAGGTGCGTGGGCACCATGTAGTCCGGCAGTTGCGATTTCAGATGCGCCTTGAGGGCTTCGCGCAACATCGATTGCTGCGCTTCGTCCTGTTCGGCGACATCCGTCACCAGATAGCCGACCAGTTGCTTGCCGCTCGGTGCGTCAAGCGCCAACACGACCGCCTCACGGACTGAATCATGGTCCAGCAGGCGGGTTTCGATTTCACCGAGTTCGATGCGGAATCCGCGAATCTTCACTTGATGGTCGATACGTCCAAGGTATTCCACCAGGCCATCGGCACCCTGGCGCACCAGGTCACCGGTGCGATAGATGCGCCCGCCATCGGCGGCAAACGGATCGGCCACAAAGCGCTCCGCTGTCATGCCCGGACGCTGGTGATAACCCTGGGCCAGGCCCGCACCACCGACGTACAACTCGCCCGTCGCGCCTTGCGGCACCAAGGCCAGGTCGGCGTCGAGAATGTAGGCCACGCGGTCGCCGATCACACTGCCGATCGGCACGCTGCCGGCACCCTCTTCCAGCACTTCAGGCGCAAGGCTGGCCAGCGGCATGACCACGGTCTCGGTCGGGCCGTAGGCGTTGAAGAACCGGCTCGGCTTGAACGCTGCACGAATGCGCGCCAGGTGCTCACCGGTCAGCGCTTCGCCGCCGGTGATGATCATGCGCACCGGCAAGGTCTGGCCCCGGGTCGCCAGCCATTGCGCCAACTGGCTGCCGTAGCTCGGCGTGAAACCGAGTACGTTGATCTGATGACGACGGATCAGGTCGCAGATTTCTTCCGCGTCCCACTGCCCTTGCGCGCGCAATACCACGTGCGCGCCGCTGAGCAGCGGCACCAGCAACCGCTCGGTGGCGGCGTCGAAGTTGATCGAATAGAAGTGCAGCTCGCAGTCGTCGGGGCGCATGCCGAAACGCTCGATCACCGCGCGGCAATGCATGGCGATTTCACCGTGGGACACCACCACGCCTTTCGGTTTCCCGGTCGAGCCCGAGGTGTAGATCAGGTAGGCCTGATGCTGCGCCAGACTGATCGACGGCAGCTCGCTGGCCGGGAAATTGGCCAGCGCAGCGGCGTCTTCTTCAAGACACCAGCGGCCGACGGTCGCCGGCAACTCGCCCAGGGCCTTGAACATCGCCGCATCGCTGAGCAACAAACCGATGCCGCTGTCTTCGATCATGTAGTGCAAGCGGTCCAGCGGGTATTCCGGATCCAGCGGCACATAGGCGCCGCCCGCCTTGAGGATCGCCAACAGGCCGACCACCATTTCCAGCGAGCGCTCAAGTGCCAGGCCCACACGAACCTGCGGTCCGACACCGCGCTCGCGCAGCATCCAGGCCAGGCGGTTGGCGCGGCTATCGAGTTCGGCGTAGCTCAGGGTCTGCCCGGCGAAAGTCAGGGCCGGCGCGTCCTGGCGCACCAGGGCTTGCTCGGCGAACAGGTGATGGATGCACTGATCCAGCCGATGTTCGCCCGCCTCGACGCCGAGGCTGTCGAGTAGAAGCTGTTGCTCGCCGGACGCCAGCAGCGGCAGTTCGCTCAAGCGTTGTTGCGGATCGGCAATCAGCGCCTCCAGCAGGTTGCGCCAATGCCCGGCCATGCGGGCGATGCGCGGTTCGTCGAACAGATCGGTGCTGTAGGTCAGGCAGCAGCCCAGGCGATGGTCGAGGTCGGTGACTTCCAGGTTGAGGTCGAACTTGGTCGCGCGGGCATCGTTGGCCAGGTACTCGACCGTCATGCCAGCCAGGGTGCGGCTTTGCTGGAACTCCCAGCGCTGCACGTTGCACATCACCTGGAACAACGGGTTGTAGGCCGCGCTGCGTGGCGGTTGCAGGGCTTCCACCAGATGATCGAACGGCAGGTCCTGATGGGACTGGCCTTCGATCACGGTGTGGCGCACCTGCTCGAACAGCTCGCCGACAGACATCTGTCCGTCGAGCTGGCAGCGCAGCACCTGGGTGTTGAGGAATGCGCCGATCAGCCCTTCGCTTTCCGGACGAATGCGGTTGGCCACAGGCGCGCCGATGCGCAAGTCGGTCTGGCCGCTATAGCGGTACAGCAGGGTCGCCAGTGCGGCGGTCATGGTCATGAACAGGGTCAGGCCGTGCCGTGCATTGAAGGCACGGACCCGTGCCGCGAGCTCGTCGCTCAGGTCAAAACGATACAGCTCACCCTGATGGCTTTGTACCGGCGGACGCGGACGGTCAGCCGGCAACTCCAGCAACGGATGTTCATGGCCCAGTTGCGTGGTCCAGTAATCGAGCTGACGCTGACGCTCGCCCGACTCCAGCCACTGACGCTGCCACACGCTGTAATCCAGGTATTGCACCGGCAACGGCGCGAGCGGCGACTCACGGTCGTCGACAAAGGCTTCGTACAGCGCGCTGAGTTCCCGGGCAAAGATGTCCATCGCCCAGCCTTCGGTGACGATGTGGTGCAGGGTCAGAACGAAGTAGTGTTCCTGCTCGCCGGTCTTGACCAGGCACGCACGCAACAGCGGTCCGGTTTCCAGATCAAACGGCCGGTGTGCTTCGTCGTCGGCCAGTTGCTGGACCTGCCATTCGCGACCTTCGGCATCCAGCGCGGTGAAATCCTTCCACGCCATGCGCACGCGGGTCTGCATGTGCACCTGCTGGCGAGCGACACCGTCAACGCTCGGGAACGTCGTGCGCAGGGTTTCATGGCGCATGATCAAGGCTTGCAGCGCCGCTTCGAAACGCGCGACATCCAGCACGCCGCGTAGCCGCGCCATGCCGCCGACGTTGTAGGCCGGGCTGTCCGGTTCCATCTGCCAGAGGAACCACATGCGCTTCTGGGAATAGGACAGCGGCACCGCCTGGCTGCGGTCGATTGTTTCAATCGGCGGCTGTTTGTTGGTGCTGCCGCTGGCCTGGATCAAGCGGACCTGTTCGGCAAATGCACCCAGTTCGCTGTGTTCGAACAGCGTCCGCAGCGGCAACTCGACGTCACAGGCCTGACGGGTGCGGGAGATGATTTGCGTGGCCAGCAGCGAGTGGCCACCGAGGGCAAAAAAATCATCGCGCAGGCCGACTGGCGTCAGGCCCAGCACTTCGCGCCAGATGCCGGCGATCTGTTGCTCCAGTTCGGTGACTGGCTCAACGTGTTCGCGAACCTGCCACTGCGGTTCCGGCAAGGCGCGACGGTCGAGTTTGCCGCTCGGACCGAGGGGCATCTGGTCCAGACGCATCAGCTGGGCCGGGACCATGTATTCCGGCAGCTGCGCCGTCAGCGCCGCTTTCAGGCGGGTCGTTTGAGCATCGATGGACTCAGCAGTGTCAGTGGGGGTGAAGTAACCGACCAGTTGTCCACCCGCCGCCGTTTCGCGCACCAGCACCACCGCTTGAGCGACACCCTCCTGCGCCAGCAGACGGGCTTCGATTTCCTGCGGTTCGACACGGAAGCCGCGCAGCTTGACCTGCTGATCGAGGCGACCGAGATACTCGATCACGCCATCGCCAGTCCAGCGTGCACGATCACCGGTGCGGTACAGACGCGCGCCGTGCTCGCCCAATGGGTCGACGACAAAGCGTTCGGCCGTCAGGCCCGGACGGCCCAGATAGCCACGCGCCAGACCGCTGCCACTGATGCACAACTCACCTGGCACACCGGCCGGAACCGGATTGAGCTCGCTGTCGAGCACGCGGCAGATCACATTGCCCAGTGGCCGGCCAATCGGCGAGCGTTCGCCATCGGCGCTGGAGCACTGCCAATGGGTGACGTTGATCGCGGTTTCGGTTGGGCCGTAGCGGTTGTGCAACTGTACGGCCGGCAGTTGCGCCAGCACGCGGTTGCGCAGCTCCGCAGGCAAGGCTTCGCCGCCGGAGAATACGCGGCGCAGGCTGGTGCATTGCGCGCTGAGCGGTTCGTCGATGAACAACGAAAGCAGCGGCGGCACGAAGTGCAGCGTGGTCACGCCGTACGCTTGCACAAGCTGCGCGATGCGATGGGGATCGCGGTGTTCGCCGGGGCCGGCAAGCAACAGGCGACTGCCGGTGATCAGCGGCCAGAAGCACTCCCACACCGACACGTCAAAACTGATCGGCGCCTTTTGCATCAACACGTCGGTTTCGTTCAACTGATAGGTTTGCTGCATCCATTGCAGGCGCTCGGCCAGCGCCGCGTGGGTGTTGCCCACGCCTTTGGGTTGGCCGCTCGATCCCGAGGTGTAGATCACATAGGCGAGGTTATCGCCTTGCAGATGCAGGCCAGGCGCCTGGCTTGGCCAGTTGTCCAGGTGCAAGGTGTCCATGGCGATCACACTGACGCCCTGGCTGGCCGGCAAGCGATCGAGCAAGCAAGTTTGCGTCAGCAGCAATTCGACACCGCTGTCGCTGAGCATGTAGGACAGGCGCTCGGCCGGGTAGTCCGGGTCCAGCGGTACATAGGCACCACCGGCCTTGATGATCGCCAGCAGGCCGATCAGCAGCTGCGGCGAACGCTCGCAGGCAATGGCCACGCAGACGTCCGGGCCGACGCCCTTGTCGCGCAGGTAGTGGGCCAGGCGGTTGGCCTGGGTGTGCAGTCCGGCGAAGTCCAACTGACCGCCGTCCCACAGCAGCGCCGTGCGCTGCGGGGTCAGTCGGGCTTGTTCGTCCAGCAGTTCCGGCAGCCATTGACTGGCCGGTGTGCAGGGTGCAACGGACCAGTTCGCTTGCTGGTTGTGCTCAGGTTCAGTGAGCAGTTGCAGATCGCCGAGGGCGGTTTGCGGACGCTCGCAGACTTCACGCAACAGGTTGGCGTAATGCTCGGACAGACGCTCAATGGTCGTCGCATCGAACAACTCGCTGGCATAGTCGAAGGACAGGCTCAGGCGACCGTTGCGATCTTCTTCACTGTGCAGTTGCAGATCGAACTTGGCTTCCCGGCTGTGCCACGGCAGCTCTTCGGCGAGTAACCCCGGCAGACGCTTCAAGGCACTGAGGTCGCGCTGTTGGTGGTTGAACATGACCTGGAACAAACCCTGTTCACGGGCCTGCGGGAAGGCTTCAAGCAGCTGTTCGAACGGCAAGTCCTGATGCGCTTGCGCACCCAGCGCTGCCTGACGGGTTTGCCCCAGCAGTTCAGAAAACGGCAGCCGTGAATCCACCTCGGCGCGCAGCACCTGGGTGTTGATGAAAAAGCCGATCAGGCCCTGGGTTTCCAGGCGCGGACGGTTGGCGTTCGGCACGCCGATGCGGATGTCACGCTGACCGCTGTAGCGATGCAACAAGGCCTGGAACGCGGCGAGCAGCAGCATGAAGGAAGTCGATTCGTGGGCCTGGGCGGTCTGGCGAATCCCATCGCTGAGGGCCGCACCCAGTCGCACGGTATGGCGGGCGGCGCTGTGCAGTTGTTGTGCGCAGCGTGGATGATCGGTGGCCAGGGTCAGGGTCGGATGCTCCTCGCCCAAACGGGCTTTCCAGTAGGCCAGTTGCCGCTCGCCCTCCCCTTGCGCCAGCCATTGGCGCTGCCAGCTGGCGTAATCGGCGTACTGCGTCGGCAATGGCGCCAGCAGCGCTGGCTGGCCTTGGGAGGCCGCCGCATACAGGCGCGAGAACTCGTCGATCAGCACATTCAGCGACCAGCCGTCAGCGATGATGTGGTGCATCGTCACCAACAACTGATGGTCTTCGTCGTCGAGGCGAACCAGCGTCACCCACAGCAGCGGGCCTTTCTCCAGATCGAACCGGGTACGCGCCTCGTCCTCACGGATTTGCAGTGCGCGGGCTTCACGCTCGGCGACCGGCAGATCGCTGATGTCGATCATTTGCAAGTTGAACCCGGCACCCGCAGTGACCTGCTGCAGGGCCACGCCATCACGCTCGAAGAAGCGCGTGCGCAGGGATTCGTGGCGCTCGATCAACTGCTGGAAACTGGCGCGCAATGCGTCCTCGTCCAGCTCGCCACGCAAGCGCAAGGCACCCGGAATGTTGTAGGCGCTGCTGTGGGGGTCGAGTTGCCAGGTGATCCACAAACGGTTTTGTGCCAGCGATTGCGGCATCGGTTGCTGGCGTGACAGCGCTGTGATCGCGCCCTGGGCCAGGCCACCGTCCTGTTGCTGACGGGCCACGGCATCGGCGAATGCGCCGAGGGTCGGGGCCTCGAACAGCAGGCGCAGGTTCAACTCCAGCCCCAGCGCTTCACGCAGACGCGCCACCACTTGCGTCGCTGCTATGGAGTTGCCGCCGAGCAGGAAGAAATGATCGTCGGCGCCCACCTGCCCGACCTGCAATTGCTCGCACCAGATCCGACCGATCAGGCTTTGCAGCTCAGAGCCCGACTCGACCTTGCTTGCACTTTCGCTGCTGGCCGACGGGAACAGCGCGTAGCTGTCGAGGCTGCCGTCCGCCAGTCGACTGCGGCACGCCGAGCGTTGCAATTTGCCGCTGGACGTCTTGGGCAGTGCACCCGGGTTGAGCAGCACCACCACGCTCGGTGCTTCCTGATACGCCTCGGCGACGGCCTGGCGAATGGCCTTGATCAGGGACTCGGGCGGCAGGATTTTCTGCACGCTGCGGCTGATTTCGGCGGCGATGCCGATGCCCTCCTGACCATCGACCGTGACGGCAAAGGCAGCAACGCGGCCCTTGCGCACCACTTCCACTTCGCTCTCGACGGTCTGCTCGATGTCCTGCGGGTACAGGTTGTGCCCGCGCACGATCAGCATGTCCTTCAGGCGGCCTGTGATGAACAACTGGCCGTTGCGCATGAAACCCAGGTCACCGGTTCGCAGCCAGGTCTGGCCGGCGTGCCGGACGAACGTCTTGGCGGACGCCTCAGGGTTGCGCCAATAACCGAGGGCGATGCTCGGCCCGCTGGCCCAGACTTCACCGACGGTGTTGTCGGCCTGTTCGCTGAGCGAGACCGGGTCGACGATCAGCACGGCGTGAGCCGGCTGGCTGATGCCACAACTCATGATCGGGCTGCCCTCGCCCGCTTCCACCCGGTTCTGCGCCAGGGCCTGATCGTCCACCCGCAGGTTGCCTATGCCTTCGCCGCGCGCCGTGCCGGCCACAAACAAGGTGGCTTCGGCCAGACCGTAGGAGGCCATGAAGCTGTCCGCGGTGAAACCGCAGGTCGCGAACTTCTCGGCGAAGCGTTCCAGGGTGTCGAGGCGAATCGGCTCGGAACCGGAATACGCCACGCGCCAGCCACTCAGGTCCAGCCGCTCCAGGGCCGATTCGCTGACCCGCTCGCTGCACAGGCGATAAGCAAAATCCGGCCCGCCGCTGATGGTGCCGCCGTATTCGCTGATCGCTTCCAGCCAGCGCAACGGCCGGCCGAGGAAGTACGCTGGCGACATCAATACGCAAGGCACGCCGCTGAAAATCGGCTGCAGCAAGCCGCCGATCAGGCCCATGTCGTGGTACAGCGGCAGCCAGCTGACGATCACGTCTTCGGGGTTGAGGTCGATGCCGAAGCCGTGACGAATCAGCAATTCGTTGGCCACCAGATTGCCGTGGCTGACTTGCACGCCCTTGGGCAGTGCGGTGGAGCCGGAGGTGTATTGCAGGAAGGCGATGTGATCGTCCTGCAAATCCGCCGCGACCCAGCGTTCGGCCAGTGCACCGTCGAGGGTGTCGACACACAGCAACGGCGGCGCCCCTTCGATTTGCTGCAATGCATCGCGCAGCCCGGCGCTGGTCAGCAACAGGCGCGGTTGGGCATCGCTGATGATCGACAGCAGGCGTTCCTGGTGATGACGGCGCGTCGACTCCGGCGGGTAGGCCGGGACCGCGATCACCCCGGCATACAGGCAACCGAAGAACGCCGCGACGTAATCCGGGCCGCTGGGAAACAACAACACGGCGCGGTCGCCAAAATCCGCTTGGGCCTGCAAGGCACCGGCAATCGTCCGCGCCCGCTGATCCAGCTCGCGATAACTGAGCACCACAGCCTGTTCCGGGGTCTCGGCAAGAAAACGCAGGGCCACCCGATCCGGCGTCAGGGCCGCGCGGCGCTGTAGGGCTTGGACCATTGTGCTGGGGAGTTCGAACGCGTCGGTCATGAGGTTTCCTGCCTGATTTCGGCTTGCAAATGGAATCGGTTTTCTGGCGTCGCACCCTGATCGAGGGCGCGCGGGACGCGGTCTTCGCCGACCGCGCAAGGCATTGGCAATGCGGTTGTGACCGGGGCTGCTGCCCGGTGCCATTCACCAATGAGAACGGATGACGTCTTGAAATAATTAGTCGCCAGGTTGCAACGCCAGGCGGGCTGAAGGGGGCGTCAACGTGTCGCAGTTCGCACTCTGCACTTTTGTCGTGCAGTAATTCTTTTTCTCATTTGACAATCATTATCATTAAGCCTAATTTGTCGCTCGATTGTGCAGGACGGCCCCCCGGTTTATCCCCGTCCCACTAACCTTTTGGCAGCAGGGTGATTTCCATGATGGAACCAGTATCCACAAGCAGGTGCGATACACCGCTACTTCAGGCATTCGTCGATAATCGACTGATTCTGGTGAAGATCGCAGCCCGTATTACCGGTTGCCGCTCACGTGCCGAAGATGTTGTGCAGGACGCGTTCTTCCGGTTGCAGTCGGCCCCGCCCATCACCAGTTCGATCAAGGCCCAGCTCAGCTACCTGTTCCAGATCGTGCGCAACCTGGCGATCGACCACTACCGCAAGCAGGCGCTGGAACAGAAGTATTCCGGCCCTGAAGAGGAAGGGCTGAATGTGGTGATCCAGGGTGCGTCACCGGAAACTTCGCACATCAATTTCTCGACGCTGGAGCACATAGCCGATGCGTTGACCGAGTTGCCGAGCCGCACCCGCTACGCCTTCGAGATGTATCGCCTGCACGGCGTACCGCAAAAAGACATTGCCAAGGAACTCGGCGTCTCGCCAACCCTGGTTAACTTCATGATCCGCGATGCGCTGGTGCACTGCCGCAAGGTGTCGGGGAATCGGGCGGACAGTTTTTCCCATCGTTGAATTCGTGGTGTCCGCTCTAAAAGATCGCAGCCTTCGGCAGCTCCTACAGGGGGAACGCAATTCCATGTTGGAGCTGCCGAAGGCTGCGATCTTTTTTTCAAGCCAGTCTGCACCGATCGAAAAACCGCTCACGCCCCAACACCATCAAGGCCGCGCGCTTGTGCGGGAAGTCGAACTCTTTCTCGCAGTGAAAGCACTGGTTGTGCATGTACCCGATCATCTTCGCGTTATCGGCACGCGGCTCGGCCACTACGCGCTGCGTGCGCGGATCATCGAGAAACAGGTAATGCACCAGCGCCGATAACCAGCTCGCCACCTTGTGCGGACCGCGATGGTTTTCCTCACCCACCAGCATGTGAATGCCACGGTCGTAATCACCGGCATCATAGAAGGGTGCGATGCGATCCTCCTTGGCCCAGTAGGCTTCGAAGTAAGCGAACGGCTGATCGTCGAAACACCCGATCAGCGTCAGGGTGTGCGGATCGGCCTCGAGTTTGCTCAGGTATTGGCGATGCTGTTCGAGACTGCCCTCCTCCTGCCAGAAGCTGGCGACGCGCGGACTGTTCTGCCAACGATTGAAACGCGCCAGGTCTTGCTCGATTTCCAGGGTACGCAGGGAAACCCAGGCGCCCAGCCGCGCATCGAATCGTCGATACACCTCACCACGGGGTTTCACCGCTCGCAGTGGGTGACGCTTGCCGCCGGTGATGACCATTTGCTGTGGGTAGCTGCCGGTAAGGGAATGCCCCAGCCATGGCTGCGGCAACTGCCAGAACAAGGTGCGCTCGCAGCAATACTCGCCGCTGACGGAAGTCGGAATCAGCAAACCACTGAGCACAGCTTCGTGCGGCACCTCTTGCAGTTGCCAGACCAGGCGCTGACAGTCGGGGTCGCGAGCGAACAGCCAGTAACAGGCCGCCCATATCGCTTGCCCTTCGGGGTGACTGAAGCGCTCCAGCAATTGCACGTGCAACTCGGGGCCACGATTGAGCCGCAGGGTCAGCAACGGTTGCCCTTCCAGGCTGAGGCTCAGGCGGCCTAGCGTTTCATCAGCGGCAAGACGACTGCCGGTCGGCAGGCACAGGGCAGTCAGGTCATTCAGATTGGACATGGGGGCGGGCTCACGATAATCGTCGACAGTTCAACGAGGTGACGTCAGCCACGGCGGGAAATTTAGGAAAAGAACGTCAATTGACGACTTGAGGCGGCGGTTCTTTGTGCGGGACCGGCACCACCGCAATCTTGTACGGATCGAAAATCCTCAGCATCTGGCCACTGTCGCGCAAGCCCTGCAACAACTTGCCGAAGGCCTCGCCACTGATGGGGGCCGCCGGGCGCAGGATGGCGTAATGGTGATAGACCTGATCGATGCGATCGGACGCCAAGAGCTCCTTGGCGACATTCGGATTGCGCAAAAAATAGTCGTTCAGGTAAGAGCGCGTGACCAGGGCGATGTCGGCGCGACCGCGTAACACCATCAGCAGATTGCTGTCATGGGAATAGGTCAGCGTGGCGTTGTAGTTTTTCGCCAGGTACTGGGGCTCGGCATTGAAGTTGGCAAACTCGTAGTGATAGCCGCTGAAGAGTGCCAGGCGCTTGCCGCTCAGGTCGGCAAAATAGCTTTGCTGCCGATCGGGCAGACGTTGCGCGACAAAAATCTCGGCGTCTTCCAGCCCCATGTCGACGGCGGTATGGGGAATGTCTTCCCAACCCCAGGCCGGATTTTCGAAGATGGCCATGTCGACCCGGCCCTGCTTCAAGTCACCGAAACGCCGTGGAATGGACGTGGGCACCAGGACAAACTGATAGTCACTTTGCGTTGCGTTCAGGGCCTCGACCAGCTGCGGCAGCAACCCGGTATCGGCGCCGGATTCCGGGCGCACGGTATAGGGCGGAAAATGCGCGGCACCAATGCGCACCAGTTGCGCAGCCTGGGATGGCAGCATCGTTAACACCGCAAGCGTCGCGAGCAAAAGCCGCGAAGCTGTCCGAATTGGCGACCCCCTCAAAACAAGCTCACTCCCCAATAAAACGGCATCGATGACTTCAAGCTAGGCGTTTTCGTCAAGTTAGCCAGTTTAATGCTGGCCAACACAAGTTTATTGCCGGTCTTCCAGCACCAGAATCAACGCTTCATCGGCCAACTGATCAAGGCTCATGCTACCGTCGGCGCGAAACCAGGTGGTGGTCCATGACAATGCGCCGGTCAGGAAGCGACGGGTGATGAACACATCGCCGCGGATAAACCCGGCGCTCTTGGCTTCGCCCAGTACTTGCAGCCAGATGTCTTCGTAGATTTCGCGCAGCGCCAAGACCTTGGCCTGGCCCTCTTCGGACAGCGAGCGCCATTCGTAGACCAGCACGGCCATGGCCTCGCCGCTGCCGCCCATGATCGACTGCAATTCACAGCGGATCAGCGCCAGCACCCGTTCGCGCACATTGCCGGCCTCGGCGATGGCCGCACGCATCAACGCGGTGTTGTAGCGGATGGTTTCCTCCATCACGGCGCGCAGGATTTCGTCCTTGCTTTTGAAATGGTGGAAAATACTCCCGGACTGAATGCCCACGGCGCCGGCCAGATCGCGCACGGTGGTGCGCTCATAGCCTTTATTGCGGAACAGGTGGGCCGCCACTTGCAGCAGCTTGCCACGGGCGCTGTCCGGGTCGGTCAATTGGCCGTCGTCCACCAATTCACGCATGACCCTCAGGGCTTTTTGCTCGTCCACCCGTTCTCTCCTACAGTCGATCAATCAATAACGCCGATCACCCCGAAAACAGCGGGGTTGCGCGGGCAATTTAAGCTCATGGATGCAACCAAGCAAGCGCTTGGCAGAAGATAACCCAGCCATTTACAAACCAAGCGCTTGCTTGGTAATGTCGACGCACTTGAGTTGGAGGTGGCTATGGAACGGACTGCGCCAAAATCAATTCGCATCGGTTGCGCCAGCGCGTTCTGGGGCGATACCTCGACCGCTGCCGCACAACTCGTGGAACACGGGCATCTTGACTATCTGGTCTTCGACTACCTGGCCGAGATCACCCTGTCGATCATGGCCGGCGCACGGATGAAAGATCCCCAGGCCGGGTATGCGGTCGACTTCATCGAAGTGCTCGCGCCCTTACTGCCGCAGCTCGCGCAGCACAACATCCGGGTCATCAGCAATGCCGGCGGGGTCAACCCCCAAGCCTGCGCCGCCGCCCTGCAAGCGGCCTGTGACAAGGCCGGGGTGGCGTTGAAGATCGCCGTGCTGCTGGGTGACGACCTGCAACCGCAACTCAAACAGCTGGGCAGCCAAGGCATTCATGAAATGTTCAGCGGTGCGCCCCTGCCATCGAGGTGCGTCTCGACCAATGCCTACCTCGGCGCACCCGGCATCGTCGAAGCCCTGCGCCTGGGCGCGGACATCGTGATCACCGGGCGCGTGGTCGACAGTGCGGTGGTCAGCGCTGCGCTGGTGCATGAGTTCGGCTGGTCGTGGCACGACTACGACAAACTTGCCCAGGCCGCATTGGCCGGGCACATCATCGAATGCGGCGCCCAGTGCACCGGTGGCAACTTCACCGATTGGCGCGACGTGCCCGATTACGAACACATCGGTTTCCCCATCGTCGAAGTCAGCGCCGACAGCCAGTTCATCGTCAGCAAAGCGCAAGGTACCGGCGGGCTGGTCACGCCACTGACGGTGGGTGAACAGATGCTGTATGAAATCGGTGATCCGCGCGCGTATCTGCTGCCCGACGTGGTGTGCGACTTCACTCAGGTCAAACTGCTGCAACAAGGCAAGAACGCGGTGCAGGTGCACGGCGCCAAAGGCCTGCCGCCGACGGCTCAATACAAGGTCAGCGCCACGTATCCCGATGGTTTTCGCTGTACCGCCAGTTGCCTGATTGCCGGCATCGATGCCGTCGACAAGGCGCGGCGAGTCAGCGCGGCGATCATCAACAAGACCTCGGAAATGTTCAGCCAGCGCGGCTGGGCGCCGTACAGCGAGGTGAATATCGAGTTGCTGGGCAGCGAGGCCACCTACGGCCCCCACGGCCAGCGGCAGGACAGCCGCGAAGTGGTGATCAAACTCGCCGTACGCCATCCGGACAAGCAGGCCTTGATCCTGTTCTCCCGGGAGATTGCCCAGGCCGCCACCGGCATGGCGCCAGGGCTGACCGGCATTGTCGGTGGCCGGCCGACGGTGTATCCGCTGATCCGACTGTTCTCGTTCCTCATCGACAAAACCGCCTGCACGCTGGACATTGATTTCATGGGCCGGCGCCACCCGTGTGCCCTGCCCGCCCTCGATACGCTCGACCCGCTGGACCTGCCAGTCCCGCTCGCCGCACCGAAACCGACTGGCCAGGCCGACGCCAGCGTGGCCCTGGTCAAGCTGGCGGTCGCCCGCTCTGGCGACAAGGGCAACCACAGCAACATCGGCGTCATGGCCCGCGATCCCGAATTCCTGCCATGGATCGCCGAAGCCCTGACCCCGGAAGTGATCGTCGACTGGATGGGCCACGTCCTCGATCCCATCCACGGGCGGGTCGAACGCTGGTACTTGCCCGCCAGCCACAGCCTGAATTTCCTGCTGGAAAACGCTCTCGGCGGCGGCGGTGTCGCCAGCCTGCGCATCGACCCGCAAGGCAAGGCCTTCGCCCAGCAACTGCTGGAAATCCAGATCCCGGTGCCGCAGCGCATCGCCGACCAGTTCAACTAGAGGATTGTCGCCATGGCCTACGATTCGATTTTCAAAGCCGATTTGTTTGCCGGCCAAAACATCATCGTCACCGGTGGCGGCAGCGGCATCGGCCGCTGCACCGCCCACGAACTGGCGGCCCTCGGCGCCCATGTGTTGCTGGTCGGGCGCAAGGCCGACAAGCTCAAAACCGTTGCAGCGGAAATCGCCGAAGATGGCGGCAAGGCCGACTGGGCCGTTTGTGATATCCGCGAGGAAGAAGCGGTGACGCATCTGGTCAGCGAACTGATTCGCAAGCACGGTCCGATCCATGGTCTGGTCAACAATGCCGGCGGGCAGTACCCGTCGCCCTTGGCCTCGATCAATCAGAAGGGTTTCGAAACCGTGATGCGCACCAATCTGGTGGGCGGTTTCCTGATGGCCCGGGAAGTGTTCAACCAGTCCATGAGCCAGCACGGCGGCGCCATCGTCAACATGCTCGCCGACATGTGGGGCGGCATGCCCGGCATGGGCCACTCCGGCGCGGCACGTTCGGGCATGGACAACCTGACCAAGACCGCCGCGTACGAATGGGGTCATGCCGGCGTGCGGGTCAATGCCGTGGCGCCGGGCTGGGTTGCCTCCAGCGGCATGGACACCTACGAAGGCGCCTTCAAGGCCGTGATCCCGACCCTGCGCGAACACGTACCGCTCAAGCGCATCGGCACCGAATCGGAAGTCAGCGCGGCGATCGTTTTCCTGCTCAGCCCGGCAGCGGCGTTCGTCAGCGGCAGCACCCTGCGCATCGACGGCGCCGCCAGCCTCGGCGGGCGCGCCTGGCCGATCCACAAGGCGACCAACAGCGAGTCGTACAACGGTTTCCACCGCGCCTACATACCCGACGTGTTGAAGGACAAGGAATAACCCATGCCGGTGATTCAGTCGCAACTCGATCCCCACAGCGAGCCGTTCGCCCAGAACCGCAAGGCGATGCTGAGCGCTATCGAACAAGTCCGCGTGCTCGAACAGAACCTGCTGGGCAAGGCCGCCGAAGCCAAACCCAGGTTTGAAAAACGCGGTCAGTTATTGCCCCGCGAGCGCCTCAATCTGCTGCTCGATCCCGGCGCGCCGTTTCTCGAACTGGCGAGCCTGGCCGGCTACAAGCTGCACGACGACAAGGACGGCAGCTGCGCCGGTGGCGGCCTGATCGCCGGCATCGGCTATGTGTCTGGCGTGCGTGTGCTGGTGGTGGCGAACAACAGCGCGATCAGGGGCGGGACCATCTCCCCCACCGGTTTGAAGAAATCCCTGCGCCTGCAACAGATCGCCATGGAAAACAAACTGCCGGTGATCACCCTCGCCGAAAGCGGCGGCGCCAACCTCAATTACGCGGCGGAGATTTTCGTCGAAGGCGCGCGCAGCTTTGCCAATCAGGCGCGGATGTCGGCCATGGGTTTGCCGCAGGTGACTGTGGTGCACGGCTCGGCCACGGCGGGAGGCGCCTATCAGCCGGGTTTGTCGGACTACGTGGTGGTGGTGCGCGGCAAGGCCAAACTGTTTCTCGCCGGGCCGCCACTGCTCAAGGCTGCCACCGGCGAAGTCGCGACCGATGAAGAACTGGGCGGCGCCGAGATGCACGCACAAATCGCCGGCACCGCCGAATACCTGGCTGAAAACGATGCCGACGGTGTGCGTCAGGTACGCGAGATTGTCAGCCTGCTGCCGTGGAACGAGCAGCTGCCCCCACTCCCCGATCGACGCTGGGAGGAGCCGCTGTACCCTATCGACGAACTGCTCGGCCTGATTCCGGATGACCCGAAAAAACCCTACGACGTACGCGAAATCATCGCCAGGATTGCCGACGCTTCGAACTTTCTTGAGTTCAAGGGCGAGTTCGATCAGCAGACCGTCTGCGGTCACCTGAAAATTCAGGGACGCGCCTGTGGCTTCATCGGCAACAACGGCCCGATCACGCCCAAGGGCGCGAGCAAAGCTGCGCAATTCATTCAGCTGTGCGACCAGAGCCAGACGCCGTTGCTGTTTTTCCACAACACCACCGGGTTCATGGTCGGCACCGAATCCGAACAGCAGGGCGTGATCAAACACGGCGCGAAGATGATTCAAGCGGTGGCCAACGCCCGGGTGCCGAAGCTGACCATAGTCGTCGGCGGCTCCTACGGTGCCGGCAACTATGCAATGTGCGGACGCGGCCTCGACCCGCGCTTCATCTTCGCCTGGCCCAACAGCCGCACCGCCGTGATGGGCGGCGCGCAAGCGGGCAAGGTGCTGCGCATCGTCACCGAGGCCAAACAGGCCAAGGACGGCCTGGTGCCCGATCCGAAAATGCTCGACATGCTCGAACAGGTCACCGCGCAGAAACTCGACAGCCAGTCCACGGCGCTCTACGGCAGCGCCAATCTGTGGGACGACGGTTTGATCGACCCGCGCGATACCCGGACCTTGCTCGGTTACTTGCTGGATATCTGTCACGAGGCCCAGGTGCGGCCATTGCAAGTCAACAGTTTTGGCGTAGCCCGGCTCTAGGCCGGCTCAAGGAGAACAATAAAAATGATCTTCACCCAGGAACACGAAGCACTGCGCCGTACCGTGCGCCAGTTCGTCGAGCACGAGATCAACCCGCACGTCGAGGAATGGGAAAAGGCCGGGCGCTTCCCCATCCACGAGATCTTCCGCAAGGCCGGTGATCTCGGCTTGCTGGGGATATCCAAACCGGAAAAATTCGGCGGCATGGGGCTCGACTACAGCTATTCGATCGTCGCCGCCGAAGAATTCGGCACCATTCATTGCGGCGGCATCCCGATGTCCATCGGCGTGCAGACCGACATGTGCACGCCGGCACTGGCCCGTTTCGGCTCCGATGAGCTGCGCGAGGAATTCCTGCGCCCGGCCATCAGCGGCGAGCAGGTCGGCTGCATCGGTGTTTCCGAAGTCGGTGCCGGTTCCGACGTCGCCGGGTTGAAAACCACTGCGCGCAAGGACGGCGACGATTACGTGATCAACGGCAGCAAGATGTGGATCACCAACTCGCCGAGCGCTGACTTCATCTGCCTGCTGGCCAATACGTCAGACGACAAGCCGCACATCAACAAGTCGCTGATCATGGTGCCGATGAATACGCCGGGCATCAGCTTGAGCTCGCACCTGGACAAGCTCGGCATGCGCAGCTCGGAAACCGCCCAGGTGTTTTTCGACAACGTGCGCGTGCCGCAGCGCAACCGCATCGGCCATGAAGGCGCGGGGTTCATGATGCAGATGCTGCAGTTCCAGGAAGAGCGCCTGTTCGGCGCGGCCAACATGATCAAGGGCCTGGAATATTGCGTCGACAGCACCATCGAATACTGCAAGGAGCGCAAAACCTTCGGCAATGCGCTGATCGACAATCAAGTCATCCACTTCCGTCTCGCTGAACTGCAAACCGAAATCGAATGCCTGCGGGCGCTGGTCTATCAGGCCACCGAGCAATACGTCAAAGGCCAGGACGTCACGCGCCTGGCCTCGATGGCCAAGCTCAAGGCCGGGCGGCTGGGCCGCGAAGTCAGCGACAGCTGCCTGCAATATTGGGGTGGCATGGGCTTCATGTGGGACAACCCGGTGGCCCGCGCTTACCGCGATGTGCGGCTGGTGTCGATTGGCGGCGGCGCCGACGAAATCATGCTGGGGATCATCTGCAAGTTGATGGGCATCCTGCCGGGGAAAAAGAAATGAACAACCTGCCGGTTTGCCAGACCTTGCTGCTGGAACTGCACAACGGCGTATTGCACGTCACCCTCAACCGCCCGGAATGCCGCAATGCGATGAGTTTGCAGATGGTCACCGAATTGCGCTCGGTGCTGGCGGCGGTACGCGATAAACCAGGGGTTCGCGCGCTGGTGATCGGTGGCGTCGGCGGGCACTTCTGTGCGGGCGGCGACATCAAGGACATGGCCAACGCCCGCGCTCAAGGTCCCACTGCGCACCGGGACCTGAACCGGGTGTTCGGCGCACTGCTGCAAGAGGTGCAACACGCACCGCAAGTGGTGATCACGGTGCTGCAAGGCGCGGTACTCGGCGGAGGTCTCGGCCTGGCCTGCGTCAGCGATATCGCCCTGGCTGATCACCAGGCGCAATTCGGCCTGCCGGAAACCAGCCTCGGCCTGTTGCCGGCGCAGATCGCACCGTTCGTGGTGCAACGCATCGGCTTGACCCAAGCCCGGCGCCTGGCCCTGACCGCGGCGCGTTTTGATGGCCACCAGGCACGGCGCATGGGGCTGGTGCATTTTGTCGAGCATGATCCACAGGCCCTCGCCGAGCGTCTCGATGAGGTGTTGGCCCATGTCCTGTGTTGTGCGCCGGGGGCGAATGCGGCGACCAAGAAACTCCTGCTGGCGAGTGCTGGTCAGCCGTCGGATGAGTTGCTTGATCAGGCTGCCGAATGGTTCAGCGAAGCGGTGACCGGGGCAGAAGGCGTCGAGGGAACGATGGCCTTCGTACAAAAACGCAAACCGGGCTGGGCCTCCTGAAAAGCTTCGCTGGCAAGCCAGCTCCCACACTGGAATGCATTTCAAATGTGGGAGCGGGCTTGCTCGCGAAGAGGCCCGAACAAACACCGCAAAATCCAGAGAGCCAACCCATGCCCGGACTGAAAAAAATCCTCATCGCCAACCGCGGTGAAATCGCCTGCCGCATCCAGCGCACGGCCCAGGCGCTGGGCTATCGCACGGTTGCCGTGTTCAGCGACGCCGACTCCGATGCATTGCACGTGCAGATGGCCGACGAGGCGGTCAACATCGGTCCGGCCGCGGTGCAACAGTCTTATTTGAACATCCCGGCCATTCTCGACGCCGCCCGGCGTACGGGCGCGGATGCGATCCATCCGGGCTACGGTTTCCTCTCGGAAAACGCCGGGTTTGCCCGCGCGTGCCAGGATGCCGGCATCACCTTCATCGGCCCCAGCCCCGAGGCCATCGAACTGATGGGCAGCAAGCGCCTGTCGAAGATCGCCATGATCGAAGCCGGGGTGCCCTGCATCGACGGTTATCAAGGTGACGGGCAGGACGACGCCACCCTGAGCCGCGAAGCCGAGCGCATTGGCTATCCGTTGATGATCAAGGCCAGCGCTGGCGGCGGTGGACGCGGCATGCGCCTGGTGCACGAAGCCGGCAACCTGCTGGAACAGATTCGCACGGCGCGCTCCGAAGCCCTGAACGGATTTGGCAGCGGCGAACTGATTCTCGAACAGGCACTGATCGAACCCCGTCATGTCGAGATTCAGCTGTTCGGTGACCGGCATGGCAACCTGATTTACCTCGGCGAGCGCGATTGTTCGGTGCAGCGCCGGCATCAGAAAGTCATCGAGGAAGCCCCCTGCCCGGTGATGACCCCTGAACGGCGGCAGGCCATGGGCGAAGCAGCGCTCAAGGCCGGCCGGGCGGTGCAGTACGTCGGCGCGGGCACCGTGGAGTTTCTGCTGGATGCCCGCGGGCAGTTCTATTTCCTGGAAATGAACACCCGACTGCAAGTCGAGCACCCGGTGACCGAATTGATCACCGGGCTGGACCTGGTGGCCTGGCAACTCAACATCGCCGAAGGGCAACCGCTGCCCTTGCGCCAGGAGCAGGTGCAACTCACGGGCCATGCCATGGAAGTGCGCCTGTATGCCGAAGACCCGGCCCAGGGTTTCCTCCCGCAAACCGGTCGCGTCGTGGCCTGGGAACCGGGATTGCAGGACGGCGTGCGGATCGACCACGGCCTGATCGAAGGTCAGCTCATCAGTCCCTTCTACGACCCGATGCTCGGCAAGCTCATCGCCCACGGCGCCACCCGCGAGGAGGCCCGGCGCAAATTGCTGCGAGCGGTACAAGACAGCGTGCTGCTGGGGGTGCAAAGCAATCAGCGTTTGCTCGAAAGCCTGCTGGAGCACCCGCAGTTCGCCAACGGTGACTTCAGTACCGGGTTCATCGCCCAGCACTTTGCCGACCATGCCTGCCTGCAGTCCCATGCTCCGGGCGCGCAACACCTGGCCATCGCAACCGCCCTCTTCTACCAGGCGTCGGCACAGGCTCATCCCGCCCCGCTGGGCGGTTGGCGCAACAATGCCAGCGTTCCCCTGCACTATCGCATCGGCCTTGAGGATCAGGACTGGGTGGTGACGTTGCAGGCAATCCCGGGTGAACCATTGCGCATTCAGGTCGCCGATCGCTGCCTCGAGCTGAAGGTCCTCCACTGCGACGGGCGCCGGGCCACCCTCGAAATCGATGGCATCCGCCAGCGCCACGTCTATCGCCTGGAGGCAGGGCAACTCTGGCTGTTTACCCGGCCGGGCAGCTTGCAGTTTGCCGATCGCACTCAGGCGCAGGTTTCCAGCCGGGCCAGTGTCAGTTCCGGCACCCTCAAGGCCCCGATGGACGGTGCGATTGTCGACGTCCTGGTCAATGAAGGCAGCCCGGTCACCAAGGGCCAGCTGCTGGTGGTACTGGAGGCGATGAAAATGGAGCACCCCTTGAAATCAGGCATCGACGGTGTGCTGAAACGCTTGCAAGTCAAAGTCGGGGATCAGGTGAAAAACCGGCAGATACTGTTGGAGGTCGAATAAGGCGCTAGGCGGAACCGCCGGGTTTGGCTACGCTCAAACCCTACAGGACGCGGATACCAGGAACCCTGCAATGCCTCACTGGCTGGTCATTGATCTGGAGGCCACCACCGATGAGGGTGGATGGCCCGTAACGGATATGGAAATCATTGAAATCGGCGCCACCCTGGTGGACCGCAAGGGACGTGAACTGGACCAGTTCCAGCGCTTCGTCCGCCCCTTGCGGCGGCCGTTGCTGACGCCGTTTTGCCGCGAGCTGACGCACATCACCCAAGCCAACATCGATGCCGCGCAACCGCTGGGCGAAGTCTGGCCGGCGTTTGAACGCTGGCTCGGCCACCACCACACGCGACTTGAAGGCTGGGCCAGTTGGGGCGACTACGATCGCAAACAACTGCTTCAGGATTGGCAGCTTCTGGGACTCGCCAGCATGCTGGCCAACGTGCCCCACATGAACCTCAAACAGCGCTTTGCCAAGGCCCGGCGCCTGGAACGCCCGCTGGGGCTCAACGGCGCCCTGCAACTGGCCGGCCTGCAGTTCACCGGCCAGCAACACCGGGCGCTGGAAGATGCGCGCAATACCGCACGCCTGCTGCCACTGGTTCTTCCGCTTTAGACAGGTGACGACACTCAGGGCCTTGTGCATACTGGCCGGCCCTTTTTAGCCCTTTTCGAGGAATCGCCCATGTTTAAAGTCAACGAGTACTTCGACGGCACCGTCAAGTCGATCGCCTTTGGCACCGCAGAAGGTCCAGCGACCATCGGCGTCATGGCTCCGGGCGAATACGAATTCGGCACCAGCCAGCGTGAAATCATGCACGTGGTCAGCGGCGCATTGACCGTCAAACTGCCAGACAGCAGCGACTGGGAAACCTTCGCCGCCGGCAGCCAGTTCAACGTGCCGGCCAACAGCAAGTTCCAGTTGAAAGTGGCCGTCGACACCGCTTACCTGTGTGAATACCGCGGCTAAACCCGCAGGCTTTGCCGAAATAAAGGTCAGCGCAATAAAAATGCCCGTGTTTTTCGACACGGGCATTTTTTTGCTCTGCGCAAAATTATTCGAGGATCTCCACCGGCATACCGACTTCAAGTCGACCGTTGCCGTCGTTGACCAGGTTCTGGCCAAACATCGCGCCGTCCGCCTGCGAACGGTATTTCTGCAGGGTTGCCAGGGGTTCGCGGTCGTCGCTGCGCTCGCCGGTTTGCGGGTCGATGGTGGTCAGGATGCAGCGTGAGCAGGACTTGACCACGCGGAACTCGACATCGCCGATGCGGATACGCTTCCAGCCGTCCTCGGCGAAGGCTTCACTCCCTTCAATCACCAGGTTGGGCCGGAAACGCAGCATCTCCAACGGACGCCCGACCCGTTTCGACAAGTCCTCGAGGGAGGCCTGGCCAATCAGCAACAGCGGATAGCCATCGGCGAACGCCACCTGGTCGTCTTCCTTGCCGTAGCCCGCCTCCGTCATCCGCGCCCGATCAAGCGGCACTTGCACCAGACGTGTCGGTTTACCAATAAATTCGCTGACCCAGGCTCCGGCTTCATCGCCTGCGTCGGGGACCCGCAAGGTATCGCGCCAGATCGTCACGCCACGCAGTTCTGCATCACGACCGGGCAAGGCTACGTCGATCGGCGAATGACCAGGCGCACTGAGGGTCAAGCCGCCTTCGGCATTCCACAACGCCGACAACTGGCTCATCTGCGCCACCGCACGCTGGGTCAGGAAACGACCACTGGTTTCATCCACCAGCATCCAGCGGCGATCGCCGTCCAGACCGAGTTTATCGAGACCGATCTGTTGCAGCGTCTCGCCCCTGGCGGACTTCAACGGATAACGATACAACGCGCTCAGACGCAACATGGCCAGCTCCCTGTCAGGCAAAACGCCACACTATACGAGCTTGATAACTGAATCAAAGAATGACGATCAAACACTACACCCCCTGTGGGAGCGAGCCTGCTCGCGAAGTGTGAGTGTCAGTCGAAAACTATGCCAACTGTCACACCGCCTTCGCGAGCAAGCCCGCTCCCACAGGTTGTCCGCAGTTTTATTCAGGCCGGTACTTCGTCAAGCATCAGGCGCTGGCGTACCACGTCGACGAGTTTGTCCGGCTGGAATTTGGAGAGGAAATTGTCGCAGCCGACCTTTTTCACCATCGAATCGTTGAAGCTGCCGGACAAAGAGGTGTGCAGCACCACGTACAAGCCGCGCAGGCGCGGATCGTTGCGAATTTCGGTGGTCAGGCGATAGCCATCCATTTCCGGCATTTCCGCATCGGTGAAGACCATCAGCAGTTTTTCGGTCATGTCCACGCCGGTGTCGGCCCAGGCCTTGAGCATGTTCAAGGCCTTCAACCCGTCGCTGGCGATGTGCATCTTCACGCCCAGCTGTCCCAGGGTATCGCGCAATTGTGCCAGGGCCACGTTCGAGTCATCCACCAGCAGCACCTCACGGCCACGGGCGCGTTCCAGTACCGGATCTTCGAGCTTGTCACGGGAGACCTTGGCGTTGTACGGGACGATTTCGGCCAGGACCTTTTCGACGTCGATGATTTCCACCAGTTGATCATCGACCTTGCTGATAGCCGTCAGGTAGTGCTGGCGGCCGGCGCTGCTCGGGGGCGGCAGGATGGCTTCCCAGTTCATGTTGACGATCCGGTCCACGCCACCGACCAGGAAGGCCTGAACCGAACGGTTGTATTCGGTGACGATAATCGTGCTGCCAGGCCCCGGCACCAGCGGGCGCATGCCAATGGCCTGGGACAGGTCGATCACCGGCAGGGTCTGGCCGCGCAGGTTGACCACGCCGCAGACAAAAGGATGGCGCTGCGGCATCAGCGTCAACTTTGGCAGCTGCAGGACTTCCTGCACTTTAAAGACGTTGATCGCGAACAATTGCCGTCCGGCGAGCCGGAACATGAGAATTTCCAGGCGATTCTCACCCACCAGTTGCGTGCGTTGGTCTACCGTGTCGAGAATGCCGGCCATCAATGACTCCTGGTCTTGTTCGGATGAATTCACTTAGAGAAGGTTATCGGCTGTTTTTGCCGAAGCTTGACCCTCTCTAAAATGCCACGCACGGGCATTGATGTCACATTAACATCATGCTTTACTGGCGCTGTGATTACATCTGCCGCACTTCTGCGCCGCGACCCCGGTTCTTGCGAAAGGTTCCGCTGCGTAAGGGATTCCCCTATCAACAATCAGGTGCAACCTGATATTCGCAATATCCAATAGCCATTAATGTGACGCCATTCTCATTGCATGAACGGAGTCAGGCTTTTGTGTGCGATCGCAAGCCAGTGGCCAACCACCTTCTCGTGTTCCCCAGCCTGCCTCTGGGCCAGCCGCCGTTCGTTCACCCGACGACTCGGCAATGCCGGGGTTCCGACCGCCCTCGTCGACACACACGATATCCCCTCATTTGACATGACGTTGTGGAGATAAGTATGCCGAACGACCGTAAAGAGTGGGCCCAGCGGCTCCCGGAGTTTCTCGTCGAGGCTGAAACACTCCTGGCTAAAACCGAGGAATGCCTGAGCCATCTGCAGTTGATCAGCAATGACAAGGACGCCATCGACTGCATGCTCAGCACGCTGCTCAAGCTGGCCAACAAGGCCGATGCCCTGGCGTTGGCGGCCGTGTCTGAATTTTCTCTGCATATTCATGGTTTGCTGAACCACGCACAGAACACCATGAGCCTGCACGACGAGGCGCTGAGCGCCCTGAAAGACTGCCTGACCCTGATTGCCTGGCAACTCGAACTCATCGACCAGACCACCGGGCAGCTCAGCCTCGACGACAGCGAGCAGGTCACCCTTATCGAAGCCTTTGCCTTTCAGGTGGGGCAAAGCCGGTTTCAGCCACCGGTCAATTCCAGGCCGTTCACCCTCGTGCCCTATTCGGAACGACAGGCTTGAACTAATCCAACTATGCCGTATGGCGTGGTTTGGTTTTCAGTACCGCACTGTTACTTGAGTGCGCCTATGTCGCAAATGAATATTTCATAGCTATAAACGACATCTTTAAAACAACCACTATTGCCTATCGACAATGGCGCGCCAGTCTTGATCAGGTATTGCCTGGTATCAACAGCAAAACCCCGGGGCTATGGCATTTTGCGATGGCAACAACCAACTTGCTCCATTATGGAAGCATTGCCGAAACGACTGGATTCCTGACTTTTCGGACATGCATACGGACGCGACCAACGGTATCTTAAGTGCTACTATGCCGCCTGTTAGTTGACGCCAATTAATGGCTGCGTGATCGCAGCCGGACACAGCTCGCTGCAGTTCGCAGCTGAACTCGTCGGCGCTCCACATAAAAAACAGGGGCCTGTCAGCCAGCATGACCGGTCAGCCCGCAGCGAACATCCATTGGCTCCATCCGCTATGTACGCCAGCCTCAAGTCAATCGCCAAGTGGCCACCCTCCCGGGAAAATGCTCGGACATTCACGCTGCTGCTATGCATCTGTTCGACCCTCGGCAGTTTGCTGGTCCATGGCTTGTCCATTGCGCTGCCCCTGTCATTGCTGGTGCTCAACATTGCGGCGCTGACCAGTGTTGCCGTGCAGTACTGCCTCTCGCGTAAATCGATCAAATTCCAGCCCCAGGAACTGGCCGACCGGTTGTTGCAGGTCCAGGAAAACGAGCGTCACCGACTGAGCCGTGAACTGCATGACGACATCGGTCAATTGCTGACCGCCGCTAAATTGCAAAGTGACTGGCTCAAACGCCGGATGCCCGAAGAGCTCCAGGGACAATGCACAGTCCTCTGCGACACACTGGAAGAAACCCTGGCCAAAGTTCGTGACGTATCGGCCATTCTCAATCCCCGGCAGTTGACCAGCCTCGGGCTGGAAGCCAGTCTGCGGGCACACCTGCTCAAGACCCTGGCCAACACCCCGGTGCACTGGAGCCTGGAATGCCAGCAGCGCCTGACCGGCATACCGGAGGAAATGGCCGTGGCAGCTTTTCGCATTACCCAGGAAGCGGTCACCAACATCCTGCGACATGCCCGGGCCAAGAACCTGCTGGTATGCCTGCAGCGCCTGCCCCAAGGCCTGAGGTTGCAGATCAGCGATGATGGTCAGGGCTTCGCCCCCGCAACAGACCCAGGTCGCGAAGGGCAACGCGGTATGGCCGGGATGTCGGAACGGATCGATCAACTGGGTGGCACGTTGACCGTTACCAGCGAGCCGGGCAAAGGCACTCAAATCGAAGCTCTATTTCCCTGGGCGCCCCGTGCGCTCGAACGGGCCAGTTCGAATAAGGTTATGCATTGACTTGTAACTTACTACTGGTGGATGACCACTCGCTGATCAGGGCTGGCGTGCGCGCCCTGGTAATGGACCTGCCCGGCTACGCCGTCATCGGTGAGGCCAATGACGGCTCGCAGTTGCTCGAAATGGTCGGGCATCTGTCCCCGGATATTGTCCTGCTGGATATTTCGATGCGCCAGACCGGTGGCCTCGAAGCCTTGCAACAGCTCAAGCGGGTGCGCCCGCAAAGCAAGGTCCTGATCCTGTCGATGCACACCGACCCGGCCCTCATCATGCAGGCCCTGGAGTCCGGAGCCCACGGCTACCTGCTCAAGGACACCACGGCGACCGAACTCGAGCACGCGCTGGACGCCTTGCGCAACAACGAGCGCTATCTGAGCCCGGCCATTGCCCACACGGTGATCACCCAGGCCCTGAGCCGAAATCAGAAGCACCAGCCCGAACCTGCCGATTCGCACAACCTGACGGCACGCCAGCTGGAAATCCTGCGGTTGATCGTTCGCGGCAAATCCACCCGAGAGATCGCCAACGGCCTGGGGTTGAGCGTCAAGACCGTCGAAACCCACCGCTCGCAGATCATGAAGCGTTTGCAGATCTACGATGTGGCCGGCCTGGTGCTGTTCGCCGTGCGTGAACAAATCATCAGCCTGGATGACTAGGCACTTCACTGGCCCGTAGCAGCGGCGAATCTTCAGGCAAATGCACGAGCAACGCCGCCGGGCGGACCGAGAAACGCAGGTTGTCCCCGACCAGCGGTTCACCATCGAGGTTGATGCAGAGCCCTTCCGAGACCTTGATCTCGACCCAGGGCAGGCGCACCCGGACAAACATGTTGTCGATGCCAAAACCTTCGGTCAGCAGGTTTTTCAAGGTACCGACCACCTCCTGCGGTGCCGGCAGGATACTGATGTCCAGCAAACCATCATCGACCAGGGCCTGTGGGCACAATTCCCGCCCGCCACCGGCCTGCCGGCCATTGCCGATGCCCAGCGCCAGCAGATCGCCGCTCCAGTGGAAATCCGGTCCCTGCAATTCACCGTAGGCGGTATGCAGCTCATTGAAGCGTGACAGGCCGGTGAACAGGTACGCAGCTCCACCAAGGATTTTCTTCAACTCCTCCGAGGTGTTCGCCGTGACATGACTGCCAAACCCACCGGTCGCCATGTTCAGGAATACCTGCCCGTCGACCTCCCCCAGATCAATGGCGGTCGGCGCCGCATCCAGCAACGCCAACGCCTGATCAGGCTGCAGGGGCACGCCCGCCGCACGCGCAAAATCGTTGGCGGTTCCCAGCGGCATCAGTACCAGGCTGGCTTTTTTCGAGTGCCCTGCCATGGCCTCGGCGATATCGCGCAAGGTGCCATCGCCGCCACCGGCAATGATGTGTCGATAACCGGCCGCCAACGCTTCGCCCACCAGTCTCTGCGCGTCGCCGGCTTCCCAGGTCAATCGCACAGCCAGCTCCCAACCTTGCTCACGCCGGCTTTCGACGGCAGCGCGAACGTCCTCGTTGAGTGCCTGTTTGCCATGCAGAATCAACAGTGCCTTGCGATCGCTCATTACTTCACTCCCCCGATTTGGATGGCATCTGGGAGATGTGGACCGCGCAGGTGCCGTTAAAGGTCGCCAGAAAACCAATTATTTCCAATCAGGCAACTTGATCCCCTACGGCAGGATTTTTCCTACGGAACGTGAGGAATCTGCTCAATTGACCGGAAATCCGAATTGGTAGACTTTTGGGGCTTCAGCAGGACACCACAGGGACGTGCCATGCAAGGCCAAAACCCTGGATCACCGACCAGCACAAAAGCCACGGGAGAAAATGATATGGAACCTCGCGTCACCGAGCTGGAAACACACCTCAAGCACATACGCAGGGACCTGGACGACATCCGCGGTGACGTCAAATCCATCAAGCACAGGCTTGCCTACTCCGCCTGCGGAACGGTCGTGCTCCTCGGTCTCCTTGGCTGGATCGCCAATAGCCGTTTCGAGCAGGTCATTTCATTGCTCCTGGCACATTGAAGGACCATTAACCAGAAACCCGGTTCAATCAACCGGGTTTCTGGTTGGCAAATCCGCCCAAGCGGTCAGGTCAGGAGTTCGCTCAACGGAATGAAGAAAACGCTTTCGCCCTGAACCAGCGTGCGACCTTCCAGGACTTCTAGCAGCCCATCAGCCCAGGCAGCGCTGCGCAGTACGCCGGAACTCTGGTTTTTGTAGATCGTCGCCCTGCCGTTCTCCAGCCGTCCACGCAAATACTCCCGTCGATTGCCAGGTTGGGGCCAGTCGAACCCTGCCGGCACCTGCACCTTCAGCGGCTCGACCTCCTTTACACCCTGACGACGCAGGAGATAGGGCCTGGTCAACAAGGCAAAGGTCACCAGGGTCGATGCCGGATTGCCCGGCAAGCCGATCACGGGTACACCGCGGAAATGCCCGAACGTCAGCGGTTTACCGGGCTTGATGGCGAGTTTCCACAGCGTCAATTCGCCCTCTTCGCGCAAGGCGATACCCAGAAAATCGGCTTCTCCCACCGATACGCCACCGGTCGAGAGGATCAGGTCGACATCCTTCAACTCACCCAATCGGGAACGAGTGGTTTGCAGATCGTCCGGAAGAATGCCCGCGTCGACGACCTCACAGCCCAGACGCTGCAACCAGCTGCACAACAACACCCGGTTGCTGTTGTAGATCTGTCCCGGCCCCAGCGGCTGGCCCGGCTCAATCAATTCGTCGCCGGTCGACAGCACCGCCACACGTACCTTGCGAACGACTTCCAGTTCGGCGCAGCCCAATGAGGCAGCCAATCCTTGCTCGATCGGCCCCAGCCGCGTGCCTGCCGGCAGAATCAACTCGCCGACGGTCGCTTCCTGGCCTTGCGGACGGATGTTCTGGCCCTGGGTCAAGGCTTGCGTGAAAGACACTCGCTCATCCGCCTGGACCTCGGCGTTTTCCTGCATTTCGACGCAATCGGCACCGGCGGGTACAGGCGCGCCGGTAAAAATGCGTGCACAGGTTCCAGGTTGCAACGGATCGGGGGCCTGGCCGGCAAACACCTTCTGGCTGACCACCAACGGCTCTCCCGTCCAGTCAGCCAGGCGCAAGGCATACCCGTCCATGGCACTGTTGGGCCAAGGCGGCAGATCAAGGGTCGACAGCAGGTCTTCAGCCAGTACACGCCCCTGCACCTGCGCCAATGGCAAGCGTTCACGCTCGACAATCCGCGTGGCCTCGGCCATTTCCAGCAAGCGTGCCAATGCCTCCTCGACGGGCATCAGGCTGCCGGTCTTGCCCGGCTTACCCACGGGATTCACAAGGCGCTGCCTGTTTCAGGTGAGGCACGAAATTGCACGGGCGATGCCGCGAATCCAGCTGTTCGGCCAGAATGCCATCCCAACCCGTGCGCACGGCATTGGTCGAACCCGGCAAGCAGCAAACCAGCGTGCCATTGGCCAGACCGGCCAACGTCCGGGACTGAACGGTCGAGGTGCCGATATCGGCAACCGAGATCTGGCGGAACAGCTCGCCGAATCCATCGACCTGCTTGTCCAGCAGGCAACTGACGGCTTCCGGTGTGCTGTCACGCCCGGTAAAACCGGTTCCGCCGGTGATCAGCACCACCTGCACGACATCGTCGGCAATCCAGTTGGCGACTTGCGCACGAATTTTGTAGAGGTCATCTTTTAGCAACACCCGGGCTGCCAGGTAATGACCGGCGGCAGTCAGGCGGTCGACAAAGAGCTGGCCCGAGGTGTCGGTTTCCAGCGTGCGGGTATCGCTGACAGTCAGCACTGCAATGTTCAGCGGTGCGAAAGGTACATCAGCCTTGGCTTTCATAGGCTCGTCCAGTTGTAGGAGAAACAGCCCGGTGTTATATCACAGCGCTTCGTTTTTTCGCCGCTCCCATGGAGACCTGCCATGACCATGAATTCACAATTGCCACCCTGCTCCATTCTGCTCCTGGCGGGCGGGCGCGGCCAACGTATGGGGGGACGGGACAAAGGGTTGCTGGACTGGCGCGGCGAACCGCTGATTGCTCACTTGCATCGCAAGACCCGTCCGCTGACCGATGACCTGATCATCTCCTGCAACCGCAACCTTGATAAGTATGCGCCCTATGCCGACCAGTTGGTCCACGACGATGAAGGTGACTTCCCCGGCCCCCTGGCGGGAATTCGGGCGGGCCTGGAAGCCGCTCGCCATACTCATATGCTGGTCCTGCCCTGTGACGTTCCGGGCATTGATGCGGCGCTGATCGGCACCATGCGCGAGACCGCCAACCTGAATCCGGACAAGCCGCTGATGGTGCGGCACGATGACCACTGGGAGCCGTTGTTGTGTGTGATTCCAGTGCTGCACAAGGCAGCCTTTGAAAAGGCCTGGAACGAGGGTGAGCGCAGCCCGGGCCGGCTGATGCGCAAGCTCGGCGCGACCGCGCTGCAATGCCCAGACAAGGACCCTCGGCTGGCCAACCTCAACACGCCGGAACTATTAAGCGGTTATGTAAGCGGTCATGACACTGTGTCAGACTGACATTGATCAGGAACTTGCGCGGACGGTTCACGTCTCAAGTTCACTAAACCAAAGAATTCTTATTCGGAGACACACTCATGATGCAACGGACCCTCGCCACTTTCATGCTCGCACTGGGCCTCGCCACCCTCGCCGGTTGCGCATCGCCTACGGTGATCACCTTGAATGACGGTCGCGAAATCCAGGCCGTCGACACGCCAGAGTTCGACAAGGATTCCGGCTTCTACGAATTCGAACAGCTCGATGGCAAACAGACCCGCATCAACAAAGATCAGGTCCGTACCGTTAAAGAACTGTAATCGGGTGCCACCGGATACAGAAAAGCCCGCTTGATGCGGGCTTTTTCATGCCTGAAGAACAGCACTTCAGGGGCGCCGTTCAGGATCACCATTGCAGGATGATTTCACTCTCGAACTCGCGCGCCTGGCCCGTGACCGGATCGATGAATCTCAGCCCCTGGGCCAGCAGTTTCAAAGGATTGGCGTAGTCATCCTGCGCATCCTTGAGCACCTCGGGGTAAAACGGGTCGTTGCAGATAGCGGCGCCCAACGCCGCCATGTGTACCCGCAGCTGATGTTTCTTGCCCGTCACCGGGTATAGACCATACCGCCAGAGTTTCTCCTGTTTCTCCCTGACTTCGATCGCCGTCTCGGTGTTGCAGGCCCCAGGCCCTTCCTGCATGCGGAAGAAAGGCTCGCCATCGACCAGCCGGCTTTTATGAACCAGCGGGAAAGCACGTTCAGGCAACGCCGCTGCGATGGCCTCGTAACGCTTTTCGATCTGCCGGGTTGGAAACAACGACTGATAAGCCGAACGACTCTGCGGATTGGCGGAAAACAGCACCAGCCCTGCGGTATGCCGGTCGATGCGATGCAATGGCACCAGATGCGGATTGTCCAGGCGACGGATCAAGCGCCTGAGCAGCGTCTGTTCGACGTATTCGCCCGCCGGCGTCACCGGCAGAAAGTGCGGTTTGTCGGCCACCACCAGATGCTCGTCCGCGTACAGAATCGACTCGATCACCGGGATCGGCTTTTCATCCGGCACTTCGCGAAAATAATGAATCCGCAAACCTTCCCTGTAGGCCAGATCGAGGGCAATCGGCATGCCCTGTCCATCGAGGACCCGGCCACGGGCAATTCTGTCCAGCCATTGTTCCCGACCAATGGCGCTGAAATGCTCGCACAGGCAATCGACAACGGTCTGCCACGGGCCAGGTGGCAAGTACAGCGTACTGGCCTGGCTGTGTGCCGCGGAAAAAGAAGAAGTGGACATACGGAAGCTCTAACCCTCAGTGCAGAGCGGCATTATCCAACAGCACGGGGAATGAGCCTAGCCTCAAGCCGGAATCCGTGTACGCGCCGCCGCTTCAGTGTATTCCTTGAGCCAGCGCAATACATCGACCGCCTCCCAGCGAGCGGGGTCATAGAGGGCGTACAACAACCCCTGATAACCCACGACATCGAGTTGCCGGTGATACCCCGCGCGTTGAAACAAGGCTTCGATTTCTGCGAAACAGGTATTGAAATGCGTTTTGTTGAAGGGTGTCTTGCCCTCGGTCACCAGTCCATCCAGACGCAACTCAAGAACGGCTTCACTCACGACGTCTGCAGACATCCGGTTCACGCTGTTCTTCAACTGTTCGACATTGACCACGATTCATCCCTCTCACGCCCGGGCTTGTCTGCTCGCTGCCGAGAATCAGCAGCGGCAATGCAGGCACCACGAATAACTGTATGCGCATACAGTATCCGATCAATGCCGGATAAGCCAAGGGGATCAATCGCAAAGTTCGACAGACGGGAAGTAACATCGGTGCAAAAGCCACTTAACCCAGGAACGCCACCACCTCATCGGCACTGAACGGCCAGCCCAGCTCAGCGCCGGTGTCGACCCGTCGCAACACCGGAATACGCAGGCTGTAAGCGGCGAACCAGGTTTCATCGTCGGCGATGTCCACCAGTTCCACCAGCAGACCGCGCTCGACAAACTCCATCAACATGGCTTCGGCTACTTCACAGAGATGGCATCCAAGGGTGCCGAACAGCTGACATTCGGGAAGCATGAGCACTCAACCAGAAAATGAAGTGACCATTCTAGGCCTGCCCCGAAAAACCGTCGAGCCATTGAGTCGCCTGCCTGATGCCACCAACGATGATGAGACCTGTATCAGTCCTGGCTCACGGCGCCGATCTTGTGGATCGACAGGTCCGCGCCGTAATACTCCTGCTCCTGACTCAGGCGCAATCCATGCAGAGCCTTGATCACGCCGTACACGGCGAACCCGCCGGCCAGTGCCACGGTGACGCCCAGTGCCGTGCCGATCAACTGGCTGATCAGGCTGACCCCACCCAGCCCGCCCAAAGCGCTCTGGCCGAAAATGCCGCAGGCAATACCGCCCCACACGCCGCACAAGCCATGCAGCGGCCAGACACCCAATACATCGTCGATGCGCCATTTGACCTGAGCGGCGGTAAAGCACCAGACAAACAACGCCCCCGCGACGGCGCCGGTCACCAGCGCCCCCACCGGATGCATCAGGTCGGAGCCGGCGCAGATCGCCACCAGTCCCGCCAACGGTCCGTTGTGCAGAAAGCCGGGGTCGTTGCGCCCGACGATCAGCGCGGCCACCGTACCGCCCACCATGGCCATCAATGAGTTCACCGCCACCAGTCCACTGACACCTTGCAGGGTTTGCGCACTCATGACGTTGAAGCCGAACCAGCCAACAATCAGGATCCACGAGCCCAACGCCAGAAAAGGGATGCTCGAAGGCGCGAACGCCACCAGCCGACCTTCGCGATAGCGGCCATTACGTGGCCCGAGCAACAGCACCGCCGCCAGTGCCAGCCAACCGCCCATGGCATGCACCACCACCGAACCTGCGAAATCATGGAAACCGGCGCCAAAGCGCTCCAGCAGCCAGGCCTGCAAACCCAGGTTGCCGTTCCAGACCATGCCTTCGAAGAACGGATAGATGAACGCGACAATCAACGCGGTTGCACACAGTTGCGGGACAAAACGGGCGCGCTCGGCGATGCCTCCGGAAATGATCGCGGGAATCGCCGCGGCAAAGGTCAGCAGGAAGAAAAACTTCACCAGTCCATAACCATGGTCGGCATTGAGCACGGCCGCCGGTTGCATGAACGTCACGCCATAAGAAATCCAATAGCCTATAAAGAAGTAGGCCAGTGTCGATACGGCGAAGTCGCTGAGGATTTTCGACAAGGCATTGACCTGGTTTTTCTGTCGTACGGTTCCGACTTCGAGAAAGGCAAAACCGGCGTGCATGGCCAGGACCATGACCGCACCGATCAGAATGAACAGCGTGTTGGAGCTATGGACCAGGGTGTCCACGGCGCTTTGCAGATTTTCCATGGGATGGGCAGACCTTATGGCAGAAAAAAGCACCAAAGCAGTTCGCGATGACCACCCATGCACCAAGTTGCGGCCTCGAAGCATCAGGAGACTGATCTCGTTGAACCGCCTTGGTGCACAGGCACCGTCCGGGAAAAACGTGACCCGGACGTTTGCGCGAGTTTTTGATTGTTGGTCCTACGGTTTTACTGAAATCATGCCCGGCTATAGCGCAATGGTGCGGACCGGCGCACCACGACACAGCAAAAGTTGTACCAGTCATTTGTACTGAACCTTCGCCAAAGGCTCATACTCGAACGCATCAGAAAGCCACTTATGGAGATCCACCATGGCCCGCATCCAGGCAAAGACTGCTCAAGAAATCCTGATGAACGATTTTCAGACACTGGTCAGTGACACCGAACGGTTGCTGGAGCACACCGCGACCCTGGCCGGCGACCAGGCCGACGAGTTGCGCGAGCAGATTCACGACAGTCTCTTGCGTGCCCGTGAAACCCTGAAGCTGACCGAAGATTCCCTGCGCGAACGCGGCAAGGCGGCTGTCACCGCCACCGAAGACTATGTCCAGGCCAACCCTTGGCAATCTGTCGGGATCGCGGCCGGCGTGGGTTTCCTGATCGGCCTGCTGGCCAGCCGGCGCTGATATGTCGATCGGTGAATCCGACCCGTCTGCGACGGGAACAAGCTCCTCATCGCGGCGCCTGGGTGCTGCCTTCCTGGGGTTGCTGCACAGCCATGTCGAACTGTTCGGCATCGAGTTGCAGGAACAGAAAGCCCGCACCGTCAGCCTGTTGCTGTTTGCCGGTCTGGCGCTGGTGTTTGCGTTGCTGCTGCTGGTAGGGCTGTCGACGCTGGTGCTGATCGTGTTCTGGGACACCTATCGCCTGACCGCCATCATCGGGCTCTGCGTGTTCTATACCCTCGCCGCCATATTCTGCGCGATGCGTTTGAGGGCAGCGATTTTCGATGAGTCTTCGCCCTTCCACGGTACGCTGGAAGAGCTGGCCAACGATCGGGAGCGCCTGCTGCCATGAACCTGCCTGAATTGCCACGCAACAGCTCACGCACGGAAATGCGCAAGGCGCTGATTCGCCTGCGCATGGAAATGCACCGCCAGGAAATCCGCCACGAATCCGCGCAACTGCTGCAACCGTTGCGGCGGGTGCGCGGGATGACGCAGAACCTGCAGGACGGTTTCGGCATCAAACACGCTCCACTCTGGGGCGTGGCCGCCGTCACCTTGCTGGGCTTTCTGACCGGCAAGGGCGCAAAGAACGGTGGAGGCCTCAGCAGCCTGACCCGGCTGATCCGTCTCGGCACCACACTGGGGCCGCTGATCAAACTGATCATGCAGGGGTCTTCGCACAAAGACTGATCAGTTTCCTTCTGGCTGCGCTCTAGCAGTGTCGACGGGATGCCCCCTCTATCGAGGGGGCAATCCTGTGCGCCTATCCGGTCAATTGCTCCCCTCCGTAAAAAGTTCTTGCAAGGAGGCCTCGATATCGACGCCGCCGGGTTGTAGTTCCGCTTGCAGGTCATGACGCGAAACGGGAAGCTAGGCCATCAGTCACCTGACGGAGAGTCCCGCCTTGGATTGGCACACCCTGCTTACCCGCGAACGCCTCGGAAAGCCTCTGCACAGCCCTGAAGAACTCGGCCGCAGCCCTTTTCACAAAGACCACGACCGCATCATTTTCTCGGGGGCTTTCCGCCGCCTCGGGCGCAAGACCCAGGTCCATCCGGTGTCCAGCAATGATCACATTCATACGCGCCTGACCCACTCGCTGGAAGTCAGTTGCGTGGGGCGCTCGCTGGGCATGCGGGTCGGCGAAACCATCCGCAACGCCCTGCCCGACTGGTGCGAACCCAGCGACCTGGGAATGGTGGTGCAATCGGCCTGCCTGGCACACGACATCGGCAACCCGCCTTTCGGCCATTCCGGTGAAGACGCGATCCGGCACTGGTTCCAGCAAGCCGCCGGTCGTGGCTGGCTGGATGCGATGAGTGAAGCCGAGCGCAATGACTTCCTGAATTTCGAAGGCAACGCCCAGGGCTTTCGGGTACTCACTCAACTGGAGTATCACCAGTTCGACGGCGGCACCCGACTGACCTATGCAACCCTGGGCACCTACCTGAAGTATCCATGGACGGCCAGGCACGCCGATTCGCTGGGCTACAAGAAACACAAGTTCGGCTGTTATCAGAGCGAGCTGCCGCTATTGGAGCAGATCGCCCATAAACTCGGCCTGCCACAACTTGAAGAGCAACGCTGGGCGCGGCATCCGCTGGTGTACCTGATGGAGGCCGCCGACGACATCTGCTATGCGCTGATCGACCTGGAAGACGGCCTGGAAATGGAGTTGCTGGAATACGCCGAAGTCGAGTCCCTGCTGCTGGACCTGGTGGGCGACGACTTGCCGGAGACCTACCGCCAGCTCGGTCCCGGCGATTCGCGCCGACGCAAACTGGCGATCCTGCGCGGCAAGGCCATCGAACACTTGACCAATGCCGCGGCCCGCGCTTTCGTCGAGCAACAGGACGCACTGCTGGCCGGCACATTGCCCGGCGACCTGGTGGAGCACATGCACGGGCCCGCCAAGCGTTGCGTGCTGAACGCCAAGGACATGGCCCGCAAGAAAATCTTCCAGGACAAGCGCAAGACCCTGCACGAGATCGGCGCCTACACCACGCTGGAAATCCTCCTCAACGCCTTTTGCGGCGCAGCACTGGAGCAGCACAACGGTCGGACGCCGTCATTCAAAAGCCGCCGCATCCTTGATCTGCTGGGTAACAATGCACCCGATCCTCACGGCCCCTTGCACACGTCGTTTTTGCGCATGATTGATTTCATCGCCGGCATGACCGACAGCTATGCCAGTGACATGGCCCTGGAAATGACCGGACGTGCCAGCCACTGAGGTGCTTCGTTTGATCAGCCATTACGGCGTTCGTTATGGCTGATCCCCCTTCAACCTCCAACAGCACTCAAGTCTCGTCGAATCGCCCTACAACACATGGCGAGCGGACTGATCGCTTGTCCGACACTCTCGCGAAACAATCACCCTCCCTTCTGTTCGACAGATGAAGTGCGCACCATGGCCGAAGACGATCTACGCATCCTCGTGGTGGAGGACCACCCCTTCCAACTGATAGCCACTCAATACCTGCTGGAAAGTTATGGCTTCACCCGACTGACTACCGCCGACAGCGCCAAAAGCGCCATGCAGCACATGCTCGGGGTCGACCAGCCGTTCGACATCCTTTTATGCGATCAATGCCTGCCCGAGCTGACAGGGCTCGATCTGGTCCGGTTCGCCAGTCAGCAAGGACTGATAAGACAGGCGATCATACTGAGCAGCCTGACGACGTCTGAACTGGATGAACTTGTAAAAACGGCCACTGAACACGGGCTGCCATTATTGGGTTACTTGATAAAACCCCTGAAACAATCTGAATTTATAAGCCTGTTGACCCTGGCACCAACATAAACAAAAAGCACATATAAAAACCGACAAATGCACAGCGTAAAACTTACAGACAACTTCTTTAAAAAGTTTTCCAGACCGCCGGACTCCCCCAGACTTCCTAATAAGAAACCTAGTTAATACGTAGTCCAATTCCTTTTAATTTGTAGGATTTCTCCTATATTGCTGCTACAGCCCGGTCCGTTCATGCGTCCCTTCAAGTATCTGAGCTAAGGTGCGCGCTTTATTTGAGCTCGCATGGGACTTGATTATGAACTCCGTTTTTATTGTCGACGATCACCCGGTTATCCGCCTTGCCGTTCGAATGTTACTGGAACACGAAGGTTACAAAGTCGTCGGCGAAACTGACAATGGGGTCGACGCCATGCAGATGGTTCGCGAATGCATGCCGGACCTGGTCATTCTCGACATCAGCATTCCAAAGCTGGATGGCCTGGAAGTCCTGTCCCGGTTCAACGCAATGAGTAATCCGCCTAAAACACTGGTACTGACCGCACAATGCCCGACACTCTTCGGTATTCGTTGCATGCAATCCGGAGCCTCGGGTTATGTCTGCAAACAAGAGGACATCAGTGAACTGGTAAGTTCTATAAAAGCAGTATTTTCAGGTTACAACTATTTCCCGAGTGAAGCCTTGAACCCCATCCATGGAGATGAAACACGCTGCATCGAATTGGAACTGTTCAAGTCTGTAAACGACCGGGAACTGATGGTCCTGCAACTTTTTGCCCAAGGTCGCACAAACAAGGAAATCGCCAAGGGCATGTTTCTGAGCAACAAGACCGTAAGTACCTACAAAAAGCGCCTCATGCAGAAACTCAAAGCCAAATCCCTGGTTGAACTGATCGAGATGGCAAAACGTAACGCACTCGTGTGAGAACCTGGATGCCCAGCCGTTTGAAGGTCTATCTGATTCAAGTGACCGCAGGTCTATGCGTGAGCACCTCGTTGTTCGGAGCACCGGGCAATGAACATTACGCACTGCTCAGCCGCTCGAAGGTCGGGGCGCTGGAGATTCGACTGGATGAATCCCAGCAACATTGGATAAACAATAAAAATCAACTGACGCTCGGCACGTCGGCCCCGGACTATCCCCCTTTCGACCTGACCACCAGTGGCCAGGACTATGAAGGCTTTACCGCCGATTACGCTGGCCTCCTGGAAAAAGCAACCGGGTTGCCCGTCAAGGTTCAGCGATTCGAATCCCGAGGGGCCGCGATCGCCGCGCTGCAGAACGGCGATGTTGATCTGCTTGGCACCGCCAATGGATTCGAAGCAGGCATTGCCGAGATTGCCCTGTCCATACCCTATGCCGTCGACCAACCCGTATTGGTGACCCGCGAAGGGGAAACCCGATCCCTCACCGATGGCCTGGCCGGATTGCGCCTGAGCATGGTGTATCACTATTTGCCGCTGGCGGAAGTCAAGGCGCTGTACCCAAAGGCGATCATCACGTCCTATCCGTCCTACCAGAATGCGATCAATGCCGTTGCCTTCGATCAGGCGGATGTGTTTCTCGGCGACACGATTTCAACTCACTACATGATCAACAAGGGGTACTTGAACAACATCCGGATGGCCAACTTCGGCAAACATGAAGCCCATGGTTTCAGCTTTGCCGTCAACAGGAACAACCCCGAGCTGCTCGGCATCATCAACGCAATGATCAGGACCGTCCCCTCCAGTGAGCGAGAAAACATCGCCAAACGCTGGAGCGCCGGAAGCGACATTCTGCTGACCGATCAAAAGCTGCAACTCACTGACCGGGAAGAACGCTGGCTGGCACATCACCCGATTGTGCGCGTCGTCGTCAACGAAGCCTTTGCGCCACTGACATTTTTCGATAGCAATGACAACTTTCGCGGGGTCAGCGCGGATTTGCTTGAGCTGATCAGGCTGCGCACCGGCTTGCGCTTTGACATCCAGCGCAGTCGAAACGATGACGAGATGATCAAACAGATCAAAAACAACCAGGCCGATGTGATCGCCGCGATGCTCCCCAGCGCCAAACGTCAGTCCCAGCTGAACTTTACCCGCCCCTTTCTGGAAAATTCCTACGTCCTGCTGACGCGCAAAGCCGCCGACAGTCCGACCAACCTCGAGCAGTTGCAGGACAAGCGCCTGGCCATTGCCCGCGGCAATCCACTCAAGGATTACCTGCGCAGAGAGTTTCCCCGGATCAAGCTGATCGAAACCCCGGACACCTTCAGCGCCGTAGAGATGCTCGCCGAAGGTCAGGCCGAGGGCGTGGTGAACTCACTGGTCATTGCCAATTACTTCATTTCGTCGCGGCTGTTCGAACACACCTTGCAAATCAGCACCACCATCGGCACCGAGCAGGCAGCGTTCTCCCTGGCCACTGCACGGGACGCCAAAGAGCTGAACGCCATTCTGAACAAGGCGCTGCTGAGCATCTCTCCGGAGGAACTGGGCATCATCAACAGTCGCTGGCGCGGCTATTCGGCGTCCTCGCAAAGCACCTGGCGCAACTATCAAAGGCTGTTCTACCAAATCGTCATCGGCGCCGGTGCGCTATTGCTGATTTCCATTGCCTGGAACGACTACATGCGACGCCAGATCAAGCAGCGCAAGGCCGCCGAGCGTGCATTGAACGATCAGCTCGAGTTCATGCGATCGCTGGTCAATGGCACGCCCCATCCGATCTACGTACGTGATCGCCAGGGGCTGCTGCAAAGTTGCAACGACAGTTACCTGCAAGCGTTCTGCGCCAGGCGCGAAGATATCATCGGCAAAAGCGTCATGCAGGGGCCGATGAGCAATGTCTTCGAAGCCCGGGAGTACCAGGCTGACTACCAGCGCGTGGTGACCGAGGGCAGACCGTTGATCGTCGATCGCGAACTGCACATAGGTGGCCGGCGGCTGACGATCTATCACTGGATTCTTCCCTACCGCGATTCCAGCGCGAAAGTGCAAGGCATTATCGGTGGCTGGATCGACATCAGCGAACGCCGGCAACTGCTCGATGATCTGCGTTGCGCGAAAGAACACGCCGATAACGCCAACCGGGCCAAAAGCACGTTTCTGGCCACGATGAGCCATGAGATCCGCACACCGATGAATGCAATCATCGGCATGCTTGAACTGACACTCAAGCGTCTTGATCATCGGCACCCGGAGCGTCAGGCCATCGATGTCGCGTACAACTCGGCGAAAGGGTTGCTGGAACTGATTGGCGACATCCTCGACATTGCCAGAATCGAATCCGGGCGCTTGAGCCTGAGTCCGGAGCGCGTTAATCCGGGTGAACTCGTGGCCTCGGTCGTACGGATTTTCGATGGCCTTGCCCGACAGAAGGAACTCGAACTGAAGCTGGAGTTTTCTTCGGCCCACCCGACCTTCGATGTGTTGCTGGACCCTTTGCGCTTCAAGCAGGTGCTGTCCAACCTGATCAGCAATGCCATCAAGTTTACCGAGCAAGGCCAGGTCCGGGTCATTGTCGACCTGCACCCGGCAATGCAGCCAGATCGTGTGCAAATGCGGGTGCAGGTTCACGACAGTGGCATCGGGATCAGCGAACAGGATCAATACCGGCTGTTCGAGCCCTTCGCCCAGGCCGACAACGCCACTCAATCGACCAGGGGGGGTGCAGGGCTGGGGCTGGTCATCAGCCGCAATCTCTGCGAGATGATGGGCGGCAGTCTGCAACTGCGCAGCGAACCGGGTGTCGGCACACAAGTGGAGGTATTGCTGCACCTGGCAACGTTACCGCTGCAACAATCCGCCCAGGTGGCCGAGGCGCAAATTGTCGTCGCCACAACCCCGTTGAATGTTCTGGTGGTCGACGATCACTCGGCCAATCGTTTGCTCACCTGCCAGCAACTGGAGTTTCTAGGCCATCATTTTACCGTCGCGGCCGATGGCCGGGAGGGATTGGAGGCATGGACAGACCAACCGTTTGATCTGGTGATCGCCGATTGCAACATGCCGGTCATGAACGGTTACGAGCTGGCCCGTGCCATTCGCCAGCATGAAAGCCAAAACCATCGCCCTCCCTGCACTGTGCTCGGTTTTACCGCCAACGCCCAGCCGGAAGAAATACAACGCTGCAAACAGGCCGGAATGGATGACTGCCTGTTCAAACCCCTTAGCCTCGGAGCCTTGAGCCAGTGGATGGAAAACATTGAACCCACCCATGCAGCCCCGCCGTTCAGCCTGCACGGGTTGAAACTGCTGACCGGGGGAAACCCCCAGTTGAACCGCAGATTGCTCAACGAGTTGGTCAACAGCAACCGCCAGGATCTGCAAACGCTACTGTCGCTTTCCAGCTCCGGGGATACGCAGGCGCTGCAGGACATTGCCCACAAAATCAAAGGCGCAGCCCGGATAGTGCATGCCTCCCCCCTGATCGACCGCTGCGAGGCGCTCGAAGCCGCCTGCCATGGGGAGGTCGATCGCGAAAAAGTGGCCGGATGCTGCCAATCCATGGAGCGCGCCATGCTTGAGCTGGAGGACGCGTTACTCCGTCAGATCAAGCATTACGACGAAGGCAAAATGACAGAGCCTTAACTATGCTTGGACCCTCGGCAGTGTGTTGACCCTCATGGAGAAACCCGCAATGCCTGACCCACTGCGCACGGATCCACGCCGGTTTCCACTGCATGTCCATATCAGCGTGATGTTCACCTTTCTGTTGTTGCTGACCGGGGTGCTGCTGGGTCTTTTCAACTACCGGCAAACGACCCAGATCATACTGTCCAGCAGTGAAAAACTCTTCAACCGTATCGAGCAGGATGTCCGGCTGGACCTGCACGCCACCTATGAACCCATTCGCCACCTGTTGAGCCTGCTGGCACTCAATCCGGCGGGCCAGTCCGCTGATCTGGAACACCGCCTGGCACTGCTCGAACCGTTCAGCCAGTCACTCGAGGACAACCCCAATCTGGCGTCGCTGTACCTGGGCTACGACAACGGCGACTTTTTCATGGTCCGCCCGCTGCATGCCCCAGAGGTCAAAGCCCTGGTCAAGGCTCCGGACACGGCGGCATACCAGGTCTGGAGCATTGAGCACGACAGCAGCGGCCAGGCTCGTTCCCAGTCTTTGTTTTTCGACCGGAACCTGGCCCTCGTCAGCCGCCAGGACAACCTGAACGACACCTACGACCCTCGCAGCCGTGCCTGGTTTACCAGTGCCCGTAGCGACAATGACCAGATCACAACCGAACCCTATGTCTTTTTTTCTACCCATGACATTGGCACGACACTGGCACGACGCAGTGGCGACAAGGCAATCATGGCCGCCGACCTGACCCTGGCCGAACTCAGCGCGACCCTGGCCAAGCACGTCGTGACCCCCCATACCGAAATCGTGCTGTTCGATGCCGAAGGCAATGCCATTGCCTACCCCGACAGCCGCAGGCTGATCATCGATGATCAGACATCCCGCCTGATCAAGGCCGCGGACCTGAGCCCCAGCCTGGGTGCGTTGCTCAACAATCCCTCTCAAGGCAGTCGCCTGGAGGTCAACGGCCGGCAGTGGATCGTGGCGCGCAGCAGCATTCAGGAGGGCGGCCCCCAAGGCCTGCAACTGGCACTGCTGGTACCGGAAGACGAGTTGCTCGTCGATGCTTACCGGATGCGCTGGCAAGGTGCGCTCATTACCCTGGCCACGCTGCTGTTATGCGTGCCACTGGGTTGGTTGACGTCAAGAATCCTGGTCAAACCCTTGCGTGCCCTGGTGCAGGAGGCCGATGCGATTCGCAGTTTCGATTTCAATTTTCCGCTTTCCCGTCGCTCGCCGGTGCTCGAAGTCGACCAACTGAGCGTATCGATGGCACGGATGAAGGACACGCTGGCGAGCTTCTTCCAGATCACTGACAGCCTCAGCGCCGAAAACCGTTTCGCCCCGCTGCTGGAACGGGTGTTGTTTGAAACCGTGAAAATCGCTCAGGCCCAGGCCGGCCTGATCTATCTGCGCGAAGGTGATGGCGGGTACATGGAACCCCACGGACTGGTCATCAATGACACCACCGAAAACCTGCAATCCTTCGACATCCGCGGACACTCACTGGAAAACCCGCAAAGCCCCCCATGGCTGCAGCAACTGGCAAAGGTCGACAACGTCGTCAGTAACCTGGGGTTCGAGCAAGCGGGCGATCTGCAGAAAGTCTTGCTCGCGCTGAAAAGTCCCCGGGTCCATCTGATCGGAATCCGCCTGCATAATCGTCACAACGAAACCGTGGGCCTGCTGGTGTTGCTATTGGCCGACAGCGGCGAGCAAAGCGATCTGGACAAACTGCGGCCGGACCGCATTGCGTTTCTCCAGGCAGTGTCCGGCGCGGCGGCCGTGTGTATTGAAAGCCAGCGCCTGCAAGCCCGGCAAAAACAGCTGCTGGACGCCTTCATTCAACTGCTGGCCGGTGCCATCGACGCCAAAAGCCCCTATACCGGCGGCCATTGCCAGCGCGTGCCGGAACTGACCCTGATGCTTGCCCGGGCGGCGGCAGCCAGCCAGGACCCCGCCTTCAGCGCCTATCGGCCGACCGAAGATGAATGGGAGGCACTGCACATCGCTGCCTGGCTGCACGATTGCGGCAAGATCACCACGCCGGAATACGTCGTCGACAAAGCCACGAAGCTGGAAACCCTGACCGATCGCATCCACGAAATCCGCACTCGCTTCGAGGTACTCAAGCGCGATGCCTGGATCAGCTACTGGCAGGCCATTGCCCTGGGCGGTGACGAGCAAACGCTGGCAGAACTGCGTGATGCCAGCCTCGCCGGGCTGGATGATGATTTCGCCTTCATTGCCCGTTGCAATCTGGGTGGCGAAGCCATGGCCGACGCTGATCTGCAACGCCTGCGCAGCGTGGCTGAACGCACCTGGACCCGGACCCTGGATGACAGGCTGGGCGTGTCCTGGGAAGAGAACCGGCGTCAGGCTCGAACGCCCGCCCCCACCCTGCCCGTCAGCGAACCCTTACTGGCGGACAAACCCGAGCACCTGTTCGAACGCAGCGAAAACGAGGTGATACCGCAAGACAACCCCTTGGGCTTCAAACTCGACGTTCCGCCCCACAAATACAATCGGGGTGAGCTGTACAACCTGAGCATTGTCCGGGGCACCCTGACCAGCGAGGAGCGTTATGTCATCAATAACCATATCGTTCAGACGATTCTGATGCTCAACCATCTGCCGTTCCCCGGGCACCTGCGCAGCGTCGCGGAAATAGCCGGCGGGCATCACGAAAAAATGGACGGCAGTGGTTATCCGAAACGCTTGAAGCGAGAAGACATGAGCCTGCCGGCGCGAATGATGGCGATTGCCGATATTTTCGAAGCGCTGACGGCCGCCGACCGCCCCTACAAAAAAGCCAAGACCCTGAGCGAGGCGCTGGGCATCATGGCGTTCATGTGCCGTGATGCCCACATCGACCCGGAACTGTTCGGGCTGTTCATCAAGGCACAGATCTATTTGCAGTACGCCAGGCGCTTCCTCGACCCCGCGCAGATCGATGCGGTGGACGCATCGGGCCTGCTGGCCAAGGCGGGCCTGGCGTCTTGATCAGCAGTCGGTCAGGCGCAGGAAAATCGCCGCCAGTTGCTCGATACCGGCCTGGTCCTGCGGGGTAAACCGCGCCAGTTTCGGGCTGTCGAGGTCGAGCACGCCGATCAATCGGCCGTCTTTGACCAAAGGCACCACCAGTTCGCTGTTCGAGGCGCTGTCACAGGCAATGTGACCAGGAAACGCGTGCACATCTTCGACCAACTGGGTCTGCAAGGTAGCGGCTGCCGTTCCGCAGACGCCGCGACCAAACGGAATTCGCACGCAAGCGATCTGCCCCTGAAACGGGCCCAGCACCAGCTCCTCATGGCGGTTGAGGTAGAAACCGGCCCAGTTCAGGTCATCAAGCTGATTGAACAGAAACGCCGAGAACTGCGCGGCATTGGCGATGAAGTCCCGCTCGTCCGCCAGCAATGACTCCAACTGCGCGTGCAGCATGCCGTAGCCTTCGAGGCCCTGGCCGCTCTTTTGTAAATCGATCATGCCTTGTGCTCCAACAGTTTCAGCCCGACCCAGTAACGGGCAAATTGATAAGCGCAACGTCCATTGCGATTGCCTCTGCCAGTGGCCCAGCGTACCGCCAGGATGTCCAGCTCTTCGCTGCGCTGCCATGCCAGTCCGGCCTTGCCGGCCAACTGGCCGATCCAGTGCTCGACAACGTTGAGGAAGTGTTCCTGGGTAAACGGATAGAACGATAGCCACAGGCCGAAGCGGTCCGACAGCGCGATCTTGTCTTCCACCGCCTCGCTCGGATGCAACTCGCCGTCGACCCGCTTCCAGTTCTCGTTGTCACTTTCCTTTTCCGGCACCAGGTGGCGACGGTTCGACGTGGCGTACAGCAAGACGTTGTCCGGCGCCTGTTCCAGCGAGCCATCGAGTACGCTTTTGAGCACTCGGTAATCGCCCTCGCCCGACTCGAACGAAAGGTCATCACAAAACAGCACGAAACGCTGGGGCAGTTTGCCGATCTGTTCGACCACGCGCGGCAGATCTGCCAGGTGATCGCGTTCAATCTCGATCAGACGCAAACCAGCTTGAGCGTGCTCGGCCAACAAGGCACGCACCAGCGACGACTTGCCGGTGCCGCGCGAGCCCCAGAGCAAGGCGTGGTTGGCGGGCATGCCATCGAGGAACTGTTGGGTGTTGCGCCCCAGTTGCTCAACTTGCCGGTCGACGCCGATCAGGTCCGACAGGCGCATGTCGAGGCTGACCTGCAGCGGCATCAGATAACCGCCGCGAGACTCACGCTGCCAGCGCGCGGCCAGGCATTGCGTCCAGTCGATGGCTGGCCGGGGTGCCGGCAGCAACGGCTCGATACGGGCCAGAACGGCATCGGCGCGTTCAAGAAAAGCATTCAATCGGGAATCCACGACTTCTCCTCGGGCACGTTCACAGTAATGATGGTGATACAGCGACGAAACACAGCGTCACACAAGCGGCTGCCCCCGCGGTACAGGCCTCGCGAGAACATCAACAGGCAGGCATGATCGACTATGCTTGAGCAGCGAAAGGAAACGGAAGTGGTTCACCCCCCCATGGATATCAAATTCACCAACCGGCTGTCATTCAAGCAAGCCCGGCTGACCGTGCTGGTCGGTTTCATTCTGGGCACGCTGCTCAGCCTGCTGCAAATAGGCATCGATTATGCCAGTGAAGACGCCTCCATCAATCGTGAAATCCTTTCATTACTGGAAATCAGCCACAACCCGGCCTCGCGAATCGCCTACAACATCGACGCCGAACTCGCCAAGGAACTGACCCAGGGCCTGCTGCGCTCGCCGGCGATCATCGGCGCGAAACTGACCGACAACAACGGCACCGTACTGGCGAACTCCAAGCGACCCGAGGTGCAAAACGGCTACCGGATGCTCAGTGACTTCCTGTTCGGTGCCAGCCGACAGTTCGAAGACCGGCTTTACCTGGATCATCTACCCAGCGAATCCCTGGGTACGCTACGGCTGAAGGTCGATACTTACGCCTTTGGCAACCGGTTCCTGCGCCGGGCCGAAGTGACGCTGATCAATGGCTTCGCCCGCAGCCTGCTGCTGTCCGGCATCCTGCTGGCGCTGTTCTATGTGATGCTGACCAAACCCCTGGTGCGGGTGATCCGTGAGCTCAGCGGTCGCGACCCGGGCAACACCGAGCCGACGTCACTGGAGTGTCCCGTCGGGCACGCCAACGATGAGATCGGTGTACTGGTCAAGGTTGCCAACCAGCAATTCAAAAACATCGCCACCGAAATCCGGCAGCGGCGCAACGCGGAAAACCGCCTGACCGAATATCTTGGCCAACTGGAAAACATCGTCTCGGCCCGCACCGCCGAACTCAAGGCGATCAACGCCCGGCTGAGCCAGTCCAACGAGGAACTGGAAGCCGCGCGCAGTACCGCCCTCGACATGGCCGAAGCCCGCTCGGTGTTCCTGGCCAACATGAGCCATGAAATCCGCACGCCCCTCAATGGCTTGCTCGGGATGATCGCGCTGTCCCTCGACGGACCGCTGAATGCCGAACAACAGCAACAGCTGTCGATTGCCCACGACTCGGGCAAGGTACTGGTGGAACTGCTCAACGATATCCTCGATTTGTCGAAGTTCGATGCCGGTCAACTCGAACTCGAACACATCCCTTTCGACCTCGGTTCGCTGATCGAGGACACCGCCAACCTGTTGTCGCAAAACGCCGCCCCCAGCGTCGAACTGACCTGCCTGATCGATCCGCATTTCCCGGCACTGGTGCTCGGCGATCCGACCCGGGTGCGGCAGATCGTCAGTAACCTGCTGTCCAACGCCCTCAAGTTCACCCGTTTCGGGCGTGTCGACGTACGCCTGTCGACATTCGGGGACGGCGTCAGAATAGAAGTGTGCGACACCGGCATCGGCATCCCTCAGGAAGCCCAGGCCAGGATCTTCCAGCCTTTCACCCAGGCCGGTGCCGGTATTACCCGCCAATTTGGCGGCACCGGGCTGGGCCTGGCGCTGACCTACAACCTTTGCGAAGCCATGCAAGGGCGCCTGACGATCAGCTCCGAAGCGGGTTTTGGCAGTCAGTTCTGCGCGGATCTGCCGTTACCCAGCCATACCCGCGCAATGCCTGCTGTTGCGCTCAATGGCAAAGTCGTCGCCATCACGGCCGCCAGCAGCGGGCTGGGCGAACTGCTGAACAGCCTGTTGCCTGGCTGGGGGCTGGACTATGAACGGCGCTCCATGGATGACTCACTGCTTGGCCTGGCGGCCGACGTGCTCATCACCGACTGCCCCGAATGCCTGTTCAATTTGCGCCCTGCCCTCAGCGCGCCGATCCTGTTGATCACTGCTTATGGCAATTTCATGCCCGGCGAAGAGGTAAACGCCCTCGCCCCCTTGCAACAACAGGCACGCCCCCTGGCCCGCAATACGCTCTATCAGTGCTTGCGGCGGATCCTGCAACCGGAAATCCACCCGATCAACGATGTCCGGCTCGAAACGCAGAGCCCGCTACGCCGCGGACGCGTGCTGCTGGTGGAAGACAATCCGGTGAACCAACTGGTGGCCAAGGGCATGCTCGGCAAACTCGGCTGCGAGGTGACCACCGCGGCCCATGGTGCCGAGGCCCTGGATCAACTCGAACAACGGGAGTTCGACCTGGTGCTGATGGACTGCAACATGCCAGTGATGGACGGCTATGAGGCCAGCCGGCAAATCCGCCGCAGCGGACGCTGGCCCCAACTGCCCATCGTCGCCCTGACGGCCAACGCCATGTCGGAGGAGCGCGAACGCTGTCGTGCCGCGGGCATGAGCGACTACCTGGCCAAACCCTTCCGGCGCGAAGAACTGGCCGCCCTGCTGGACTTGTGGATCCCCGCTACGACAGCGCCCTGATCTGTCCCAACAGGTGGTCGAGACCCTCGCGCAAGTCGTTGAGACGATTCAGGTCGACCCCACTGTCGCACAACAGGCGCGCCTTGAGTGGCCCGACCTGATCGCGCAAGGCCGTTCCGGCTGGCGACAGGCTCAGGTGCACTTCACGCTCATCGCGCGCCGAACGCTGACGCTGCACCAGTTGCAGTTGTTCGAGGCGCTTGAGCAAGGGGGTCAGCGTGCCGGAATCCAGGGCCAGACGCTCACCCAATGCCTTCACGGTCGGTTGCTCGGGGGCTGCTTCCTGCCACTCCCACAGCACCAGCATCGCCAGGTACTGAGGGTAAGTCAGGCCCAACTGATCGAGCATTGGCTTGTAGGCGCGAATGACTGCACGGGAAGCTGCGTACAGCTTGAAACACAGCTGGCTGTCGAGCTTCAGGGAATCGACGGACAAGGTGTTCATTTGAGCAGGGCTTCGATCTCGCGGGTCAGGTCCTGCGGCTTGGTCGCCGGGGCGAAGCGCTTGACCAGTTGCCCGTCCTTGCCAATCAGGAACTTGGTGAAGTTCCACTTGATGCCCTGGGAACCCAGCACACCCGGAGCGCGCTTTTTCAACTGCACGAACAAGGGATGGGCGCCGGCGCCGTTGACTTCGATCTTTTTGAACAGCGGGAAGCTGACACCGAAGTTCAGCTCGCAGAATTCGGAGATCGCCCCTTCATTGCCCGGCTCTTGCTTGCCGAACTGGTTGCAGGGAAAACCGAGCACTACCAGGCCCTGGTCCTTGTAGGTCTGCCACAACTCTTCCAGGCCTTTGTACTGCGGAGTGAATCCGCACTTGCTGGCCGTGTTGACCACCAGCACAGCCTTGCCGGCGAAGTCCGCCAGGGTCTTTTGCTCTCCCTTGATCGTGGTGCAAGGGATGCTCAGCAGGTTGTCGCTCATGTTTGAGGTTCCGAGTGAATGCCAGAGACAACAAAATAGCGAGCAATTGAATTGTGTGCAATCTATTAATCCAGTCAGGCCAGCTATCCGGCACGTAACCCTGTAGGAGCTGCCGCAGGCTGCGATCTTTTGATCTTGATCTTCTGCGATCCAGAAAAAACAAAATCAAAAGATCGCAGCCTGCGGCAGCTCCTACAGGTTCAGCGCATGGTCCGCTCGCTTCGGATCAGTCGCGAGGAACCAGGTCCAGGCACACCGAGTTGATGCAATAACGCAGGCCTGTCGGCGGCGGACCATCAGGGAAAACATGCCCCAGGTGCGCGTCGCATTTGGCGCAGACCACTTCGGTGCGGATCATGCCGTGGCTGACATCACGGATCTCGGTCATGGCGCTGTCGCCGATCGGCGCGTAGAAACTCGGCCAGCCGCAGCCGGAATCGAATTTGGTCCTGGAGTCGAACAGCGGTTCGCTACAGCAGATGCAGTGGTAGACACCGTCGGTTTTGGTGGCGTTGTATTTACCGGAAAACGGCCGTTCGGTGCCTTTGAGGCGGCACACGTTGTACTGCTCTGGATCGAGCATCGCCTTCCATTCTTCCAGGGTTTTTTCCAACTTTTCCATCATCACACCTCAGCGGCTGAAAAAGCCCGATCTGTACCTTTTCCACGGATCGGGCGGCACGTATGATTGCGCCTCGTAAAACGCCAGTCTGGCAGCCAGACCACGCGCATTCAAACGGAAATATGGGTGCTGCATCTCAAGGCGCCGGGCCTGTGTGAATACGCAGGATTCCCAGCACGGCTGTCCAAACGCCGTCTGGATCGTTCATTTTCGGGAACACATCGCCATGCAGGTCAGCAAATCGAACAAGCTCGCCAACGTCTGCTACGACATTCGCGGCCCGGTGCTCAAGCACGCCAAGCGCCTGGAAGAGGAAGGCCATCGCATCCTCAAGCTGAACATCGGCAACCCGGCGCCTTTTGGTTTCGAAGCGCCGGATGAAATCCTCCAGGACGTGATCCGCAACCTGCCGACCGCCCAGGGCTATAGTGACTCCAAGGGCCTGTTCAGTGCGCGCAAGGCCGTGATGCAGTATTACCAGCAAAAGCAGGTAGAAGGCGTCGGCATTGAAGACATCTACCTGGGCAATGGTGTTTCCGAACTGATCGTGATGTCGATGCAGGCCCTGCTCAACAATGGCGACGAAGTGCTGGTGCCTGCACCTGACTACCCGCTATGGACCGCCGCCGTGAGCCTGTCCGGCGGCAATCCGGTGCATTACCTGTGCGACGAGCAAGCCAACTGGTGGCCAGACCTGGCCGACATCAAGGCCAAGATCACGCCGAACACCAAGGCCCTGGTGATCATCAACCCGAACAACCCGACTGGCGCTGTGTATTCGAAGGAAGTGCTGCTGGGGATGCTGGAACTGGCCCGCCAGCACAACCTGGTGGTGTTCTCCGACGAAATCTACGACAAGATCCTCTACGACGATGCCGTGCACATCTGCACCGCCTCCCTGGCGCCGGACCTGCTGTGCCTGACCTTCAACGGTCTGTCCAAGTCCTATCGCGTGGCCGGTTTCCGTTCCGGCTGGATCGCCATTTCCGGTCCGAAACACCACGCCCAGAGCTACATCGAAGGCATCGACATGCTGGCGAACATGCGCCTGTGCGCCAACGTGCCGAGCCAGCATGCGATCCAGACCGCCCTGGGCGGCTACCAGAGCATCAATGACCTGGTGCTGCCACAAGGTCGACTGCTCGAACAGCGCAACCGCACCTGGGAACTGCTCAACGACATTCCTGGCGTGAGCTGCGTCAAGCCGATGGGCGCGCTGTACGCATTCCCGCGCATCGACCCGAAAGTCTGCCCGATCCACAACGACGAGAAATTCGTCCTCGACCTGCTGCTCTCCGAAAAGCTGCTGGTGGTTCAAGGCACCGCATTCAACTGGCCATGGCCAGACCACTTCCGCGTCGTGACCCTGCCACGGGTCGATGACCTGGAGATGGCCATCGGACGCATCGGCGGCTTCCTCAAGTCCTACCGCCAGTAAGTGCCCGCCACCGTGCGACACGCCTGCGCGTCGCACGGTGATTTTCATCCGGCAACATTTGTTTGCATTGCGTCACTGGCAGTCGTTTTGCCCGCTGCCGGACAACGCCGTGCCTGCTCGCGCCTAACAAAGGCGGGGCGTTCGACATGAATTGACTGACAAACACTTCCTGCACTCGCGTCGGAAATGCCCTGCAAGCAGCTAGACTATTGCCGTAGGACACAGTTTGAAATAGTCACCCGGTTGAATACCCCGGTGCAGCACCTTATATACCCCGCAGTACGCTACATCTTTAGCATGAGGAGATTTCTACAACCATGATGCGCATCCTGCTGTTCTTGGCCACTAACCTGGCGGTCGTGCTGATTGCCAGCATCACCCTGAGCCTTTTCGGCTTCAACGGGTTCATGGCGGCCAATGGGGTTGACCTCAACCTCAATCAGCTGCTGATTTTCTGTGCGGTCTTTGGTTTCGCCGGTTCACTGTTCTCGCTGTTCATCTCCAAGTGGATGGCGAAGATGAGCACCAGCACCCAGATCATCACCCAGCCACGCACCCGTCACGAGCAATGGCTGCTGCAAACCGTCGAGCAACTGTCCCGCGAAGCCGGGATCAAGATGCCCGAAGTCGGTATTTTCCCCGCCTACGAGGCGAACGCCTTCGCCACCGGCTGGAACAAGAACGACGCACTGGTCGCCGTGAGCCAGGGCTTGCTCGAGCGTTTTTCGCCCGATGAAGTCAAAGCCGTCCTGGCCCACGAAATCGGCCACGTGGCCAATGGCGACATGGTTACCCTGGCGCTGATCCAGGGCGTGGTGAACACCTTCGTGATGTTCTTCGCCCGGATCATCGGCAATTTCGTCGACAAGGTGATCTTCAAGAACGAAGAAGGCCAGGGCATTGCCTACTACGTGGCGACCATCTTCGCCGAACTGGTTCTGGGCATCCTGGCCAGCGCCATCGTCATGTGGTTCTCGCGCAAGCGCGAATTCCGTGCCGACGAAGCCGGTGCAAACCTGGCCGGCACCGCCGCGATGATTGGCGCCCTGCAACGCCTGCGGGCGGAACAAGGCCTGCCGGTGCACATGCCCGACACCCTGAACGCTTTCGGCATCAATGGTGGCATCAAGCAAGGGTTCGCTCGCATGTTCATGAGCCACCCACCACTGGAAGAACGCATCGACGCCCTGGCTCGTCGCCGCGGCTAAGAGGTTCCACCGCAAATGAAAAGGCCCGCAGCGATGCGGGCCTTTTTTTGTCTGCTTGAATACTTCGGTGCGTTTCAGGGCCTCTTCGCGGGCAAGCCCGCTCCCACAGGATCTGTGAACGCCACAGATCATTGTGGGAGCGGGCTTGCCCGCGAAGAGGCCTGGACTAACAACTAATTACTGACTGGAAACCCGATACACCCGCTCCTCAAGTCGCGTCACACCCGCCTCCAGGAACTTCCCGCTCTCGCTCAACACGTCCTGATCTTCCAGGATCTTCAGCGCCCATGAGTCCCCGAACAACCGCCGCACCTCATCATCGAGCACAGCAAACGGCGGACCGGGCATTTGCGCCTGGTCATAGTCCAGGGTAATCAGCAGGCCAAGGGACTCCCTCGGCAGAATCCGCTTCAAATGGGCGGCATAGCGCTCTCGCATTTCCGTCGGCAACGCGATCAACGCCGCGCGATCATAAAGCGCGGAGCAATCGGCAACATCGCCGGCCGTCAGCTCAAAGAAATCGCCGCACCAAAGCTCGATGGAACCTGCCCGATAGACCTTGAAAGGCCCCTGCTCACTGACGGCCGGATCAAAGCCATGCTCGCTGAAAAACTCCTCGATGGCTTTTTCCGACAGCTCGACGCCCAGGACCTCATGACCTTGATGGGCGAGCCAAAGCAAATCCAGGCTTTTTCCACATAACGGCACCAACACGCGTGCCCCCTCTTCAAGGCTTAACGCTGGCCAGAACCGTTTCAGATAAGGGTTCACCTGTGGCAGGTGAAAGCCGATCTGATTCGCCGCCCATTTCTTGTGCCAAAACTCCGGCTGCATAAATAACCCCGAAAATTCGATCAAAACACCCTAAAACTTATATTAGATTTAGATTAATGATCTGACTGAAGATGTTGCATCTTAACTCTCAGGAGCTCATTCATGTTCCCCAGCCTGTACATATCCCACGGCTCCCCCATGCTCGCCCTGGAACCCGGTGCCAGTGGACCGGCACTCGCCCGCCTGGCCACCGAGATACCCAGGCCCAAAGCCATCGTGATTGTGTCTGCGCACTGGGAAAGCAACGAGCTGCTGGTCAGCGGCAATCCGCAGCCTGAAACCTGGCATGACTTCGGTGGATTCCCCAAAGCCCTGTTCGAGGTCCAGTACCCGGCACCCGGCGACCCGCAACTCGCCGCAGAGGTTACCGAACTACTGATAACCGCTGGCTTTCCTGCGCGCATCGACAGCAATCGGCCTTTCGACCATGGCGTCTGGGTGCCTTTATCGCTGATGTACCCGCAAGCAGACATCCCGATTGTCCAGGTTTCGCTGCCCACCCGGGCCGGCCCTGCTCTACAGACCCGCGTTGGCCACGCGCTGGCCAGCCTGCGCGAGCACGGCGTCCTGTTGATCGGCTCCGGCAGCATCACTCACAACCTGCGGGAGCTGGACTGGCATGCCGGCCCCGAGAGCGTTGAGCCCTGGGCGCTGGCGTTTCGCGACTGGATGATCGAGAAACTCGCAGCGAACGACGAAGCCGCACTGCATGACTACCGCGCTCAGGCCCCCCATGCCGCGCGCAATCACCCCAGCGACGAACACCTGTTGCCGCTGTACTTCGCACGCGCCGCCGGTGGGCCGTTCAGCATTGCCCATCAGGGGTTCACCATGGGCGCACTGGGCATGGACATCTATCGTTTCGGCTAGCCAAGCAAAAGATCGCAGCCTTCGGCAGCTCCTACGGAGGAATGCGATCCCCTGTAGGAGCTGCCGCAGGCTGCGATCTTTTTTTCAGGCAAAAAAAATCCCCGAACCAGTCGGGGATTTTTCATGTTCGATCAATCAGCTCGAGAGCGGATCAATCTTCGCGGTAGCGACGCAGCTTCAACTGCTTGCCGGCAACGCGAGTGTCCTTCAGCTTGGTCAGCAACTTCTCCAGACCATCTTCCGGCAGCTCGACGAGGCTGAAGCTGTCACGCACCTGGATGCGACCAATCGCTTCACGCGCCAGACCACCTTCGTTGAGGATGGCGCCCAGCAGGTTCTTGGCAGCGATACCGTCACGCGCGCCCAGCGCGGTACGGCAACGTGCACGGCCTTCGCCCAGTGGCATCGGAGCACGACGCTCGCGGTCGCCACGCTCAGGACGATCACCGGAACGCTCTGGACGATCGCCACGCGGTGCATTGTTCGGCACCAGTGGACGCTCTTTCTCGATAGCGGCCAGGTTCAGCGCTTGACCGTTGGTTGCCTTGCGCAGCAGGGCTGCGGCCAGGGCACGCGGGCTGCAACCGATGTCGGCGGTCAGGCGATCGAGCAGATCACCGTGGGTCGATTCGGCTTCAGCCACCAGCGGCGACAGGCTGTTGGTCAGTTTCTTGATGCGCGCATCCAGAACAGCTTGAGCGTCTGGCAGGCGAACTTCAGCAACCTTTTGACCGGTTACACGCTCGATCACTTGCAGCATGCGGCGCTCACGCGGAGTCACCAGCAGCAATGCACGACCTTCGCGACCGGCACGGCCGGTACGGCCGATACGGTGAACGTAGGACTCCGGATCGTACGGCATGTCAACGTTGAACACGTGAGTGATGCGCGGAACGTCCAGGCCACGAGCGGCAACGTCGGTCGCCACAACGATGTCCAGACGGCCATCCTTGAGGGAGTCGATCACGCGCTCACGCTGGTTCTGGGCGATGTCACCGTTCAGCGCAGCGGCTTTGTAGCCTTTGGCTTCCAGGGCACTGGCCAGGTCCAGGGTCGCTTGCTTGGTGCGCACGAACATGATCAGGGCGTCGAAATCTTCCACTTCCAGCAAGCTGAGAACGGCCGAAGTCTTCTGGTCAGCGTGAACCAGCAGGTGAGCCTGCTCGATCGCGGTAACGGTCTGGGTCTTGCTCTGAATCTTGACGTGCTTCGGATCGCGCAGGTGGCGTTCGGCGATGGCACGGATCGACTGAGGCAGGGTTGCCGAGAACAGTACGGTCTGACGGGTTTCCGGCATGGCCTTGAAGATGACTTCCAGGTCGTCCATGAAGCCCAGCTTGAGCATTTCGTCGGCTTCGTCGAGAACCAGGTGGTTCACGGTCGCCAGTACTTTTTCGTCGCGACGCAGGTGGTCGCACAGACGGCCCGGAGTGGCGACAACGATTTGTGCGCCATTACGGATTGCTTTCAGTTGTGGGCCCATCGGCGCGCCGCCGTAGACAGCCACAACAGTCACGCCCGGCATTTGCTTGGCGTAGGTTTCGAAAGCGGTTGCAACTTGTAGCGCCAACTCACGAGTTGGGGCCAGGATCAGAGCTTGCGGCTCGCGCTTGGACGGATCAATGCGGTGCAGAATTGGCAGGGCAAAGGCAGCGGTTTTACCGGTACCGGTTTGCGCCTGACCAATCATATCGTGACCGGCGAGAATGATCGGGATCGACTGCTGCTGAATGGCCGAAGGCTCTTCATAGCCGGTAGCGACTACTGCAGCGACAATATTTGGATGAAGTTCAAGAGCGGCGAAGCCGCCGATTTCCTGGGTCATGGGTCTGCCTCTAAGTGCATCCGCAAAGACCCATGCTCCAAAGCTGCACATGCCGTGTTGAGACTCAAGAGTCGCCCTGGCAGCTTTGTCGGCGGGGATTTGCGAAAACGAATGAATGAAAAGAATCGTCAAGGAAGAGTCCGCTGGGCGGACGTGCAGCCGAAGCTGGCTTCGGGGAATTGCGCTACCTAAACGCGGCCCGGTTAAAGGCCGGCGCGCACTATACCGGAATTCGTCAAAAAAGGGAGCTTTTTTTATCGGAAATCCACCGGATACACCGTTGTGTCACAGGCTTTGCGAATAATCGGTGAGCCGTCTATTTTTCAAAGGCCCGGCCTTGCGGGTGATGGCGCTAAAACGGTTCACCCCTTACCGTGCAGACCGCAGGTCCCCGCACGCCTTTCCCACCCCCGAGGACCGCTCCATGAATCAGTCCAGCTCCAGTCGAGTCAGCCGCGAACGGCGCGGCCATGTGTTCCTGATCGGTCTGGATCGGGTGGCCAAGCGCAACGCCTTCGATCTCGACCTGCTCAACGCGCTGAGCCTGGCCTATGGCGAATTCGAGGCCGACAGCGAAGCGCGGGTGGCGGTGGTGTTCGCTCATGGCGAGCACTTTACCGCCGGGCTCGATCTGGTCAATGCCAGCGTCACACTGGCAGATGGCTGGCAGGTTCCACCCGGCGGCTGTGATCCGTGGGCGGTGTTCGCCGGTCCCAGGGTCAGCAAACCGGTGATTGTCGCCGCCCAGGGTTATTGCCTGACCATCGGCATCGAGCTGATGCTGGCCGCCGACATCAACCTGTGCGCCAGCAACACCCGGTTCGCGCAGATGGAAGTGCAACGCGGGATCTTCCCGTTCGGCGGTGCCACCCTGCGTCTGCATCAGGTGGCCGGCTGGGGCAATGCCATGCGCTGGCTGTTGACCGGGGATGAGTTCGACGCCCGTGACGCCTTGCACCTGGGCCTGGTGCAGGAGGTCATGGCCAGCGAGGACTTGCTGCCCCGGGCGATTGAACTGGCCGAACGGATCGCCCGTCAGGCGCCGCTCGGCGTTCAAGCGACACTGATGTCTGCGCGACAGGCCCGCTATGAAGGGGAAACCGCGGCGGCACAGGCGTTGCCGCTGCTGGTGAAGAAGTTGATGGCTAGCGAGGACGTCAAGGAAGGTGTGCGGTCGATGGTGGAGCGGCGGCCTGGGGTCTTCAAAGGGATTTGATTTTAATTTTTGGCTTTGATGGCCCCTTCGCGAGCAAGCCCGCTCCCACAGGGGATCGCGTTCAAATGTGGGAGCGGGCTTGCCCGCGAAGGGGCCAGTCCAGACAATCAATTAATCAGGTAGCCCGGCGAATGCACTTGATCAACGAATCCAGCGAATACCCCAACCGTGGCGCCAGCGCTTCGGCGCGGGCGATCAGGCCGGCCATGTCCAGATCCTGATCCAGCTCAGAAGGCACGATCAGGATCACGTTGCCCTCCTTCACCGGCAATTCCCAATAGTGGCGGTGATACAAACCGCGCAACAAGGCGGCGCCCAGGGGTTTGCCATCGTCGGTCGCCCACTGATTGATCACCAGCCAGCCACCCGGATTCAATCGCTTCTGGCAGTTTTCCAGGAAGTTCCAGGCCAGATGCCCGACACCGGGGCCGACATCGGTATAAAGGTCGACGAAAATCAGGTCCGCCGATTCTGCGCTATCCAGCAATTCCAGCGCATCGCCAACGCGGATGTACAGGCGTGGATCGTCATCCAGCCCCAGATACTCAATGGCCAGGCGCGGCACGTCCGGGCGCAGCTCGATGGCTTCGACATCTTCCAGCGGCAGGAACTTGAGGCAGGCCTGGGTCAACGTACCGGCGCCGAGACCGAGAAACAGTGCGCTTTCGGGTAGTTCATGGCACAGCGCGCCGATCAGCATCGCCCGGGTATAGTCGTACTCGAGCCAGCTCGGATCGGCGGTGAACACGCAGCTTTGCTCGATGGCATCACCGAACTCGAGAAAACGGTAATCGGCCACTTCCAGCACACGAATCACACCGAACTCGTCCTGTACCTCGGCGAGCAGATGCTCGACGCGTTCCTCAGTCATTTCATCTCCTGACCGTTACCGGGGCCGGCAACGCAATAACACCGCGTGCAGAGAGCGGCAAAGGCGAGATTGTCAGCGATGCGACGGGAACAGGTCACGCACTAATTTGCTGATAACATGGACGTCCGAGCGAAAACACTAGAGACCGTGATGAGCCAACCCTGGAGCCCTGACAGCTGGCGCGCCCTGCCGATCCAGCAACAACCCCGATACCCCGACGCCGCGCATTTGCAGCAGGTCGAGCAGACCCTGGCCAGCTATCCGCCGCTGGTGTTTGCCGGTGAAGCCCGTGAGTTGCGCCGTCAGTTTGCCGAGGTGACCCAGGGCCGCGCGTTTCTGTTGCAAGGTGGCGACTGCGCCGAAAGCTTCGCCGAATTCTCCGCGGCAAAAATCCGCGACACCTTCAAGGTGTTGCTGCAGATGGCCATCGTGATGACTTTTGCCGCCGGCTGCCCGGTGGTCAAGGTCGGGCGCATGGCCGGGCAGTTCGCCAAGCCGCGTTCGGCCAACGACGAAACCATCGATGGCGTGACGCTGCCCGCCTACCGTGGCGACATCGTCAATGGCATCGGTTTCGACGAAAAAAGCCGCGTGCCGGACCCCGAGCGCCTGTTGCAGTCCTATCACCAGTCCACCGCCACCCTGAACCTGCTGCGTGCGTTCGCCCAGGGCGGTTTTGCCGATCTGCATCAGGTGCACAAGTGGAACCTGGACTTCATCGCCAACTCGGCGCTGGCGGAAAAATACAGCCACCTGGCCGATCGTATCGATGAAACCCTGGCGTTCATGCGCGCCTGCGGCATGGACAGTTCGCCGCAGCTGCGCGAAACCAGTTTCTTCACCGCCCACGAAGCGCTGCTGCTGAACTACGAAGAAGCTTTCGTGCGTCGCGACAGCCTGACCAACGATTACTACGATTGCTCGGCGCACATGCTGTGGATCGGCGACCGCACCCGCCAGCTCGACGGCGCCCACGTCGAATTCCTGCGCGGGGTGAACAACCCGATCGGGGTCAAGGTCGGCCCGAGCATGAACCCCGACGACCTGATTCGCCTGATCGACGTGCTCAACCCGGACAACGATCCGGGCCGCCTGAACCTGATCGCACGGATGGGCGCGAACAAGGTCGGCGATCACTTGCCGCAACTGATCCGTGCCGTCCAACGAGAAGGCAAGCAGGTGCTGTGGAGTTCCGACCCCATGCACGGCAACACCATCAAGGCCAGCAGCGGCTACAAGACCCGCGACTTCGCGCAGATCCTTGGCGAGGTGAAGCAGTTCTTCCAGGTGCACGAAGCCGAAGGCAGTTATGCCGGTGGTATCCATATCGAAATGACCGGGCAGAACGTTACCGAGTGCATCGGGGGGGCGCGGCCGATTACCGAGGACGGTTTGTCGGATCGCTACCACACCCATTGCGACCCGCGGATGAATGCCGATCAGTCGCTGGAACTGGCGTTTTTGATTGCTGAAACCCTGAAGCAGGTTCGTCGATAAACGATAACTGTAGGAGCTGCCGCAGGCTGCGATCTTTTGTTTTTTCAAGATCAAAAGATCGCAGCCTGCGGCAGCTCCTACAAAAGCAGGGCTTCAGTCACCTTCAAATTGTGTGAATGCCACCCGCAACCTTGCCGCACTCGCCCGCGGGCAGTTCAACTGAACCTGCGCCAGCCCCAGCCAATCCGCCATCTGCCGCAGATTGACCGCCAACGCCAGCATCCCCTCCTCATCCAGTCCCGTTTCTTCTTCATGCACCGCATGCACAGCCAAACGACCCGCCGCACGCTCGGCACGCAGATCGACCCGTGCGGCAATCCGTTCGTTGTGCAGAAACGGCAGCACGTAATAGCCGTAAACGCGCTTGTCCTGCGGCGTGTAGATTTCCAGCCGATAACGGAAATCAAACAGCCGCTCCGTACGGCTGCGCTCCCAGATCAGCGAATCGAACGGCGAGAGCAAGGCACTGGCCGCGACTTTGCGCGGCACCTTCGGCTCGGGCAGGCAATAGGCCGGTTGTCGCCAGCCCTGGACTTCGCAGGTCAGCAATTCACCGGCCTCGACCAACTCGGCCAAACGTGGACGACTGTCCGCAGGGTTCAGGCGGAAATAGTCTCGCAAGTCCTTCTCCGTACCGACACCCAAGGCCGTTGCCGCATGCCGTAACAGGCCGCGCTGGGCGTCAGCTTCATCCAGGACGGGCTGCGCAAGCACCGCCGAGGGAATCACCCGCTCCGGCAAATCGTAGAGCCTTTCGAACCCGCGCCGTCCAGCAACGGTCACTTCGCCGGCAGCGAACAGCCATTCCAGCGCATGCTTTTCCGCACTCCAGTCCCACCAGGGCCCGGCGCGCTCCTGGCGGGTCGACAGACTCCCGGCACCCAGCGCGCCCTGCTGCTCGACCGATGCCAGCACGCGACGAATCGTGTCTTGCTGCTCACGCCCAAAACGCGCCAATTGCTGATAGATGTCTTCGCCACGGCTCGCTCGCTGCATGCGCCAACGCATCAGCGGGTACAGGGAAAGCGGTAACAACGAGGCTTCATGGCCCCAATACTCAAAGAGTGTCCGACGCCGGCCCTGGCTCCAGGCAGCCTGGTCGAGCAAGTCGGAGGAGTAATGGCCGAGGCGGGAGAACAGCGGAAGGTAGTGCGAACGCACCACTGCATTGACCGAATCGATCTGCAAAATGCCTAGCCGTTCGATCAGTCGGTTGAGCGCAACAGCCTTGATCGCCGCTGGCGACTGCCGCCCGTTGAACCCTTGGGCGGCCAGCGCCAGACGCCGAGCCTGTTTGAGGGTAAAGGACAATGTTGCGGGCATGGGCATCTCCTTGTCTGCTCGCAACCTACCTCACCGGTAAGGGGTTTGTGTAGCGTGGCATTCATCATTTATTGATCGGATCATTTATGCATCGGGTCGCTCCAGAACGGTTTGATCGACTCGTTCTCCACATCCGCACGACTCATGCCGATGTCCTTGAGCGCCTCGTCGCTCAAGCTCGCCAGCAGTTCGCGCTCGCGATGCAGTTCGTACCAGCGGCCGACCTTGTGCAGCAGATCGGATATCAGGTGAATGGAGTGTTTTTCCGCACCGTGGAACTCATGTTGACCTTTCATCTTGTTGCCCTCCGTTTGGATGGCTCCAGTCTCGCGCCGGGTCTAAGATCAATCCAACGAATGTTTCTGATGTCACATATCTCGGAGATTGATGAATGTCGGCCTACCCGAGTATCGATACCGAAGTGCTGCGCACCTTCGTCGCCATCGCCGACCAGGGCGGCTTTACCCGCGCCGGCGAATTGGTCAACCGCACCCAGTCAGCCGTCAGCATGCAGATGAAACGACTGGAAGAAGATGTGCTGCAGCGCCAGTTGTTCCAGCGCGACGGACGGCAGGTGCGGCTGACGGCCGAAGGCCAGGTGCTGCTGGGCTATGCGCGGCGGATCCTCAAGCTGCACAGCGAGGTCTTCAATACCCTGCGTGAGCCCGACATGGTCGGCACGGTGCGCATCGGCACGCCGGACGATTATGTGATGCGATTTCTCCCGGGGATTCTGCGCCGGTTTGCCCAGTCCTATCCGTTGATCCAGATCGAAGTGCACTGCGAATCATCGAAACAGCTGTTGATGCGCCAGGACCTGGACCTGTCCATCGTGACCCGCGAACCGGGCAGCGAAATCGGCCAGTTGTTGCGCAAGGAACGTTTTGTCTGGGCCGAGGCGCAATGCTACAGCGCCCACGAACAGACGCCGCTGCCGCTGGCGATGTTCAACAGCGATTGCTTCTGCCGCCAGTGGGCCTGCAATGCCCTGGATGCCCGGGGGCGCGATTACCGGGTGGCGTACAACAGCGACAGCCTGTCGGCGATCATGGCCGTGGTCAGCGCCGGCCTGGCAGTGACCGCGCAGCTTGAAAGCCTGATCACCGCGGACATGCGCATTCTGGGTGAAGCCGAGGATCTGCCGTTGCTGCCCGAGGCCAGCATCATGCTCGTGCGCAACCTGCATAACCCGTCACCGATCACCGAGTGCCTGGCCGACCACATCATTGATGGCTTCAAACTTTGAAAGCGAGCGTCACCGCACAGAACACCAGGAACCCGCAAAACAGCCCGCGCAGCAACCGCTCCGGCAAGGCGTGGGCAACCTTCACGCCCCAACTGATGCTCATCAGCCCCCCGACCGCCAGGGGTAAGCCGATCCCCCAGTTGACCTGATGGTGCACGGCATAAGTCACCAGCGTTACCCCCGTGCTCGGCAAGGCCAGCGCCAACGACAACCCCTGCGCAACCACCTGGCTGGTGCCGAACAGACTGGTCAGCACCGGTGTCGCCACCACCGCGCCTCCCACGCCGAACAACCCGCCCATTGTGCCTGATGCAGCGCCAAGCACGCCCAGCCAGGGCCATGAGTAGTTCATCTGTGACGTCGCCGTGGTGTGTGCGGCGAACATGCGAACAAGGTTGTACGCCGACAGTGCGATCAGAAACCCGACAAAACCTATGCGCATGGTTCGAGCATCGATGCCCACCGCCCAGATCGACCCGAGCCAGGCGAAGCAGAACCCCATGAGGGCCAAAGGTAGCGCGTGGCGCAGCTCGATCCGGTTGCGCTGATGGTAGCGCCACAGCGCCAGCATCACGTTCGGCACGACCATCACCAATGCCGTGCCTTGGGCGATCTGCTGGTCGAGCCCGAACAGCACGCCCAACAGTGGAATGGCAATCAGGCCACCGCCGATGCCGAACAAACCACCAAGCGTGCCCAGGGCGGCACCGAACACCAGGTACATCAGAAACTCAATCACGGCCGATTTCTCCTTACATCACGCCATTGATCCTACGCAGTTGCTGATGGCACGGAAACGCACAGCGACGCACAATGGCTGTGCCAAATTCGCACAAGCGCAGACTTGCCATGAATCCTAATCAACTGACCGACCAACTGGCTTTATTCCTCGATGTACTGGAAACCGGCAGTTTTTCCGCCGCCTCACGCCGTCATCCGATGACCCCTTCGGCCGTGGCACGGCGTATAGACAGCCTGGAAAACGCGGTCGGCAGTCAACTGTTCATCCGCAGCACGCATGCGGTGCGCGCTACCCCGGCAGGATTGGCCTTCGCCGAGCGAGCACGGCGGATCGTCGCCGAGTTGCGCCTGGCCCGGGCCGAGGCGGTGTCCTTGAGCAGCGCGCCGGAAGGCCTGATTCGTATCGATGCGCCAGCAGCCTTTGGGCGCCGGCACCTGGCACCGGTGATTGCCGATTTCCTCATGCTCTATCCGGGACTCGATGTGCAACTGCACCTGATCGACAGTTTCGTCGACATGCAGGGCCAGAACCTCGGCAAGGTCGATCTGGTGCTGCGCGCCGGACAATTGGCCGACACCCGGCTGGTGGCCACGCCACTGGCGAGCATGGTGCGTATTGCCTGCGCCAGCCCTGACTATTTGCGCCGACGCGGCGTGCCGACCGATCCGTCACAGCTGATTGAACACGACGGCCTTGATTGGGATGGCCTGGCCCCGCTCTTCGCCTGGCGTTTCGAACGGGACGGGCACATGCAGTTGCATCGACCGGCGCGGGTGCGCATGAGCGCCAACAATGCCGAGGCGCTGGTATGCGGCGCATTGGCCGGATTGGGTATCGCGCACCTGCCGACCTGGCTGGCCAGCGAGTACCTGTTGCGGGGTGAGTTGCTGCCGCTGTTCTGCGACAGCGGCCTGCCGAAACCGGAAAACGCCGGCATCTATGCCTTGCGCCTGGAACAACAACCCAACTCCCGTAGCCGCTTGTTGCTGGAGTACCTGAAAACCCGCTTCAGCCCGGTTCCGCCCTGGGATCTGCTGTTGCAAACCCATTTGCAACGGCACTGATCAAAATTATCTGGCGCATTAAAGATTCGCCCGCTAGATTCCAAAGATCACAGATCAAGGCTTCGACATGAGCACCGAGCGCAACACCCCGGACAACTGCGACAACCTGCTGCTGGATAACCAGGCCTGCTTCGCCCTGCACTCCACTTCGCTGATGATGACCAAGGTCTACAAGCCCCTGCTGCAAGCGCTGGGCCTGACCTACCCGCAATACCTGGCAATGATGGTGTTGTGGGAAAAGGACGGTTTGACGGTAGGCGAAATCAGCACGCGATTGCTGACCGACCCCGGATCCTTGACGCCACTGCTCAAGCGCCTGGAGGCCGAAGGCCTGCTCAGCCGAACCCGCAGCCGCGAAGATGAACGCGTGGTGATCGTCGAGCTCACCGAACAGGGCCGGGCGTTGCGCGACAAGGCACGTGATATTCCCCAATGCATCCTCGGCGCCAGCGGGATGACACTGGAGCGCCTGCAAAACCTGCAAGCGGAGTTGCAAACACTGCGTCGTCACCTGCAGGACAGCCTGTAATTCCCCCCCCACTGTGGGAGCGAGCCTGCTCGCGAATGCAATGTCACATTCAACATAGATGTTGACTGACACACCGCAATCGCGAGCAGGCTCGCCCCCACAGTAGCTTTGCGGCCTACCAGAAACTCGGGCTCGTCACCTGCTCCTGAAAAAACAGACTGCCCCCCACCGATAGCTCTAAGTCAACACTTGCGAGCATAACCGTCTCGCTGCCCTTTGGTTTTTTCAAATTTCTTTGAAAATTTATCTTGCGCACTAAACATTGGCGCGATACATTCATTTCGCACTTACTTAGCGCGCAAACATTTAGCGCAAAAAATCAAACCCCTGAACGAGGCTTTCACCATGCAAACTCTCTACACCGCAATCGCAACTTCCACCGGTGGCCGTGACGGTCGTGCGGTTTCCAGCGACAACATCCTCGACGTCAAACTCGCCACGCCGAAAGAACTCGGCGGTGCCGGCGGCGCAGCCACCAACCCTGAGCAACTGTTCGCCGCCGGCTACTCCGCCTGCTTCATCGGCGCTCTGAAATTCGTCGCCAGCCAGACCAAGCGCAGCATCCCGAGCGACGCTTCGATCACCGCCCATGTCGGCATCGGCCAGATTCCTGGCGGTTTCGGCCTGGACATCGACCTGCACATTAGCCTGCCGGGTCTTGAACAAGCCGATGCCCAGGCACTGGTCGACGCCGCCCACCAGGTCTGCCCGTACTCCAATGCCACCCGTGGCAACGTCGATGTGCGCCTGCACGTAACCGTCTAAGCGCCGACTTCCCAGGCCCGAACAGGAAACGAACATGAACACTTTCAGCAAAGTCTTGACCGGTACCCTTCTCGCTCTGTCGATCAACGGTGCGTTCGCAAGTGATGGGGTTGAACACAACACCCAGGCGTTTCTCGATGTGCTGAATGCCGGTACCGGCAAGCCACTTGAACAACTCAGCCCGAAAGACGCCCGCGCCGTGCTGACGGGCGCGCAGGCCGGGGTGAAACTGACACTGCCAAAAGCCGATGTCAGCCAGAAGACCATTCAAGTCGACGGCCAACCGCTGAACCTGACCATCGTCCGGCCGGCCGGGGTCAAGGGTGAACTGCCCGTGTTCATGTTCTTCCACGGCGGCGGCTGGGTACTGGGGGACTTCCCGACCCACGAGCGGCTGGTGCGTGACCTGGTGACGGGGTCGGGGGCAGCGGCCGTGTTCGTGAACTACACGCCGTCGCCGGAAGCCCATTACCCGGTGGCGATCAACCAGGCTTACGCCGCGACAAAATGGGTGGCCGAGCACGGCAAGGAGATCAACGTCGATGGCAAGCGCCTGGCGGTAGCCGGCAACAGTGTCGGCGGCAACATGGCGGCCGTGGTTGCGCTGATGGCCAAGGACAAGGGAACCCCGGCGATCAAGTTCCAGGTGTTGCTGTGGCCGGTGACGGATGCCAACTTCGAAACCGCGTCCTACAACCAGTTTGCCGAAGGGTACTTCCTCAGCAAAAATGCGATGAAGTGGTTCTGGGACAACTACACCACCGACGCCAACCAGCGTAACGAGATCTACGCCTCACCCCTGCGCGCAACCACTGCCCAGTTGAAAGGGTTGCCGCCAGCGCTGGTACAGACCGCCGGTGCCGATGTGTTGCGCGACGAAGGCGAAGCCTACGCCCGCAAACTAGATGAAGCCGGAGTGCCGGTGACCTCGGTGCGCTACAACGGCATGATCCACGACTACGGTCTGCTCAACGTGGTGAGCCAGGTGCCAGCGGTGCGTTCGGCGATGTTGCAGGCGTCTGAAGAGTTGAAACAGCACCTGAAATAAAACTGTGGGAGCGAGCTTGCTCGCGATAGCGGACTGTCAGGCAACACCTTTGTTGAATGCTCGGACGCCATCGCGAGCAAGCTCGCTCCCACAGGTTTTTTGGTTGAACCCGAAATCGCAGGCACAAAAAAGCCCGACTCAATGGTCGGGCTTTTTCATTCCTCAAGCAGTGCTTATTTGGCACGGCCTTTGTAGGAACCGCCTTCGCGGGTATCGATCTCGATCATGTCGCCGATTTCGATGAAGTCAGCAACCGACAGCTCGGTACCGTTCTTCAGTTTGGCAGGCTTCATTACCTTGCCGGAAGTATCGCCGCGAGCGGAACCTTCGGTGTAGTCAATCTGACGCACGATGGTGGTCGGCAGCTCTACGGAAACCAGACGGCCTTCGAAGAATACGGCTTCGCAAACGTCGGTCATGCCTTCTTCCACGAATGGCAGAACGCTTTCGATGTCTTCGGCGTTCAGCTCGTACATGGTGTAGTCGGTGGTGTCCATGAACGTGTAGGAGTCGCCGCTGATGAAGGACAGGGTCGCTTCCTTACGGTCGAGGATCACGTCGTCCAGCTTGTCGTCCGCACCGTATACGGTTTCGGTCTTGTAGCCGGTCAGCAGGTTCTTCAGCTTGGTCTTCATGATCGCGCTGTTACGACCGGACTTGGTGAATTCAGCTTTCTGAACCAGCCAAGGATCGTTGTCGATACGGATCACGGTACCGGGTTTGAGTTCTTTACCAGTTTTCATTGCGAATATCCGAATTTGGATGGGATTTACAAAAATCTAGGCCGCGTATCATATCCAATTTCCATAAAACTGTACCAGCGCCGTGGCAAGATCGGCCTGCAAGGCCTGTTCCAGACACCACGCTTCGGCGTGTTTTTCCAGCTCTGGCCAGTGTTTACAAGTGGATTGCCAGTGGTCGGGCATTTTTTCACCGGCGTTCCAGGCCCGCCAGAGACCGCTGATCGCCTCTCGCGCAGGGTCCGATAGCCCCTTCACATAGAGTTCGAGGAAAGCTTCGAGCTTGTCCAGATGGATATCTTCTTCCTGCCGGTAGATGTGCCAGAGGAATGGCCGCCCCGCCCATTGAGCGCGCACAAAGGAATCTTCGCCACGCACGGCATTGAAATCGCAGCACCACAGCAACCCGTCGTATTGGTCCTGGCGGACGAATGGCAGCACTTGCACGGTCAAGGCGTCACGCACATGCACGGCACCGGCCGCCAGCCCCTGCACACCGAGCCAACGCTCGACGTCGCCGAGAATCCGCCCTTCCGGTACCAGCAGGTGAGTGGCCGTCGAATCGCCAGCCATCGCATCGAGCCAACTGGCCAGCCCGGTGTTTTCGTAGGCGAACAATGAGATCAACTGTGCGCCGGGTGCAGGATCAATTCCTAAACCGTGCAGGAATTCTCTTTGAGCTTGCGGGTCCTGCTGAAATTGCCGACGACGCTCAAGCAACCCGCGCTCACGCAACAATCCGCCAGTGCCCTTCTGGAAACCCGGGAAGAAAAAGAACTTCTGTACGCTTTTGTACTTCACCGAGGGCAAACCGTGACAGCCGATCACCCAGTCCTCGGCACTCAGGTAGTCGAGGTTCATCCACAGCGGAATCTTTTCCCGTTCGACCATGGCGTCCATGTAGGCGCTCGGCAATTGGCAGGCAAATGCAGCAATCACCACATCGGCGGCTTCGGTCCGTTGCCACTCGGCTGGCCATTGGCGCACTTCGACGCCTTGCTGCCATTGCTGCGCAGCGTGGATGTCGATTGGCGGACACAGGCGCTCGAACGCTCGCAGATCATCGACCCACAGACGCACCGCCAGCCCATGTTCGGCCACCAGTTGCCGGGCCAGTCGCCAGGTCACGCCGATGTCGCCGAAGTTGTCGACCACGGTGCAAAAAATATCCCAGCGGGTTTTCAGTTCAGGCATTCCAGGCTCCCGTTGGCAAAGGCGCCGATTGTCCGCATAAATTACCCCGTGCAGAAGAGCCGACGGCGATTATTCTTCATGCGACAATCGCCACTCGCCAGTGACCTTTCGCCAGGAGGCAACCATGCCCCACCGCCCCGCTCCGCGCCGATCCTTCCCGATCAGCCTCAATGCCCTGCAACTGACCGGCAGCATCGCCCTCGGCATGTGGCTGGGATTCCTTGCCATCGTGCTGACCTGCTGGCTCGCTTCACGCCTGCTTTTCAGCGAACAATTGGCACCCGTGGCGGCAGCTGTGGAGCAACTGGCCAAACCACCGGTGGTGACTCAACCTGTGCCGGACATTCCGCCACAGAGCCCGCTGTTCGAGCAATATGAAGAAAACCTGCGCAAGAACGAACAGGCACAACGGCTCGATCAGGCCCGCAGCAGCACTCGCAACCTGGCCAACCCGAACTGTCAGTTCTGGCTGCAACAGGACCGAACTGCACCCAGCGAAAAAAGTCGCGCCAACGTCCTGCAATTCTGCGATTGATCATGAATAAGCACACCGTCCACCAACTGATTCTCGACAAGCTGCAGATCGATCTCGACATCGCCGAACGGGCCGCGCAAACCGCCTACGAAACGGCGACCCATGAAGAAAACATCGCCGAGAACAAATACGACACCCTGGGACTCGAGGCGTCCTATCTCGCGGCCGGGCAAGCCAAAAGGGTCGAGGAAATCCGCCAGTCACTGAGCCTCTGCCAGAACCTGGCCCTGCGCCCGTATGACGATCAGCGGGGCATCGAAGTAGGCGCGCTGCTCGGGCTCGAAGACGAAAAGGGGCGCGAACAATGGCTGTTCCTCGCCCCTGATGCAGCGGGGTTGAAAGTCGACCTGGTGGGGCAACTGATCACCGTCATCACCCCGCGCTCACCGCTGGGCAAAAGCCTGCTGGGCAAGTTCGAGGGCGACGAGGTGGAAATCACGGTGGCGGGCGCTCGGCAACAGTTCGCTGTCACCGAGGTCGTTTAAACGGGCTTAATGGACTGGCAGTTCGACACCTTCGAACAGCTCTTCCAGCTCCTGCTTGTTGTGGCATTGAATGGCCTTGGCCATGACTTCGCGGGTCAGGTGCGGCGCGAATTTCTCGATGAAGTCGCACATGAAGCCACGCAGGAAGGTGCCGCGACGGAAGCCGATCTTGGTCACGCTGGACTCGAACAGTTCGCTGGCATCAAGTACGACCAGGTCGCTGTCGAGTTTGGTGTCGACGGCCATTTTCGCCACGATGCCCACGCCCAGCCCCAGGCGAACATAGGTCTTGATCACGTCGGCGTCGGCGGCGGTGAACACCACTTTCGGCGTCAGGCCTCGATGGCTGAACGCTTCGTCGAGTTTCGAACGGCCGGTAAAACCGAACACGTAGGTGACGATCGGGTATTCGGCCAGCGCTTCGAGGGTCAGTTTCGACAGTTTGGTCAAGGGGTGGCCCTGAGGCACGACCACACAGCGGTTCCAGCGGTAGCACGGCATCATCACCAGATCGCCGAACAGTTCGAGCGCCTCGGTGGCAATGGCAAAATCCACGGTGCCGTCAGCGGCCATTTCGGCGATTTGCATCGGCGATCCCTGGTGCATATGCAGGGCAACGTCCGGGTATTGCTTGATGAAATTGCTGATCACCGGCGGCAACGCATAACGCGCCTGGGTGTGAGTGGTGGCAATCGACAGGGTGCCTTTCTTCTCGTTGGAGAATTCCTGGGCGATCTGCTTGATGCTTTCAACCTTGCGCAGGATTTCGCCAGCGGTGGTGATGATGCGCTCACCGGCCGGGGTGACCCGGGTCAAGTGCTTGCCGCTGCGGGCAAAGACTTCGACGCCCAGCTCATCTTCCAGCAGACGGATCTGTTTGCTGATGCCCGGTTGAGAGGTGTAAAGGCTTTGGGCTGTAGCGGAAACGTTGAGGTCGTGGTGCGCCACTTCCCAGATGTAGCGCAATTGTTGAAGCTTCATATGAATCCCTCAAAGCAGGTAGACGCCACGGGCATCAGCGACGATATATAACTATATTAATGGCTCGAAGAATAAATCTAGAACTTTTTTATCAGATTGCCATTATTCGGGTCCTAGAGGTCCCCTTGACGACGACGTTGCACCAATGGCACCAGATAGACCGGCACCTTGGACAGTTGCAACACACGGGCGGCGGTGCGGCCCAAAGGCGTTTCCGCACCCGCACCGTGGCTGTGACTTCCTACGATCAACAAATCCACGGAGAGTTTCTGCGCCTGGTCCAGAATCACCTGCGATGGGTCGCCCTGCAGCACCCTGACTGCCTGAATCCGCTCCAGGTCGTGCTCCCCTTCATCCCCCAGCTCCTCACGAAAACTGTCGAGCACCCGCTGCTCGATACTGGCAATCACCGTATTCAGGCCCTGGCTGTGAAACTCGTTCAGCGCCTGTTCATCGAGATAGCTTTGCAGCACCGATTCGGCAAACAACCCCATGGGCTCAACCGCATGCACGACGTACAAATTGGCATTGAAGGTGCGGGCCAGTTCCAGGGCATGCTGCATCACCACGGGCGCGTACAGGCCAAGGTCAGTGGCGTACAGCATCGAACGAATCATATGACCTCCTCGACTGCCAACATGGCGGAGATTTGATTCAGCTTAGCAGTGCCTTGGCGACTACGACGTCCGGCGCAACACATTGAACGGCGGGCTTAAACCTTTTGCTCGTTGCTTATGCCGTGGGGCACATGACCGGTGGCGACGACTTCACGGGCCAATTCGCAGTGGCCGGCCTGATCATCGAAAAATACATCGGCGGCGAAGGCTTCGAGAAAGGCGGACTTGGTCAGGCCGCCGAGGAACAGCGATTCGTCGAGACGGATGTCCCACTCGCGCAACGTGCGAATCACCCGCTCATGGGCGGGCGCCGATCGCGCCGTGACCAGCGCGGTACGAATCGGACAGGCGTCCTCCGGGAACTCACGCTGCAACAGGTTCAGGGCCGCGAGAAAGCCCTTGAACGGCCCACCGCGCAAAGGCTCGCGAGCGGCCTCACGCTCGCTGGCCTGGAACGCCTCCAGACCACCGGCCTGATAAATGCGCTCCGACTCATCGGAAAACAGCACCGCGTCTCCGTCGAAGGCAATGCGCAGCTCGTCGCTGGCCGCACGGCTGGCACCGCCAGAGAGGATGGTCGCCGCGGCGAATCCGGCGTCAAGGGCATTGCGTACGTCTTCGGCGTGGGTCGAGAGAAACAGATCGCAGCCAAAGGCCTTGAGGTAGGGATACGGACTACGCCCGCCGACGAATGCCGCACGGGAAATCGCCAGACCGTAGTGGTCGATCGAATTGAATACCCGCAGCCCGGTGTCGGCGCTGTTGCGCGACACCAGAATCACCTCGACCCGGGCGCGGCCCAGGCTATTGTTGAGGCTCAGGAGTTTCTGCACCAACGGAAAAGCATCGCCGGGCTGGAGGATTTCGTCTTCGTGTTCGATCTGATACTGCCGGTAGGCTTCGACGCCCCTCGACAGATAGACCTTGTGGCTTTCGCTCAAATCAAACAGCGCCCGCGAAGAAATCGCCAGCACCAGCTTGTCGTCAATTGCCTTTGGCATGCCCTTCCCCCTCAGGTCGGTCGACTCAGGTGTTGCGTCGATCAATGAAACACAGGCTGCGATACAAGGCCTCGATGCGCGGCATTTCACATCCCGCGGCCCTGGCGGCCGCCAGGGGTCTGGCGTAGATCGCCACCAATTCGAGCGGCCGCTTGTGCAGGAAATCGTGGTACATGCTCGGCCAGTAGTCGGGCATTTTTTCGGTCACCATGAACAGGTGCTCGGCATACCCTGCCGGTACGTCATGCCCGCAGGCAATTGCGCCTTGCACCACTTCAGCCATCAGCGCCTTGATCAGTTCGCGACTGTCGGCATCGGCCATCAAGGGTGTGGTGCTCGCCCCGAGCAAAACCGAGAGACCGTTGTAAGGGATATTCCAGACCAGTTTTTGCCAGCGCGCCTGATGCAAATTCGCCATGGCCTGGGAATCGAGGCCGGCGCTGCGGAACAGGCCGACGCCCTCCTCGACTATCGCAGTGCGTGTCGGCCCATCGGCGGGACCGCTGTGATAACCCACGTGCACCGCGCCCAGCGCCTGATGGGTGATGACGCCCGGGGCCTCGCGATGGACGCAGATGTAGCAGAGTCCGCCGAGCACATGCAGCGAATCGGGGAGCAACTCGCGCAGGCTGTCCTCCACGTCCAGGCCATTTTGCAACAGCAGCACCTTGGCATCCGGTGCTGCCGCCTGCAGGATGGCCGGTGCCAGATCTGCGTTGCTGGTGGTTTTCGCGCCTACCAGCAGCCAGTCGCAGGGCGGCATGTCTTCAGCCTTCGAGTAAGCCTGTACCGGGTTCAGTTTCAGCGCACCGTGGGGCGCGCTATCGACTTGCAACCCGTGCTCGGCCACGGCGGAAAACTCGCTGCGCAGCAGAAAATGCACATCAAAACCGGCACGCGCCAGCATCACCCCATAGAAACCGCCGATTGCGCCGGTCCCGATGATGCCGATCGTCGGCCTGGCAACTGTCCCCATCATGGCAACTCCTCTGCTGTTCGACTCAACGCCTGGCGCACGGCTCGATTGAGCTCTGTGTCGGTCAGGCGCGATTTCAATGTTCCGAAGAATTCGCCGTCGCGTACCACAAACAGCGCCGGCAAGTGAAAGACCTGATATCGCTCGACCACCCCGCCGTTATTGCCGGCATCGATCCAGCACAGTCGATCGACGGCCAGATCGAGTGTCGGCAATTGCTCGCGGGCAAAACGACAGCTGGCGCAGCCAACACTGGTGAAAATGACCAGCGAAACACCGCTCATCGCCAGCAGCCGTTGGTCGGCGTCAAAATCGGTCAGTTCCAATTCGACCACTATACTGGGGAGAACAATGTCAGATGGCCGACACATGGAGTCTGTGTTCATGGGACGATTCATTCCTCACCCTGACGATGTGCCCGTCGAATTAACGTTGCTGAAACCTGAGTGTATTTCGCGACGGCAGCTGCACACTATCAGCCTCGGGGGCATGGCTTGCAATTATCACCGCGCGTGGCGCTACGGCACGGCGCTGGAAGTACGCATGCCGACCGTGAACCCGGACATGCGCTACCTGGGCTATGTCGCCTGGTGCCTGCGGCGCAAACGCGGTTATCTGGTGGGCATCGCCTTCGTCGACGAACAAACGCTGTTCAGCGCCCGAATGGGTGAGCAGGTGTGCCAGATTGAACGCTACTGCCGCCTGCATGAGTCCCACGAAGACTTGCAGGATGTTCAGGCCCTGGCCCTCGAATGGGTCCAGGAGCATGCCGACGAGTTCTCGCACGAATCGGTGCGCAAGGCTTTTGCGCAACCTGTGCCGGAATAGGGGTGTACTTGATCGGTTTGGCCCTCACGGCAGGGAAACTGACTGCGAAAGCCCACCAAACCGGCGTCTGCCCATTGTCGAGCCACGGTGTAACGCGCTAAGGTTCGGCTCCCCGACGCGCTTAATTTGCTGTGCTCCGCCGCGCGGGTTCGCTGGCGGCCGGCACCCGTGACCTGACGAGTAAACGATGGCTGATTTACCGATCAACGACCTAAACGTCGCCTCCAACGAGACGCTGATCACTCCCGACCAGCTCAAGCGCGATATTCCCCTGAGCGACGCTGCACTGCGCACCGTCACCAAGGGCCGCGAAGTCATTCGCAACATTCTGGATGGCACCGACCACCGCCTGTTCGTCGTCATCGGGCCTTGCTCGATCCACGACATCAAGGCCGCCCACGAATACGCCGAGCGCCTGAAGGTTCTCGCGGCCGACGTGTCCGATACCCTGTATCTGGTCATGCGCGTGTATTTCGAGAAGCCACGTACCACCGTCGGCTGGAAAGGCTTGATCAACGACCCGTACCTGGACGACTCGTTCAAGATCCAGGATGGCTTGCACATCGGTCGCCAGTTGCTGCTGGACCTGGCCGAAAAAGGCCTGCCAACCGCCACCGAAGCCCTCGACCCGATCTCCCCGCAGTACCTGCAGGACCTGATCAGCTGGTCGGCCATCGGCGCGCGCACCACCGAATCCCAGACTCACCGTGAAATGGCGTCCGGCCTGTCATCGGCCGTCGGCTTCAAGAACGGTACCGACGGCGGCCTGACCGTGGCGATCAACGCCCTGCAGTCGGTTTCCAGCCCGCACCGCTTCCTCGGCATCAACCAGGAAGGTGGCGTCTCCATCGTGACGACCAAGGGCAATGCCTACGGTCACGTGGTGTTGCGCGGCGGCAACGGCAAGCCGAACTACGACTCGGTCAGCGTTGCGCTTTGCGAGCAGGCGCTGAACAAGGCGAAGATCAAGCCGAACATCATGGTCGATTGCAGCCACGCCAACTCCAACAAGGATCCGGCCCTGCAACCGCTGGTGATGGAAAACGTCGCCAACCAGATCCTCGAAGGCAACAAGTCGATCATCGGCCTGATGGTTGAAAGCCACCTGAACTGGGGCGCCCAGGCGATCCCGAAAGACCTCGCCGACCTGCAGTACGGCGTGTCGATCACCGACGCCTGCATCGACTGGACCGCGACCGAAAACACCTTGCGCAGCATGCATGCCAAGCTCAAGGATGTGCTGCCTAAACGCGATCGCAGTTGATCGCCTGACGGCCGGATCAAAAAGCGCACACAAAAAAAACGCCGGGTAGAACCCGGCGTTTTTTTTGTGCATTCGTTTGACTGAAAGTCACTGACTCAGCTTGGCTGCATGCCGCTGGTGACGCTCCATATAGCGCTCGACGTAGGAGCACGATGGAATGACGGTGTAGCCCATTTCGTCAGCGTACTCCAGCGCCTTCTCGGTCAAGGCTGCCGCAATACCGCGACCACGCAATGCGTTGGGCACGAAGGTGCGATAGATATCCAGGGTCTGTTTCCCCAGATCCATATAGGTCAGATAGGCACGATGACCGTCCACATTGGTCTCGAACTGATGACCAGCCTGGTCATGGTGGATGGACAACGCCTCGCTCATCACTACTCCTCGCGGGTCTGGAATTCCGACCCCTACCTTACCGATGTTTTTCCGGCGAAGGAACATCTACGCCACCCCGTGCCTGAATGGACACCGAGAAGAACCGCACCGATCTCGCGCTACCGAGCACGTACAAATAGTAGGCACCATTGACAGAAATGCTCAAGGTGCGCTCGTCATCATGCCCGTTGGCGGGTGCTGCTCCGTAATCACGCAGGAATGGCTCGACCGAAGGTCACTCCGGGTCGATAGCCTGAACATTGCCGGATGTTGAGACTTAAGACGAGCGCCCGTTGTTAAAGTCACCTGAACATCGAGAAAGATAGTGAGAGGCGCTGCGCAAAAGCCGAACAAAAGTGTAGACGAATCCATATAGGCGGACTTTAGCCAACCGCGGAAAAAGAGCGCCGTGCCGAAGGAACTTTTTCTCGGCAGTTCGCTCAGCCACGGGCCTTGCAGCTGGATATTTTTTAAACAGTTCAGTTAAAAGTTGCTCGAAAAAGAATCAACGCCTACAATTTTTTTTGCTTCTTGCTTCACGTCAGTTTTACTTACTACAAGTAATGGGTAGTATGTACGCCGGCTATTTCCTCAATCGGAGGAGATAGCTACTTAATAGAAAGTCCTTGAAGGGGAACACGATGAACAACGTTCTGAAATTCTCTGCTCTGGCTCTGGCCGCAGTTCTGGCTACCGGTTGCAGCAGCGCATCGAAAGAAACCGAAGCACGTCTGACCGCTACTGAAGACGCAGCTGCTCGCTCCCAGGCTCGTGCAGACGAAGCTTACCGTAAAGCTGATGAAGCTCTGGCTGCTGCTCAAAAAGCACAACAGACTGCTGACGAAGCTAACGAGCGTGCTCTGCGCATGCTGGACAAAGCTAGCCGCAAGTAATAGTCCTTCGGGATTGTTATCAAGCCGACCCATTTTTTGGGTCGGCTTTTTTATTGCCCGGCGTTTCTCCAGGCAATAAAAAACCCGTCGACGCGGTCTGCGTCGACGGGCTCTTGACCCGTGTTACTGCAGCGGATCGATCGGCGTGCTCGACACCATCGGCGCGACGCCGTTGCCCGGCACCGCGATCTCTACCGGCAGGCCATCTTCAGCGGCCACCACGTCCCGCACCACATCCCAGTTCATGCGCAGGTTGTTGGTGATGTCTTCACGCTTGAGCATCGCATTGATGACCGCAGTGTGCTTGTCGACCACCGACGGGTTGCCCTTGTCGTCCAGCGGCGTGTGCGCCTCCAGATAGACCTTGCCGCCACTCATGCCGAATTTGTACGGGTCGTTGATGATCCGTACCGAGGTACCGACCGGCACCATGCCTGCCATTTGCAGCACGTTGTTGTTGAACATGCGGAAGCAACCGTGGCTGGTGCGCATGCCGATACCGAACTTCTTGTTCGAACCGTGGATCAGGTAGCCCGGTGTGCCCAGGGTGAACTTGAACGGGCCCAGCGGGTTGTCTGGGCCTGCCGGCACGACGTTGGGCAGCGGATCACCGTCTGCGGCGTGCTCGGCCTTGATCGACGCTGGAGGCGTCCAGGTCGGGTTAGGCGTCTTGGCGGTGATGCTGGTGTGGGCAATCGGAGAGCCCCAGCCTTCACGACCGATACCGAGCGGGAACGTGTACACCACGTTCTTGCCTTTCGGGTAGTAGTAGAGACGGTATTCAGCCAGGTTGATCACGATGCCTTCACGCGGGCCTGGTGGCAGGATGAAGCGGGTCGGCAGAATGATTTCCGTGCCGGCGCCCGGCAACCATGCATCGACACCCGGGTTGGCCGCGACCATTTCCGTGTAGCCCAGGTCATAGGCAGTACCAAGGTCGGCGAACGTGTCTTCGTACTTGGCCTTGATCACCTGCACCTGACCGATGATGTCCTCACCGGGCGGTGGCAGGGGAAACTCCAATGCTGCAACAGGACCGGCCACGAAAAGGGCGGCAAGGGTCAGGCAGCGGGTGACGGCAGGAAAGCGCGGCAACATCCGGAAAATCCTTCGCATGATCGACAGAGGGTATAAGAACGGGATTGTACACTGCCGTCCGTTATTTCGGGGAGATGGCCCGATTGCAGGCAATGTAAGGCGATTTTGCGATTGTCCTCGCTCCCACATTGGGTCCCCGGTTTTACTCGGGACTTGTGGCCACTGAAGATCCCTGTGGGAGCGGGCTTGCTCGCGAAGGCTGCGTGACAGGCGACATGGATTTTTGAGGGTGTACATATCCGTTGCTGCGGTCACGGCCGCTTACGGTTCCGCTCTTACAGCGGGTCACTTTGGAAAAGCCGGAATGCCGGCCCAGCCCAAAGTAACCAAAGGGCTCTTGCCCCTGACATTCGGTGCCTCGCCGTGGCTCGGCATGCCCTCGCTCCGGTCCTGCTCCGTGGGCCCGCCGCCATCGGCCATCCATGGCCGGGGGCGGCTAACCCGGCCTCCATGCCGGGTTGCCCACTGCGCAGGACCTCCACTCGGCCTCACGAGGGGGCGTACACCGCAAAAGCAAAGCGAGGCGGCCTACCGGCCGGCCTGTTTGTTGGGTTCGTTCGTCTGTGATGTACCTGCGCCTGTCAGGCCGCCATCGCGAGCAAGCTCGCTCCCACAGGGGATTGGGTATACCTGTGAGAGATTGGACGGCTAGCAGGCCGCCTTCGCGAGCAGGCTCGCTCCCACAGAAGGGCAAAAGCAGATCTGCGTACACAAACGCTCCCCACCACTCAACAGGCCGAGCGTTAGCTCGCCTGCCGCTCTTGATCTACCCGCCCCCTCGGCAGGCTGAGCGCAGGTGTTCATCCGGGGATAGGCGCGCAGCGCCGTTCGACGCAGTCGAACTCATTGCATGTAGGTCGAAGCGAAGCCGACCGGAGGGCAATGCCCCCGGATGGACACCGGAGCGAAGGAACCCCGAGCCTCAGCGAGGGGCCGTACGTTCGGGGCGAGCGTTTTTTGCTTCCTTTTTTAGGCGCTTGTAAAAAAGGGAGTCGCCGTAAGGGCGAAACCATAAGCCGCCGTTACCTAAAAAACGGATATGTACCCAGTCAGCAAAAGACAAGCGCACAACTAAGGATCAAAGCTCAAACCGCAATTCAGGCCAGATCGGCGACGTCCCCCGCTTCTGCGACTCAAGAATGGCCCTGCACAACGAACACAACCGCTGATCCTGAAACACCCGGCGATCAACACTCGACCAGCGAGGCGAAGCCGGTAACAGGCTGCCGCACAAGGTCCGGTCCGCCGAGCCACCCAGCTCCAGCTGACGGGTCACCAGATGCACCCGCACTTCCTGGCAGGCGAACAGATCCAGCTGTTCGTCAGGCTCGATCAGTTGATAGGCAAAGAGTGACCAGGCGGGACGCGGCATCGGGGGCTCCAAATCGGGGGCGCCACCTTAGCCGAAAGCCTGCGTCTAGAAAAGTGTCATAACAGCGGTTTTAGAGTAGGCCAGACATTTTCCAGCAACTTGTCCTGGGCCCCGGCCGCCGGGTGTATGCCGTCGGCCTGCATCAACTCCGGATGACCGCCCACGCCGTCGAGGAAAAACGGCACCAGCGGGATCTTTTTCTCATCGGCCAGGTTGCTGTAGACCTCGGCGAACGCCTTGGTGTAACGCGCACCGTAATTGGGTGGCAATTGCATGCCGAGCAACAGCACCTTGGCACCGCTGGCCCGGGAGCTGTCGATCATCGAGGCAAGATTTTGTTGCAATTGAGTTGGCAGCAAGCCGCGCAGGCCGTCATTGCCCCCCAACTCGAGGATCACCAGTTCCGGTTTATGCTCTGCAAGCAGCGCGGGCAGGCGCGCCTGGCCTCCGGCACTGGTGTCGCCACTGATGGACGCATTGATCACTTTGTCGTCGAAACCTTCGCGCCTGAGCCGTTGTTCAAGCAGCGACACCCACCCCAGCCGGGTATCCAGCCCGAAACCGGCGCTGATACTATCGCCAACGATCAGGACTGTACCCGCCGCTGCGTTTTGGGCCATGCACATCAAGGCCAGGCCAGCACTCAAAAACCAGACACGCATCGGACTCTCCATGGGCGCAAGCATTCTCATCGCGAAGGACCTTAGCAAAGTGGTTCCCAGCGCGGAAGGTGAACTGACCATCCTGCACGAACTCAGCCTGGAACTGAACAAGGGCGACAGCCTGGCCATCGTCGGCGCTTCCGGCTCCGGCAAATCCACACTGCTGGGCCTGCTCGCCGGTCTCGACCTGCCAAGCAGCGGCGAAGTCACCCTCGCCGGGCAAGGCCTGAGCAACCTCGATGAAGACCAGCGTGCGCGCATCCGCGCCGAGCACGTGGGTTTTGTCTTTCAGTCGTTTCAGCTGCTCGACAGTCTCAATGCCCTGGAAAACGTCATGCTGCCGCTGGAGCTCGATGGCCGCAAAGACGCCCGCGAACGCGCCACCGAGTTACTCCAGCGTGTCGGACTCGGCCAGCGCCTGACGCATTCGCCGCGCCAGCTCTCCGGGGGCGAGCAACAACGCGTGGCGATTGCCCGCGCGTTTGCCGCCGAACCCGATGTGCTGTTCGCCGACGAACCGACCGGCAACCTCGACAGCCACACCGGCGAGCGCATCAGCGACTTGCTGTTCGAACTCAACAAGGAACGCGGCACGACCCTGGTGCTGGTGACCCACGATGAACGCCTAGCCCATCGGTGCCGGCGCCTGATCCGTCTTGAAGCCGGCCTGCTGGTCGCCCCTGTGGAGCCTTGATGGTACGCCTGCCGCTGTTGCGCCTGTTCAGTCTCGCCATCCGCCAATTGCTGCGCGACGCCCGCGCCGGTGAATTGCGTGTCTTGTTTTTTGCCTTGCTGGTGGCCGTGGCCGCGAGCACTGCCATTGGCTATTTCGGTGCCCGCCTGAATGGCGCCATGATGCTGCGCGCCACTGAGTTTCTCGGTGCCGACCTGCTCCTCGAAGGCAGTTCGCCCGCACGCCCCGAACAGATAAGAAGCGGCACGGAGCTGGGACTGCAACATGCACAGGTGGTGGAGTTTTCCAGCGTCATCGCCACCGACAACGGCATCCAGTTGTCCAGCATCAAGGCCGCCGATGACACCTACCCGCTACGCGGCGAACTGAAAAGCGCACCCGCCCCGTTCGCCACGGAAACCGCCGGTGGCGGACCGCAACCCGGTGAAGCCTGGGTCGAGGCACGCCTGCTGACCGCCCTGGACCTGAAGATCGGCGACAGCATCGATGTCGGCATGAAAACCTTGAAACTGGTGCGGGTGCTGACCTACGAGCCCGACCGCGCCGGCAATTTCTACAGCCTGACGCCGCGGGTGCTGATCAATCTCGGCGACCTTGCGGCAACCGGCGTGGTGCAACCCGGCAGCCGGGTCAGCTATCGCGAGTTATGGCGAGGCAATGCCCAGGCACTCGAGACGTATCGGCAACTGATCAAACCGGGACTCGCCGCCAACCAGCGCTTGCAGGACGCCCGGGATGGCAACCGGCAGATCGGCGGCGCCCTGGGCAAGGCCGAACGCTACCTGAACATGGCCAGCCTGGTGGCAGTGTTGCTGTCCGGCGTGGCGGTGGCGTTGTCGGCGACCCGCTTCGCCACCCGCCGATTCGATGCCAGTGCCTTGCTGCGCTGCCTCGGACTGTCGCGCCGGGAAACCCTGGTGTTGTTCGGCCTGCAACTGACTGTGCTCGGGCTTCTGGCCAGCATCAGCGGCGCCCTCCTCGGCTGGCTCGCACAACTGGGGTTGTTTGCCCTGCTGCACGACTTGCTGCCGACCGACGTACCTCCGGGCGGACTGTTTCCGGCCGTCGCCGGGATCGGCACCGGCCTGGTGGCCCTGGCCGGTTTCGCCTTGCCGCCGCTGGCGGCTCTGGGCCGGGTTCCGCCATTGCGCGTGCTGCGCCGGGACATGCTGCCGATTCCTTCCAGCACCTGGATGGTCTACGGTGCAGCGCTGGGCGCCCTCGCCCTGATCATGTGGCGCCTGAGCCTGGACCTGGTGCTGACCTTTGCCCTGCTTGGCGGTGGCGTGATTGCAGCGTTGGTGCTGGGCGGTTTGTTGTTGCTCTTGTTGAAGAGTCTGCGGCGCTTGCTCGCGCGTGCGTCATTGCCCTGGCGCCTGGGACTCGGGCAATTGCTGCGTCATCGGCTCGCTGCCGCAGGACAGTCCCTGGCGTTCGGCCTGATCCTGCTGTCGATGGCGCTGATTGCGCTGCTGCGCGGCGAATTGCTGGATACCTGGCAGAACCAGCTGCCGAAAAACGCCCCCAATTACTTCGCCCTGAACATCCTGCCTGCAGATAAACAGGCTTTCACCGATCACCTGATCGCCGTGTCGGCAAAATCGGCCCCCTTGTACCCGGTGGTGCCTGGGCGCTTGATCAGTATCAACGGCGAACCGGTGCAGCAGATCGTCACCAAGGAATCGGCCGGCGACCGGGCTATCCAGCGCGACCTGAGCCTGACCTGGGCCGCGGACCTGCCGGAGGGCAACAAGCTCACGGCGGGCAATTGGTGGAACGAACAAACGCCAGACGATATTCCCGGCGTGTCGGTGGAAGGCAAGGTCGCTGAAAGCCTGAAACTCAAGCTCGGCGACCACCTGGTTTTCAGCGTTGGCGGGGTCAATCGCGAGGCGAAAGTCACCAGCCTGCGGGAGATCAACTGGGACAACTTCCAGCCGAACTTTTTCATGATCTTCCAGCCTGGCACCCTCAAGGATCTGCCGGCGACTTACCTGACCAGTTTCTATCTGGCATCGGGACATGACCAACAGATAGTCGACCTGTCCAGAGCCTTCCCGGCGGTGACGATCCTGCAGGTCGAAGCCTTGCTGGAACAACTGCGCAGCATCCTCGCCCAGGTCACCCTGGCGGTGGAGTACGTATTGTTGTTTGTGTTGGCGGCGGGGATGACGGTGCTGTTTTCCGGCCTGCAGGCGACGCTGGACGAACGCATTCGCCAAGGTGCGCTGCTGCGCGCGCTGGGGGCCGAACGGCAATTGCTGGTCAAGGCGCGACGCATCGAGTTCGGTTTGCTGGGTGCGGTCAGCGGTTTGCTGGCGGCATTGGGCTCGGAACTGGTGAGCCTGGTGCTCTACCGCTATGCCTTTGACCTGCCGTGGCATCCGCATCCTTGGCTGTTGCTGCTGCCACTGCTGGGCGCGGTGCTGATCGGCGGTGCCGGTGTGTTCGGCACCCGTCGGGCATTGAACGCCAGCCCGCTGACAGTCCTGCGCGAGGGTTGATAGACTCCAGCCGTCTCCCCCACAAGAAGTTGCCATGAGCCGTTACCGCCCTCCCCGCACCGCCGGCACCGCGCTGATCACCCCCGAGGGTGAAGCGCGGATGCGCGCCGAATTCCATGAGCTGTGGCATGTGCGTCGGCCCCAGGTGACCCAGGCCGTCAGCGAAGCCGCGGCACAGGGTGATCGCTCGGAGAACGCCGAGTACACCTACGGCAAAAAGATGCTGCGAGAGATCGACAGCCGCGTGCGTTTTCTCACCAAACGCCTGGAAGCACTCAAGGTTGTCAGCGAAAAACCCAGCGATCCGAACAAGGTGTATTTCGGCGCCTGGGTCACGATCGAGGACGAGGATGGCAAAGAGTCGCGCTACCGCATTGTCGGACCGGATGAACTGGACCTCAAACAAGGCCTGATCAGCATTGACTCGCCATTGGCCCGAGCCCTGATCGGCAAGGCACTGGACGCCGAAGTCCGGGTCCAGACACCGACCGGTGAGCAGTGTGTCTATATCGTGGCGATCGACTACCCGTAAAACTCAAGGGCGGGTGATCAGCCCTTGCCGGGCAACGCGGGTCAGTTGCCTGATCACCTCGGGAGCGTCTTCGAGGCTGGGGGATTGAATCACTGCCAGATCAAAACTGTCGTCGGCGAAACGCGCGAGCGACTCACCGTCTTCGACAAACTGGATCAGAAAGGCAGCGGGACCGCCGGTACGACGGGGCCAGCCATCGAGATAACGCAAGAGCGTCGGCTGATGTTTGCCGCCAAGCAGGATTTTTGGATTGCGCTGGGTGAGATGTGCCGTGATCGGCGCGGGACGTACAACCGGGTTTAGTGCATTCATTGTGTCGTGTCTCTGCCTCAAAAGTCTGCATGGCAGGTGAGAGGCAACACCGAACCAGCGCTTTAGCGGTATTTCGAAGCCTGTTTCGGCTTCTATCGGCAACTGGATGAGTCACCTGGCGCCCCGCAAGTAGCTGTTTAAATCGGCGCATGAGCAACATCCTAGAGAAGCTGACTGGACAGTGTCAAGAATGACGCTCAACAAAAAAGGCCCGCACGATGCGGGCCTTTTTTGTTGAGCCAGAGCGGTCAACCGGCGATGACACGGTCCGCCGAGAGTTTGCCCGCACCTTCGATCAATACCGCGATACTGCCACCGAGCAAGGCCAGGGCGAATTCATAACCGTTGTTGGCCATGAACAGTCCGTTGCTGATGTGCACCGAGAAAATCGCGACCAGCGACAGGAAAATCAGGCCCAATGCAGCCGGGCGTACCAGCAAGCCGATGATCAGCGCCAAACCGGCGAAGAATTCGGTGCCGCCCGCCAGTGCCGCCATCAGGTAACCCGGCGTCAGTCCGAGGCTTTCCATGTACTGCGCGGTTCCGGCCAGACCATAACCACCGAATGCCCCGAAGAGTTTTTGCGCGCCGTGAGCGGCGAAAACAATGCCGACCACGATGCGCAGAACGGTCAGGCCGTAGCCGGCGCGAGTAAACAGTACCTTGTTGATCAGAGTGCTCATGCTGTTTCATTCCTTGTCAGTGTGTTGGTTGGCGGCCATATTAATCAATAAATCACATGTTAAAAGCGGAAAAAACCCACCATTACAATCAGATTAGTTGATCATTTGCGAGAAACAACCTTTTGTCCCTGAGGCTCCAACGACTCCCGCTCCCGGTCGAACGCCAAGTAATACTTGTTCACGCTATTAACATAGCTGACGGGCCCCATACCCACCTGTTCCATGGCCACGCGTTCGACCTGGAAGAACCACTGGTTGGGATTCAAGCCGCGCCGCCGGGCTTCGGTGCGCATGCCCTGAACCCGCTCCGGCCCGATGTTGTAGGCCGCCAACACGAAGGCCATGCGTTCGCGCTCGTTGAGTTTCGGGCTGGCAAAGAACTTGCGCCGGATCATCGCCAGGTACTTGGCCCCGGCCTGCACATTGCCGTCTACGTCCTGAATGTTGCTGACCCCCACCCGCTGCGCCGCAGAAGGCGTGATCTGCATCAGGCCGGTCGGGCTGCCGCCGCTGCGGGCGGTGGGCTGCAACGCGGACTCCTTGAAGGCCAGCGCCGCCAGGTTCAGCCAGTCCATGCCCTGGGCATCGGCGTGTTTCTGCAGCACCGGGCGGAGTTTTTCCAGGCGCTGCCGGTCCGCCTTGGCCAGTGGATAGTGCACTTGATAGAGACGGCGATAGATGCGCAGGAATGCAGCGTCCTGATCCGATGGCTTTTTGTAGACGGTGAGGAAGCGATCAATGCTGGCCCGCAGCATCGACGCATCGCGGCGCACGAACCAGAACTCTTCGCCCGGCTCACTGATGACGACCTGCTTGTCGAAACGCAACTTGGGCAGGATCTTGCCCCAGCGTTCGGCAATCGGCTGCTCGACGATGGTCAGGTGAAAGATTCCGCCCTGGACCATCTCCAGTACGTCCTCGACGGCAAGGCTCGGATCGACCCACTCGATGTTGACCGGCGGCAGTTTGTGCAGGGCGAGCTTTTGATTGATCTGGCTGACGGCATCCCCGGCGGCGCTGCCAGCGGGTAGCGCCAGGGTCTTGCCGGAGAGCTGTTCAAGCCGGGTGTAGCGGCGTTCGCCCTTGATGCCCACCAGGACCAACGGGATGTTGCTGGCAACCGGCTCACTGGTGCTGACGGCGAAGCCCGGTTGCAGATCGAGCAACTCGCCTGGCGCCACCAGATCGCCCTCCCCGCGCTGCAAGGCGCCGAGCAGTTGATCCTTGGCCTTGGGAATGATCTTGAGGGTAATTTCCTGACCGTCACGGGCGTGGCCGTTGAGGTATTGCTCGAACGCTCTCAGGCGATGGTATTCAACCCCGATCGCCTGCCCCTGGACTTCGCCGGAACTGTTGCGGCTCTGGTTGACCAGCACCCGCAGCACACGACTGCTGCGGATCTGCGCAAGGTCGCGCACCTCGCTGGCCGGTACGGCTTGCAGCGGCCCGGGCAGACGCGCGACCGCCGTCATCGGCAGTAGCAGCGAACAACACAGCAGTAGCAAAACCGAGGGACGAATCATCCACTCTCCGGAAAGAATACGGGGCCGCTTCAATGAAGCGCGGCGACAAAAACAGGGCATCCAGGGCGCTGACAACGCACGAAAGACTGGCACAATGATGGCAAAACTACCAATCCAGCCAGGTCCGCGGCTCAAGAGACAGCGTTAACCCGTTGTAGTTCTTGGCTTTTCTTATAAATCCACGGCTCTGATATGCTTTCCGGCCTTTGGGCCGAGGTAGCACCATGCAACTCATCGATATCGGCGTCAACCTGACCAACGCCAGTTTTGCCGACAAACACCAGGCCGTACTCGACCGCGCCTACGCGGCCGGCGTGTGCCAACTGGTGCTGACCGGCACCAGTGTCGAGGGCAGCGAACAGGCCCTTGAGCTGTGCCAGCAACTGGACGGAAGCAATCAGCGCCTGTTCGCCACCGCCGGTATTCACCCTCACTGCGCCAGCGACTGGAACGCCGACAGCGCCCGCCGTCTGCGCAGCTTGCTCAACGAGCCGAATGTGGTGGCCGTCGGTGAATGCGGACTGGATTTCAACCGTGATTTCTCACCACGCCCGCAGCAGGAAAAGGTCCTCGAAGAACATCTGGCCTTGGCCGTCGAATTGCAGCTGCCGGTTTTTCTGCACGAACGCGACGCCAGTCAGCGTTTGCTGGAAATCCTTCGCGACTTCCGCGACCAATTGCCGGCCGCGGTGGTGCACTGCTTCACCGGGGAGCAGAAGGCACTGTTCAGCTACCTCGACCTCGACCTGCACATCGGCATTACCGGCTGGATCTGCGACGAGCGCCGGGGCACGCATTTGCATCCGCTGGTCAAGGAGATCAAGCGCGGACGCCTGATGCTCGAAAGCGATGCACCGTACCTGCTGCCGCGCAGCCTGCGCCCCAAGCCGAAAAACGGACGAAACGAGCCGGCGTACCTGACCGAAGTATTGCGCGAAGTGGCACTGCATCGCGGGGAAAGCCAGGAGGATCTGGCGGCGCACACGACAGCCTGTGCACGCGCGTTTTATGGCCTGCCATTGATCTCCTGTTCACCATAAATCCCTGTGGGAGCGAGCTTGCTCGCGATGGCGGCAACACATTCGGTACGGATGTGACTGACAAACCGCAATCGCGAGCAAGCTCGCTCCCACGGTTCGAAATTGATCTGCATCAAAAACCAGCCACCTGAGTAGCGGCACAATAATGGCACCTTGCCAAAACTGTTTCCGCTATCAGAGAAGACCTCCATGGGTGCCTGGCTTAGCAATATCTCGCTGAAATACAAATTCTGGGCGGTCAACGCCGTCGCGTTCGTCACCACCCTGTTGTTGGTGCTGTACGCGGTGCAGCTTGAACAGCAGGCCCGCAGTCACGCGTCCCGGGCTTCGGCCCAGGCCCAGGCGCGATTGCTCGAAGCCTGGCCCACCGGGCAACCGCTGCCCAACATCGATAACCTGCTGACGCTCAATCGCGGACAAGTGCCTTCGCTGCTTGAACAACCCATTCCCGAGCTCATCAATGCAAAAGGTTGGGTCGAGATCAACCCGATGCCGCTGTTCGGTGACAACCCGTTGATGGGCGCCGAAGTATTCACGCGCGCTGACGGGCAGCGGGTCGCCGTGATCGCCCACGGCCCAAGCCTGAGCCAGGTGTTCAGCGAGCGTTTCGCTAACTACGCGGTGGCGGTGTTCATCCTGATGCTGGCCATGCTCGGCGCATCGCAGTTGTTGATCCGCTTCCTGCTCAGCCAGCTCAACACCCTGAAGGACGTCATGTTGCACGTGGAGAAAACCGGTGACCTGTCGGCCCGCGTGCCATTGGCTTGCAGCGACGAAGTCGGGCAGATGGCCAACGCGTTCAACGCCATGCAGGCCGGTTATCAACGGGTGGTCAACACCGTTGCCAGCACCGCCCGGCAACTGGACACCGGCGCTGCGCGACTGGCGGCGAGCATGAATGAAGTGCGCCACGGCATGCTCGGTCAGCAAAGCGAAACCGATCAGGCCGCCACGGCGATCAATGAAATGACCGCCACGGTCTATCACATCGCCCAACACGCGGGCGCCACCCGTGACCTTTCACAATCAGCCGATACCCTGGCCGGTAGTGGCCAGGAAGTGGTGACGCGGGTGCAGCGCTCGATTGCCGGGCTGTCCACCGGCGTGCAGCAGACCGCCGAGATGATTCAACGCCTGGCCGAGGACAGCCAGAAGATCAACGGCGTGGTCAACGTGATTCACAGCATCGCCGAACAGACCAACCTGCTGGCGCTGAACGCCGCCATCGAAGCGGCCCGGGCCGGCGAGATGGGGCGCGGCTTTGCGGTAGTCGCCGATGAAGTGCGCAACCTCGCCAAACGCGTGCAAACCTCCACTGACGAAATCACGATCATGGTGTCGGCGCTGCAGGCCGGGACGCGGGACGCCGTGGATTTCATGCAAGAGAGCTCGTTCAAGGCCGATGACTGCGTACGACAAGCCCAAGAGGCCGGCGCGGCCCTGGCCGAAATCACCGGCGCAGTGGCACAGATGCGTGAAAGCAACACGCAGATCGCCGTGGCGGCCGAGCAGCAGAGCCAGGTGGCGGAAGAGATGAACCGGGCGGTGGTGAGCATCCGTGACGTGACCGAGAACACGGTGCAGCAGACGGTATCTTCAGCGACCACCAGCAATGAGCTGGCGGCGCTGGCCGGGGAGTTGAGCAAGGCGATAGGTCAGCTCAAACTCTGAGGGCCTCTTCGCGAGCAAGCCCGCTCCCACAGTGGAAATGCATTCCCCTGTGGGAGCGGGCTTGCTCGCGAAGGCGTCAGAACTGGCACCCTCTTTTCCAGTCATGGCTCCTATCAAGCCAATAGCCAGCCTTGATTCGCCGCCGGCATTGACCGGGCCTATTCTTCATTACATGTGTTCAACATGGATCGAGGATCAGCATCATGGGCAAACGTCACCCCAACCTTCCCGCCTGGCAATGGCGAGCGTACCCGAACAATCATCAGCACCCGACCAATCTGGTGTTGCACCTGATCGCGGTGCCGCTGTTCATCGTGGCGTTTCTGCTGATCGTATCCGGGGTCTTCAGCCTGAGCCTGGGCAACATCGCCATTGGCGTGATCGGCGTGATTGCGGCGATGGCCTTGCAACGCCACGGCCACAGCATGGAGACGCAAGCCGCCGAGCCGTTCAGTGACCGCAAGGATGCAGTATCGCGCCTTTTGGTCGAGCAGTTTCTGACCTTTCCGCGGTTCTTCCTCAGCGGTGGCTGGTGGCGCGCCTGGCGTGAGCGCCACCGTCGGCACTGATCAGGCGAACACCGTCACCGTCTGCCGGCTCATGGCGATCAACCGGCCATCGGCGCTCCACATTTTGGCGGCGGCATGCCCGTAGCCGTCCGCGGCGTGCTCGGTCTCGACGAGATATTTGCACCAGTCCAGGGTGGTCAATTCCAGCAGCGGTTGCACGAACTCGATGGTCCAGGTCAGCGTGCTGCCCATCGCTGGCTTCTTCAAAAACGGCATCAGGGCCGGCGGCCAGGCGTCCACCAGCGCGAGGATATGCGCCTCGCTGATGGCCTCTTCCTTGACATCGCCGCGCAAGCGCACCCAACCACCCATTTGCCGCGATGTGCTACCGCTGAACGGCAGTCCGCCTACACTCCAGCGCATCGCCAGGTGTCGCATGAACTCCGGGATGACGCCTTCGACAAAAGGCAATTCCTGGCACTCGTCCCAGTGCTTCATTTCAGGTGCGGGTTCAGCGGCCACGGCCACTACCGAAGGGCGTGAAGCGCCAAAGCTCCCCTGGATCAACGTCACCACCTGCCCCTTCTGCATCACCCGGCCCAGCACCTGGCTGACCGCCTTGCCTTCGCGCAATACGTCGACTTCAAAGCTGACTGGAACCTCGGGCTCAACCGGGCCGACAAAGGTGATCGCCAATGAGCGCACCGGGCGATCCGCTGGCACCCGGGCACGCATGGCTTCGTACTGCAAAGCCGCCACTACGCCACCGAAACTGGCGCGCCCCTGGCCCCAGGAGGCCGGAATGGACAGCTCCAGCGGCTGGCTACGGACAGCGTCAAGCAGTTCGGAAAAACGCATGAAAACCTCAGGGATCGGAAAAAGATGAGGGGATGTTAACCATCTGGCGAGGTGGATACATCGCCTATTCCGGACAAATTGACTGACAGATAAGTCGCGCAGGTTTCATATCGAACATAAACCCCTGTGGGAGCGGGCTTGCTCGCGAAGAGGCCATCAGCTTCAGCATCAATGCTGACTGACACAGCGCATTCGCGAGCAAGCCCGCTCCCACATTTGTTCGGTGGGGGTCTCAGGATTTGAAGCAATCGCGACTGAGCTTTTCCAGCACCCGGTCCGCCCGGCTTTCTGCCTCGGCCATGGTGGCTGTCCAGATCGCGACACAGGGCTGCAAATCCGCTTCCTGCTCAACCATGGCCAGCCATTGCACGCAATCGTGCCAGTCACCCAGCGCGCCCTGGGCTGATTTCAATCGGGGCATGGCCGCTTTCGGCAAACGGTCCAGCTCGGGGTAAGCGTCGATGCCATAGCGTACGCGCTTGATCAGCAGGCGTAGCCGATGACGGTCGTGGGCAGGGTCGTGCAGTGCTTCGTCGAGTTTTTTCCACTGTTTGCCCAGGCGTTTTTCGATGTGCTTGCGCAGGCCCTTGAGCAATCCCTGGCGCTGTGCAGCGCGCAGAAAACGCGGGAACGCATCGAGGACGATCAGCAACCGCGCGAGCTCGGGACTGGCCGCCACGGCCGGATAGGCTTCGGCCATTTGCGCCATTCGCGAATGTGCAGCTCGGGGTTGACCGTGTTGAAGCAGGTACGCCGCCAGCACTTCGCGATCACGTAACGGCGTAGTCAGATCGCCCACCCGTGAAGCGGCCGCTTCCAGTTGTTCGACACCGGGTAACCCTCGCAAGGGTCGCAACAGGCTGCGTAACCGACGCATGGTGGTGCGCAGATCGTGTAAAGCTTCAGGGTCAGTACGCTCTCTCAAGCGGGCCTGACAGGCCAGCAGACGAACTTCAAGGCCCAGGATATGAGCCACCAGCCGATCGATCATGGGGGGTTTACTCCGTAAACAGCGCCAGGCTGCAAGCTACGAGCTGCAAGCCCGATGAGTCTTGCAACTCGTAGCTTAGAGCCTGCAGCTGCTTTTTGCCTTCAACGCCCCGCGCGCGATTCACGGATATAGAAACGAGCCTTCTCGGCTTTCCTGGTGCAGCCTTCGAATCCTTCGAATTGCTGTTGTGTCTTGGCCGCGGTCAACAGCGACAGGGCCTTGGAGTAGCTGACGGTCCCGGCGAAACCTTCGACTTTGGCCAGGTCCAGTTCATGCCATGCCGCATCCAGGTTACTACCGCAACTGTCGCGGTAGGTGGTCTTTCCAGCACAACCGGCGAGCGCCAGGGCAATCAATGGCACGCAGATCCAGGCTTTCATCACTTACTCCTCAAAAATAGGTCAACAGTCATGCAGGTAAGACGGTGTGGCACCTGAAAAGTGCCGTTGGTCCGCTGTGCGAACTATAACGCTGACGAGAACAACCCTGTGCCGCCATGGAGTGTCGAAAATACGACGCTCTTGCCCCTTCGAACGACCATGACGATTGAAGCATGGCCCTCGATAGGTGCATTGTTGAAGCATTCAAACGAGGGCGATTCATGAAAAAGCGTGTCGCGCTGGTATTGGGCTCGGGTGGAGCCCGGGGTTACGCACATATTGGGGTCATTGAAGAGATCGAACGTCGCGGCTATGACATTGCCTGTATCGCCGGTTGCTCCATGGGCGCGGTGGTGGGCGGGATCTACGCCGCCGGCAAACTCAATGAATACCGCGACTGGATCGAGAGCCTGGATTACCTCGACGTGTTGCGCCTGGTGGACGTCAGTTTTCGTCTGGGGGCGATTCGTGGCGAGAAGGTGTTCGGGCAGATTCGCAAGATCGTCGGCGAGATCAACATCGAAGACTTGCGCATCCCCTATACCGCCGTTGCCGCCGACCTGACCAACCAGCAGGAAATCTGGTTCCAGGAAGGTTGCCTGCACCAGGCGATGCGCGCCTCGGCAGCGATTCCCAGCCTGTTCACCCCGGTGATGCAGGGCAACCGCATGCTGGTCGATGGCGGCATTCTCAACCCACTGCCGATCGTGCCGGTGGTGTCGAGCCATTGCGACCTGATCATCGCGGTCAACCTCAACTCCACCAACCAGCGCCACTACCAATTGCCGGTGATCCAGCGCCCCGCCGCGTTCAAGACCCGCTTCGACAACCTGATCAGCTCTGTCGGCTCGAAGTTGCCGTTCCGGCGTAAACAGGCTGAACAATTGTTGATCCTGGAACAGGAAGCGTTGAAAGCCGAAGGGGCGGATTTCAACCCGTGGATCGAGTCCGCCGAGCCCGAAGCACAGCAACCCGCGGCCGCCCCGGAAGCCAGTGGCGCGCCCCGCTCCGCCACCGGTTCGTTCATCATCGACAACGTCGGACCGGCGTCCTTGCTCGACTTGATCAACCAGAGTTTCGAGGTGATGCAGACGTCGCTGGCGCAGTACAAGATTGCCGGGTATCCGCCGGACATTCTGATCAACGTGCCCAAGCGCGTGTGCCGGTTTTTCGAGTTCTACAAGGCGCCGGAGCTGATCGCGCTGGGACGGGAGATTGCGCGCGATACGCTGGATCGGTATGAGAATGAGCAGAATTGAACGTCTGAAAGTTCTCGATTGAATGTAATGCCCTCTTCGCGAGCAAGCCCGCTCCCACAGTGAATCTTTGGTGTACACAAAATCCCATGTGGGAGCGGGCTTGCTCGCGAAAGCGCCAGATCAGTCACCACAAAACTTCAAAACTGCTCACTCAACAACCGATACCCCACCCCCGCCTCGGTCACGATAAACCTTGGCCGGGTCGGGTCATCCGCCAGTTTCTGGCGCAAGTGCCCGACCACGATGCGCAGGTAGTGAGTGTCTTCGGTGTGCGTCGGCCCCCAGATATCCTTGAGCAATTGCTGCTGGGTGATCACTCGCCCGGGATGCCGCGCCAGTTGTGCCAGCACGGCGTATTCCTTGCGAGTCAACGCGACTTCGATACCTTCGAGCAACACCCGGCGATACGCCAGGTCGACCGTCAATGGACCGAAGCTCAGCGCCGCTGGCTGGGCTTCGCCCACGGGTGCCTGGCGCAGCAACGCACGAATCCGCGCCAGGAATTCCTGAATGCCGAATGGCTTGGTCACGTAGTCATTGGCGCCGCCATCCAGGGCCTCGACTTTCTGCCCTTCACCGGCGCGCACGGAGAGCACCAGCACCGGCACCGTCGACCACTCGCGGAAATCGCGCAATACCTGCTGGCCGTCCATGTCCGGCAAGCCGAGGTCGAGCACCAGCAAGTCCGGTTTGTTCAATGCCGCCTGGGCCAGGCCTTCACTGCCCGTGCCGGCCTCCAGCACTTTGTAGCCTTGGGAAGCGAGGCTGATGCGCAGGAACTTACGGATCTGCGGTTCGTCGTCGATGACCAGGATGGTCGCGGTCTGGCTCATGAGTTCACATCAACACAAAGAAGTGGCAAGAGAGTAGCGCAAGCACGATCAGGCTTCACTCTCGTATCCCGGCTGAGCCTGTAGCGGCAGGTGCAACGTGATGCAGGTGCCGCGCCCCTCGATGCCGTCGGCGACGCTGATGCGCCCGCCATGGGCACCGACCATGCCCTGACAGATCGCCAGCCCCAGTCCGGTGCCCTGCCCGCCACGATCACCTCGCGCGGCGGTGTAGAACATGTCGAAAATCTTCGCCCGATCCTCCTCCGGAATCCCCGGGCCCTCATCGCTGACCGAAAAGAACAGCTCACCGTCGTCGGCCCCGGCGCGCAATTGCAAACGCCCGTGGGGCGGCGAAAACCGCGCGGCGTTTTCCACCACGTTGACCAATGCCTGTTCGATGAGCGCGGCGTGCACATACAACAGCGGTAACTCGGCCGGCACGTCGGTGCTGACTTGCAGCGACGCAAGGACTGCGCGCAGGCGATTGAGCGCACTGCCGACGATATCGGCCGGTGACACCCAGTCCCGCGCCAGCTTCAGGGCTCCGTGGCCGAGGCGGGTCATGTCGAGCAGATTCTGGATATAACGATCAAGACGCTCGGCTTCATCGCGGGTGCCTTCGAGCAGTTCACGCCGGTCCTCCAGCGGGATCGCTTCACCCAGGGCCAGCAGGCTATCGATACTGCCGCGCATGGACGTCAAGGGTGTGCGCAAATCGTGGGACACCGAAGCCAGCAAGGCGCTGCGCAACTGCTCGGTTTCACCGTGCAGCCGCGCCGCTTCCAGATCATCGGCCAGTTGCGCCCGGGCCAGCGCCTGGGCCAGCGGCTGGCTCAGCGCGGTCAACAAACGACGGCGCTGGCCGCTCAGGGTCTGGCCTTCCTTGGCGCACACGCCAAGCAGCGCGAGCGGGCCGTCCTCGACCGATAACGGCCACCACCACCAGCGACCGAACGGCAAGGTGCCGGTGCCCGCACCTGCCGGTTGATCGTGCTGCCAGGCCCAATCGGCGGCGGCGCGCTCAGCTTCGGTGAACTCCAGCGGGCCACCGGTTTCGACTTTCCAGCCGCTCTGCCCGTCGCGGTTGAGCAGGCACAGTTGCACGTCGCTCCAACCGTTGAGGTGCTGGGCGGCCGCACTGACCACGGCCTGGCGGTCGGTGGCGGCCGTCAGTTTGCGTGACAGGTCGAGCAATTCAGTGGTCTCTTCCTGGGTATCGCGCAGCGCCTGCAATTGCCTGCGCTGGCGCGCCGCGAGGTTGCCGGTGAGGGCTGCCATCAACAAGAAAAACAGCAAGGTCAGCACGTCTTCTTCGCGCTGGATGCTCAAAGAAAAAGTCGGTGGAATGAACAGGAAGTCATAGGTCAGGAACGACAGCGCCGCACAGGCCAGCGCCGGCCCGAGACTGCTGCGCACCGCCACCAGCAACACGGCGGCGAGGAACACCAGTGAAATATTGGGCAGTGGCAGAACGCTCGCCACGGCCCAGGCCAGGGCGCTGGCCAGAACCGTCGCGACCACGGCCAACGCGTAGTCGAACCAGACCAGTGACCCCATCGACCGTTGATGGGGTTGATGCTGTTGGTGATCGCCGTCGAGAACGTTGATTTCCAGTCCGCGCGCATTGCGCAGCAGCCGCGCCGCCAGCCCGCCACCGAACAGGCGTCGGCGCAATCTCGGCCGGGACTGGCCGACCAGCACCAGGCTGGCACGACGCTCGGCGGCATGCTGGATCAGGGTTTTCGCCACTTCACCGGCGCGCAGCAACACCACTTCGCCGCCCAGGCGTTCGGCCAGTTGCTGGGCGCTCTGCAGGCGCAGGCGGGACTGTTCGTCACGCACTCGACCGTTGTCCACGTGCACCAGGCTCCAGGGCAGGTGCCGCCGCTGGGCCACGCGACTGGCATGCCGTACCAGACGCTCGGCCTGGGCATCGCCGTCCACCCCTACCAGCAAACGCCCGCGCACCGCTGGCGCCGCTTGTCCGAGTTGGCGATAGCCCAGGGCCAGATCGTTATCGACCTGAGCCGCCGCGGTTTGCATCGCCAGTTCGCGCAGGGCTGTCAGGTTGGTCTGGGAAAAGAACGCGTCGATAGCCGCCCGCGCCTGCTCCGGCACATAGACCTTGCCGTCGCGCAGGCGCTCGAGCAGTTCCCGTGGTGGCAAGTCGATCAGCAGCAGTTCGTAGGCTTCTTGCAGCACCCAGTCCGGCAGGGTTTCACGGACCTGCACGCCGGTGATGCCACGCACCTGATCGTTGAGGCTTTCCAGGTGCTGGACGTTGACCGTTGTGTAGACATCAATGCCGGCGGCGAGCAGTTCCTGAATGTCCTGCCAGCGTTTTTCGTGACGGCTGCCGGGTGCGTTGGTGTGCGCCAGTTCGTCGACCAGCACCAGCTTCGGTTTGGCGAGAAGCAGACCGTCCAGGTCCATTTCTTCGAGCAACACACCACGGTATTCCGAGCGCACCAACGGCTGCTGCGGCAAGCCGCTGAGCAGTACTTCGGTTTCGGCGCGGCCATGGGTTTCGACGACGCCGGCAATGACCTTCACGCCTTGACGCAGTTGGGTGTGGGCCGCCTGGAGCATGGCGTAGGTCTTGCCGACTCCAGGCGCGGCGCCGAGAAATACCTTGAGCCGGCCACGGCCATCGCGGGGCAGGTCTGCTAACAGCGCGTCGGCGCGGCCGGAGTTGCTCATGCTTGGAGTTCTCGTCTTTCAGATGTTGATGTAGTGATTGTCAAACCGTCTTCGCGAGCAAGCCCGCTCCCACAGGAGTACGCATTCCAATTGTGGGAGCGGGCTTGCTCGCGAATGGCAGCACCACGGACCTAAAGCTTTTCCAGCGCCAGATTCAACTCAAGCACATTCACCACCGGGGGGCCTACCAGTGGCTGCTCGATGTGCGCGTCCAGCAGCTGTTGCAGTGACGCGACCGGCAGATTGCGCGCCGCGGCGACACGCGCCAGTTGATAGGCAATCGCCGCCGGTGGCAAGTGCGGATCGAGACCGCTGCCCGACGTCGTGACCAGCGCCAACGGCACCGGTCCCTGGCCGGGCACCAGCAGCTTGCCGGCTTCGTCGATCACCCGCGTGGCCAGGGCCGGGTTACTCGGCGACAGGTTGCTGGCGCTGCTCGATACGGTGGCAAAGGCACCGGCCGAAGGACGCGGGTGGAACCAGGCGTCGCCGACGAAATCCTGGGCGATCAGCGAGGAACCGCGGACCTTGCCCTCGGCATCGCGCACCAGGCTGCCGTTGGCCTGATCCGGGAACGCGACCTGGGCGACGCCGGTAACCACCAGTGGATAGGCGACGCCGGTGATCAGCGTCATCAGGACCAGCAGGCTCAGGGCCGGGCGTATCAATGTGGACATTTCAAAATCCTCGAATTCGTAATTCAATCAATTGGACCGTGTCGCATTCTTCGCGAGCAGGCTCGCTCCCACAGGGCGAAAGCATTTCAAATGTGGGAGCGAGCCTGCTCGCGAAGGCGGTGCATCTGGCACCCCGCGCAGGTCAAACCAGATGCAACGCCGTCAACAGCATGTCGATCGCCTTGATGCCCACGAACGGCACCAGGATCCCGCCCAGGCCATAGATCAGCAGATTGCGTCGCAACAGCGCCGCCGCACTCGCCGCCTGCACGCGCACACCGCGCAATGCCAGGGGAATCAGCACCACGATGATCAACGCGTTGAAAACGATCGCCGACAGAATCGCGCTCTGCGGACTGCTCAGGTGCATCACGTTGAGCACGCCCAGTTGCGGGTAGATCGCGGCGAACAGCGCCGGCAGGATCGCGAAGTACTTGGCCACGTCGTTGGCGATGGAAAAGGTGGTCAGCGCACCGCGGGTGACCAGCAATTCCTTGCCGATCTGCACCACGTCCAGCAACTTGGTCGGGTCGCTGTCGAGGTCGACCATGTTGGCCGCTTCACGTGCCGCCTGCGTGCCGTCGTTCATCGCCATGCCGACGTCCGCCTGGGCCAGTGCCGGGGCATCGTTGGCGCCGTCGCCGCACATGGCGACCAGGCGACCGTCGTTTTGCTCGTGACGAATGCGCGCCAGTTTTTTCTCCGGCGTGGCTTCCGCCAGCACATCGTCCACACCGGCCTCAGCGGCGATGGCGGCTGCAGTCAACGGGTTGTCGCCGGTGACCATGACCGTGCGAATACCCAGCTTGCGCAACTCGGCGAAACGCTCGCGGATGCCGGGCTTGACCACGTCCTTGAGGTGGATCGCGCCGAGCAACTTGCCCTCGGCGCAGACCAGCAAGGGGGTGCCGCCGCTTTGCGCGATCTTGTCGATTTCGCGGGACAAGGCCGGTGCCAGGTCAGCACGTGTCAGGCCGACGAAGGCCAGCAATGAATCCACCGCACCCTTGCGGTACACACGCCCTTGATAGTCAACACCGGACAAGCGGGTTTCGGCACTGAACGGCACGGCTGTCAGCACGTCGGCGGACGGCTCCGGTTGCGGATGAGTGCCACGCAGGTACTCGACGATCGACTTGCCTTCAGCGGTGTCGTCGGCCAGCGACGCCAGCAACGCGCCTTCGGCCAATTCCCTGGCTGTCACGCCTGGCGCGGCATACACCGCCGAGCAACGACGGTTACCGAAGGTGATGGTGCCGGTCTTGTCCAGCAACAGGACGTGCACGTCCCCCGCCGCCTCCACCGCACGACCGGACTTGGCGATCACGTTCAGGCGCACCAGACGATCCATGCCGGCGATACCGATGGCCGACAACAGACCGCCGATAGTGGTCGGAATCAAGGTGACCAACAGCGCCACCAGGAACACCAGCGGCAGGCTGCCGTTGGCGAAGTGGGCGAACGGTTGCAGGGTGACGACCACCAGCAGGAAGATCAGGGTCAGGCCGATCAGCAGGATGTCGAGCGCCACTTCGTTCGGGGTTTTCTGGCGTTTGGCGCCTTCGACCAGGGCGATCATGCGGTCCAGGGTCGACTCGCCTGGGTTGGCGGTGATCTTCACCAACAGCCAGTCGGACACCAGCCGTGTATTGCCGGTGACGGCCGAGCGGTCGCCGCCGGACTCACGAATCACCGGTGCCGACTCACCGGTAATCGCCGCTTCGTTGACCGCTGCGATGCCTTCGAGCACTTCGCCGTCACCAGGAATCATCTCCCCAGCTTCGACACGCACCACATCGCCCTTGCGCAGACTCGTGGCCGGCACGACCTGGAAGGTGCCATTGCTGGTTTTGCGCCGGGCGCTCAAGCCTTCGCTGCCGGCCTTGAGGCTGTCGGCGCGAGCCTTGCCGCGACCTTCGGCCAAGGCTTCGGCGAAGTTGGCGAACAACACGGTGAACCACAGCCACACGGCAATTTGCGCGGCGACGAAGGTCGGTACGGCCGTATCGGGAATGAAGCACAGCACGGTAGTGAGGATCGCGGTCAGTTCGACCACCAGCATCACCGGCGCACGTTGCAATTGCCGTGGGTCGAGCTTGACGAAGGCTTGCACCAGCGCCGGGCGCCACAGGGCCGAGATCGCGGTTTTCGGTTGTTCCGGCGCCTTGACGGCGACGGTTTTGGATACGGGCATATTCATCTTCAACTTCCTCAGAAGGCCATGCTCAGATGTTCAGCAATCGGGCCCAGTGCCAGGGTCGGCAGGAAGGTCAGGCCACCCACCAGCAAAATGGTAACGGTCAGCAAGGTCACGAACAGCGGGCCGTGGGTCGGGAAGCTGTTCTGGCCGATCGGCGCGGTTTTCTTCATCGCCAGGCTGCCGGCCAGGGCCAGTACCGGAAGGATGTAGCCAAAACGACCGATCAACATGCCCAGGCCCAGCATCAGGTTGTGAAACGGCGTGTTGGCACCAAAGCCACCGAACGCCGAACCGTTGTTGGCACTGGCCGAGGTGTAGGCGTAGAGCAGTTGACTGAAACCGTGAGCGCCGGGGTTGGTCACCGAGGCCACCGGGCCCGGCAGGCTGGCGGCAATCGCGCTGAGCACCAATACGCCAATCGGCATGACCATCAGGGTCACCACCAGCAATTGCACTTCCCTGGCTTGCAGTTTCTTGCCGAGGTACTCCGGCGTACGACCGATCATCAGGCCGGCGAGGAACACCGCGATCAGCACGTTGAGCAACATGCCGTAGAGTCCGGCACCGACACCGCCGAAGATCACCTCGCCAACCATCATGTTGACCAGCGCGACCATGCCGCTCAGCGGGTTGAGGCTGTCGTGCATGCCGTTGACCGAACCGTTGGACGCCGCCGTGGTGGTTACCGACCAGAGCACCGTGGCGGTAGTGCCGAAACGCGCTTCCTTGCCTTCCAGCGGCGCAGTCTGCTCGACGGCGACGTTGTTCAGGGTCGGGTTCGGCTGGTATTCAGCCCATAGCGAGGTCGCGCCGCCGATCAGGAACAGCGCCAGCATGCAGGCGATGATCGCGCGACTCTGACGCAGGTCCTTCACGTAGTGGCCGAAGGTGAACACCAGTGCCACCGGGATCAGGATGATCGAGGCCACTTCGAACAGGTTGCTCCAGGCCGTCGGGTTCTCGAACGGATGCGCCGAGTTGACGCCGAAGAAGCCGCCACCGTTGGTACCCAATTGCTTGATCGCAATCTGGCTGGCAGCCGGGCCCAGTGGAATGACCTGGTCGACGCCTTGCATCGTCACCGCATTCACGTACTGCGCGAAGGTTTGCGGCACGCCCTGCCAGACCAGGTACAGCGCCAGCAGCAGGCACAGCGGCAGCAGGCCGTAGAGGGTGGCGCGGGTCATGTCGACCCAGAAGTTGCCCAGCGATGCCGTGGATTTGCGGCCGATGCCGCGGCACAGCGCAACCAATACGGCCAGACCGGTGGCGGCGCTGACGAAGTTCTGCACGGTGAGGCCGGCCATCTGGCTCAGGTAGCTCAGGGACGCTTCGCCGCTGTAGGCCTGCCAGTTGGTGTTGGTCATGAAACTGACGGCGGTATTGAACGCCAGCGTCCACTCCTGGCCCGGCAGGTTTTGCGGGTTCAGCGGCAGATGGTCCTGGAACAACAGGATCGCGAACAGCAGCAGGAAACCCGCAAGGTTGAAGGCGAGCAAGGCCAGCGCGTACTTCTGCCAGCTCTGTTCGGCGTGCGGATCGACGCCGGCCAGCCGATAGCAACCGCGTTCGACCGGGCCCAGGACCGGCGACAGCCACGTGCGCTGCCCCTCCATCACCTTGTAGTAGAAGCGCCCGAGAAACGGTGCCGGGACCAATACCAGGGCGAAAAACCCGAGGATCAGCCAATAGTCATAACTGTGCATAGCCGCTCCTAGTTCCGGTCCGCGCGCAACAGCGCAACCAACAGATAAATGAACAGCCCCACTGCCAACAGCAGTGACACCCCGTCCAGAACGCTCATGGAAGTTCTCCGTGTTACGGCGTATTGCCGCGTGTGGAGTCATTGTCGGAAAGGAGGCTGTAAAGGAACGAGACCGAGGGTGCGGGCCGGGCATAAAGAAAGCGTAAAGAGTGGGTTTACGCTGGGGTTACGGGGAGAGCGAAGGCCTTGCGATACGCAAAAAACCACGAGGGTCGTACCTGGAACGCCAAATTGTGCGCAAGGGTGGTGAGTGACGGCGGCAACTCATGGATAATCGAACCTGATTGGCGCGACGCAACCAAATGGATCAAGAACTCTTGCACCTCCCCGCTCGCGCCTGCAAGCTACCGCCATTCGCATTACTGAAAAAGGCTGGCCCAACGTGCGTATCCTCATTACCGGCGGAGCCGGCTTCATCGGCTCGGCCCTTGTTCGCGAGCTGATTCAACACACCGGGCATGAAGTGCTCAACCTGGACAAACTGACGTATGCCGGCAATCTCGAATCGCTGACCAGCATCGCCAACGACACGCGCTACGAGTTCGTTCAGGCCGATATTGTCGACCAGGCCACCGTCAGTGCAGTGCTGGCCCGTTTCCAGCCTCACGCGATCATGCACCTGGCAGCGGAGTCCCACGTCGATCGTTCCATCGACGGGCCATCTGAATTCATCCAGACCAACATCGTCGGCACCTACAGCCTGCTCGAAGCCACCCGTGCCTATTGGCAAGCCCTCCCGGAGCCTGAGAAAAACGCCTTCCGCTTTCATCACATTTCCACCGACGAGGTTTACGGCGACCTGCACGGTGTCAACGACCTGTTTACGGAAACGACGCCCTACGCCCCCAGCTCGCCCTACTCCGCCAGCAAGGCCGCGTCCGACCATCTGGTCCGCGCCTGGCAGCGAACCTATGGCTTGCCGGTGCTGCTGACCAATTGCTCGAACAATTACGGGCCTTTCCACTTCCCCGAGAAACTGATTCCGCTGGTCATCCTCAATGCTCTGGCCGGTAAGCCGCTGCCGGTGTATGGCAACGGCCTGCAAGTGCGCGACTGGCTGTTCGTCGAAGATCACGCCCGGGCACTGCTCAAGGTGGTGACCACCGGCACCGTCGGCGAGACCTACAACATCGGCGGGCACAACGAACAAAAGAACATCGACGTGGTGCGCGGCATCTGCGCCCTGCTCGAAGAACTGGCACCGCACAAGCCTGAGGGCGTTGCGCATTACGCCGACCTGATCACGTTCGTCCAGGACCGCCCTGGACATGACTTACGCTACGCAATCGATGCCGGCAAGATTGAACGCGAACTGGGCTGGGTGCCCGAAGAGACCTTCGAAACCGGCCTGCGCAAAACCGTTCAATGGTACCTGGATAACCTGGAGTGGTGCCGCCGTGTCCAGGACGGCAGCTATCAAGGTGAACGCCTTGGCGCCATCAATCCCAAGGAGCTGCTCGCATGATGAAAGGCATCGTTTTGGCGGGTGGCTCGGGCACGCGCCTGCACCCGATTACGCTCGGCGTGTCGAAGCAGCTGTTGCCGGTCTACGACAAGCCCATGATCTACTATCCGATCTCGGTGCTGATGCTGGCCGGTATCAAGGATATCCTGCTGATCTCCACCCCGCAGGATCTGCCGCAGTATCGCAATCTGCTGGGTGACGGCAGCCAGTTCGGGGTGAACTTCAGCTTTGCCGAGCAGCCTTCACCGGACGGTCTGGCCCAGGCTTTCCTGATTGGCGAGGAGTTCATCGGCGATGACCCTGTGTGCCTGATCCTGGGCGACAACATCTTCCACGGTCAACACTTTGGCGAACAGTTGCAGAACGCGGCACAACGCTGCTCCGGCGCCACCGTGTTCGGTTACTGGGTCAAGGACCCCGAGCGCTTCGGTGTCATCGACTTCGACAGCGATGGCCGTGCGCTGTCGATCGAGGAAAAACCGAAAAAACCGAAATCCAGCTATGCCGTTACCGGCCTGTATTTCTACGACAATGACGTGATCGAGATCGCCAAGGCGGTGAAACCTTCGCCTCGCGGCGAGCTGGAAATCACCGACGTCAACAACGCCTACCTGCAACGCGGCGACCTGCAGGTCGAGCGTTTTGGTCGAGGTTTCGCCTGGCTCGACACCGGCACCCACGACAGCTTGCTCGAAGCCTCTCAATACGTGCAGACCATCGAACACCGCCAAGGCCTCAAAGTCGCCTGCCTCGAAGAAATAGCCTATGAAAATGGCTGGATCGACCGCGAACAGCTGCTGGAGCGCGCCCGGTACTTTGGCAAGACGGGTTATGGCCAGTACCTGGCCAAACTGGCAGGGGATGAGCAATGAACCTGTGTGAGCCCGATTTGCCTCGTGAGGAGATTGGGCTGCAGCCATGAAAGTACTCATCAATGGCCGCAACGGCCAGGTCTCACATGAGCTGCAACGGCGGTTGGGGGCTGTCGGCGAACTGATCGTATTGGGTCGCGATCAGCTCGATCTCGCGCAACCCGATCAGATTCGCCGCCAGGTGCAAAACATCAGGCCCGACCTGATCATCAACGCGGCGGCCCATACCGCGGTTGATCTGGCAGAGAGCGAGCCGCAAGCAGCCTTTGCCATCAACGCAATCGCTCCCGGCATCCTCGCCGAAGAGGCGCTGGCTCTGGACATCCCGTTGATACATTACTCCACGGACTATGTTTTCGACGGGTTGAAAGCCGGACCTTACAACGAGGACGACACGCCCAATCCGCTCGGGGTATACGGCAAGAGCAAGCTGGCCGGTGAACAGGCCATCAAGGACGTGCAAGGCAGACACCTGATCCTGCGTACCAGTTGGGTCTATTCAACCCATGGCCGCAACTTTCTGCTGACGATGCAGCGCTTGCTGCAAGAGAAACCGGAGTTACGCGTAGTCGCCGATCAAATCGGAGCCCCTACCTGGGCCGGCACAATCGCCAACAGCACCCTTGCACTGATTGAGCGCTGGCGGGCGAACGAGGTGGCCAACTGGGGCACTTATCACCTTAGCGCTCAAGGTGAGACCTCCTGGTTCGGCTTCGCCCAGGCAATCGGCGAAGCATTGCGACAACAGGGCAAGCCCTGCGCCACCCTGTTACCGATCCCGTCCAGCGACTACCCGACGCCTGCTGCCCGGCCGCTCAACTCGCGTCTGGATTGCAGTCGCTTGCAACGCGATTGGGGCGTCAGTCAACCTGACTGGCAGACGGCGCTGCGAGAGTGCCTGGCCGAACAGACCTGAACATCAACGGCAGCCCGCACCTGACTTGAAATACGACGTACCCGCATCGCAGCGGCGTCGTGTAGCAGACAGGCGGGCTTGCTCGCGAAAGCGGCATTTGCAGCAACGACGCCCCCGACTGACGCACAAAATTCGCACAATCAGTCGCGAACATCTCCGATACGACGCCTTTCAGCCCATTACGACGCACCCTGGCGAAATGGCACGCCCACTGCACCGGCCTCCCCCCGAGCGTTCCAAACCACTCAGGGAGCAAGCGCATGAACACACAACTCAAACCCACGCTGGGCACGTTGCATCTGTGGGGTATTGCCGTCGGGCTGGTGATTTCCGGGGAATATTTCGGCTGGAGTTATGGCTGGGGCGTGGCCGGGACCTTGGGCTTTCTGGTGACCTCTTTCATGGTCGCCACGATGTACACCTGCTTCATCTTCAGTTTCACCGAGCTGACCACCGCCATTCCTCATGCTGGAGGCCCCTTTGCCTACAGCCGTCGCGCGTTTGGGGAAAAAGGCGGATTGATCGCCGGCCTGGCGACATTGATCGAATTCGTCTTCGCCCCACCGGCGATTGCCCTGGCCATCGGCGCCTATCTCAATGTCCAGTTTCCAGCCCTGGACCCGAAACACGCGGCAGTCGGTGCCTACATCCTGTTCATGGGTCTCAACATCCTCGGCGTGAAACTGGCGGCGACCTTCGAGCTGGTGGTCTGCGTGTTGGCAGTCGCTGAATTGCTGGTGTTCATGGGCGTGGTCGCGCCGGCGTTCAGCTTCAGCAACTTCGCCCTCAATGGCTGGGCCGGCAGCGACGTGTTCGGCGCTCCGGCGATCGCCGGCATGTTCGCGGCGATCCCCTTTGCCATCTGGTTCTTCCTGGCCATCGAAGGCGCCGCCATGGCCGCCGAAGAAGCCAGGGACCCGAAACGCACCATTCCCAAGGCCTACATCAGCGGTATTTTGACTTTGGTGCTGCTGGCGATGGGCGTGATGTTCTTCGCCGGTGGCGTCGGCGACTGGCGCACCCTGTCGAACATCAACGACCCGCTGCCCCAGGCGATGAAAACCGTGGTCGGCGAAAGCTCGGGCTGGCTGCACATGCTGGTGTGGATCGGCCTGTTCGGCCTGGTGGCGAGTTTCCACGGCATCATCCTTGGCTATTCACGCCAGTTCTTCGCCCTCGCCCGCGCCGGCTACCTGCCGGCGTCCCTGGCCAGATTGTCGCGCTTCCAGACGCCGCACCGGGCGATCATCGCCGGCGGCGTGATCGGCATCGCGGCGATCTACAGCGACGGTTTGATCAACCTCGGCGGCATGACGCTGACGGCGGCGATGATCACCATGGCGGTGTTCGGCGCCATCGTCATGTACATCATGAGCATGCTCAGCCTGTTCAAACTGCGCAAAACCGAACCAAACCTGGAGCGCACCTTCCGCGCCCCATGCTACCCGCTGGTGCCGTTCATTGCGCTGATGCTGGCGGTGGTGTGCCTGGTGGCGATGGCCTGGTTCAACACCTTGATCGGCCTGATCTTCCTGGGCTTCATGGCTGCAGGTTTCGTGTACTTCACGCTCACCGCGCAATTGCGCGCCGACGCACCGGCGGACGCGATGCTGACCGGACATTGAATGCGTTCGGGTGAACCTTGAACAACAGGCATAGAATGGGGGTGATAGCGATGGAACTGCGACGAAACCCCGTCACTCAAAGTGCTATACGCGATCGGTTGGCGAACCCTCGTCGACCCGCCTGCTTTTCAAGGAGAGTCCTATGCCCTGGTATGCCTGGTTGATTCTGGTCGTTGCCATTGGCTCGATCGTTGGTGGTCTGATGATGCTGCGCGACACCGCCCACAAAGTCGAACTGACCGAAGAACAACGTAAGCGCGTCGCCGAACGCAATGCGGAAATGGACGCCAAGGAAGCGCAGGACCGCTGAATGAAAACCCCGCCTTGGACGGCGGGGTTTGTTTTTGCGTGGCCTCCCCTGAAATCATGCCGCTTTGTACCCATATCGAAGCATCTGCATGCTTTTTAGAAGTAGAAGTACAGTCACCATGCAATTTTCATTGGTTAATATGGGCCGCATTGATGCGGAGATATCAGATGCGTTACTCGCAGGACCATAAAGCCCAGACCCACCAACGCATAATCAAGGAAGCTTCAGCGCGATTTCGACGCGACGGTATCGGCGCGACCGGGCTGCAACCCCTGATGAAAGCACTGGGCCTGACTCACGGTGGCTTTTACTCGCACTTCAAGTCCAAAGACGAACTGGTAGAGAAAGCCTTGCAAGAGGCTGGCGCACAAGTCGACGAATTGTGCGCGCAAATCTTCGCCGAGGAGCATCCTCTCGAAGCCTTCATCGACGCTTACCTTTCCGAATGGCATCAAACCTCACCTCACGAGGGTTGCCCGCTGCCGACCATTTCTTCCGAACTGGGACTGCGTGGCCAACCGAGTCCGACCAGCGACGTCGTGCTCCAGGCGCGACTCGACCAGATCCGGCACACCCTTGACGGAGAGCGCACCGCCGACCGTAGCATCGTCATCATGTCGACGCTGGTCGGCGCCTTGCTGTTATCGCGCAGCGTGGCCGACGCCGGGTTTGCCCAACGGATTCTCGACGTCGCACGCGAACACCTCAAACACCCGCAGGATTAACCCTGCCAACGCTTGAACAGCACACTGGCATTGACCCCGCCAAATCCGAAGCCGTTGGACAACGCATATTCGATGGCCATCGGCCGTGCGCTGCCATGAACAATGTCCACGCCCTCAGCGGCAGGGTCCGGGTTTTCGAAATTGAGGGTCGCCGGCACGACCTGATCGCGGATCGCCAGCAGCGTAAAGATCGCTTCGAGTCCACCCGCTGCACCGAGCAAATGCCCGGTCGCCGACTTGGTCGATGTCACGGCAATGCCGTTTTGCGCCCCGAACAACGCCTTGATCGCCGCCAGCTCCCCCAGATCCCCCACCGGAGTCGAGGTTGCATGAGCATTCAGATGCTGGACCTGAGCCGGTGAAACACCGGCCTGTGCCAATGCCAACGACATCGCTCGCCGCGCACCGCTGCCGTCCTCGGGACCGGCGGTCAGGTGATAGGCATCGGCGCTGGTGCCGTAGCCGACCAGCTCCGCCAGGGGTTGGGCGCCCCGGGCCAGTGCATGGTCCAGAGACTCGATGACCAGCAGCCCGGCCCCTTCACCCATGACAAAGCCATCGCGACCACTGTCGAAAGGTCGTGAAGCTCGCTCAGGCGTGTCGTTGTAAGCGCTGGACAAGGCGCGAGCAGCCGCGAACCCGGCAAGGCTGACCCGATCGATCGCCGCTTCCGCACCGCCGCACACCGCGATATCCGCCTCACCCGCGCGAATCATTCGCGCCGCGTCGCCAATCGCCTGAACCCCGGCGGCGCATGCCGTGACCGGCGCGCCCAATGGCCCCTTGAAGCCATGCTGGATCGACACATGACCGGCCGCGAGGTTGACCAGAAATGAAGGAATAGTGAATGGAGACAAACGCCTCGGACCACGGCTATCGGTGGTACGCACCGCGTCGGCAATCGCACCGAAACCGCCCACACCTGAACCGATGATGGTAGCCGTGCGCTCCTGGGCATTGGCATCCAGCGCCTGCCACCCGGCTTGCTCCAGCGCCTGACGCGCGGCTTCCATGGCGAACAGAATGAAGCGGTCCATCTTCTTCTGCTCCTTGGGTGGGGTCGCCCGGTCCGGATCGAAACCCGCCTGGGGATCATCAGCCAGCGTCGGCACCGCACCGCCGACCGTGGCCGGCAGATCGGCAACCACCGCACCCGGCAGATTGCGCAGCCCGGAACGGCCGGCCAGCAGCCGCTCCCAGACCACTTCGACACCGCTTCCCAGCGGCGACACCAGGCCCATGCCTGTTACAACCACACGACGATCACTCATACCGCTCACACCTCAATCTGGTTGATGCCACTTACCGATAACGGGCAGCAGCCTTGCTTTTGGACAGGTTAGGCGCCATCACAAGACGCGCCGCCACGAACGCATTCCAATCCGCCGCATCGGGCAATGAAGGAATAGTGATCAACTCACCCTGATCCAGACCCGACAATGCAGCATCGACCATCTCACCCGCCTCCATCACCATGTCCGCAGGAATTTGTGACGCGTCGATGCCGGAGCGCTCCCAGATCTCGGTTCGGGTCACACCGGGCAGCACCGCCTGGATCTTCACCCCGGTGCCGTCCAGTTCGGCGTTCAACGATTGAGTCAGGCTCAATACGTAGGCCTTGCTGGCGCTGTAGGTCGCATTGAAACGCTCGGGAAACAAGGCCACCACCGACGCAATATTGATGATTGTGCCGCGCCCGGCCTTGGTAAAACCGGCTGCAGCCGCCGCGGCCAATCGCGTGACAGCGGTGATATTCAACTGAATCATTCGCTCCAGTTGGTCGAGATCGGCATTGGCCAAAAGCCCGTCCGCCGCCACGCCGGCGTTATTGAGCAAAAGACTGATACTCGAATCGCTGCGTAACCGCTGTTCGAGCTGCAGCACGTCTGCTTTTTGAGTCAGGTCCGCCTTCAGCACTTCAACCTTGATCCCATGGTCCGAGCGCAGTTTGCTCGCGGCCGCCTCCAGTCGCTGCTCGTCGCGCGCCACCAGCAATAAATCAAAACCACGGGCCGCCAACCGCTCGGCGTAAACCGCCCCGATGCCGGACGAAGCACCGGTGACAAGGGCCGTACCTTGGGACTGAACTGAATTCATGACGGTGCTCCTGAAGGATGCTAAGGGACGCCTGACACCAGGGCACGCCGGCGCAAGCGGTATTTATTATAGTCATAATCCAAAGGCAATATGATAGTCGTAATTTTAATTCTCGAGAAACGCTCGGCTCTCGTCGGTGACCCTGCCAGAATGAGAGTAGACCCTGAATGAACATGAAACCGCGCCGGGCCTATGCGATGGAATGAATGGTATTGCGGGCTAACCGATAAATGGTGAGGGAGGAACAAAGCGGATTAAGGGTACCGAGGGGACAGGGGGCAACCAGTCTTTGAAGCTATCGAGCGAGGCCAGATCAACCCTGGGCTCGTAATTGCGAGTGTTTCTCACCCTTGCTGTTTGGTAACAAATGCAGGAAAATCCAAAAAAATTTAACCAGATGTAAATTTTTCAACCTGGATGACGATAACTTTCCAAAAACTTTTTTGGAGCGTCTGTCCAAACTTTCAGAGCGTGCGATGAATATTCCAGTAAATACAATTGATACCCCCCGACACGAAGTTGCTGAAGTAAAGGAGCTTATTGGTAGCCTCTGGAGCCAACGGGCGATTGTTTTACTGTTTACTGCACTGACTGTTACCGCCGCTATTGCTTATGCACAATTGGCAACTCCGGAATATGAGGCTGAAACGACTATTCGTCCCGTTCCACTGGCTGATCTGGACGAGTTGAATGAGTCCGGACTTTACAAAATCCGGCCAAGTGATGCGTTGAATAACGTTGGCTCATCAATGCAGTCTTATGATGTCCGCCTGAAGTTCTTCCAGGCCAACCCGCAGTTCCTTGCGCCCTTGCAGGCACCTGGGCAATCCATTGAAGAAACATTTGAAAAATTTAACGAAAAAGCATTTTTGCTTGAAAAGATCGACCCTAAAAAGAGCTCCAGCCTTACCGAAGCCGTTGGCCTTAGTCTCAGGTATCCCCAGGGTGTAGATGGCGTAGGCATCTTGAAAGCCTTTACCGACTACGTCGTCAAAACCGAGAAAGAAAAAGCTGCCGCAAACTTGAAAACACTCGTTGCCAACCGTATCGACAACGTGGAAAAGAAGCTGGAGTCAAAAAAATCGATCTATGAGGCGGAAAGAGACTCAAAAATCGCCCACTTGCTGGAAAAAGACAAGTTAAAAAAGCAAACACTTCAAGACGAACTCAAAGCACTGCGTCAACAACTGCAAAGCCGCAGACAAAACCGCATCAAAGAGCTTGATGAAGCCATCGTCATCGCCAAGAAACTCGGCATTGTCAAACCCACCACGCCCTCGGCGCTGGGAGATGGAGAGCAGGCACATCAGGGCAACATGATCCGCACGGAAGTCAACAACCAGAAAATACCGCTGTACTTCCTGGGACAGGCGGCACTGGAAGCAGAACGCGCTACCCTGGTAACTCGTAATTCCGATGACTTCACCGAGCCGCGTATCGATGAGATTCAAAAAGAACTCAGTCTGCTGGCTACAAACCGCGAAGCGGCACTTCTCAAAGAGCGGGATAATCCTGAGATGTTTCTCAAGGACTTCGCAGACATTCGCGGAGAGTTGACTCACTTGAAACAGCTGAGTGTAAACTTCGATCAATTCAACCTGGTACAAGTTGACAAAGATGCGACAGCACCTCAATCGCCTATAAAACCGAAGAAAGCCCTGATCGTCGGATTTGGCCTGATCTTCGGATTCATACTCGGCGTGGGTGTCGCCATTCTGCGTCGCGCCCTGCTTTCAATGCATCCATCTCGTCGTTGATTGTCGAGGGCTGCGCTTGCTCTGCAGGCGCTGCCCGACTTGACCCATTGCTTTGATGCCCGCCTTTATCGCCGTAAAAACCAACATCGCTTTTTCGACTCTCCAACTTGTCCAAGGCGACACACCAAGAGCGGTAACAGGCGACAACTTATTCGCGCAGTGTCTCTGGTGAAGTGGTCGCTTGATCATTCCCACTCAACCAGACATTGACGTTCTCGACACTTTCTTCCGACAACTTTCCAGCCCAGCGATTCAGGATAAAAAGGTTGGTTATAAAGTCGTACTGAGTCTTGAGCAGATCGCGACGTGCCGTGAACTCGTTCTGCACCGCAGTCAATACATCCACGGCATTGACCACGCCATAGGCGAATGCCTTTTCTGCCGCGATGCGCGACTGCTCGGCCGAAGCCAGTGCATTGCGATTGGCATGAATCTTTTCCACGCTTGAGTCTGCAGTCAAATACGCGTTAGTCGTTTCCTTGACCACCTGACGACGTGTCGCCACCAATTGCTGTTCTGCGGTGAGCTGATCCTGATACAACTGCCTGACCCGCGCGGACGTCGCACCACCGCTATAGATCGGAATCTGTACCCCCACACCCGCGACATAGCTGTCGGTCTGCGGCGCCAACGAATTGTTGTAACCCTCGTTGGTCTGTTGTGCGCTCAGGTTCAGATTGACCGTGGGATAGTGCCCGCCCTTACCGGCGCGCAGGGCAGCCTCGGCAGCCTCCTGCGCATTTTCACTGGCCTTGATCGCCGGATTGTCGGCGATCGCCAAATTCACCCAACTCTCCAGGCTTTCGGCGGACACCTTCAATTCGACGTCATTACGCACACGGCTGAGCTTCTCTTTGACCGGCCGTCCGATAATCTCCGACAACGCGACGCGGCTCAGACTGGACTGGTTACGCGCTTCGACTTCCTGGGCGGCCAGCGAATCGACTCGAGCCTGGAGATCCAGCAAATCGGTAACCATTGCCAACTGTTTGCTGTAGAGCGCACTGACCCGGTCGAGGTTTTTCTGGGTAGCCCTGCGCTCGGCCTGCACCAGTTCAAGTTCATCATCGGCAGCCAATGCCGCGAAGTAACGCTGCGCAAGATCCACCGTGGCTTCGGCCTGAGCCTCCTTTGATTCGGAGTCCGCCTGCTTTGCCAGGCTTTTGAAGTGCTGGTAATTTTCCCAGGCAGCCTTGTTATACAAAGGCTGGGTCAACCCCACCGAATAATTGCGGCTATCGTAGGCCTCGTCGATCTGAATGTTGTTCTGTTTGATCCGGTTGAATCCGGCGTTAGCCGTCACCGAGGGCAACAGACTGCCAAATGCCTGGTTTTGCTGTTCGACCCCGGATTGCGCCTTGGAGTAAGAAGCGATCACCCGAGGGTCTTCCAGGCGTGACTCGCGGTACAACTGCATCAAGTCAACCGAGTAGTTCTGTTTACTGACCGAAGCCGTTGGCGGTGTCGTGATAGAGGACCGGGCGACGGGCGCTTCGGCGGCGTGGACAGGCAATGCCATCGAACCCATCACCAGGCAGGGAAACAGACGCACGATCACTCCTCGATCATCGACTGGGCGATAACGTTACGTGCCGGCTGCATCAAGTACTGCAGCATGGTGCGCTCTCCGGTGTTGATCAATACGTCTGCCGGCATGCCCGCCAACAGCTTGCGATCACCCAGTTTGCGCGCCCCTTCCCGAGTCACGCTGATCCGGGCCAGGTAATACGGCGCACTGGTTTTCTCGTTGATCAGGCGGTCGCCGGAAACACTGGTCACTCGACCTTCGATGACAGGCGTCGTGGCCGTGTTGAAGGCATTGAAGCGAATGTCCGCCAACTTGCCGACAGCGATTCGGTCGATGTCATTGGGCGAGACCTGCGCTTCGACCACCAGATCGGAAACCGATGGAACGATATCCAGCAAGGGCGTCGCGGGTCGCACAACGCCACCGATGGTGTGAACCGTCATGCCGATCACCATCCCGTCATCCGGAGCGCGGATAACCACCCTGCTCAGGCGATCCTCCAGCGCCGAGGCTTTTTCCTGCAAGTCATAGGCCTTGGTCTGGGTCTCTGCCAACTGCCTGGTAACGTCGGCGCTGAAGTCCTTGTCGATCTGCAGGATCTGCAACTGGGTTTCGTTGATCTGCAACCTGGTTTTGATGTTGGTCGAGCGGTGATCCGCCACTTCAGACTTGAGCAAGTCCAGCTTGCGTGCCTGTTCGAGCATGCGCTGTTTGTCGACAAAACCCTGGGCCAGCAATTCTTTCAATTCGGCAATTTCGCCGCTATAGGATTCCTGCAAGCTGGTCTTGGTACCGATCATGGTGTCGGTTCCCTTGATTTGCTGATTCAACTGACCAATACGCTCTTGCAGGACCGAGATTTGTCCAAGTCGCGAGCTACGCCTTGCGTTGAACACCTGAGTCTCGCCGTAACGCGCCTCGGCACTTCGCTGATTATCGGAAATGAGGTCCTTCGGGAATGCGATCGCCGGCAGGTCATCCCGCTCGGCGAGCAGGCGCGCCTCCATTGTCCTGGCAGCAATCAACTGGCTGCGGGTCATTTCGTATTCGGAGCGCAGTTGAGCGTCATCGAGCACGATGATCGGGTCGCCTTTTTTCACGACATCGCCATCATGGGCAAGCAGATCCTTGACGATGCCGCCCTCCAGATGCTGCACCGTCTTGCGATAGGTTTGCACGGTGACGACACCCGGCGCGTAAGCCGCGCCGTCCAGCGGAGCAAACGCCGCCCATCCGCCGAACAGGCCGAACGTCACCAATACAATGAGAAATCCTTTACGGCGTACGGATCTGTCGGACATGGGCAGATCTGCGAAAGTATCGGCAGGAGTAGTGAGCGTGCGGTTCATCGATAACTTCCTGTCAAACTTCGGTCGAAGCGACTTCTGTGCCTGCCCGTGCGCCAGGCTTTTGCTGGGCGGCCAATTGATTCGCGTTGAGTTGCGCGAGGACCTGATCCCGTGGGCCGTACAAACTGATCGTGCCGGCGTTCATCACCAGCAAGCGGTCAAGCTGGGCCAGAATCGAGGTCCGGTGGGCGATCACGAAAACCGTTGCCCCGGTGAGTTTTATCTGTTGCAGCGCCAACGCCAGCGCCCGCTCACCGACCTCGTCCAGGTGAGCGTTCGGCTCATCCAGCACGATAAGCCGCGGGCTGCCATAGATTGCCCGGGCCAACCCGATACGTTGCCGTTGCCCACCCGACAGATTGATGCCGCCCTCGCCGATGACCGTATCGTAGCCATCAGGCAGCATCAGAATCATTTCGTGGACACTCGCGGTCCTGGCCGCCAGCACGACTTTATCCGGGTCCACGACACCAAAACGCGCGATGTTGTCGCTGATAGTGCCTTCGAACAATTCAATGTCTTGCGGCAAATACCCGAGGTGCGGTCCCAATTGGCTTTTGTCCCAATTGGCAATATCGGCAGTATCCAGACGGACGACGCCATGCTGTGGCTTCCATACGCCCACCAAGGCCTTGGCAAGCGTCGACTTGCCCGAGGCGCTTGGCCCGACGACACCGATCATTGCGCCTGCCGGTGCGTTGAAACCGATGCCTTTGATGATCGGGGTCTTTGCTCCGGGAGCACCCAGGGTAAGGTTCTCCACCGTCACATGACCGATTGGAGCGGGCAATTGCATACGCTCGGGTTCGGCTTTTTGCTGGTCGAGAATGCTGTTCAGGCGTGCGTATTGTGAGCGGGCGGCGATGAATCCTTTCCAACTGCCGATCATCAAGTCCAGAGGGGCCAGCGCTCGACCCAACAGCACTGAACCTGCGATTACCAGTCCGGCGTTGATCTCATGGCTAACCGCCAGATAAGCGCCGAGGCCGAGAATCAGTGATTGAACAAGCAGACGGAAAGTCTTGGATATCGACGTGATGATCCCGCTGCGATCGCTGGCTCGGGATTGCAGCAGCAGCACTCTCTTGTGCCGCAGACTCCAGCGCGACATGAGGGAGTCAAGCATGCCCATGGACTCGATCACTTCGGCATTGCGCAAATTCTTGTTGGTTTGCAGCGTCGAACCAATGCTCTCTTTATTGGCCGCTGCCAGAACCTTGCCCGTGGATTGCTCATTGATAATGGCCAGCGCCAGCAAGATCACCGCACAACCGATCGCCGTCCAGCCAAACCAGGGATGAAACAGGAACAGCACCGCGACATAGATCGGCAGCCACGGCGCATCAAAAAACGCGAACAGGCCATTCCCGGACATGAATTGGCGCAGCCCGGTCAGATCGCTGAGCGGCTGCGCCGACGCGTCCTGGCCACCGCTGTCCAGGGCCCGTTTGAAACTGGCCCGGTAGACATCCCGGCCCAGCAACACGTCGAGCCTGGTGCTGACACGAACCATGATCCGCGAGCGCACCCACTCCAGCAGGCCCATCGTCACCAGCAGGAAGGTCAGAATAAGGGTCAACATGGCCAATGTCGTCAGGCTGCCGCCCGTGACGACCCGCCCGTAGACCTGAAGCATGTAGAAGGTCGGGACCAACATCAGTGCGTTGATGAACAGGCTGAAAAAACCCACCGACATGAAACTGCTCCTGCAGGCTCTCAGGGCTTCCTGCAAGCTGTTTTCGGGTGTACTGCGTATCATCTCGGGACTGACAACCTGGCGTGTTGATCGGGGATTGCGGGGCGCGCGAGTGTATCACCTGAGCAACGTTTGCAGAATGAAATCGCCAGCATCCCGTCTTTGCCATGCAATCGACGAACAGCGCTGGTCCTCACTCTCTGAAGATTTATAATTCCACTAGAGTTGATAATGGTTCTTTAAAATACCGGCCAATGAACTGTAACATATGTGAAATTTTGGCCAGCAACGCCGTTTGCAGAACGATTTGGATATCGGGGGCGGCCACCCAATCAATATGGAGTCACTCTTGATCAATTATTTTTCTTTACTCGCCAATATCGTCCGTGAAGAAGCGGCCGCAACCGGCGCGTTGCTGCAAGACGTCGCCCGCGAACTCTTGGCCACCAATACAACTCACTCGGATGGTGCCTGGTGGGCTGCCCACGGCAATGACCCCTTCTATACCGCCGAGCAAATTTACAAAACCGTCACAGGCGACCCGACTGCCGAACGCGCAGAACTTCTTTGCGGCAATATGGTTAACGTTTTCAGCGGCCTCTGTGCGGAGCTTGGCTTGCAAAAACGCACCATCTGGACGTATTCAGACTCCCAGGGGTTCTTTCAGGGACATACGTACCTAGAAATTTTTAATACAACTACCAACAAATGGGAAATTCAAGACGCGGACTACAACGTCTATTACACCGACGTTCGCACGGGCGAGCGTGTCGGTGTCAAGGACATGATGAACGCCGATGACATTGAATATTTCATCCCTAATAATGCAACTGAATCCGGATGGTCAGAGACAGGCGCAGAAGCCTTGCGCCTGGCTAATCTATATGCAGCGCAAATAATTACTACAGAGCATAAGCTCTATACCAGTAAGGACAGTCTGAGCGATACCTTGCTGGACAGTATTGCCAATTCTCTTAGCGGAGTCTTTGACTATACGGTAGATGGCGGTATCGCCGATCTGACTGCCACGCATCTGACAGATAGCAACGCCGTCACCAACAACGGTAGAGCCACGATCACCGGCAGTTCGAGCGCTGACTTCATTTCATATGATGGCAGTTCACTCAGCCCTGTGTTTGCCACGCTCATCGGTGGAGCCGGTGATGACACGCTTGCGCTACGTTTTTCCGGCGGTCAACTTTACGGTAATGAGGGCAACGATATCCTGATTGGCGGGCAGGCTGCAGATCTACTGGTCGGCGGTACGGGTGATGACTACCTGTCTGGCGGCTACGGTGCGGACCAGTATGCGTTTTCCAAAGGCGACGGCTTCAACGACATCGTCGACAGTTTCGGCGTAGGTGTCGACCAGCTTGTTTTCCTCGGCGTCAGCGGTACCGGTGGTACCGGTCGTACGCAAATTTCGGAAAAAGAGTTCAACTTCAGAGTCGACCAGAAACTGACCTCGGACGGTGTCTATCTTCGCTATGACACTGATGGTGACGCACGTTTTGATGGCGGGATGCTGCTCGAAGGCCGTACGACACTGCTCACCGCCAACGACGCCACATTCATATTCAACGCCGACCCACTCAAAGGCTTCAATACGACTGCCGTCGCTGGCAATCCTGGTTCCGGCTACGCCGAAAAAATCTACGGCGGCAGTGCGGCAGACAAAATCCTCTACACCGGCACGCGTGGCGCAGAACTGGCTGGCAGCACCAGCGGAGCAAACAGCGGCAATGACATTATCCAGTCTCACTCGGATGCGAACTGCTCGCTGTACGGTCAAGATGGCAACGATGTATTGGCTGGAGGAAACGGCGGCGACTTCATCGTCGGCGGCACCGGCAACGACCTGCTGATTGGTGGAAAAGGGCGGGACGTCTTCGTATTCAACGCAGGCTCGGGCGCAGACACCATCCAGGATTTCAAACAAGGCGAAGACACCCTCTACATCTACGGCTGGACGACTACCAAGTCCGTGACGCAGACGCTGCAGGACAATGGACTGGTTGTGACTTTCGACACCGCCGGAGATGGTGCTCACGGGGGCAATATCACGCTACTCGGCCAGACCACCTTGCTGAACAATGCCGACCTGTACTTTGCCTGAGTTCAGATGAGCAGCCGCAACGCACCGTACGCGTAAAAGAGACTGGCCCGCCGCGCATAAGTCTCGCTACAGACAAAGGCCGATCAATGATCGGCCTTTGTCGTTTCAATCACACCTCAGTTCACTTCGATCCTGTCGCGGTTTCTATCCAGTATCGCTTTGCCGATACCCTTCACTTCCAGTAATTCGTCAACTGACGCAAACGCACCATTACTGTCACGATGAGCAACAATCGCTTGAGCCTTGGCTTCGCCCACTCCAATCAACTCACGTTGCAGCGTAGGTGCATCAGCACTATTGAGATCGACTTTGCCAGATTGCGCCTTGGCGGCGACATCCTGCACCAACGGCGCATTCATGACTTCAGGTGTGTTGACAGGTGCGGCGATTGCCGTAAGAGAGGTGCTGGCGAGAAGGGCGAAAACCAGAGAATGGAAACTGCTTGTACGCATTAGTGAAGCTCCATGCCGTCGTTTGAGAAAGCAGCTTTCCGAAGCTGCTCTCCAAACTTAGGCCATGACATCGAGCTGTCAAAAATGTGTACGTTACTGGATATGAAACAATCAGGGTTCCAGGCGGCGCTGCTGGTAGATCCAGTCGACAATCTCACCGTCCGGGGTGTAGCCGCTGACGGTGTCGCGCAACAATTGACGGACGCGCGCATAGTCGTCCTGATCCACCGCGGCAAGCAATTCGGTCAGCTTGACCTTCAGCACATCCCAGGACAGATGATCCTCGTTGGCCGTCATGATCATCGGGTGCTGAGTGGCCGCCACGTTGTCACCAATCAGCAACTCTTCGTAAAGCTTCTCACCCGGACGCAGCCCGGTGAACTCGATAGCGATGTCGCCATGCAGGTTCTTTTCCGAGCGCACACTCAGGCCGGACAAATGGATCATCTTCTCGGCCAACTCGACGATCCTCACGGGCTCACCCATGTCGAGGACAAATACATCACCGCCCTGCCCCATGGAACCCGCCTGAATCACCAACTGCGCCGCTTCCGGGATGGTCATGAAGTATCGAGTGATCTTCGGATGCGTGACCGTCAGCGGACCGCCCGACTTGATCTGCTTGTGGAACAACGGAATGACCGAACCTGACGACCCCAGAACGTTACCAAACCGCACCATCGTGAAGCGCGTTTTGTTCACGCGTGAAACATTGCTCGTATCACCGAACAACACCGGAGCCAACTCGCGACTCAACGCTTGCAGCGTCAACTCAGCAAGGCGCTTGGTGCTGCCCATGACATTGGTAGGTCGTACGGCCTTGTCGGTCGAAATCAGGACAAAGTTGGCCACTCCTGCCTGGAGCGCGGCCTGGGCCGTGTTAAGCGTGCCGATCACATTATTGAGCACACCTTCGGCAATGTTGTGTTCGACCATGGGCACATGCTTGTAGGCGGCGGCGTGATACACCGTGTCTACTCGCCAGGTTTTCATGACATCCAGCAACTTGTCGGGGTTGCGAACCGATCCGAGAATCGGCAGGAGTCGGATCGACAGCGACTCTCGAGCGACCCGCTGCTCCAGCTCGGACAAGATGGAGTAAAGATTGAACTCGCTGTGTTCAAACAGAAGAAGCGTTGTCGGACGCAACGCCAGAATTTGCCGGCAAAGCTCGGAGCCAATGGAGCCCCCGGCGCCCGTGACCAACACGGACTGCCCCGTGATGCAATGCTCGAGTAAATCAGCCTGGGCCGGGACGGCGTCGCGCCCCAGCAGGTCGGCAATATCTACTTCCTGGATATCGTCGACCTTGACCCGGCCGCTGGCCAGATCCATAAAACCCGGGACGCTTCGAACGTGCAGCGGAAAGCCTTCGAGAAACCCGAGAATCTCGCGACGGCGTCCACGGTTTGACGACGGAATTGCGAGGAGAATTTCCTGGGCACCGGTGTTATCGATCATCTGCTGGATGTGCTTGGGCTTATACACCTGCAATCCGGAAATCACCCGGTCGGCGATTCCGCTATCGTCATCGATAAAGGCAACAGGCCGCATGACGCGCCCCATCCGCAAGGCTGCAACAAGTTGATTACCCGCCGCTCCCGCGCCGTAGATCGCCACTTTCGGCAGACCATCATCGCGGCTGGTGAACGGGACGTGCTGGGCGGCGCTGAACCAGTCGCCCATAAAGTACTGACGCATGGCCAGGCGCAGACCGCCGATCATGATCAGGCTCAACCACCAGTAGTTGAAAATGATCGAGCGCGGAACGACGTTTTGATGATTGCTGTACCAGTACACCACGACGCCAAGTATCAGGGACGATAGTGTCACCGCCTTGATAATGGCAATGAGCGCGTCATTTCCAAAGTAGCGCATGACCGCACGGTACATGCCAAAGCGAACGAAAAGAGGAATGGCGATGACAGGTGCACTGACAAAAAGCCAGACGTGCTGAGTGAACGGGTTGACCAGCTCGTCCAGCCCAAGTCGCACGACAAACGCCATCCACAGGGCACACCAGACCAGCGAAATATCAGTCAGGACCTGCAGAATGCGTTTATGTCGTCTTGGCAGACTTAACAACTTTGCCCGAATCTTATCCATAACCCCTCTAAACACCTGTCGAAGCTCCTAGCATTGATACAGCAACTGCAGCTTTCGGTAACTCACTTACCGACAAAGCAATACTCAAAAACCAATGCGTTCATCACGCCTTGCCAGCGATTTCCAACTCGCCCGCGTGAAACTTGAAAGCCAGCAACACCAGAGGCACGTAGGCCAGGACCACGCCTGCCACGCCATCGATATATTGCATGACGACCAATATAGCCACTGGCACTAACCACAACAAATTGATCGCAGCAATTGTCAGCGTGACCGCCCGATGGCTGCCATATTTCCGCGAAGCATACTGGTATCCATGGCTGCGATGGGCCTCATAAACCTTATCCCCACGCAACAGCCGACGAATGAGGGTAAAGGTGGCATCAACAATAAAGACGCCCAACAAAATGAGCCAGGCCCAGAGAAACAGTGGATTCGTCCATGCGGCATAGAGCGACATCACCGCCAGCACGATGCCAAGAAAACCACTGCCGGCATCGCCCATGAAAATCTTCGCTGGCGGGAAATTCCAGGCCAGGAAACCCGATACCGCCATCGCCAGCACCAGCGGAGCAATCGCAAGGCTGGTGTGGCCTGCGATCCAGTAGACCAGGCAAGCACCGACACAGGCACAAATCGCCTCGACGCTGGCCAGGCCATCAATGCCATCCATGAAGTTGTAGAGGTTGAGCATCCAGACCAGATAGAACGCACCGATGACATATCCGAACCAGCCGAGACTGAACTCGTAGCCGAACAGGTTGATCGGCGCCATCCCGCCAATCCAGATCAATGCCCAGATGGCACCCGCGAAATGCGCAAGCAGCCGCCAACGCGCGGCAATATGCCCATGATCGTCGAGAAACCCGATGATCGCGATCCAGCCGCCGGCCCCAAGCAGAGCCAGCGCCATCGGCCAGGCGAGCGCATCTGTCCAGGCCAGGACTGGCAAGGCGATCAGAAAGCTCAGGACAATAGCCACACCACCACCCCGGGGGGTCGGGACCGAATGTGAGCTACGTGCATTAGGAATATCAATCAAGCTGCGTGCCAGCGCGTATTTGCGCAATGCACCGGTGCCCAAGAATGAAACACCCACCACCAACGCCAACAACCATATCGTGTTCAAAGGTCAACTTCCTGAAACAGCCACAATCAATTCTGCAATTGAAGCGGCATTGTCATAAGCCAGCTTAGCGCTGCCTTTCCTTGTAGTAGTTGGCAGCCGAGACTAGCGCCTCATCGACGCTGACCGGCGGAATCCAGCCCAGCAACTCTCGAGTTTTGCTGATATCGACTTGCAACGAACCGCACAGACGCTGCGACAAAGCCTTCTTGCCGAGAAGCTGCGCCCCTCGTTCAAGCAACACGCTTGGCACAGGCAACAGGCGGGCAGGTTTACCCAATGCCTTTGCCATCCGCGTCAACAATTGTGTCGTTGACAGATCCTCCCCGTCGCTGACGAGGAAGGTCTGATTGGCGGCGGCCGGGTGACGGATGCAGGTCACGATCAGGTCCGCAAGATTTTCCAGCGCGACCAGGCTGCGTCGATTATGGATAGCCCCGAACGGTAAGGGTATTCCCTTGTCCAGCCAACGCATCATGTTCAGGAAGTTGGCTCTCACGCCCGGGCCGTAAACCAGCACCGGACGGATGATCACCACCTCCATCCCGCAAGTGCTCGCAATTTCACGCAGCCCTTGCTCGGCCTCCATTTTCGAAACGCCGTACGGATCACCAGGTGCGGGCGTGGCGTCGGCGAAGTAAGGCTGATTGAGCGGCGTACCTTCGCCATTCACCTTGATCGAACTGATGAACACAAAGCGCCGAACACCCGACGAGGCTGCCTGCCGAGCGAGGCTTAGCGTGCCCTCGACATTCACCTTGCGAAACGCCTCCAGCGGATCGGATTCGGTGTCATTCATGACGTGAACGCGAGCCGCGCCATGAATGACAACCTCCACTTGATCCAGCGCCTGAGACCAATCGGTATCAGCACTGAGCCCGGCGGTTCGAACGGTAATAACGCGCGACGGACAGTCAGGCAGGGCGTGCCCACGAATGGCTGCCACCGGTTCCAGATCGTCAGAGGCCGCCAAGCGACCCAATACTGCGCGACCAACGAAACCCGTAGCACCTGTCAATAAAACACGCATTTTTCAAACCTCGACGACGCTCAGGATTTCGACCAGACAGTACGATTGATGTAGTCGGTGTAACTCAGCACGACCCGAACGACCTGCTTCGACACAGGACCTGCCTGGTAATCCCTGACGACCGGGATAACGCGCTGACTACGATCATGTTGGCTGGTTACCACACGCACGGCGTCCAGAACGCCCTCCACTTTCAGGCCGCTCATGATGAGAGTGCCCTCATCCATCCCTTCCGGACGCTCGTGCGCATTACGAATGGTAATGGCGGGCAGATTCAGAAGAGAGGCTTCTTCGGTGATGGTGCCGCTATCGGACAGCACGCAGAACGCCGACATCTGCAACTTGATGTAGTCGAGCAGACCAAATGGCTTCGAGAAGCGAATCAGGGGGTGGTCCAGCGATTCGCCTATCGCTTCCAGACGTTTGCGCGTACGAGGATGCGTGGAAACGATAATAGGGTACTGGTATTTGTCGGCCAGGGCGCGCAGCGTTTTGAGCAAGTCGCGAAGGTTTTCCGGCGTATCGACGTTTTCCTCACGGTGAGCACTGATGATGAAGAACTTGTCCTGCTCCAGGCCTTCTCGCGCCAGCACGTCGGAAGTGAGGATTTTCGGCATGTAGTAGTCGAGCACCTCCTCCATATGCGAGCCGGTCTTGATGATGGTTTCTGGACGAATGCCTTCAGCGATCAGGTAACGCCGGGCATGCTCGGTCAGGACCATATTGATGTCGCTGAGGTGATCGAGCACCTTGCGGTTCAACTCTTCAGGGACGCGCTGGTCAAAACAGCGGTTGCCGGCTTCCATATGGAACACCGGTATCTTGCGGCGCTTGGCGGCAATGACGGCCAGACAGGTATTGGTATCGCCGTAGAGCAGAAGCGCATCAGGCTTTTCGGCCTCGAATACTTCGTCCGCCTTGGAAATGACTTCGGCGATGGTCTTGGCCGCGGTTTCGCCGGCAGCACCCAGGAAGTAATCAGGCTTGCGAATTTCGAGATCATCGAAAAAGACCTGATTCAATTCGAAGTCGTAATTTTGACCCGAGTGAACCAACACATGATTAACCTGCTTATCAAGCTCGGCAATAACGCGGCTCATCTTGATAAGTTCTGGTCGCGTCCCGACCAGCGTCATGACCTTAAGCATCAAGTTGCTCCTGAATGTATTCCAGATTCAACAGAACTTTCTTCACGCCTTCTACATCGAGACGCTCGGTGTTGTGGGAGGTGTAGTCGTCAAGATCGGAAATTTCCTGCTCGCCCTCGACAAAAAACTTCTTGTAGTTAAGGTCGCGATTGTCCGAAGGGATACGGTAGTAGCGCCCCATGTCTTCGGCCTTGGCCATTTCTTCTCGGGAGATCAGCGACTCGTAGAGTTTTTCGCCGTGGCGAGTACCAATGACCTTGACGGCATTGTCGCGAACAAACAGTTCCTTGAGTGCCTGGGCCAGGTCCGCCACTGTCGAGGCTGGTGCTTTCTGAACGAAAATATCACCTTGCTCGGCATGCTCGAACGCGTGCAGGACCAGGTCAACGGAATCCTCGAGCGACATCAGGAAACGTGTCATGTTCGGGTCAGTGACGGTCAGCGGCTCGCCACTCTGCAGTTGATTGATGAACAACGGGATCACCGAACCGCGCGATGCCATGACGTTACCGTAGCGGGTTGCGCAAATCACCGGGCCTGTCGCCGGAATCATCCGCGATTTGGCAACCATCAGCTTTTCAGCCATGGCCTTGGAAATACCCATGGCATTGATCGGGTATACCGCCTTGTCGGTACTGAGTACGACAACGCGTTGCACGCCCGAAGCAATGGCCGCATTCAACACGTTCTCGGTACCCATGACGTTGGTACGCACGGCTTCCATCGGGTAAAACTCGCAGGAAGGCACCTGTTTCAGGGCGGCGGCGTGGAAAATGTAATCCACCCCCACCATCGCCTGGTCCAGGCTGTCGCGATCACGCACGTCACCGATGTAGAACTTCACCTTGTCATTAGACAAGGCAATACGCATATCTTCCTGCTTCTTCTCGTCACGGCTGAATACGCGAATCTCTTTTACATCGGTATCCAGGAAACGCTTCAACACCGTATGGCCAAACGAGCCCGTACCGCCCGTGATCATCAAAACTTTATTATCGAACATAACTACCTTCCCAAACCTGATTGAATTTAATGATCAACGCAACGCGCGCATCGACTTAACCAATTCCAACCACGACGGTGGAACGTAACCGGTAGCCGCCTGAAACCTCGAGGAGTTCAGCGAGCGATCTATAGCAACTTGACTGTCCGCGATGATATCGATTTCCTTTTCGTAAACTTCCGCTACCAGCTTCAGAAGAGACAACTTGTCAATCGGTGCCACCGAAACATGATACAGGCCGTGAAGCTGTGGATTCGGAATCACATAGTCGCGAATGACACGTGCCAGCTCAACGGTAGGCAGCCCCGAGAAAATGGCCTTCTCATAGCCCTTGACCGGCCCGTTCTGGGACAGGAACCAGTCCACCAGCGAGTACTGGCTCCCCAGTTCATGACCGATGATGGAGGTCCGCAGCGTGACGGCATTCAGGTCCGTGTGAAGCTCGCCGATGTACTTGGACTTTCCATAGAGATCCTCCGCATCGGAGATATCTTCCTCGGTGTACATGCCTTTACGACCGGAAAACACGCAATCGGTGCTGATATGAATCAGGCGAGAACCGGACAACGCGCACAATTTGGCAATGCGATGCGGCAACATGGCATTGATAGGGAGCGCAGAAAGTGGGTCCTTGGCATCGGCCAATTGCTTGATCAGCCCGACGCAGTTGACGACGACATCCGGCTTGACCCGTGCCAGAACCGAGACCAGTGAGTCCTGATCAAGCACGTCGACATTACTGATCAACGAACTGTGCATGTCCTCAGAAAAGTATTTTGCGCCACCCGGATTGCGCAAAGTGCCCCACACCTCGAAGTGCGGGTTTCCATGGAATTGCCTGAACACTGTGCTACCCAGCATTCCGGTGACCCCTAACACGAGAACTTTCATTTTGAGATACCTTTTAATTCATTGATCCTGCTACTGAGGATTTCGACCAAACGCTGGCTTTGCCGCTCCATCTCGAAATGCTCGAGGTAGTACGCCCGACCCGCCTGCCCCAACGATTCCCGCTCATCCGAAGTCATGCGGAAAAGTTGCTCAATGCAGTTGGCCATACCTTCGGCGTCCTGCGCCGCAGTGGTCAAACCGGCTCCCGCCTCCAGAATGACACGCGCACCCTCGCCATCCAGCGCGGCGATAATCGGCCTCCCCGCTGCCAAGTAAGCCTGGACTTTACTGGGGATGGTATAGGAGAACGCCTCATCCTGCTTCAACGTCACCAACAATCCCTGCGCACGGCTGAAAAAATGCGGCATTTCAGTGGCCGCAAAGCGTCCGGCAAGAATAAGGTTGTCCAAACCGCGGGATTTCTTCTGGCTTTCGATCCAGCTCAGCATGCTGCCGCTACCGACCAGTACAATCCTGACCTGCGACAAATGGCGAAGCTTGTCAGCTACCTCAACGAGGGTCTCGACCGACTGCGCGGTCCCCAGGTTTCCGGCAAAAACAAGACAGAAATGATTGTCGAGCTCCGCGAGCAAAGGCGCGGGAATCCGGGTCTCTTCTACACTCGGCGGCACGTCCTGATAGGAGTTGGGGTAATACACGACCTTGCCAGGATTGGCATAACGGGCGACCGGGTCTCGAAACGCCCTCGATTGAACAAGCAGCGTATCGACGAAGGCGTAAATACCTTTCACCAGCCAGCCCACAACGCGCAATATTGCCTTGTTCTTGATGAACCCGGTCGCACTCAAGCTCTCTGGCCAGAGATCTTGAACCCATACAACCAGATGGCTTTTGAGTTTCCACTTCAAGTAAATCGCCGGAATAACCGACGTAATGGGAGATGGCGCAAATACAAAAATCGCATCATAGGCCTCCCCTTTCACTGCGCGTGGGTAGTGCTTCAAGCCATTCAAGATAAATGACAAATAGTTCAATACGAGGTTTTTTGCACCAGAAGTACCACGAGGTCTGAGCGGTGCACGGAAAACACTGACAGAGGACTCGAACTTTTCTTCCTGAGCCCCGGAGGCACTGTAGCCGTTAAAGACTACTCCATCCGGGTAGTTTGGCTTTCCGGTAAGAATTTTTACAACGTGGCCCTGGGCAGATAAAGTTTTAACCAGGTCATTGATAATAAAAGACTCTGGCCAAAAGTATTGCGACACCACAAGAACCTTCATTTATCAAACACCTTTTTTAGGGCTCACGGCCAACGCCAGCAACTCGGACCATGTTTTTCTTGAGGTTTTTTCCCAGTCAAACTTATCGCTCTGCGTCACCGCCGCAACGGACAACGCCTTCAAAGTATCAGGGCTTGTCAGTGCCTCAGACAGCACGTTTTTTATATCCTTTGAATCAAACGGAGAAAAATACAGTGCTGCATCTGCTCCAAATTCCGGCATCGGCATTACGTTGGAGCAAATCATCGGCCTTCCGGAAGCCAGCGCTTCGAGAAGAATATTAGGGCAGTTCTCGCACGACGAGGCAAAGAGATTCAGATAGGCGTGATGATAAAGTGGAGGAAGCGTGTGATAGGGAATAGCGCCCAATAAAAGCACTTGGCCTTCAAGGCCTAGCGTTGCAATGAGAGACTTGACCCGATCGGCCTCCGGCAGGTTTGTTTCACCCACAAGAACCAATGGAAATTTTTCACGAAGTTCCTTTGGCAGCTCCGCATAAGCGCTAACTACTTCATAATGATGTTTGTAAACATCAAATCGCGACACGTATAAAACATATTCTCCAGCGGGTAAAAAGTCCGGCCGAAGAACGGCAGAATCGCCATGTGTCCTGAATACCGAGCCGATTCCGTGAGGAATCGTAACTGGATTCTTGATATTGGTCAGCGACTCAATGACACTTCGCGCGTAATTTGAGATGAATATCGTCAGATCCGCTTCGCGCATGCTCTTGAGCATAATACGATTCAACAACCAATTTCGCAGACGCTGCAATCCAAGTGGAATGCTTTTGCGTACTCGCAAATCAAATGGAATCATATTCCGAAACATAGTCGCAACTTTGCAGTCTGCTGGAGCAGAAGTGCCCACTACGCCACCGGGACAAAACAGAACGTCAGCTTTCTCAGCCTTCAAAATACCTGGCAGCACCCACCGCTCCCACACGGCTCTCACAATCGGGTTTTCAGTGGGCCAGGCTGGTTCGATCCGCTTGATCCTCGGGTGATCAGGCAGCTTGAGTGACGCCGGGGCGAAAACCAGAATCTCAAGATCCGTATTGTCAGGTACGAACTGAAAAAGATTAATCAGATATGTCTGACCTCCACCAAGACGGGCAGAGAGTGCATTGAAAACTATCTTCATGGAAAACCTTTTGCTCAATCTGGATTAGTGGCTATTTTTATCGAGCCAGGATTGGAACATTAGAATATTCCACAAATGAAGACTACGATCGTACGTTCCGTTCTGATGTTGGAGCCATGCCGAGCGAATTTTCTGAGAATCGAAGTAGCCCTCTCTCTTGAGCCGTTCCTCCGTTAACAGTTCCTCTGCCCACTCTTTCAGCGGCCCACGCAACCATTGCGCCAATGGAATAGAGAATCCCGCCTTCGGCCTGTCAAAAAATGAAGTAGGAACATATCGCTTAAGAAGCTCGCGAAGCGGCCACTTCCCCACACCATTTTTTATCAGTTGGTCTGACGACAGGGAAAACGCGAGTTCCGCAACCCGATGATCAAGCAAGGGAGCGCGGGTTTCCAGGCTTGCGCTCATCGCACCACGATCCACTTTAACCAGCAAATCGTCAGGCAAATACTGAGAGACGTCCCAACGACGCATTTCCTCGACGTAATCCACTGCCGACTCCCAGGAAACTACGTCTTGCCGTTGAGCGTCGACACCCAGCACCACATTGTCGGTCGACTGCCACTGAGACATCAAACCGGTATACATCTGCGCCAGGTTTTCAGAACCCAACAGTTCGGACATTCTGTAGATACGTCGACCATTGACTTTGGTTCGAAGGCTACCCGGCAAAATCGAACAGACGTTGTCCCAACCTTTGGACGAAAGCGAACGAAGTGAATAAGCCATGACCTGGCGTGCAGGCAAAGGCAGCTTCTTTATGCGCGCCCATAGCCCTGCCGTAATCTGATAACGGGGATATCCGGCAAAAAGCTCATCACCACCATCACCGGACAGGGCTACGGACACATGCTGTTTTGTCATCCTGGAGACCAGGATTGTAGGTATTTGAGAGGAGTCAGCAAAAGGTTCGTCGTATATTTCCGGCAGGTGCGGAATTATTGAAACAGCATCATCGGCACTCAGGTAAAACTCGGTGTGGTTAGTCCCCAGGTGCTTGGCAATCGCTTTGGCGTAAGGCGCTTCATCAAACTCAGGTTCATTAAACCCGATCGTGTAAGTGTTGATACTGGTAGAACTTTGTGACTGCATCAACGACACGATCAAACTTGAATCGACACCGCCTGACAAAAACGCACCAAGTGGAACATCGGCAATCATTTGCGACTTTACTGCAGCAGACAATCTTTGACCGACAACATCCACAACTTCCTGATCGCTGGCCTGCGAAAGTTCGTGTTTTAACTCGCCAGCCGGCGGCAGCGACCAGTAGGAAACGGGTTCCAGCGCACTAGAAAACGAGCCGACATTCAAATAGTGTGCCGGCTCCAATTTTTTAATGCCTTCATAGATGGATTCCGGAGCCGGAACATAACCATACCTAACGAACTTGGCTAGCGCATGACGATCAATTCGCAGATCGCTACCAAATGCAGCCTTGATTGCTTTCAACTCGGAGGAGAAGACAAAACGGTCGCCCACAATACCGTAGTAAAGTGGTTTCTCTCCCATTCTGTCTCGTGCCAATGTAATCGTTCTGGAAACTTTATCCCAAACCGCAAAGGCAAACATGCCCACCAGGTTTTCAAGGGTTTTTTGTACCCCCCACGCACCGAGCGCTGCCAGCAACACTTCTGTATCAGAGTGCCCGCGCCAGACACGCGTCAGACCTGACGCAATCAACTTCTCGCGCAACTCATTAAAATTGTAGATTTCACCATTGAAAACAATAACATACCGCTCATCATCGGAAACCATCGGCTGACTTCCGTGCACCGAGAGTTCCAGGATCGAAAGCCGTCGGTGTCCCAGCGACACTCCACTATCGGCATCTGACCAAACTGCTCCATCGTCGGGCCCACGATGTATCAGCGCATCCACCATCTTGCCAACGGCAACGGCGCCTTGCTGATCCAGCTTCCACCCGACAACTCCCGCAATTCCGCACATACCTACTCTCTCAATCCAATGAAAATATTAAAACTCACTTCAAAACCCGAACGAGTTTCATCGTGAAGAATAATCCTAATGCCATCACATAAAAAACCAATGAGTTCAGCAAGTATATTTCGCCGTACCAAACCCAGTGCATAACTGATGCAGCACACAGCATGTACAAGAAAATTCGCAAAAAATCATCCTCGCGGCAGCGCGAGTCGATCAACCGCAAGAAGCAGACACTGATGAATCCATTGAGGAAAACACCAAACAGTCCGAAATTCTCAAAAGCCACGCCGGCAACGTGGATCCCACCGAGCCCGGTAATGTAATACCAGAGGGCAGGATTATCCACCATAATGGGTTTTTCCATACCCAAAGCCGAATAGAAAGGTGACGGTGCCAACGAAAGAAACATATCGAGATAGGTCTGGCCGTAACGCAGGTGCTCCCCATCCCAGAAATTGGTTAACTGCTGAACAAGCGGTAAAATTATCGCATTCCAGGAGTTGAACAATAAATACTGTGTAATGTTATCCGACGTTAAGTCCACATCCATTCGGCTCATTGAAACAACAACACCGCTGACGAGCAGAAGAGCCATGAATACAGCAACGGAGAACAGAGCTTTAAGCTTGATTAATTGATTGTAGCGAAACAACAAACCCAAAATCGAAGCGACAACCAGGACAACAAAATCACGATCCCCCGTCATTGCATTGGCAACACAATAAGAAACCACCAGAGCCGCAGACACAAAAAACATCAATCGGGACGGGTAGGAAAATGCCAAGGCAATGATCGCAATGATGGAAAAAACCACTACTGACTCGATACCCGCGAACATTTCAAGCAACGCGTTCGCGTTCACAAGCCTGAAGCTGATAAAGAAGACGGACAGCGCAAGGAAAATGAAACCTGCCAACTTGAAGTCCAACGCAGAAAAAAACGTTTTTCGCTCTGCGTGCAAACTTCTGGGCGGCACCAGCAATGACAATAGATAACCAACGAGTCCACCAGAAACACCAAGAAACCAGACCAGTGAAAGTCGGAATACTAATAAGTCATCCAGATAAAAGGCATAGTCTCCAATAGGCCAAAGTGTAATAGTTTCGCCCCACAAGCAACTGACAAGACCCAAAAAAGGTACCGAATAGCAAACAGCGTACAACGCAACGAGATACTTTTTTGATATCAGGCACAAAACGCATTGCGTGAGCAATACCAGCAAGCACGTCGAAACCAGTAATATAACCATTAACCTTGACCAACAAAAACAAAGCAACTGAACCGTAAACCAGACTCAATACTGGCCCCAATATTACTTTCAGCCATGCACCTTGTGTCACCAACGCACATATTCAACATATTCATCACTGCACCAACTTACGGCCACCCAGGACCGCAAGCACGGCAATTTGAGCTGCCAGCGCAAAAACAAAGGATCTGAAAAGATCGACTGCCAACATATCGCCTTTTAACCCTGCCACTACTGTCAGCGATAAATAAACAAACGCATAAACACAGCTACCAAGAAAAACAATCCTGGTCATGTTTTTACTATGCAATATTTGAGTGACGATTGTAGTCGTAAGCCCTATGCCACCCGCCAATACTGCGTAAGCCAGCAGATCATTCTTGCTGCAAAAGCTACTACCGAGCAGGCACAGCCAGTAGCTCTGCGACAAGACCAGGAACACAGGCAAACAAATTGAAATTGATAGCCCGAGCATCAAGTACAGCTTACTGGCACTTTTCCCGTGCCCTGCCAGCTTTACAATGGCATAGGAAGTCAGCGAGCTTGGCAGCACAGTGACCAGAATATAAAAAAGAAAAAACAGATTAAAATAGCCAATCTCCGAGACATTCAAGCTCGAGTTGGCAAATATCATCAAACAAACAATATGAACAGGCGCCCCGAGAAGCATACTACCGGCGATAGTCGGAGCCCCTGAGCGCGAAAGCAATGCCACCATTTGTCGAAAAAAGGATGACGCTCGTTCCCCCTTGTCATCACTGAACCGGTTTTTCTTTATTGTAAAAAATCCATATGCAGGCGCGATTAGCGTACAGATCGCGAAGGTAAGAATGACCCCCTCTATTTGCCCTGCTATTTTCGCAATGGAAACGACCAGCAGCAATCCAAGAAGACCATGGGCCGCCAGCGCAGCAGCCCATTTTCCCGAGGTGTTAAGGGAGAACATCAACCCGGTTATAGTCAAATTGCAAACACAAGCGAAACCTAGAAAAAAAGCTCCGATCAGCAAGTAACCAGGATTCATTTCGTAAGAGGAAGCAGGCGCCGGAAAAAGCAAAAACACGATGACACAGAGGGCACCTACAATGATGCCGCCCCATGACATGAGACCCAAGGAAGTCTTGTAATTTACTTCCTCGGGATTCAGGACCGCATAACGACTCAACGCCACGCTCAAGCACTCTCCGACCACCGTTGCGATGCCAGTGACTATCGCGTAATGGTAAGAGAATACACCGTATAGTTCGACGCCTAAAATTCGTGCCAAACTGAACAACAATACAAACATACAAAGTTTGTTTGCAAGGACAGTGATTGCACAGATCTCTTTAATCACTAGCCTTAACTTCTTGCAAAGAACGAGACATACCAACTTGCTGCTTTCAGCATACCCTCACCAACAGTGAAAAGCGGCTCATAGCCCAACAAACTCTTAGCCTTATCAATATTCGCCTGCGAGTGCCTTACATCGCCAGCCCGGAAATCCCGATAGACCATATCCGATGTAGACTTGACATCAACGCGAGCCAAAGCGTCCTTGATGCAGGAAAAAACCTGATTCAATGTTGTCCTGTCACCAACGGCGACGTTGTAAACATTATTCTTTGCTTCAGGACTGGCACAAGCAGCCAGTATATTGGCTTGAACTGCGTTTTCTACGAAGCAGAAATCCCGACTTGTTTCACCATCACCATTGACGAAAACCTCCTCGTTATTGATCATGGCCGCCGTCCACTTAGGAATCACGGCTGCATAGGCGCCATTCGGGTCCTGACGCTTGCCAAAGACGTTAAAATAGCGAAGCCCGATGGTATTGAACCCGTATGTACTGGAAAAAACCTCAGCATACAGTTCGTTTACATACTTTGTGACCGCATAAGGGGACAGCGGCTTGCCAATCACACCTTCAACCTTTGGAAGTCCAGGGTGATCACCATAAGTAGAACTCGACGCGGCATAAGTAAAACTTTTTACCTTCGCATCTTTCGCCGCAACCAACATATTCAGAAAACCGTCGATATTGGTACTGTTCGTTGTAACAGGATCATTGATGGAACGCGGAACAGAGCCTAATGCTGCCTGGTGCAAAACGTAATCCACCGGAATATCGGTGGCTGCCGGGAAAGTCATTGCAGTTCTGCAATCGTCAATATTTCTGATATCACCTTTTACCAGCACGAAGCGCGCCCATTGCTCAGGACTCACTACTGATTGCACTTCATCGAGATTACGCTGGTGCCCTGTTGCAAAGTTATCGAGACCTACAACCCGCTGATCTAATTGCAGCAGTGTCTCCAATAAATTGGAGCCAATAAATCCGGCCACCCCCGTAACCAGCCAAACCTTTGGGGATTGTTGAATTTCAGCTTTAACTTCTTCGAAACGGATCATTTGATTCTCGACTTGTTTTTCCGGCGGTAACGAATCAGGGTCTTTACAGACCCTGATATTCAGAGACGCAGATCTGATTGAGAGGCATCCAGCAGGTACTTGAGATCGTAGAGAACGTGCTCTGCTTTACCCAGGCTGCGAATCTGTTCAGCCCCCATCGCAGAGAACTCATTGTGTGCGACAGCCAGGATGATACCGTCGTAAGAATCAACCTGTGGTTGCCCGATAGGAGTGATTGAGTACTCGTGCATTGCTTCCGCCGCATCTACCCACGGATCATAAACATCAACAACAATATTGAATTCAGCAAGTTCATTCACAATATCGATGATTTTAGTGTTACGCAGGTCCGGGCAGTTCTCTTTGAACGTCAACCCCATGATCAAGACGCGAGCACCATCAACATGAATCTTGCGTTTGAGCATCGCTTTGACAAGTTGAGATACTACATAGGCTCCCATGCTGTCATTCAAGCGACGACCCGCCAAAATGATCTCCGGATGATATCCGATGGACTGTGCCTTGTGAGTCAAGTAATAGGGATCTACACCAATGCAGTGGCCGCCAACCAGCCCCGGACGGAAAGGCAAGAAGTTCCACTTCGTCCCCGCTGCCTCCAGCACCGCCTGAGTATCGATACCCATTTTATTAAAAATAAGTGCCAACTCATTGATCAGGGCAATGTTCAAGTCGCGTTGTGTATTTTCAATAACCTTTGCCGCCTCGGCAACCTTGATACTCTTGGCCTTATGAGTTCCGGCGACAATTATTGTGTTATACAAAGCATCAACCAGATCAGCGACCTCTGGAGTGGATCCGGCAGTTACTTTCTTGATGGTAGTAACACGATGTTCTTTATCGCCAGGATTTATCCGCTCCGGGCTATAGCCTGCATAAAAATCGACATTAAACTTCAGCCCGGATACTTTTTCCAGCACTGGAACACAGTCTTCCTCAGTAGCGCCAGGATAGACCGTTGACTCATAAATAACGATATCGCCCTTTTTCAAAACACGCCCAATCGACTCACTGGCTTTAACCAAAGGAGTCAGGTCCGGTCTCTTATGCTCATCAATTGGGGTTGGGACGGTAACAATATATATATTGCAGGCGGACAACTCTTCCAACACAGAGCTAAAACTTAAACCCGACGCAGAACGCAATTCAGCATCAGACACTTCGAGAGTAGCGTCATGACCTGCTTTGAGCGCTTCGATACGACGCTGGCTGATATCAAATCCGACGACTTGCATTTTTTTGCCAAACTCAACCGCCAGCGGCAAGCCCACATAACCGAGACCCACTATGGCCAACTTCACATCTTCGAGTTTAAGCATTGTTTTCCCTTGCCATTCATCAATATTAAGTCGATCGTAAAAAGCGCGCCAAATCCTGCGCTTTAGAAACAAACATCACGGCTGCGTAAATTAGAAATTATACCGAAAGCGCCTAAGGGAGCCATAAGAATTTTCAGAAAGCCAACGAAGAGCTCAAACGCCCTCCTTTCCGCTTGCATACACTCAAAGCCACGGCTGCAACGCAAGCCGCCACAACGCAATTGCCAGCTTTGATCAAACCCCGCATAGCATGGTATCGGGCACAGACTCAACCCCTCACATGAAAAAATATGCGAAACCCGGAAAACCGCGTTCTGCCTGTAAAAACTCCTGCCAGAATTGACAGCAGCAAGGTCACTGGAATCAATACCCCCACCAGAACCCGAGCCGTTTTGACTAAACAGCAGGCAGCCTGTTCCTGGCCCAAAGATAGAAACCCCCTCCCTGGGTGATTTCCTACAATCTCAGCTATTCCTGCCTCACGACAAACAGCCCGCGAAGCAATACGAAAGCAATACCAGTGATCAGGCCCGTAATAACACCCAATACAAGGATCAGAGCCTTGTTAGGCTTCACCGGGTTATCTGGCAACTCCACGACCCCGTCTTGCCGATAGACGGATACCACCGCCGGCTCTGTTTTCAGCCCCTTGAAGAAGTTGTATCGATCCTGAAGATCACGCAAATTATCCGTAAAAGGGTCATCGGACTCGCGCGCCTGCAAACTTTCAATTTCCGCCCTTAGCGCTTTCGAGCCACGCATATACGTAAGCTGACCAGCCTCCCCACCCGCAATGACCGACTGACTCACCGTGATCGCCGGCGGCTTCTCCAAACCGATTGACTCGGCGATCCGCAGCGCCTCACTCAACCTGGCAATCGAATCTTCTCTGGCCTTGCTGCTTTTCTCTCTGGCGGAACTTATCTGCTGCTCCAAATTACGAGCCCGGACCTCAGACTCAATTGAAACGTTCTTGATCATTTCCTTCTTGGCCAATTCACCAGCCTGAACCACATATTCAGTAACCCACTCTTTGGCCTTCTCGGGATTGCCGGTCTGCACGACAACCGAATACCTGTCAGAGTTTTCCCTGAGCGGCGGAACTACACGCAACGTCTCGGAAAACTTTGAATACAGGACATCCCGGGATTTTTTTTGCTCCTCCAAGGGCAAACTCGGCACATAAATCTTGCTAAAAAAATCTAGACGGAGGGACTCTGCCTGCAAATATCGAGTGTAAATATCATAGACATCCTTAACTGTGTAAGGAACCAACTCTGACTCTTTCATTCGACCGTAGTTAAAATTGGATATATCACTCTGAGACGGCGGCATCACAAAAGCTCTCGCCTCATAGACGGGAGAAGCCAGGAAAGCATAACTCGCTGCCAGAGCAGCCCCCAAAACAGCAAAACCGACAACAACAAGTTTCTGCCTTAAAAGCGCACGAACAAATCTTTGAAACTCAAAATCTTCCAGCCCATTATCTTTTTTTGAATCAACATGCATATATTGTTAGCCTTTTTCACTTAAGCGGTTAAGCCAACCACAAAAACCAGACCACTTGAGAAGAATCAACATAAACCAGACAGAAAAGGAGGAGATAACAACACTCCTTTTCTAAACTCACGCAAAATACTTTATTACATCTACGGACGCGCAGATAAATAACACCAGGCAAAATCAATGCTCGGCCTATCGTCCACGCCTCCCCCTCAGGAAATGAACCACCACGACCCCTCCACCAAAAATCATCCCCATCAGGAACGAAGCAACTCCGAACATCGAGATCTGTAGCTGGGGTGACGAAAAGCCGAAGAGGGAAACAACGACAAGCTGCTGGTTTTCCAGCACGAAGAGCAGGCTTGTAATTGATATCAACAAGACAAGCCCAGTGATCATGAATCGCTTGATGCGACTCTTATCTCGCCAACTCATCGCCACCTAAACCCTCCTCTTCCTCATTTACGCGATCACGCAATTCTTTACCCGGCTTGAAATGCGGGACGAATTTGCCGTCGAGACTGACAGACTGCCCGGTTTTCGGATTACGACCAACCCGTGGAGCGCGGTAGTGCAGAGAGAAGCTGCCAAACCCCCGGATCTCGATACGATCTCCGGTAGCCAGGCATTGGGACATTTGCTCAAGCATGGTCTTGATGGCCAGCTCTACATCCTTGGATGAGAGCAGCCCTTGATGGGTGACAATTCGTTCGATCAACTCCGACTTCGTCATATTTTTCCCTTCTTTTTCAAGCAGCTAGATCAGCGCTCCAAAGGTTTTAGCACGCCGGCATGATTTTGAACAGCCCGAGTTTTGCCATACATCCCACCACTCAGGAAAGCCTGATTCCTGAACAGGGGAGACCTCCGAGCCATCACTGTCTCATCGGCAAATCACCAACATAGTGCGCGTCAGGAAACCTGCGGGATTGAAGCCGAAGGGGAAGCCATCTTCCTCTTCCTTGACATCGTCAGACCTCGCCACCACTTTATAGCCCGCCCCCCTGCACTCCTTGGCCGCGCGTTTGTAACATTTATCCCATTTCGAACCGAGCCCCGAACAATCAACCTCAATGCCGCTCACCCCGCGCACCGCGTGAGTTTTGGCATTGGTGGTACAACCCGCTAGCGCCAGCACTGCTACTGCGACAATCAGCTTGTTCATTCACGTCCTTTTGCCAGAAAGCCCAATGGGCGATCATTAGTCTCAGGCTAAGACTAGCCGCAAATAAGCACTTGATCCGACTAAACAATCAGACATTTTTTCGGCGCCTTTGGTTCACGACTCGAGCAGCCAAAGCTAGGCACGACCCACCAAATTCCAGACAAAAAAAAGGGCGACCGAAGTCGCCCTTTTTTACAGAAAGTCAGAACTTAGTTCTGCTTTTCCATTTGTGCACGCAGCAGGTCACCCAGAGTGGTGGCCACAGGAGCATCAGTAGCTACTGGCTTGTCGCGCAGGCTCTGGATTGCTTCTTTCTCGTCTTCAACGTCTTTCGACTTGATCGAGAGCTGGATTACACGGCTCTTGCGGTCAACGCTGATGATCTTGGCTTCTACTTCTTCGCCTTCTTTCAGAACGTTGCGCGCGTCTTCAACGCGGTCACGGCTGATTTCGGAGGCTTTCAGAGTCGCTTCGATATCGTCGGCCAGAGTGATGATGGCGCCTTTAGCGTCAACTTCCTTCACGATGCCTTTAACGATGGCGCCTTTGTCGTTCTCTTGAACGTACTCGGAGAACGGATCGCTTTCCAGTTGCTTGATACCCAGGGAGATGCGCTCGCGCTCTGGGTCAACCGACAGGATAACGGTGTCCAGCTCGTCGCCCTTCTTGAAGCGGCGTACGGCTTCTTCGCCCACTTCGTTCCAGGAGATGTCGGACAGGTGAACCAGACCGTCGATGCCGCCGTCCAGACCAATGAAGATACCGAAATCGGTGATCGACTTGATGGTGCCGGAGATTTTATCGCCCTTGTTGAACTGGCCAGAGAAATCTTCCCACGGGTTAGATTTGCACTGCTTGATGCCCAGGGAGATACGACGACGCTCTTCGTCGATGTCCAGAACCATGACTTCCACTTCGTCGCCGACTTGTACGACTTTCGAAGGGTGGATGTTCTTGTTGGTCCAGTCCATTTCGGAAACGTGTACCAGACCTTCAACGCCTTCTTCCAGCTCAGCGAAGCAGCCGTAGTCGGTCAGGTTGGTTACACGCGCGGTAACGCGAGTGCTTTCTGGGTAACGGGCTTTGATAGCAACCCATGGATCTTCGCCCAGTTGCTTCAGGCCCAGGGAAACACGATTGCGCTCGCGATCGTACTTCAGAACCTTGACATCGATCTCGTCGCCAACGTTGACGATTTCGGAAGGATGCTTGATACGCTTCCAAGCCATGTCGGTAATGTGCAGCAGGCCATCGACGCCACCCAGATCGACGAATGCGCCGTAATCGGTGAGGTTCTTGACGATACCTTTGACTTGTTGGCCTTCCTGCAGGGATTCCAGCAGAGCTTCGCGCTCGGCGGAGTTCTCGGCTTCCAGGACGCTGCGACGGGAAACGACAACGTTGTTGCGCTTCTGGTCCAGCTTGATGACCTTGAATTCCAGCTCTTTGCCTTCCAGGTGCGTGGTGTCGCGCACTGGACGGACGTCAACCAGAGAACCTGGCAGGAACGCACGGATGCCGTTAACGTCGACAGTGAAGCCGCCTTTAACCTTACCGTTGATAACGCCCTTGACCACTTCTTCGGCTGCGAAGGCTGCTTCCAGAACAATCCAGCATTCAGCGCGCTTGGCTTTTTCACGGGACAGCTTGGTTTCGCCAAAGCCGTCTTCAACCGAGTCCAGAGCAACGTGAACTTCGTCACCGACGTTGATGTTCAGTTCGCCAGCGTCGTTGTAGAACTGCTCAAGCGGGATGAGTGCTTCAGACTTCAGGCCAGCGTGAACGGTTACCCAGCGAGCCTGGTAATCGATATCAACGATAACACCGGTGATGATGGAGCCTGCCTGAAGGTTCAGGGTTTTTAGGCTTTCTTCAAAGAGTTCCGCAAAGCTTTCGCTCATTTTAATTCCTGTTGATGAGGGCGAAGAAAACGCCCATCTCCACACCCCAGACGGTGTGGGTTAGTTTCATTTAAAAGAAGCCACCGCAGGACTATGACTGGTCCCCTGCGGCCCTCTTGGTCACCCGGCGATATCGCGAATGGCGATCTCGCTCATGATGCGTTCCAGCACCTGGTCGATGGACAATTCCGTGGAATCCAGCTGTATGGCGTCAGCCGCCGGTTTGAGCGGGGCTACCGCTCGCTGGGTGTCACGCTCATCGCGTGCACGTATCTCATCTAGCAGACTCGACAGACTAACACCCTCGACTTTGCCCTTCAACTGCAAATATCGACGGCGCGCCCTCTCCTCGGCACTGGCGGTCAGAAAAATCTTCAGCGGCGCATCAGGAAAAACCACCGTTCCCATGTCGCGACCATCCGCCACCAGGCCCGGCGCTTCCTGAAAAGCACGCTGGCGCTGCAGCAGCGCCTCGCGCACAGCGGGCAACGCAGCCACCTGGGACGCGCCGGAACCGACGCTTTCGGTGCGAATGACATCGCTGACTTCATCACCTTCCAGAATGATGCGTTGCAGCTGACCGTCCGTCGCCGCGATGAACTGCACGTCCAGATGAGCAGCAAGTTTCTTCAGCAGCTCTTCGTTGGTCAGGTCGACACCATGGTTATGCGCGGCGAAAGCCAGCAGGCGGTACAACGCACCGGAATCCAGCAGGTTCCAGCCCAGGCGCTTGGCGAGAATCCCGGCTACCGTGCCCTTGCCCGAACCGCTTGGCCCATCGATGGTGATGACCGGTGCAATGTTGTTCACGACTGCGCCTCTTGTGCCACACGAATGCCGACCTGCGCGCACAGCGCCAGGAAGTTCGGGAACGACGTCGCAACGTTGGCGCAATCATGAATGCGGATCGGCGCACTGGCGCGCAGCGAAGCAACGCTGAACGCCATGGCGATACGGTGATCACCATGACCGTGCACTTCACCGCCGCCGATCTGGCCGCCGTCGATGATGATGCCGTCCGGGGTCGGTTCGCATTTGACGCCCAGCGCCAGCAGACCGTCCGCCATGACCTGGATACGATCCGATTCCTTGACCCGCAGCTCTTCGGCGCCGGTCAGCACGGTGCGCCCTTCGGCACAGGCAGCGGCCACGAACAGTACCGGGAATTCGTCGATGGCCAATGGAACCAGCTCTTCAGGAATCTCGATACCTTTGAGTTTAGCTGCCCGTACACGCAGGTCAGCCACGGGCTCGCCGCCGACTTCACGCTGGTTTTCCAGGGTGATGTCCGCACCCATCAGGCGCAGGATGTCGATCACGCCGGTACGGGTCGGATTGATGCCGACATGCTCGAGCACCAGGTCCGAACCTTCGGCGATCGATGCCGCCACCAGGAAGAACGCCGACGACGAAATGTCGCCCGGCACTTCGATATGGGTCGCGGCCAGCTTGCCACCGGACTCAACCGATGCCGTGGCACCGTCAACGCTCACCGGGTAGCCGAAACCGCGCAGCATGCGTTCGGTATGGTCGCGGGTCGGAGCCGGCTCGGTCACGGTGGTCTTGCCCTCGGCATACAGACCGGCCAGCAGCAGGCAGGATTTAACCTGGGCGCTGGCCATCGGCATGGTGTAGGTCAGGCCCTTGAGCTTGTTGCCACCACGGATGGTCATCGGTGGACGACCTTCGGCGGCAGTCTCGATCACCGCGCCCATTTCACGCAGCGGATTGGCCACGCGATTCATCGGGCGCTTGGACAGCGAGGCGTCGCCGGTCAGGGTGCTGTCGAAGTTTTGCGCGGCCAGCAGGCCGGACAGCAGACGCATCGACGTACCGGAGTTGCCCAGGTAGATCGGGCCCGGCGCCGGCTTCAGGCCATGCAGGCCAACGCCGTGAATGGTCACGCGACCGTGGTGCGGGCCTTCGATGACCACGCCCATGTCACGGAACGCCTGCAAGGTCGCCAGGGCATCTTCACCCTCGAGGAAGCCTTCGACTTCGGTGACGCCTTCAGCGAGGGAACCGAGCATGATCGAACGGTGGGAAATCGATTTGTCACCCGGTACGCGAATCCGACCGGACAGGCGGCCACCAGGTTGAGCCAGGAAAATCAGATCGTTGGAATTCATAGCGTCCACATAGGCCCTGCGGGCCAGGATTTTACTGAAATGCTCGCGGGCAACCCGGGCGCGAGTGAAAACGCCCAACAATTGGTGCCCATCCCCTGCATCGACCGCGTCGCGCAAGGCGTCGAGATCGCTGCGAAATGTATCGAGTGTGCGCAGGACAGCTTCGCGGTTGGCGAGGAAGATGTCGTGCCACATGACCGGGTCGCTACCGGCGATTCTTGTGAAATCGCGGAAACCGCCCGCAGCGTAACGGAAGATCTCAAGATTTTCATTGCGCTTGGCCAACGAATCGACCAGGCCGAACGCCAGCAAGTGCGGCAGATGACTGGTCGCAGCCAGTACTTCGTCGTGACGTTCGACCTGCATGTGCTCGACATCGGCACCCAGCGCGCGCCACAAACGGTCGACCACTGCCAAGGCAGCCGGATCGGTCTGATCCAGCGGCGTCAGGATCACCTTGTGCCGACGGAACAGCTCGGCGTTGGAGGCCTCGACCCCACTCTGCTCGGAACCGGCAATCGGATGCCCCGGCACGAAGCATGGCGGCATCTTGCCAAATGCTTCGGTGGCAGCGCGTACAACGTTGCCCTTGGCGCTACCGACATCGGTCAGGATCGCCTGCCCCAGGTCCATGCCAGCCAGACGCGCGAGCACTTTCTCCATGGCCAGGATCGGTACCGCCAACTGAATGACGTCGGCGCCCTGACAAGCAACGCCCAAGTCTTCTTCGCAACGATCCACCACCCCCAACTCGACCGCGAGCTTGCGCGATTGTGGATCGAGATCGACCCCGACCACTTCGCGACACATCCCGCTTTCGCGCAAACCCTTGGCAAACGAACCGCCGATCAACCCCAGACCGACCACCACCAGGCGACCGATCATAGGTTCAGCAGATTGCAGTGCAGTGACATCAACCACGAGCCAGAACCTTGGTCAGCGCTTCCAGGAAGCGGCTGTTCTCTGCCGGCAGACCAATGGTGACGCGCAGGTGGTTCGGCATGCCGTAGTTGGCCACCGGGCGCACGATCACGCCTTCACGCAGCAAGCCCTGGAACACCGGGGCCGCCACCTGACCGAGATCGACACAAATGAAATTGCCCTTGGATGGAATCCAGCTCAGCCCCAGCTCACGGAAACCGGCTTCCAGCTGCTGCATGCCGGACTCGTTCAACTGACGGCTTTGCGCCAGATACTCGTCATCCTTCAACGCCGCGCAGGCCGCGGCCAGGGCCAGGCTGTTGACGTTGAACGGTTGGCGAACACGGTTCAGCACGTCTGCAACTACTGCCGTGGACAAGCCATAACCCACGCGCAACGCCGCCAGGCCATAGGCCTTGGAGAAAGTGCGGGAAACCAGCAGGTTCGGATAGGCCGCGAGGAAGTCCAGGCCATCCGGCAGATCGCTGCCTTCAGCGTATTCGATGTAAGCCTCGTCCAGCACGACCAGCACATGTTCCGGCACATCCTGCAGGAATTCGTCCAGCGCCTCGGCGTCGAACCAGGTCCCGGTCGGGTTGTTCGGGTTGGCGATGAAGACCACGCGGGTATTGGCGTCGATGGCTGCCAGCATTGCCGGCAGGTCATGCCCCCAATCCCTGGCCGGAACCACCTTGGCCTGCGCACCGACCGCCTGAGTGGCAATCGGATAGACAGCGAACGCATGCTCGCTGAACACGGCATTCAGACCCGGTGCCAGATAGGCACGCGCGACCAGTTCCAGGATGTCGTTGGAACCATTGCCCAGCGTAACCTGATCAAGTTCGACCCGGCACTGCTCGGCCAACAGGCTCTTGAGGGCAAACCCGTTGCCGTCCGGATAACGGGTCAGCTCGGCCAGCGCATCGCGGATCGCCGCCAACGCCTTGGGGCCCGCGCCCAGCGGGTTTTCGTTGCTCGCCAGCTTGATGATGCTGGCTGGATCGAGGTCCAGCTCGCGAGCCAGTTCGTCCACGGGTTTGCCCGGAACGTAAGGCGAAAGTTGTTGCACGCCCGGCTGTGCCAGAGCGAGGAAATTGCCACTCATTTGCTACCGCCCTTAGAGAACTGCTTTCGGGTAGGAACCCAGCACTTTGAGTGCCACTGCTTCCTGACTGATTTTTTCCAGCACACCTTTTACCAGCGGATCGCGGTGGTGGCCGACAAAATCGATGAAGAACACGTAGGTCCATTTACCGCTGCGCGACGGACGGGTCTCGATTCGCGTCAGGTCGATGCCGTTGTCGTGGAACGGCACCAGCAACTCATGAAGCGCACCTGGCTTGTTACTCATCGAGACAATGATCGACGTCTTGTCGTCGCCGGTCGGCGGCACTTCCTGGTTGCCGATCATGAGGAAGCGCGTGGAGTTATCCGGGCGGTCCTCGATTTTTTCGGCCAGACGGGTCAAGCCGTAGAGGCCGGCCGCCATGTCACCGGCAATCGCCGCCGAGTTCCACTCACCCTTGACCCGCTTGGCCGCTTCAGCGTTGCTGGACACCGCCACGCGCTCGACATTCGGGTAATGGGCGTCCAGCCACTTGCGGCACTGGGCCAGGGACTGGGCGTGGGAGTAGATGCGGCTGATGCTGTCGGTCTTGGTGTTTTCACCGACCAGCAGGTGATGGTGGATACGCAGCTCGACTTCGCCGCAGATCACCATGTCATGTTCGAGGAAGCTGTCGAGGGTGTGGTTGACCGCGCCTTCGGTGGAGTTTTCCACCGGCACCACGCCAAAGTTCACCGCCCCGGCCGCCACTTCACGGAACACTTCGTCGATTGCCGCCATCGGCTTGCTGATCACCGCGTGACCGAAGTGCTTCATGGCCGCTGCCTGGGTGAAGGTACCCTCAGGGCCGAGATAAGCCACTTTCAACGGCTGCTCGAGTGCCAGGCAGGAAGACATGATTTCGCGGAACAGCCGCGCCATCTCTTCGTTGCCCAGCGGCCCCTGGTTACGCTGCATGACACGCTTGAGCACCTGAGCCTCACGCTCAGGACGATAGAACACCGGCACTTCGCCTTCGGCCAGCGAGGCCATCTTTACTCGCGCGACTTCCTGGGCGCAGCGCGCACGCTCACTGATCAGCTCCAGGACCTTTTCGTCCAGGGCATCAATGCGCAGGCGCAGTGCCTTGAGTTCTTGCTCAGACATTAGCCGTGTTCCTTCTCGAACTCTGCCATGTACGAAACCAGCGCATTGACGGCGTTGATGTCGACGGCGTTATAGATGGAGGCGCGCATGCCGCCCACGGAGCGGTGCCCCTTGAGGTTCAACAGGCCGCGCTCGTCGGCACCGGCCAGGAACGGCTTGTCCAGACGATCGTCAGCCAGGCGGAACGGCACGTTCATCCACGAGCGGTCCGACTTGTTGATCGGGTTGCTGTACAGGCCGCTGGCATCAATGAAGCTGTACAGCGTGCGCTGCTTGACTTCGTTGAGCTTGCCGATGGCCTCGACGCCGCCCTGCTCTTTCAGCCACTCGAACACTAGGCCGGACAAGTACCAGGCCAGGGTCGGCGGGGTGTTGTACATCGAGCCGTTGTCGGCCGCGACCTTGTAGTTGAGCATGGTTGGGCAAATGGAGCGGGCGTTGCCCAGCAGGTCTTCGCGAACGATGTTGACGACGATACCGCTCGGGCCGATGTTTTTCTGGGCACCGGCGTAGATCATGCCGAAACGCGAAACATCCACCGGGCGCGACAGGATGTCAGAGGACATGTCAGCCACCAGCGGAACATCACCGGTTTCCGGAATCCACTGGAACTCCAGGCCACCGATGGTTTCGTTCGGCGCGTAGTGAACGTAGGCCGCGTCTTTCGACAGTTTCCACTCGTTCTGACCGGGAATGGCGAAATAGTCATAGGGCTTGGCGGTGCCGGCAACGTTGACGTGGCCGTAGCGCGAAGCTTCTTCGATGGCTTTCTGCGACCAGATACCGGTGTCGATATAGTCGGCCGAGCCGTTTTCCGGCAGCAGGTTCAGAGGAATCTGCGCGAATTGCTGGCTGGCGCCGCCTTGCAGGAACAGCACTTTATAGTTCGAGGGGATATTCAGCAGATCACGCAGATCCTGCTCGGCCTTGGTGGCGATGGACACGAACTCATCACTGCGATGGCTCATTTCCATGACCGACAGACCCTTGCCGTGCCAGTCGAGGAGTTCACCCTGGGCGCGCTGCAGGACAGCTTCGGGAAGCGCCGCAGGACCGGCACAGAAGTTATAGGCTCTCTTGCTCACATCCAATCTCGCTCTGATTTGGTGGTATCACGCAATAAATCACAACATCAATCCACACTCTGTAGGAGCGAGCTTGCTCGCGAAAAACCTGAGAACGCCGCGGGTTGCCAGGCTTCCCGCGTTATCGTTAACGTCCATCGCGAGCAAGCTCGCTCCTACAGAAGGGACATAATTATTCAAAGGGACAAACAACAAGGGGGCGAATTTTCATCCGCCCCCTGCTTACCCGCTTATTCCTGTGGTTCTTCGTCAGCAGCGGCGTCGAGTTGCTGGTCTTCAACGGCATCGTCGATCACGACTTCACCATCGAACACCGCCCCCTCTTCACCTTCCAGTTCTTCACCTTCGATTTCCGAAGGTTCCTGAACCCGCTCAAGGCCGACCAGGGTTTCATCCTTGGCCAGTTTGATCAGGGTCACGCCCTGGGTGTTACGACCCAGGCTGGACACTTCGTCGACACGGGTACGCACCAGGGTGCCCTGGTCGGAAATCAGCATGATTTCCTCGCCGTCGAGCACCTGGACGGCGCCGACCAGGCGGCCGTTACGCTCGTTGCTGACCATGGCGATAACGCCCTGACCGCCACGCTTGTACTCAGGGAACTCGGTGATCGCGGTGCGCTTGCCAAAACCACGCTCGGAAGCGGTGAGGATCTGGCTGCCTTCTTCCGGGATCAGCATGGAAATCAGCTTCTGGCCTTCCGGCAGACGCATGCCGCGCACACCGCGGGCGGTACGACCCATGGCGCGAACGTCGGACTCCTTGAAGCGGGTAACCTTGCCGCCGTCGGAGAACAACATCACTTCACGCTCGCCATCGGTAATGGCGGCCGAGATCAGCACGTCGCCTTCGTCCAGCTCCAGCGCGATCAGGCCGACGCTGCGCTGACGGCTGAAGGATTCCAGCGGGGTCTTCTTCACGGTGCCGTTGGCGGTGGCCATGAAGATGTAGTGACCTTCGGTGTATTCCTCGACCGGCAGCATGGTGGTGATGTATTCACCGTCATCCAGCGGCAGCAGGTTGACCAGCGGACGACCACGGGCAGCGCGGGATGCTTCAGGGATTTCGTAGGTCTTCAGCCAGTACACCTTGCCCTTGCTCGAGAACAGCAGCAGCGTGGTGTGGCTGTTGGCAACCAGCAGGTGGGCAATGTAGTCCTCATCCTTGACGCCGGTCGCCGACTTGCCTTTACCGCCACGACGCTGGGCCTGGTACGCAGCCAATGGCTGGGTCTTGGCATAGCCACCGTGGGAGATGGTCACGACGCGCTCTTCTTCCGGGATCATGTCACCCAGGGTCAGGTCGAGACGGGCATCGAGAATCTCGGTGCGACGCACGTCGCCGTATTCGGCACGGATCACTTCCAGCTCTTCGCGAATCACTTCCATCAGGCGCGTGGCGCTGTTGAGAATGCGGATCAGCTCGCCGATCTGGTTGAGGATCTCTTGATACTCGGCCAGCAGTTTTTCGTGTTCCAGGCCGGTCAGGCGGTGCAGACGCAGTTCCAGAATGGCTTGCGCCTGTTCCGGCGACAGGAAGTACTTGCCATCGCGCAGACCGTATTGCGGATCGAGGTTTTCCGGACGGCACGAATCGGCGCCGGCACGCTCGACCATCGCTACCACGGCCGAGGACTCCCAAGGGGTGCTGACCAGCGCTTCCTTGGCTTCCGACGGCGTTGGCGACGCCTTGATCAGGGCGATGACCGGGTCGATGTTCGACAGGGCAACAGCTTGACCTTCAAGGATGTGACCACGCTCTCGCGCCTTGCGCAGTTCGAACACGGTACGGCGGGTAACGACTTCGCGACGGTGACGAACGAAGGCTTCCAGCAGGTCCTTGAGGTTCAGGATCCGCGGACGGCCGTCGATCAGCGCGACGATGTTGATGCCGAACACCGCTTGCAGCTGAGTCTGGGCGTAGAGGTTGTTGAGGATCACCTCAGGCACTTCGCCACGACGCAGCTCGATCACAACGCGCATACCGTCCTTGTCGGACTCGTCGCGCAGCTCGGTGATGCCTTCGAGCTTCTTCTCTTTTACCAGCTCGGCGATCTTCTCGATCAGACGCGCCTTGTTCAACTGGTAAGGGAGTTCGGTGATGACGATCTGCTGGCGGCCACCGACCTTGTCGATGTCTTCGATCATCGAGCGGGCGCGCATGTAAATGCGGCCACGGCCAGTGCGGTAGGCTTCGATGATACCGGCGCGACCGTTGATGATCGCCGCGGTCGGGAAGTCCGGACCCGGGATGTATTGCATCAGCTCATCGACAGTCAGCTCGGGATTGTCGATGAGCGCCAGGCAACCGTCGATGACTTCACCGAGGTTGTGTGGCGGAATGTTGGTCGCCATGCCCACGGCGATACCGCTGGAGCCGTTGACCAGCAGGTTGGGAATACGGGTCGGCATGACCGCCGGGATCATTTCGGTGCCGTCGTAGTTCGGCACCCAGTCCACGGTTTCCTTATGCAGGTCGGCCAGCAGCTCGTGCGCCAGCTTGGTCATGCGCACTTCGGTGTATCGCATGGCCGCGGCGTTGTCGCCGTCCACCGAACCGAAGTTGCCCTGGCCGTCTACCAGCAGGTAGCGCAGGGAGAATGGCTGTGCCATCCGAACGATGGTGTCGTACACCGCGGTATCACCGTGCGGGTGATACTTACCGATCACGTCACCGACAACACGGGCAGATTTCTTGTACGGCTTGTTGAAGTCGTTGCCCAGCTCGCTCATCGCGAACAGCACGCGCCGGTGCACGGGCTTCAAGCCATCGCGCGCATCCGGCAGTGCCCGCCCGACAATTACGCTCATCGCGTAGTCGAGGTAGGACTGCTTCAGCTCGTCTTCGATATTGACCGGGAGGATTTCTTTGGCCAGTTCGCCCATGAGAAGCCTGATTCCTTTTTCTGGTGAAACTTCGTCAGGACCAACGAAGCTCGCCGCTGCAGGCTCGGTGCCATGCATTGGCTTACGACAAATCAACGAGTTATGCCATGGATCTGCGCAGTAAAGGTCACCCCGAAGGGTAACCATGGAAACCGCCGGATGTTATCACAAGAGCCGCCACGCACCTATCCCCCAGATGCGCATGGAGAGTAGTTAGTTGACCGGTGACAGGCTTGAAGGGGACGAGAGAGGCTTAGAGCTTCGATCAGCAGGCAATCAAGCGCATTTTTCACTTGCAAACACGGACCTGTAGGAGCTGCCGCAGGCTGCGATCTTTTGATTTTGTTTTTTTAAAATCAAAGTCAATAGATCGCAGCCTTCGGCAGCGCCTACAGGGATTTGCCTTGACCTAGTGAAGTCGCTTGCGGCACATCAACTGCGCCATCTTCGCCGTGTCCGGGCGTTCGACGATGCCTTTTTCGGTGACGATCGCATCGATCAGATCCGCCGGCGTCACGTCGAACACCGGATTGAAGGCATGGACATCGGCCCCGACGCGCTTGCCACCGACTTCCAGCAGCTCGCGACCGTCACGTTCTTCAATCGGAATGTCGTCGCCGCTGGCCAGGTTCATGTCGATGGTCGAACTCGGCGCCACCACCATGAAGCGCACGCCGTGGTGCATGGCGTTGACGGCCAGTTGATAGGTGCCGATCTTGTTGGCCACATCGCCATTGGCGGTGATCCGGTCAGCGCCGACGATGACCCAGGTAGGGCCTTTGGTCTTCATGATATGCGCAGCGGCGGAGTCGACATTGAGGGTCACGGGAATGCCTTCATTGGCCAGTTCCCACGCGGTCAGTCGCGAACCCTGCAGCCATGGGCGGGTTTCGTCGACATAGACCTGCTCGACCATCCCCTCGATGAATGCAGCGCGAATCACGCCCAGCGCCGTGCCAAAGCCGCCCGTGGCCAGTGCACCAGTGTTGCAGTGGGTCAGGATCGCCTGGGCGTTGCCCTGATGCTTGCGGATCAGGTCGACACCCAGTTGCGCCATGGTCAGGTTGGCTTCGCGATCACTTTCGTGAATGGCAATGGCCTCGGCCTCCAGCGCCTCCAGCGGATCGGCATTGCCTTTCAGGCGATCAAGCCGGTCGTGCATGCGACCCAGCGCCCAGAACAGGTTGACCGCGGTAGGACGGGAATCGGCCAGCAGCATGAAATCCTCTTCCAACGCCGCATACCAGTCGCCACCTTCGGCAATCCGGGCACGGGCCGCGAGCACGATGCCATAAGCGGCGCTAATGCCGATGGCCGGCGCGCCACGCACCACCATCGAGCGAATGGCCTCGGCCACACCGGCTGCACTGGTGTAGGCGATCCAGTTTTCCTCGAACGGCAAAATACGCTGATCCAGCAGATGAAGAGCGCCATCACGCCAATCGATGGCCTTTACCTTTTCCGCAGCCAACAGTCGATCGCGCATCCCTCACCCCGCACTCATGAACAAAAGCCGCCGATTATAGCGATCCCCCCGTGAAGACGCTCGGGTATACTTCGCCATCCTTTACAAAAGCACTGGAACCGACCCTCGATGCCGAACACTGCCGCTGCGCTCGACCTGTTATTGCTGCCGACCTGGCTGGTACCCGTCGAACCTGCTGGTGTCGTCCTCAAGGAACATGGTGTGGGCATCCAAGATGGACGCATCGTGTTTATCGGCCCACGTTCCGCCGCACTGAAGCTTAACGCAACCGAAATCCGCGAATTGCCCGACATGCTGCTCAGCCCCGGCCTGATCAATGCCCACGGGCACGCAGCGATGACGCTGTTCCGCGGCCTGGCCGATGACCTGCCCTTGATGACCTGGCTGGAAAACCACATCTGGCCCGCCGAAGCCAAGTGGGTCGACGAGGACTTCGTGCGCGACGGCACCGACCTTGCCATCGCCGAGCAAATCAAAGGCGGCATCACCTGTTTCTCTGACATGTACTTCTTCCCGAAGGTTGCCAGCGAGCGCGTGCACAACAGCGGCATTCGCGCACAGATCGCGATTCCGATCCTCGATTTCCCGATTCCGGGCGCCGCTACGGCGGATGAAGCCATTCGTCAGGGCGTTGAACTGTTTGGCGATCTCAAGCACCACGAGCGCATCAAAATCACCTTCGGCCCCCACGCACCCTACACCGTGGGCGACGAAAACCTGGAAAAAATCCGGGTGATCGCCGAAGAACTTGACGCATCGATCCACATGCACGTGCATGAAACCGCCTTCGAAGTGCAGCAATCGGTCGAACAGCGCGGTGAACGCCCACTGGCCCGCCTGGCGCGCCTGGGCTTGCTCGGGCCGCGTTTCCAGGCGGTTCACATGACCCAGATCAGCGATGAAGACCTGGCACTGCTGGTAGAAAGCAACACCAATGTGATTCATTGCCCGGAGTCCAACCTGAAGCTGGCCAGCGGGTTCTGCCCGGTCGAGCGCTTGTGGGAAGCCGGGGTCAATGTCGCGGTCGGCACCGATGGCGCCGCGAGCAACAATGACCTGGACCTGCTCGGCGAAACCCGCACCGCTGCCCTGCTGGCCAAGGCTGTCGCCGGCTCGGCCACCGCGCTCGATGCCCATCGCGCCTTGCGCATGGCCACCCTCAACGGTGCCCGTGCGCTGGGCATCGAAGCCGAAACCGGCTCGCTGGAAATCGGCAAGGCCGCGGACATGGTGGCTTTCGACCTCTCCGGCCTGGCCCAGCAACCGGTCTACGACCCGGTTTCGCAGCTTATATACGCCACCGGCCGGGACTGCGTGAAACACCTTTGGGTGGCCGGCAAACAACTGCTCGACGACCGTCGCCTGACGCGCCTGGATGAACAACAGCTTGGCGCTGTCGCGAAGGCCTGGGGCCAGCGCATCAGCGGCCGTACCGAATCGTAAGCACCCCGGAACGCAATCCGGGGCAACAGGATTTTTCAAGTTTTAGAGGACTTAAACCATGAGCAACGTCGACTACGCCGAAATCGCCAAATTCGAGGCCCTGGCCCATCGCTGGTGGGACCGCGAAAGCGAATTCAAACCGCTGCACGACATCAACCCGCTGCGGGTCAACTGGATTGACGAGCGGGTCAATCTGGCCGGCAAGAAAGTCCTCGACGTCGGTTGCGGCGGTGGCATCCTCAGCGAAGCCATGGCCCAGCGCGGCGCGACCGTGATGGGTATCGACATGGGCGAAGCGCCGCTGGCGGTTGCCCAGTTGCACCAGCTGGAATCGGGGGTCAACGTCGAATACCGGCAGATCACCGCCGAAGCCCTGGCCGAGGAAATGCCGGAGCAGTTCGACGTGGTCACCTGCCTGGAAATGCTTGAGCACGTGCCGGACCCGTCGTCGGTCATCCGCGCCTGCTTCCGCATGGTCAAGCCCGGCGGCCAGGTGTTCTTCTCCACCATCAACCGCAACCCGAAGGCGTACCTGTTCGCCATCGTCGGCGCCGAATACATCATGAAGCTGCTGCCGCGCGGCACCCACGACTTCAAGAAATTCATCCGCCCTTCCGAACTCGGCGCCTGGAGCCGCATGGCCGGCCTGACCGTCAAGGACATCATCGGCCTGACCTACAATCCGCTGACCAAGCACTACAAGCTGGCCGCCGACGTGGACGTCAACTACATGATCCAGACCCTGCGCGAGGAGTAAGCCGATGCCAATCAGAGCAGTTCTTTTCGACATGGACGGCACCCTGCTCGACACCGCGCCAGACTTCATTGCGATCTGTCAGGCGATGCGTGCCGACCGCGGCTTGCCACCGATGAACGACAAGCACATCCGCGACGAGATTTCCGGTGGCGCCAGGGCGATGGTCGCCGTGACCTTCGCCATGGATCCGGAATCGCCGGGTTTCGAAGCGTTGCGCCTGGAGTTCCTGGAGCGCTACCTCGTCGGTTGTGCGGTGCACAGCAAGCTGTTCGACGGCATGGCCGAGTTGCTCGCCGATATCGAGAAAGCCAACCTGATCTGGGGCGTGGTCACCAACAAGCCACTGCGCTTCGCCGAACCGATCATGCAACAACTGGGGCTGTCCGAGCGTTCGGCGCTGCTGATCTGCCCGGATCACGTGAAGAACAGCAAGCCGGATCCGGAGCCGCTGATCCTGGCCTGCAAGATGCTCGACCTGGACCCGGCCAGCGTGCTGTTCGTCGGCGACGACCTGCGCGACATCGAGTCGGGCCGTGATGCCGGCACCAGGACGGCTGCGGTGACCTTCGGCTACATCCACCCTGACGATAACCCGCGTCACTGGGGTGCGGACGTGGTGGTCGATCATCCGCTGGAGTTGCGCAAGGTTTTGGATAGCGCCCTCTGCGGCTGCTGATTAACGTCAAGAGATCGCAGCCTTCGGCAGCTCCTACAGGATGCACGTCGATCCCCTGTAGGAACTGCCGCAGGCTGCGATCTTTTCAGCTCTATTGATGGATTATGTAGAGGTTTTTTATGTTTGATTATTCCGCCCGCCCCGAACTGCTCAAGGATCGGGTCATCCTGGTCACCGGCGCAGGACGCGGCATCGGCGCCGCAGCGGCAAAGACCTACGCCGCCCACGGCGCAACCGTGTTGCTGCTGGGCAAGACCGAAGCCAACCTGACCCAGGTCTACGACGAAATCGAAGCCGCCGGCCATCCACAACCGGCGGTGATCCCGTTCAACCTCGAAACCGCCCTGCCCCATCAGTACGATGAGCTGGCGGCGATGATCGAAAACGAATTCGGGCATCTCGACGGCCTGCTGCACAATGCCTCGATCATCGGCTCGCGCACGCCGATCGAACAACTTTCCGGCGAAAACTTCATGCGGGTCATGCAAGTCAACGTCAATGCCATGTTCATGCTCACCAGCACATTGCTGCCGCTGCTCAAGCTGTCGCAGGACGCTTCGGTGGTGTTCACTTCCAGCAGCGTCGGCCGCAAGGGACGCGCGTACTGGGGCGCTTACGGCGTCTCCAAATTCGCCACCGAAGGCCTGATGCAAACCCTGGCTGACGAAGTCGATACCGTGGCCCCGGTACGCTCCAACAGCATCAACCCGGGCGCTACCCGCACCAGCATGCGCGCCCAGGCTTATCCGGGTGAAAACCCGCTGAACAACCCGACGCCCGAGGAGATCATGCCGGTCTACCTGTACCTGATGGGTCCGGACAGCACCGGCATCAATGGCCAGGCGTTCAACGCCCAATAACGACCGTACGTCGCTTTTTCGGTGCCGCGCCGGCTTCCCGCCGCGGCACTCGAAGACACCCCAGGCACCTGTCAAACAACCGTCACACGCCACGCCATACCGGTAGTAGATGAAGCACAACCATTTGATTTACTACGAATTTTATTCTGATGAACCGAATGGCACGACTTTCGCTCTAAGTTTGCTCAGACACGCAACGTGAAAGCAGACGGGGTGAAGCGTGAGTGCAGTCGTTACTCATCTTCCAGAAAGCAGATTAAACTTGTACGAAATGTCCTACGGGACTGATGGACCAGTACGACGCGCAGCCCTAAGCCGCTCTCACCCTGCTTGTAAGACAGCCTTACTGCTTAGGGGCGCACGCCTAATGAAACCACCTTCCCAGACCAACGCAATTGACTTCGATAGCGCCAAATTGCAGCGCCTGGGCTTTGGTCAGCAGCCGCCTCTCCTGGAACGGCCCGTCAGCCTTGCGCAAATGCGCCAGCAACTGGGCCTGCAACTGCAAACCAGTCTGGAGCCGCAGCGCATTCTTGGGACTTTCTATCGCGAGATTCAGCGCTTGGTGCCGTTAGACGCCTTGTGTTACCTGCACAAGAGCAGTGATCTGCGCCTGGAGTTCGGCCAGCGTGGCCACCATTCCATCAGTTACAGCCTCAGTCACGATGGCGAACACCTGGGCGAACTGATTTTCCGCCGCAATCAGCGTTTCAGCGAACAGGAACAGGGCAATCTCGAATCACTGCTGGCCGCACTGCTGTTTCCGATGCGCAACGCGCTGCTTTACCGTACCGCCACCCAAAGCGCACTGCGCGACCCGCTGACGGGCACCGGTAACCGCATCGCCATGGACCAGACGTTGCAAAGGGAAATCGAGCTGTCCCGGCGCCATCTGCAACCGTTATCGGTGTTGATGCTGGACATCGATCACTTCAAGCAAGTCAATGACACCCATGGCCACAGCACTGGCGATGACGTGCTCAAGGCGGTCGCCGCCTCGATCAAAAACCAGTTGCGCAACGTCGACATGGTGTTCCGCTATGGCGGTGAAGAGTTCCTGATACTGCTGTCCAATACCAGCCGCGAACCCGCGGCCATGGTGGGTGAACGGCTGCGGTTTGCAGTGCAGACTGAAGAGTACCTGGCCGACGGCCATACGATCGTGCTGACAGTCAGCCTCGGCTGTTCGACCCTGTTGCCCGGCGAGTCCGCCGACAGCCTGTTGCGACGGGCAGACAGTGCACTGTATGTGGCCAAGCGCGAAGGGCGTAACCGGCTGGAGATGGCGGGCTGATATTCAGCCACGACACAAACCAATGTGGGAGCGAGCCTGCTCGCGAATGGGATCTGACCTTCAACAATGATGTTGACTGACAGTCCGCATTCGCGAGCAGGCTCGCTCCCACAGTTTTTTCAAGCAGACTTTGAATCAGCCTTCGGCCAATGCCATTCGCTCACGAACGACCGGCGCCCGCTCTGCGTGCTCCAATTGCATGCAACGCTCGAGAAACAGGTACATATAGTCGTAGCTCTTGCAAACAGCCTGGCGCAATTCCACCTGCAGGGATTTGCTCGGGTTGGTGCCCGCCAATGTGCAGATGATTTCCAGGGCTTCCCACGGATGGGCATCGTCGTACTGGGCATGCATCTTCAGCCACTTCATCGCCCGCTTGCGATCCTCCTCGGGGAACGAGGCGGCGTAGATACCGTTGGAACACACGACCGCCGACCATTCCCCGGTCGCTCCTTCGATGGCGTAGTTGGTGGCGGCAATCCCGACGATCAGCGAGTCGGCTGAACTGGTGTGCCAGCACCAATGGCTCAACGCGTGAAGCTCCGGTGCAACCTGCTGTGCCTGCAGGTCCTCCAGGCTGACACCGTGCGCGCGACTCCAGTGCACCCAGTAATCGGCGTGGTTCAATTCGACGCGGATGTTGCGCATCAGCCAACGACGGGCCATGTCTTCGCCGGGATGACGGGCAAAACGGGTCTTGGTCAGGTTTTGTGCCATATACAACGCGAACTGTTCGACCACCGGCCAGCCACCGATCAGGTATTGGCGCATGGTCTTCGCACTGAGTTTGTTGTCTCGCATGCGTTGGTACAGTTCGTGTTCGACAACCCGGCGCTTGCTCTCGCTGCAATCCTGAATCAGGCGCTGGGCCCAGGCAGGGTAACTTGCAGCTTCCATGAGCGGTCCGGTTCGGTTGAATGTGTCGATCACTGTCGAGCTCCTTTTGATTGTGATTGTAAGACCGGCAGGAATTTCAACGGAACGTGCCCGGGGCCTTGAACAACATCGGTTGGGGCCTGGCAGGACGACTCAACAAGCTATCGCTGGTAAACAGATGCGGGCGTTCAATCACATACCCTTGAGCGTAATCCACCCCGATCTCCAGCAATGCCTGCTCGATCTGGGGTGTTTCGACAAACTCGGCAATCGTGCGCTTACCCATGACATGGCCGATGTGATTGATCACTTCGACCATGGCGCGGTTAATCGGGTCGTCCAGCATATCCTTTACGAAACTCCCGTCGATCTTCAGGAAGTCTACAGGCAAATGTTTCAGGTACGCGAATGAGGACATTCCGGCACAAAAATCGTCCAGTGAAAAATGGCATCCTAAGCCTTTGAGTTCATTAATGAATCTGATAGCGCTGCCAAGATTCGAAATGGCACTGGTCTCAGTAATTTCAAAACAAATCATTTCAGGCGGAATCGAATGCGTCACAAACTGTTCGCGCAAGAAGTCCAGGAACGCCTCATCCCCGATCGTCGTGCCTGACAGATTTATCGCACACATGGCCAGCGGACCGGGGCCTTGCTCGGCCCGGCATTGGGCAATGATCTTGAACACGTTCTGCACCACCCAACGATCAAGCGAGCTCATCAGGCCATAACGCTCGGCAGCCGGAATGAAGCTGTCGGGCAAGATCATCCGCCCCGCTTCATCATGCAATCGCAGCAGAATTTCAATATGCCCGCCATCCTGCTCGACATGGCCCAAGGGGACGATTTCCTGGGCGTACAGGCAGAAGCGGTCTTCCTCCAGCGCCATGTGCAAACGTTGCACCCAGGCCATTTCACCGAAACGCAGGGACAGTTCCGAGTCATCCGGATGATAGACCTGGACGCGGTTGCGACCCTTTTCCTTGGCCATATAGCACGCCATGTCAGCAGCCCGCAGCGAGACTTCGAGCGTGGTCGGATTCTGCGCGACATGCACCAGCCCGATACTGACAGTGGTGACGAAAGGTCGGCCCTTCCAGACAAAATGCAGATTCTGCACAGTCTGGCGCAGGCTCTCGGCAATTTTCTCCGCCGCTTCCGGCGCGCAGTTTTCCAGCAGGATGCCAAACTCGTCGCCGCCAAGGCGCGCCAGGGTATCGCCTTCGCGCAACCCCGATTGCAGCAAGGCGCAGATATGCCGCAACAGTTCGTCGCCCGCCGCATGGCCGCAGGTGTCGTTGACCAGTTTGAACTGATCCAGGTCGAGGAACATCAGGGCGTGGCGCCCCGAGTAGCGGGTCAGGTTGTGCAGCGCCTGTTCCAGGCGATATTCGAATTCACGGCGGTTGGCGAGTCCGGTCAAGGCATCGTGGGTCGCCTGCCATGACAGATTGGCAATGTATTGCCGCTCCTGGGTCATGTCATGCAGCACCAGCACCGTCCCGCTGACTTTGCCGGCATTGCGGATGGGCGCGCCCACCAGTGTGACCGACACCGTGCTGCCGTCCAGGCGTTGAATCAGCCTGGAGTGCTCGCTGCCGCCACTGAGCTGGCCGCTGAGTATATGCTCGATAAGGGTGAAGCCATCGGTCTGGGCCTCTTCGTCCAGCAGGTTGAACAGCGCTGCCAGCGGCAAGCCTGTCGCCTGCTCGGCCTTCCAGTGGGTCAACGCCTCGGCCGCCGGATTCATGTAGGCAATCGCACCGGAAACATCCGTGGTGATCACGCCGTCGCCAATCGATTGCAGGGTGATCTGCGCCCGTTCTTTCTCCAGTTGCAGCGCATCGGCGAAGGCATGACGCTGCTTGAGCAGCTTGCGGGTGCGCATCAGCGCCAGTGCAATCAATCCAAGCGCGGTGGCGAGGTTAGTCAGCAGCAGCAGACGAAGAATGACCCGCGACCCTTCCCCCAGTGCATCACTGAAGGCTTTCGCCGCCGGAGTCACTTCATCATTGATCGCGAAGATCTGCGCCTTCCAGCGCTGGATATCCGCAACAGAGGCAGGGCTGGTATTGATGTGCTGATGCATGTCCCTGGCAACGTCATCGAGCTTGGCCAGATAGGCATCACCCACGGTCCACAGGTCGATGGCTTTTTCGAGGTAACTGAAGTGACGAAAGTTGAGGTACAGCCAGATCAGGCTGGAAACGTCGTCCGGGTGGTTGCCCCCCTTGAGAATCGCCACACGCGCCGCTTCGATGTTCGGCGGATGCTGATCCAGCGCCACACGCAATTCATGCCCGCCCTGAGGCACGGAAATGGCGTTCTGGTACTTTTCAAATATCCCTTCGTCGCCGCTGTCGGCGTAAAGGTTGAGGTAATAGATGGCATCTTTCTGGCCCTTGGACCAAAGGCTTTCGCCGGCAACATAGCCGCGAACGGCCGACAGCACATAAAGGCTAACGCCGCCCAGCAAGGCTTGAAACAACACAACGGCGATAAATGGCCAGACAATGCCCAACAACCGTGGCGTTCCGAGAGTCCGCGTTTGATTCATGAGGTCCCTTGCATTAGCACTGCTTGCTCGTCTTCCGGACGTAATCGCTTTAGCCAGACTAGGGGGCATTCGTGATCCCGGCAAGTAAGAACTGCCGCCCACCGTGAGCAGCGCTCTTGCAGTAACGCCAGCACCGTACCAGCGCTGCCATAGACCTCGAACAGAAATCGACTTCTTCAGAAACGCTGCATTATCTATGTACCGCACAGCCCTTGCCATGAACCGTTGTAATCGGTGGCGAAACGCCAATGCTCGTTCAATCGAGCGCCCACCAACCGACGCAACGAAAAGAGAAGCAGGCTTATGCAAACTCCCACTTCGACTAGCACATCAGCTGAAACTTCAAATTCAGCCCCGACCACTTCGCAGATCTATCAGGGCCAACTGGATGACTATGAATTATTGCTGTCTTTCCTGCGCGCAGAAGTCAGCTCTATGTCTCATTTCGCGCAAACACTGCTCAGACCCTGCACGCGCTCTCCCCTGGATCAAGTAAATGAAGCCGGTCAAACCGCTTTGCAAGACTTGATGAAAGACAGCAAGTACCAAGCACTGTGTAAAAGTAAAAACGTGTCCCCTCATTATTTGATTGTCACTGCAAAAGACAGAACCTACGTCTACGAGACGTCGAATCGCGATGACCAGAACAAGGTAGTTCTGAAATTAACCGGATCTGAAAAATGGTCAGAACCTAAAGCACGGATCGAAAAGGCGACCGAGTTGCTGGGTGGACAGATCCGTTACGACCGCCATATCAGTCTGCCAAGAATGGCCACTTTTTACGGCCTTGCCCCCTGGGATCCGACCAATTCGGCTGAACACCAAGCTGCCATCAATGCCCTTGAGGAAAAAATCGCAAGCTATCGTCTGAAACTGGAAGACGACTTCAACATTGTCGACTTGAAGCGCCCTCCCAGTGAAAAGGATCGCAAATTTTTCAAAGTTGTCAGGGCAGCTTCATCCGATCCCTCCAGTGTCACTATGCAAAAAGTACAAGAGCAGATCATCGGTGCGGAAACGATCGAAACGATAAGAACGTTTGTGCCCGAGGCCGGCATTTCTCCATTCACCCATCTGGCCAATGACATTCTTATGTCGGCTACCGTTGAACAAATCCGCGCCACTCCTACCGTTTTTCTTGAAAAGATCCTGCAAAACCCTAAAGCCGAGAAACTGGCAACCGGCTTGCTGTCGACTTTGAATTGGTATGGAGGAGCACCTGGTGAAGAAACGTCGCCGCACATCCGCATCAAAGTCATAGCCAACGCATTGCAATTCTGGTTTGAGTCACCGAGCCGAAACCCGGAAGAAATTGCCGGTTTCGATTGGCTGGCGCGTTCACACTGGGGCAAAAGTTATCAGGCCATCAGAAGCGAATTCGAGACCCATCTACTCTCGTCAAAACGGGCCGCATCGGAAAAAGAAGCGATTGTTATGGCCCGATTGTTTCTGCACCGGTTTCCGGTCGAGTTCCGTGTCCCCGATATTCCGACCGCGCTTCCATACCGGAGCTCCCTTGTTTGGGTGAATTTCCTGAATGGCGTGAACCTGATAAACGCTACCGACCCCGGAGCGTTGTGCAGAATGACCTTTCAGCAATTGGTTAACCTGGCCCTCGATCGGGCCGAGGGAGCGACAGACGAGCAACTGAAAGAAATCAGTCTGGCAAGGCTGCTGCCGACACTGGACTGGGCAGTGACCCAAGGCATCATCCTGCCTAAGCGTCATGAGGATTACACAGAGCCCGAAATCGAACTGGCGCTATCGGAGCTGGATAAACACACCAATGCGCTCGGCACTGCCATCACCCGAATCAACGAAACCCCGCCAAACCGACTATCAATGGCGAAAACCGTAGCGGAAAAGTTCTTTGGAAAACGCTTTGTCGCGCAGAACAGGAAGCTGGCGAGGAAAGAACGCGAAACCATCCGATGGAATAGCGTTCCGACCCTCCGTGGCAAGGAGTACGATCACTATTCGCTCATCGACATCCTCGCCTCAAATGAATTCGATGAGCAGACACGATGGTATTACACGCAGGCTGATGGCGCCGTCAGTCAATACTATTTCAGGATCGACAGTAACCGAAAGGTAGCGTCGCCCTTTTACTGGGAAGCATCAGGGATACCGGCGGTAATTGGCATCCTGCCAGAAGTCAAATCGATGTTCTATCACGGCTTCCTGGATTATCTTGAACGACAGACAACGGCTTACCAAACGCTGATTCGCAGTCAACTGGCTTCACTCCCATTCGACGATCGTCAGGCCATTGAATGGGGTGAACTCAAAATCCATAGCCTGAGAAAGGAAACCAGCGGTGTAGAAGCCCAAAACGAAACACCTGAAATAATCCTGCCACTACGAGCCCGTAACGGCCTGATTTTGCAGACGACCTACGCCAAGGAAACAAGAACTTACGAACTGCTACCCCGAGCAGGGCTGATACGCCGCGTCGAAAACCCCGAGTCGAAGCAATTCGGGGGTGCCCAAAAAACCGAGACGTGGCGAATGAACAGAGGGACCGTTTCAGTTTCGGTGTTGCGCAACCAGACATTACCCTTTGACTGGGATGCTCATTCGATCGGGCGCGCACCCAACGCGGGAGCGGTCTGTGAGGCAATCATCGAACAGCTAGGTGATACGTTCACCGCACCTTCCAACGATGTGCAAACCGTAAACAGTGCGCCACTGACACTTTCCTCACCCCGTTGCCTGGAAATCAGTCATTTCATTGCCAGCCTGCTACCGTTTGTAGACCCCAAACAGCTCTACAAGGACTGTGCCGGGCAGACTGCGTTTGAGCGCGAAAAAGCCGAGAAAGATGAAGTCCTCGAAGTTATCAAAATCTTCGTGCCATTCTGGAAAAGTATCGAAGATCTGGCCTCAGGCGAAAAGACACGCCTTATCAATGGAGTGTTCGGAGTATTCATCGACCTGTTGTCATTCGCACAACCGATCGGCAAGTTTGCTTCGGGCTCGACAAAACTAGTCAGCAATGCCGGCCAACTGACCTTACGCGCCAGACTTCCAGCATTTAAATTGCTGACCAAGGAGTTTTTGATTTTGAGCTTGCAGGCACTGAACCCGCTTGACGGCATCGGAGCGCTGCTCAAGGCATTGGGATCAAAAGGACTGAAAATCGGCAGATCCGGTATTTTCAGCATCAAGGAATTGGCGGGCAGAGCGGGTCACTATAATTTCTCCCGCAGCCTGCCGCAGGTCACTGGTGCGGGCCGCTGGAAGCCTTTGGTCAACGGCGACCAGTTAGCGTCCCTGAGAGGTCTGGACGATGTACCCGTACGTAATCTGTCGTCCTCAGGCAAGGCGCAGTATTACCTGGTCGATCCATTGTCGTCCAAGCCCTATGGCCCCTTGCTACGCAGCCGTTCGAGTGAGTTCTCATTGGGGCGATCCCACTACAGCCCCCTGGAAAAAACCAAAGACAATGTCATTGTCGAGCTGGCTGACAAAAGCAGCGTGCGCGAAGTGCTTGAAGTCGATGGCCGGACGACGCTCTTCATTGACGACCAACCTTACCGACTGAAGGACGATGTGTTACGCCGCGCCGACTTGATGGACCTGAAGGACAGCTACAAGGCGGCTCCTTGCAGGATCCGTCGCATACCCGGTTCCGCGCCGTGTAAAACCAGCTATGTCCTTCGCTCCCCTGCCCCCACACCCGACATCGGCAGTTTTGATACTGCCAAGGGTTGGGCGCCCTGGTTCGGGGATATGACTTACATCCCCGCGACCAACAGAGCTGCAATGCAAGTGAGCGCGATCCGCACCCACTCAACCCTTCAGGGCACAATGGAATTTCAAAAGGGTATTTATGGGCGGGTCATGGTCAGTGTCCCCGTTCCGGGAGAAGAACTCGCCGATAACTTCCACGTCGGCAGTATCATTGTCGAAGCGGCGGACGGTTCAAAACACTACGTATTCACGCGGTTGAACGCCGGGGACTTTTACTTCGCCGAGCGCGCGCCTGGACATGGCGTGCATGACCTCCTGACGTTCAAGAAAGCCGACACCCTATCCGATGAACTGAAAAACGAGTTATTGGTGGTGTACACCGGCTCTCTGAATGCCAACAACATGGTCAGAATCCATGGCCAGGCGTTGGTAGAGCGAGCACTGAAAGCGATGGATGAGATTGCCATCCCGATCGGTGGCCATACCAATCCGCCTGAAACACTCAAATGGCTCAAGGTTGATACCAGCCCGGGCGAAGCGGCTTTATTCGATCATTCCACACGAATGATCATTCGGTTTTCCACCGACGGTGCCGCAACCTGGTCGCTGTCCAAGGCTGCCCCCGACAGCGCACGTGAAACGACTGCGGAAATTTTCAACAACCTGTTCGAAAGAAACGTCATCACCGTCGCATCGTCGGCGCAGGCGGGGCCCAAGGCATTAAAAATCGATGACACGATGATGCGCCTGCAACGCCTCATCCGCCAGAAAACACGACGCCCCCTGCACACACCCCGGAACATCGCGTTCGCCGAAATCAAGACAAAAGCCGGGGTGCGCGAGGTGTATGTCAGCGTTTCCGGTAACCAGGGTGATACGGGCTTCCTGCCATTGTTTGCCAAAAACAGACAGACGAATGAGGTCAAAGTCGGCAGCACCAGCTACTTCAATATCGATCATGAAGTCCGCTTCCCGAAGACCGCACTTGATGTAACGCCCCAAGGCAAACTGCAGGCGATCCCGCGCACCATCAATGACATTGAAACCTACACGCCTGCGCTCACCTCTCGCCCCACCTCACTGGACACCGAAAGCAAACTAATCAGTGTCATCCGCGGCAAATACCCGAATCCCAAGGATCTGGACTCCATCACGATCGCCACCACGCTGAAGCCATGCGAATCGTGCTCGGTCGTGATCAAGCAGTTCGGCTATGACGGCAGCGCCAATGCACTGGACGTGATCTGGAAGTAATTGCTTGCCGGTCAGTGCCGCTGCAGATGCCCATACAGCTTGGCATACAGGCCACCATCGGCAATCAGCTGCTGGTGGTCGCCGTCTTCGGCAACTTGCCCGCCGTCGAACACCAGCACTCGATCAGCCTGTTTCACCGCCGAAAGGCGGTGGGCAATGATCAACGTGGTGCGGTTGCTCAGAAACCGCGCCAGGGCCTGGTGCAGGTTGTATTCGGTGGCAGCATCCAGTGCAGAGGTGGCTTCGTCGAGGATCACCACCTTGGGCTCGGCCAGCACCATCCGGGCGATGGCCAGGCGTTGGCGCTGTCCGCCGGACAGACGCACGCCGGAGCGCCCGACGACGCTGTCCAGGCCATTGGGCAAATCCCGCACCGTGCCGTGCAATTGGGCGATTTCCAGTGCATGCCAGCAAGCCTCGTCACTGCGCTCACGGCCCATGGTCAGGTTGGCCCGGATGGTGTCGTTGAACAGCGCCGGATGCTGCAGGACCACGGCAACATTTTCCCGCACGGTTTCCAGGCCGATCTCCTGCTGGGTCGAACCGCCGAAGCGAATGGTTCCGGCCAACGGCGTGTACAAGCCCAGCAGCAGTTGCACCAGCGTACTCTTGCCCCCACCACTGGCGCCGACGATCGCGACCTTCTCGCCGGGGGCGATGGACAGGTTCATCTGGTTCAGGACCAGTTCATCGCCGTAGCCGAAGCTCAACCCTTGTACTTCCAGCCCGACCGTCTCGCGCCCGATGAACGGGTCGACGCCGCCCGGGTATTCAGGCTCATCAGCGCGCGACAGCAGCTCGTTGATCCGCGACAGCGCACCGCCGGCAGCGTAGTAGGCATATTGCAGGTTCAGCAGCTGTTCGACCGGACCGATCATGAACCACAGGTAGCTGAACACCGCGAGCATCTGGCCGATGGACAGGTCGGAGAACAACACCGTGAGCATGGCCGCGGCGCGGAAAATATCGATGCCGAACTGGAACAACAAACCGCTGGCCCGGTTCGAAGCATCGGTTTTCCATTGCGAATTCACCGCATAGTCGCGCACGTCACGGGCGCGTTGCCCCAAGCGACCGAGGAAGAACCCCTGACGGTTGCCGGCGCGAACTTCCTGGATGGCATCCAGGGTTTCGGTCAGCGCCTGGGTAAAGCGCGAAGTGCTGTCGTTCTCGAGTTTCTTCAGGTGCTTGACCCGTTTGCCCAACTGCACCGTGGCGTAGATCACCAGCGGGTTGAACAGCAGGATCAGCAAAGCCAGTTTCCAGTGCATCCACATCAGAATGCCCGCCGTACCGACCAGGGTCAGCATGGCCACGAGGAAACGGCTGAGGGTTTCACCGACGAATTTGTCCAGCGTGTCCAGGTCGGTGACCAGATGCGTGGTCACCGTGCCGCTGCCCAGGCTTTCGTATTCACCCAGCGAGATACGCTTGAGCCGTTCGATCAGGCGTATGCGAATGCGGTAGACGATGTCCTTGGCCAACCCGGCGAACAATTTCGCCTGCACCACGTTGAACAGCAACGCCGTACACCTCAGGGTCAAGGTCACCAGCAGCATCAGGCCGATGTAGCCCGCCGCTTTTTGCCAGCCTTCGGGCAGCGCGTGGTTCATGATCTTGAGCGCGGCGTCACCGTGCCCCAGCAACACCTCGTCCACCAGCAACGGCAGGAGCAAGGGAATCGGCACGCTGCACAAGGTCGCCAGCACGGCCACGCCGTTGGCGATCCACAGGGATTTCTTGTGATGCAGGGCCAGGCGACGGATTTCCGCCCAGCTCAGACGGTCGACACGTTTGGCGGTGGCGACGTCATCGGGCAGGTCATGCACAGGCAGCGCGCTCCAGCCAGCGGCCGAGCAGCGGGGACAGCACACTCAGAGGCTGATAGCCGTTGGTCAGCAATGCCAATTGACCATTGCGTTCAGCGAGCAATGTAGGAAAACCGGCGATGCCCAGGTCCTGGACCCAGGTGAAATCGGCGGCGGTGGCGGCGTGCATGTCAGCCCGATCGAAAGCGCCGGCGAACTCGATGCGCGGCAGACCGGCCTGTTCCGCCAACTCGACCAACACGCTGGCCTGGGTGACATCACGGCCTTCGGCATAAAATGCGTGCTGAATCAGCCCGAGCAGTTTCAACGCGCAATCCGGTGCCAGGCTGCGCGCCGTCACCAAGGCCCGGCAGGCAGGCTCGGTATCGTAGACAAAACCGTCGGGCAGCGCGCCTTCAAGCTTGAACGGCTGGCCGGTGGCCTCGGTGACCGCCTGCCAATGCTCAAAAATATAGCGTCGGGTGGTCGGCTCCAGCGCCGCACCGCTACCGGTGCGCAAACCACCCACGATCAGATGCACATCCACACCCGCGGCTTGCGCCTGCTCGACCAGTGCCTTGGCCACCGGGGCAAACCCCCAGCACCAGGAACACATCGGGTCCATCACATAGAGCAGGCGCGCAGACATGGTTCAGGCCTCGGTGGATGCTTGCTTGTAGTTGTAGCCGATCGGGTGAGGCTGGTTACGAGCCTTGGCCAGTTCGATCTGCTTCTGCCGGTCGATGGCGCTGCGACGGGTCTTCTCACTCAGCTTATCCCAGCAATGCGGGCAACTGATGCCGGCCACGTAATGCTCGGACGTGCGGTCTTCGATGCTGACCGGTGTGCGGCAGGCATGACATTGATCGTAGTCACCTTCGCTCAGGTCGTGACGCACGGTCACGCGGTTGTCGAACACGAAGCAGTCGCCCTGCCACTTGGTTTCTTCCTGCGGCACCTCTTCGAGGTACTTCAGGATGCCGCCCTTGAGGTGGTAGACCTCACCGAAGCCCTCGCTGAGCATGTAGCTCGACGCCTTCTCGCAGCGAATGCCACCGGTGCAGAACATCGCGACCTTCTTGTGCACGGCCGGGTCGAAGTTGGCTTTGATGTAGTCTGGAAATTCGCGAAAACTGGTGGTTTTCGGGTCGATGGCGCCTTCGAAGGTGCCAATCGAGACTTCGTAATCGTTACGGGTGTCGATCAACAGCACTTCCGGGTCGCTGATCAGCGCGTTCCAGTCCTGCGGGTCGACGTAGGTACCGACCTTTTTGTTCGGGTCCACGCCTTCCACGCCAAGGGTGACGATTTCTTTCTTGAGTTTGACTTTGGTGCGGTAGAACGGCTGCTCGTCGCAGTACGACTCTTTATGGTCGATGTCGTCCATGCGCGGGTCGTTCTTGAGCCAGGCCATCAACCCGTCGATGCCTTCGCGGCTGCCGGACACGGTGCCGTTGATCCCTTCTTCGGCAATCAGCAGGGTGCCTTTGATGCCGTTATCGACCATCGCTTGCAGCAGGGGCTCGCGCAGGGCGACGTAATCTTCCAGGGTGACGAACTTATACAGTGCCGCCACGACAATCTGTTGTGTCATGGGTAAATCTCCAGGTGGCTACCCTCGTAAGGGGTGAACCGGATGCGAAAAAAAACGCGCCGGGTGAGCGGCGCGTTGGGCATTCTAACAAAAAGACAGCTTCAAGCGGTAAGCTTCAAGCCGCAAGATAAAATCAGATCGTGTCAATCTTGCGGCTTGCAGCTTGCCGCTGTTTTTACTGCTTTTCTCCGCCCGCACAGGTCGGCGAGGCCGGAGCCGCGTCGATCTGCGCCCATTCCTCTGGCGTGTAGGTATGCAGCGCCAACGCATGGAACTCGCCCATCAGTTCGCCGAGCGTGCCGTAGACTTTCTGGTGACGCTTGACCCGGTTCAGGCCTTCGAACTGCGTACTGACCACCACGGCCTTGAAATGGGTTTGCAGCCCACGGCTGTGCATGTGGCTCTCATCCAGCACTTGCAGATGCTCGGGCTGAAGCAGGGCCAGCGTCGATTCGATGCGTTGTTGCATGGTCATACCGAACTCCGCTTAAGGCTTTTTCTTGGCGGGTGCAGCCGCGTCTTTCGGGGTCAGCTCGGCGGTCATGTCGGCCAGCAGCTTGTTGACCACCGGCACCGCGCTTTCCAGCTTGGCCTGGGTCATCTGGGCCGATTGCTGGGTCAGCTGGGGCATTTTTTCCAGGACTTTCTTGCCCAGTGGCGACTGGTAGAACGCAACCAGGTCCTTGAGTTCGGATTCGCTGAAGTTGCTGGTGTACAGCTTGACCATGTCCGGCTTCAGCTTGTTCCAGCCGATGGCCTGGTCCAGAGCGGCGTTAGCCTTGGCCTGGTAGGTTTCCAATACGGCTTTTTTCGATTCAGGGGCTTTGGTCTGTTCGAAACGCTGGGCAAACATCTGCTGTACTTGCATGTACACCGGAGTGCCCAGTTTGTCAGCGTGCGCCATGGTCAGGAAAGCCTCGGCACTGGCGTTATGGCTGGCGGTGTCGGCGAGAACCTGGCCGCTGGCGCAGACCAAAGCAACGGCGGTACAGATGGCACGAAGACGAGTCATCGAGTTTCCTTTTCTAGCTGGCGAGGTAAAACCCCAAGGGCGTCCATTCTGCGCCTAAAAAAGTGTGTCGCTCAACCCCAAGCCTTGTCGCACCTGATTTAGAGGGGTTGAATGGTCAAATTCAGACTGATGGAACCACGGCCGGCGATCACGGCCTAAACTGCGCAATCGGACCTACAGGAGTGAGCAAGATGAGCCGTATCGAAACCGACAGCCTCGGCCAGGTTGAAGTCCCGGATGAAGCCTATTGGGGCGCTCAGACGCAACGCTCGCTGATCAACTTCGCCATCGGCAACGAACGCATGCCGCTGGCGGTGTTGCATGCCCTGGCGCTGATCAAGAAAGCCGCGGCGCGGGTCAATGATCGCAACGGCGACCTGCCCGCCGATATCGCCCGTCTGATCGAACAGGCCGCCGACGAGGTGCTCGCCGGCGACCACGACGACCAGTTTCCGCTGGTGGTCTGGCAAACCGGCAGTGGCACCCAGAGCAACATGAACGTCAACGAAGTGATCGCCGGTCGCGCCAACGAACTGGCCGGCAACCCCCGTGGCGGCAAGTCCCCGGTGCACCCCAACGATCACGTCAATCGCTCCCAGAGCTCCAACGACTGCTTCCCCACCGCCATGCACATCGCGGCCGTCCAGGCGGTGCAACAGCACTTGCTGCCGGCGATCAGCGAGCTGTCCGGCGGCCTGGCCGAGCTGGCTGCTCGCCATATGAAGCTGGTCAAGACCGGTCGTACCCACATGATGGATGCGACACCGATCAGCTTCGGTCAGGAAATCTCGGCCTTCATCGCGCAACTCGATTACGCCGAGCGGGCGATCCGCAGCGCACTGCCCGCCGTCTGCGAGCTGGCCCAGGGCGGCACAGCGGTCGGCACCGGGCTGAATTCGCCCCACGGATTCGGTGAAGCCATCGCCGCCGAGCTGGCCGCCCTCTCCGGTTTGCCGTTCATCACCGCGCCGAACAAATTCGCTGCACTGGCCGGTCATGAGCCCCTGACCACGCTGTCCGGCGCGCTGAAAACCCTCGCCGTGACCCTGATGAAAATCGCCAACGACCTGCGCCTGCTGGGCTCCGGCCCGCGCGCCGGCTTCGCCGAAGTCAGGCTGCCGGCCAATGAACCGGGCAGTTCGATCATGCCGGGCAAGGTCAACCCGACCCAGTGCGAAGCGTTATCGATGCTGGCCTGCCAGGTGCTGGGCAACGACGTCGCCATCGGCTTTGCGGCCAGTCAGGGCCACTTGCAGTTGAACGTGTTCAAACCGGTGATCATCCATAACCTGCTGCAATCGATTCGATTGCTCGGTGATGGCTGCAGTAACTTCCAGCAGCATTGCGTGGCCGGCCTGGAGCCGGATGCGGAAAAAATGGCTGAACACCTGGAACGTGGCCTGATGCTGGTGACGGCGCTGAACCCGCACATTGGCTACGACAAATCGGCGGAGATCGCCAAAAAGGCGTACAGCGAAGGGCTGACCTTGCGTGAGGCGGCGCTGCAGCTGGGGTACCTGACCGATGAGGAGTTCGATGCCTGGGTAAGGCCGGAGAATATGCTGGAGGCTGGGGCCAAGGGCTGAATTCTGTAGCGCCTGATAGTCCGTCATCGCGGGCAAGCCACGCTCCCACAGGTTTCGATTCGTCCATGAACATTGTGGACGACGCAAAACCTGTGGGAGCGTGGCTTGCCTGCGATGAACGATGACGCGGTCTAACTGGCCGCCATCCGCACCTTCCGCGCCTTGAGCCCGGCAATCAACGACGGCCCCAACGCCACCAGCGCCGACCCCAGCACCACCAGCACCGCACCGCCATAACCCAACCCATTGATCGTCTCGGCATGCACATAGTCGGGCCACAGCCATGCCGCCACGGCAACCGCCGCAAAAGTCACCAACGGCGTGATGGCCAGCGTCGCGCTGACCCGGGAAGCTTCCCAGTGGGCCAGGGCCTCGGCAAACGCGCCATAGGCAATCAGGGTGTTGAGGCAGCACGCCAGCAGCAACCACCCCTGCAAGGGGTTCAATTGCAGCGCTTCGAGCGGATGCACCCAGGGCGTCAGCAGCGCCGCGCAAAACAGGTAGATCACCATCATCACCTGCAGCGAGTTCCACACCGTCAGTAGTTGTTTCTGCCCCAGGGCATAGAAGGTCCAGACCGTGGACGCCAGCAGTACCAGCAGCACGCCGGCGGTGTAGTCGGTCAGCGACGTGAGCAATTCACTCAAGCGCTGGTTGAAGAACAGTGCAAAGCCGATCAGCAGCACCAGCAGGCCAATCCCCTGACCCAGGCTGAAGCGTTCCTTGAACACAAACAGACTGGCGATCAGCAGCATGATCGGCCCCATCTGCACCACCAGTTGCGCGGTGCCGGGGCTGAGCAGGTTCAGGCCCATCAAATACAAGACATAGTTGCCCACCAGGCCGAGCACGGCCATCAGCACCAGCCAGCCACCGCGAGGACCGAGCACTTTGCGGCTGGGCAGGCGCCTGGTGGCCGCCAGGTAAATGAACAGGCAACCGCCAGACACCAGCAGGCGAAACCAGGTCACCGTCACCGGGTCCATCACCAGCAACACTTGCTTGAGCTTGATCGGCAGGATTCCCCACAACAACGCGGTCAGCAAGGCCAGGAACAGACCGTAAACCCAGCGACCCGATGAAATGTGCATGTGAACCCCGAAGCCAACTGACAGGAGCCGTCATTCTAGGCGCAGAGCCGTGGCGTACACAGGGACAGTTTCGGTCTGGCCGCGAATGAAACTGTGCGGGTCGTAATCTTCGGGGATGTTTTTTGACCGAGGTGCGCCTATCGCGAGCAAGCTCGCTCCCACAGGTTCTTTGGGCGCCACAAAACCTGTGGGAGCGAGCTTGCTCGCGATGGCTATCTAACTGACGACGAGAATATCGGGGTTTACCTCACCGCCTCAAACAACCCCGTAGCCCCCATCCCGCCACCCACGCACATGGTGACGATGCCGTACCGCAGATTGCGCCGCTGTAACTCACGCACAAGGTGCCCGACCTGACGCGAACCGGTCATGCCGAACGGGTGGCCGATGGAAATCGAGCCGCCGTTGACGTTGTACCGGGCGTTGTCGATTTCCAGGCGATTACGGCTATAGAGGCATTGCGAAGCGAACGCTTCGTTGAGTTCCCACAGATCGATGTCGGCAACTTGCAAGCCCTTGGCCTTGAGCAGTTTCGGTACCGAAAACACCGGGCCGATGCCCATCTCGTCCGGTGCGCAACCGGCCACGGTAAAACCGCGGAAGAACGCTTTCGGCTTGAGCCCCAGTTCCAGTGCCTTTTCCAGGCTCATCACCAGGGTCATGGACGCGCCGTCCGACAGTTGCGAAGAGTTGCCGGCCGTGACCGAGCCATCTTCGGCGAACACCGGTTTCAAGCCGGCCAGGCTTTCCAGGGTGGTGTCGGGGCGGTTGCAGTCATCGCGGTCGACGATGCCGTCGAGGATCTGTGCCTGGCCGGTCGCCTTGTCTTCGACGCGGTACTTCACCGCCATCGGCACGATTTCATCAGTGAACAGCCCGGCGGCCTGAGCCTCGGCGGTACGCTGCTGGCTTTGCAGCGCGTACAGGTCCTGCTCTTCGCGGCTGACGTTGTACCGACGCGCAACGATTTCAGCGGTCTGGCCCATCGGAAAGTAGATGCCCGGCACCTGCTCCTTGAGCAGCGGGTTGATCAGGTTGTCGGTGTTGACGCTTTTCATGGTCAGGCTGATGGACTCGACGCCACCGGCGACGATGATGTCGCTGCAACCCGAAGCGATCTGGTTGGCGGCGATAGCGATCGCCTGCAAGCCCGAGGAACAGAAGCGGTTGAGGGTCATGCCGGCCGTGCCGATGCCCAGGCGCGACAGCACCGCGACATTGCGCCCGATATTGAAACCCTGGGCGCCTTCGTTGGAACCGGCGCCAACGATGCAGTCCTCGACGCTTGCCGGATCGATACCGGTGCGCGCCAACAGGGCATCGACACAGTGTGCCGCCATGTCGTCCGGGCGGGTCATGTTGAATTTGCCGCGAAAGGATTTGGCCAGGCCGGTCCGCACGCTGTCGACGATCACCACTTCACGCATGGCATACCTCATTGTTGTTGTCGGTTGAGAGTGGACCGAGCATAAGTCCAGCCCTTCACCGACCGCGACAATCATTCACCCCGCGTATGCGCAACCATCGCCTCAATCCTTGTCCTTCTGCTTCTTGCGCTCATGCCGGTCGGATTTTTCAAAAGCCTCCTCCAGTGCCCGATTGATGGTGCGCAAGACTTTGACTCGCGCCCAGCGCTTGTCGTTGGCTTCCACCAGGGTCCATGGCGCAATCTCGGTGCTGGTACGGTCGACCATGTCGCCGACCGCTGCGCGATAGTCATCCCATTTTTCACGGTTGCGCCAGTCATCTTCAGTGATCTTGAAGCGCTTGAAGGAAATCTTTTCGCGCTCCTCAAAGCGCTCCAGTTGCGTCTGTTTGTCGATGGACAGCCAGAACTTGACCACGATCACACCGGCGTCGGTGAGTTGTTCTTCGAAGTCGTTGATTTCACCGTAGGCACGCAGCCAGTCTGCCGGGCTGCAAAACCCTTCGATGCGTTCCACCAACACCCGTCCATACCAGGAGCGGTCGAACACGGTGAACTTGCCCCGGGCCGGGAGGTGCCGCCAGAAGCGCCACAGATAGGGTTGCGCCCGCTCCTCTTCGGTGGGCGCGGCAATCGGCACGATGCTGTATTGGCGTGGATCAAGCGCCGCCGCCACCCGGCGAATCGCCCCGCCCTTGCCTGCCGCGTCGTTGCCCTCGAACACCGTCACCAGCGCATGGCGACGCATGCGTTTGTCACGCATCAACCCGGAAAAGCGCGCCTGCTCGGTGATCAGCTGTTCTTCGTAATCCTCCTTGTCCAGGTGCAGGCTCAGGTCCAGGCTGTCGAGCAGGTTCACTTGATCGACACTGGGGAACACTGGCGCGGCGCTGACCTTTTCCGGGTGGATCGTCGGCCGCTGCAATGCGCCCTGCAGGCCCGCCAGCAGAATCCGCCCCACGGCCAGACTGCGATAATGGGCATCCGCCCCGGCGATCACATGCCAGGGTGCATAGTCGCGACTGGTGCGGCGCAGCACCCGCTCGCCATACTTCACGAACCTGTCGTAGGTTTCCGATTGCTGCCAGTCCAGCGGGCTGATGCGCCAGCTGTGCAACGGGTCGTCGGCCAGCGCCTTGAGGCGTGCCTTCATTTGCTTCTTGGAAAGGTGAAACCAGAACTTGAAGATCAGCGCACCTTCATCGCAGAGCATCTTTTCCAGGCGCTCGGCGCCATTGATCGCCTGGTCCAGCCGCGGATCCTTGAACTCGCCATGGACCCGCCCCTGCAACATCTGGCTGTACCAGTTGCCGAAGAAAATCCCCATGCGGCCCTTGGCCGGGAGCATCCGCCAGTACCGCCAGGCCGGTGGCCGCGCCAGTTCTTCGTCGGTTTGCTGATCGAAGGTGCGGACCTCGATCAGACGCGGGTCCATCCACTCGTTGAGCAACTTGATCGTCTCGCCCTTGCCGGCACCTTCGATGCCATTGATCAAAATGATCACCGGAAAGCGGCGTTGCTGCTGCAACTCGAACTGCGCTTCGAGCAACGCTTCGCGCAGGGCCGGTTCTTCGGCGTCGTAGGTTTCTTTGTCGATGGCGTGATCGATTTCCGCAGATTCGAACATGGATGGCTCCCTTCCAGATGTGAGCAAGACTAGCGGAAGTTAATGTCGAGCGATGCGGCCTGGATCAAAAGATCGCAGCCTTCGGCAGCTCCTACAGGATTACGCAGCCCCATGTAGGAGCTGCCGAAGGCTGCGATCCTTTAGCGATCGGCTAGAATGGCGACCTTGCCGTTGCCGAGCCTGCCATGAAACCTGTATTGCCTCACGCCCAACTCGACTGGGACGACCAAGGTCGCCCGTATTCGCGAGTGTTCGATGATGTGTATTTCTCCGACAAATCGGGGCTGGACGAAACCCGCTACGTGTTCATCGAACAGAACCGCTTGGCGGAACGCTTTGCGGCCTTGCCCGAGGGCGGTCGGCTGGTCATCGGTGAAACGGGGTTCGGCACCGGGTTGAATTTCCTGTGCGCCTGGCAGGTGTTCGAGCAACACGCCGTGGCCGGTGCGCGACTGCATTTTGTCAGCGTCGAAAAGTACCCGTTGAGCCCGGCCGACTTGCAACGTGCCCTGGCGCTGTGGCCGGAACTCAAGGTGTTTGCCGATCAACTGCTTGAGCAGTACGTAGCCATCCATCAGGGCTTTCAACGCCTGACGCTGGACCACGGCCGCGTCACCCTGACCCTGCTGATCGGCGACGCGCTGGAACAACTGCCCCAACTCGACGCCCGGATCGACGCCTGGTTCCTCGACGGTTTCGCTCCGGCGAAAAACCCTGACATGTGGACCGCCGAACTGTTTGCCGAACTGGCGCGCCTGGCCGCGCCCGGTGCCTCCATCAGCACTTTCACCAGCACCGGTTGGGTGCGACGCCTGCTCAACGCCGCCGGTTTCAAGATGAAACGCACCCCGGGCATCGGCCACAAATGGGAAATCCTGCGCGGCGAGTTCCTCGGCTGGCCCCACGACGTACCCGCCCCGGCGCCCGACAAGCCCTGGTTTGCCCGACCTGCACCAACGAGCGGCGAGCGCCGGGCACTGGTGATCGGTGCCGGGCTGGCCGGTTGTGCCAGCGCCGCCAGCCTGGCCGCACGGGGCTGGCACGTGACGTTGCTGGAGCGTCACGACGACGTCGCCCGGGAAGCGTCGGGCAATCCGCAGGGCGTGCTCTACCTGAAGTTATCGGCGCATGGCACGGCGCTGTCGCAAATGATCGTCAGCGGATTCGGTTACACCCGGCGACTGCTCGAACACTTGCAACGGGGCCGCGACTGGGACGATTGCGGCGTGTTGCAACTGGCCTTCGATGCCAAGGAAGCCGAACGCCAGGCGCAATTGGCGGCGGCGTTTGCGCCGGACCTGTTGCACCTGCTGGATCAATCCGGGGCCCAGGCCGTGGCCGGGATCGGATTGGCACAGGGTGGCCTGTTCTATCCGCAAGGCGGCTGGGTCCACCCACCGGCGCTGTGCCAGTGGCAGGCCGGCCACCCGCAGGTTCAACTGCTCACGCATTGTGATGCGCTGGAACTGCGCAAGGTCGGGGATCAGTGGCAAGCCTGGAACGGCGAGCAATTGCTGGCCTGCGCACCCGTGGTGGTCCTCGCCGGTGCCGCGGACATCCAGCGTTTCCCCGAGAGTGCCGGGTTGCCGCTCAAACGCATTCGCGGGCAAATCACCCGCCTGGCGCAAACGCCGCAAAGCCAGGTCCTGAGTACGGTGGTGTGCGCCGAAGGCTATGTCGCTCCCGCACGCTTGGGCGAACACACCCTGGGGGCCAGTTTCGATTTCAACAGCGATGACCTGACGCCGACCACGGCTGAACACCTGGGCAACCTGGCCATGCTCAACGAGATTTCCCACGATCTGGTCGAACGCCTGGAAATCGACCGCCTCGACCCCGAGAGCCTCCAGGGGCGCGCCGCGTTTCGCTGTACCAGCCCCGACTACCTGCCAATCGTCGGCCCACTGGCCGACACCCAGGCCTTCGCTCAGGCCTATGCCGCGCTGGGCAAGGACGCCCGGCAGGTGCCGGACGTCGAATGCCCGTGGCTCGACGGTTTGTACGTCAACAGCGGCCACGGCTCGCGCGGCCTGATCACCGCGCCGCTGTCCGGAGAACTGCTGGCCGCCTGGCTGGACAACGAGCCCCTGCCGTTGCCCAGGAGCGTGGCCGAAGCCTGTCATCCCAACCGGTTTGCGTTACGGCGCCTGATCCGGGGCAAATAGCCGATACCGCCGTCGGGAGCGCCCGCACAGCGGCTCTCGGCCCCGGCTTCGCCCGCTTATAACTCATCGATATAAAACTCCCCTTGCCGAGGCGGGTCAGTTTCTGAGTACCCGCCATTTTGGCGCGGTATCGATTGACCCTCCCCAACGGAAAAACCGGTAAGGAATTTATGTGCGGATTAGCTGGCGAGTTACGTTTTGATCATCAACCTGCAGACCTTGCAGCCGTTGAACGAATCACCCATCACCTGGCCCCTCGCGGCCCCGACGCCTGGGGATTTCATAGCCAGGGGCCGGTTGCCCTGGGCCATCGGCGCCTGAAAATCATGGACCTGTCGGACGGCTCGGCGCAGCCGATGATCGACCCGCAATTGGGCCTGTCCCTGGCCTTCAACGGCGCTATCTACAATTTCCCGGAACTGCGCGCCGAGCTTGAAAGCCTGGGTTACACCTTCTATTCCGGTGGCGACACTGAAGTCTTGCTCAAGGGCTATCACGCCTGGGGCGAAGCCTTGCTGCCGAAACTCAACGGCATGTTTGCCTTTGCCGTCTGGGAGCGCGATGCCCAACGCCTGTTCATCGCCCGCGACCGTCTTGGCGTAAAACCCTTGTACCTGTCGCGCACCCGCCAGCGCTTGCGCTTTGCCTCAGCACTGCCGGCCTTGCTCAAGGGCGGCGACATCAATCCGGTCCTCGATCCGGTGGCGCTCAATCACTACCTGAATTTCCACGCCGTGGTCCCGGCACCGCGCACGTTGCTGGCAGGCATCGAAAAACTGCCGCCAGCCACCTGGATGCGAATCGAAGCCGATGGTCGCACCGAGCAAAAAACCTGGTGGACCCTGGCCTACGGCCCCCACGACGACGAGAAAAACCTGACCCTCGAAGACTGGCGCGACCGGGTGCTCGACAGCACCCGCGAAGCCGTCGCGATTCGTCAGCGTGCGGCGGTCGATGTTGGCGTGCTGCTGTCCGGCGGTGTCGACTCGAGTCTGCTGGTGGGCCTGTTGCGGGAAGTCGGCGTGGACAATCTGTCGACCTTCTCCATCGGCTTCCAGGATGCCGGCGGCGAACGCGGTGACGAGTTCCAGTACTCCGACCTCATCGCCCGGCACTACGGCACGCAGCATCACCAATTGCGCATCGATGAAAAAGAGATCATCGAACAACTGCCCGCCGCGTTCCGCGCCATGAGCGAACCGATGGTCAGTCATGACTGCATCGCCTTCTACCTGTTGTCTCGCGAAGTGGCCAAACACTGCAAGGTCGTCCAGAGCGGCCAGGGTGCCGACGAACTGTTCGCCGGCTACCACTGGTATCCGCAAGTGGACGGTGCGAGCGATCCCTATGCCGCGTACCGCGACGCATTTTTCGACCGCAGCTACGACGACTACGCGGCGACCGTGCAGCCAAAATGGCTGACCGCCAATGACGCCGCCGGTGACTTCGTCAAAGCCCATTTCGCCCAACCCGGTGCCGATGCGGCGGTGGACAAGGCCTTGCGCCTGGACAGCACGGTGATGCTGGTGGACGACCCGGTCAAACGCGTCGACAACATGACCATGGCCTGGGGCCTGGAAGCGCGCACGCCGTTTCTCGACTACCGCCTGGTGGAGCTGTCGGCCCGGATTCCGGGGCGTTTCAAACTGCCGGACGGCGGCAAGCAAGTCTTGAAAGAAGCTGCGCGCCAAGTGATTCCCAGTGAAGTGATCGACCGCAAGAAAGGTTACTTCCCGGTGCCGGGCCTCAAGCATTTGCAGGGCGATACGCTGGAGTGGGTGCGTGAGTTGCTGCTCGATCCGAGCCAGGATCGCGGCCTGTTCAACCCGGCAATGCTCGACCGTCTGCTGACCGATCCGCAGGGACAATTGACGCCGTTGCGCGGCTCGAAGCTGTGGCAACTGGCGGCCCTCAACCTGTGGCTCAGCGAACAAGGAATCTGACCGATGAAACCTCACGCCACGGCTTTCAGCCAACGCCTGTTGCGCGGCCAGTCGCCTTCCTACGAACGTTTGCAGGCACGCCTGGCCGAGGATGGCAGTGAACTCGGCGCCGCGCCGATTGCCGTGCATTGCGGTTGGGGCCGCTTGTTGATCGGCCACACCTTTGCCGATGCGGCGAGCCTCGCCGCGGAGTTGCTCAACGAGCAGCCCGGCGAGCGGGACATCGCGCTGTACGTCGCCGCGCCCCAGCAGGTGTTGGGGCTGGAGCCGGCGCAGCTGTTCCTCGACCCGTCCGATACCTTGCGCCTGTGGTTCAGCGACTACCGCCAGGCGACCCGGGTGTTTCGTGGATTTCGCATTCGACGCGCGCAGAGCGACGCCGACTGGCAGGCCATCAACCAGCTGTATCAGGCGCGCGGCATGCTGCCGATCGATGCCACCCTGCTCACTGCGCGCCACCTGGGCGGCCCGGTGTACTGGCTGGCGGAAGACGATGACAGCGGCGCGGTCATCGGCAGCGTCATGGGCCTCAATCATGCAAAGGCCTTCAATGATCCGGAACACGGCAGCAGTCTCTGGTGCCTGGCGGTCGACCCGCATTGTGCGCGGCCGGGTGTCGGCGAGGTGCTGGTGCGGCATCTGATCGAACACTTCATGAGTCGCGGTCTCGCTTACCTCGACCTGTCCGTGCTGCACGACAACCGCCAGGCGAAAAGCCTGTACGCCAAGCTCGGTTTTCGCAACCTGTCGACCTTCGCCATCAAGCGCAAGAACGGCATCAACCAGTCGCTGTTTCTCGGGCCGGGCCCCGAAGCCGCCTTTAATCCGTACGCCCGGATCATCGTCGAGGAAGCACACCGTCGCGGCATCGATGTACAAGTCGATGACGCCGATGCCGGAATGTTCACCCTCAGCCATGGCGGGCGCCGGGTACGCTGCCGGGAATCCCTGAGTGACCTGACCAGCGCCATCAGCATGACCCTGTGCCAGGACAAGAGCCTGACCCACAAGGTGCTCAAGGCTGCCGGGTTGAACCTGCCCGTGCAGCAACTGGCGGGCAACGCCGATGACAATCTGGCGTTCCTTGATGAGCACCGGCGCGTGGTGGTCAAACCGCTGGACGGCGAACAGGGCCAAGGCGTGGCGGTCGACTTGCAGACCATCGAAGAGGTACAGCACGCCATCGAGGCGGCCCGCCAGTTTGATAGCCGCGTACTGCTGGAAAGCTTCCACCAAGGCCTCGACCTGCGAATCCTGGTGATCGGTTTTGAAGTGGTCGCGGCCGCGATTCGCCGGCCGGCCGAAGTGGTCGGCGATGGTCAGCACTCCATCGGCGCGTTGATCGAAGCCCAGAGCCGGCGCCGTCAAGCGGCCACGGGTGGCGAAAGCAAGATCCCGATGGACGCGGAAACCCTTCGCACCTTGCAGGCGGCCGGATACGACTACGGCAGCATTCTGCCGGCCGGCGAGCATCTGTTCGTACGACGTACGGCGAATCTGCATACCGGCGGCATTCTCGAGGACGTCACGGCGATCCTGCATCCGACGCTGCTGGATGCGGCTGTACGGGCCGCCCGGGCGCTGGACATTCCCGTGGTCGGCCTCGACCTGATGGTGTCCGCCGCTGACCAGCCGGACTACGTGTTTATCGAAGCCAACGAACGGGCCGGGCTGGCCAACCACGAACCGCAGCCGACGGCGGAGCGGTTTGTCGATTTGTTGTTTCCCCACAGCCAGCCGGCGGTCTCTTAGCGATGCGTTGCCTGGACTGGCCCCTTCGCGGGCAAGCCCGCTCCCACATTCGACCGCATTTGCATGGAGTAACTCGGTCAACTGTGGGAGCGGGCTTGCTCGCGAAGACGGACTGACAAACAACACAAATCCCTCATCGAAACCATCGATGCGCTCAACTCATCAGGAGTTTCCATGACCAGCAAAATCCCCGAACCGGACCTCGGTTACCTGCAAAAAGTCCTGCTGGAAATGCTCGCCATTCCCAGCCCCACCGGGTTCACCGACACCATCGTGCGCTACGTCGCCGAACGCCTTGAAGAACTCGGCATTCCCTTCGAGCTGACCCGTCGCGGCACCATCCGCGCCACGCTCAAAGGCAAGAAGAACAGCCCCGACCGCGCCGTTTCCGCCCACCTGGACACCATCGGCGCGGCGGTTCGTGCAGTGAAGGATAACGGCCGCCTGACCCTCGCGCCGGTTGGCTGCTGGTCCAGCCGCTTTGCCGAAGGCAGCCGCGTCAGCCTGTTTACCGACAACGGCGTGATCCGTGGCAGCGTCCTGCCGTTGATGGCGTCCGGGCACGCGTTCAATACCGCCGTGGATGAGATGCCGATCAGTTGGGATCACATTGAGTTGCGCCTGGATGCCTATTGCGCCACCCGCGCCGACTGCGAGTCGCTGGGCATCAGCGTCGGCGATTTCGTCGCCTTCGACCCGTTGCCGGAGTTCACCGAAAGCGGCCATATCAGCGCCCGCCACCTCGATGACAAGGCTGGAGTGGCCGCACTGCTGGCGGCCCTCAAAGCCATCGTCGACAGTGGCGAAGAACTGATGATCGACTGCCATCCGCTGTTCACCATCACCGAGGAAACCGGCAGCGGTGCCGCGGCGGCGTTGCCCTGGGATGTCAGTGAATTCGTCGGCATCGACATCGCACCGGTCGCGCCCGGCCAACACTCCAGCGAACATGCAGTAAGCATCGCGATGCAGGACTCCGGCGGACCGTATGACTATCATTTGTCGCGCCACCTCTTGCGCCTGGCCAGTGACAACGAGCTGCCGGCACGCCGCGACCTGTTCCGCTACTACTTCAGCGACGCGCATTCGGCGGTCACCGCCGGCCACGACATACGCACGGCCCTGCTGGCCTTCGGCTGCGACGCCACCCACGGTTACGAACGCACCCACATTGACAGCCTCGCCGCCCTGAGCCGCCTGCTCGGTGCCTACATCCTCAGCCCGCCGGTGTTTGCCAGCGATGCGCAACCGGCCAAGGGCTCACTGGACCGGTTCAGCCATCAGCTCGAACATGACACCCAGATGGAAAGCGATACGCGGGTGCCGTCGGTGGACAGCCTGGTGGGGCAGCGGTCGGAGAGCTGAGGCAGACTCTTCATTGCCTGACAGATCGCCTTCGCGAGCAAGCCCGCTCCCACAGTTGACCGAGTTACTCCAGGAGAATGCGGTCGAATGTGGGAGCGGGCTTGCTCGCGAAGACGCCGGACCAGACAACACATCAGCCCAAGGCTAGCCGCAACAGCCCAATCGCCGTAGCATCGCGCCATTGATCCAACCGAGGTGCCTATGCTGATCCCCCACGACCAACTTGAAGTCGACACCCTCACCCGCCTGATCGAGGATTTCGTGACCCGCGACGGCACCGATAATGGTGACGACACGCCGCTGGAAACCCGCGTACTGCGCGTGCGCCAGGCGCTGACCAAGGGCCAGGCACTGATTGTCTTCGACCCGGAAAGCGAGCAATGCCAACTGATGCTCAAGCATGACGTGCCCAAGCACCTGTTTGACTGAAGCTTCAGCGTTCTTTGGTTTTCGCCAGTTTGTTCTGGATGCGTTCATAGATTTCGGCGCGGTGCACATTGACGTCCTGGGGAGCCTCGACGCCAAAGCGAACGTGGTTTCCGTTGACCGCGAGAACGCGCACGCAAATGTTGTCACCGATGGAAATGGTTTCGCCCACAACGCGACTGAGTACGAGCATAAGGAGTGTCCTTCAGGGGTTATTGGCCCCTGAAGATGCCCGGCCCGCCGTGCGCCTACAATGCTCCGACAGCAAACCGGACCGGACTGACAGCCCCTGAGCCACCCCGCTGACGGAAAAGTCTGACAAGCAGGTTGATTGTAGGGACGAGCTGTCAGGACGCGGAGAATCGCGGACCGAACAGGATGATACTCGCGCCCATCACACACAGCGCCACGCCGAGCCAGTCCGAACCCAGCGGACGAATCCGCTCGACCACGGCCAGCCAACAAATCGAGGCAATGATGTAGATGCCACCGTAGGCAGCGTAGGCGCGGCCGGCGTAGGTGGCCTCGATACGGGTCAGCAGCAGCGCGAACAGGGTCAGGCTGAGGAGCGCCGGCACCACCCACCACATGCTTTTACCCTGGCGCAGCCACATCCAGAAGGCGAAGCAACCGGCAATTTCGAACAGCGCGGCGAGGAAAAACCACAGGTAATTGAGCATGCAAGCGTCTCGCAAGGATGGCCGATGGCGGCCACCCTAACCACAGCGTTGCCTGCGGGCAAGATCAGCTTGCGGATTGCCTGGCCTTGGCGCGCATTTTATCGGCCATGACGGTCATTTCGTTGTAGAGCAATTGCGGGTCCTTCTGCTTGATCGCCCAGGCCATGCGGCCCTGTTCGTGGGGCAGGATCATGAACTCGCCGGCTGCGACCTGTTGGTAGATGTAGTCGGCAATGTCGGCGGCACTGATCGGCGAGCTTTCCAGCAACTTGCCGACCTGGGCTTTCATGGCCGGGGTCGGGCCGCGGAAGGAGTCCAGCAGGTTGGTCTGGAAGAACGACGGGCACACCACATGGACGCCGACTTCCTGATGCGCCAGCTCGATCAGCAGGCTTTCGGACAACGCCACCACGCCGGCCTTGGCAACGTTGTAGTTGCTCATCGCCGGGCCTTGCATCAGCGCGGCCATGGAGGCGATGTTGATGATCTTGCCTTTGCTTTGTTCCAGCAGCGGCAGGAAAGCCTTGCAGCCCTTGACCACACCCATCAGGTTGATCGCGATCTGCCAGTCCCAGTCCTCCAGGGACAGCTCACTGAAGAAGCCGCCAGAGGCTACACCCGCGTTATTGACGATGACATCGATGCCGCCGAGCTTGACCTCACAGGCCTGGGCGAACGCCGTCAGCTGGCTGTAGTCGCGCACGTCGCAGCGCTGGATAAAACCATCGCCACCGGCTTCACGGACCAGCTTCAGGGTTTCCTGCAAACCGGGCTCGCTGACGTCCGACAAGGCCAGTTGCCAACCTTCACGCGCCCAGCGCAGCGCGATTTCGCGACCCAGGCCAGAGCCTGCACCAGTGATCATCATGCGATTTTGCATAGCAAACAGCCTTGTTGTTCTCGGAAGATGCATCGAGTGTAGCGAAGGAAGTTGCCCGACCCACGCTCCATCAGATTGCTGAATGGCCCGAGCAAACCGCGGACGCGTGACAAGCAACTAAGGCAATCACAAAAGAAATAAGGACCTGTCCGAAATACTTCAAAAAAACTTGGAATTTTCCGGCAGGCGCGAGAGTCGGAATTTTTAAGCAGCTCGAATTTACTTCATTCCCGCTGACCTGATTGGCATGGTCATTCCACTGCATTTCGACAAGGAAATAGACATGGGCACAATACTGATCATCATTCTGATCCTGTTACTGATCGGTGGTTTACCGGTCTTCCCACACTCCAGAAGTTGGGGTTACGGCCCGTCCGGAATCATCGGCGTCGTATTGGTGGTGCTGTTGATCCTGCTCTTGCTTGGCCGAATATAAAAACCGCCAGGCAAAAAAAAGAGGCCCTCGAAGGGCCTCTTTTCTATTGCGTCACAACTTAGTCCGGCGTGCCGTCAACGACACCTGCGGTGTTGTCCAGCAGGCTCTTGGTCGCTGTTTGCAGGAACGCTTCGAGCTTGAGTTTCAACTCGGCGGTACGCGGCGCATCGGCAATGACTTTGGCGCCAGGCTTGGCACCCAATTCATACTGATACAACTTCGGCGCCATGTCCTTGTCCTTCGGCAGGACCAGAATCTGGTCGGCGGTGAGGATGGCCGTGGTCTGCTCGCTGCCCGACGGCTTGATCACACCAATACCGGCATCGCCCTCCGGCAGGTCGAGGAGGTCGCGTCCCCAGCACTGATGGCGCACTTCGCCACCGATGCGGCCCATGATGGTCGGCACGATGTCGATCTGGGTGCCCACGGTGTGGTCACGCTGGCCGAATTTTTCCTGGATGCCCGGCGCGATCATCAGCATTGGCACGTTGAAGCGGCCCAGGTCCATCTCGGTGATCTGCTGTTCGTTACCAAAACCGTGGTCACCGACGATGACAAACAGGGTTTCCTTGAAGTACGGCTCCTTGCGGGCCTTTTCAAAGAACTGGCCCAGTGCCCAGTCCGAGTAACGCATGGCGGTCAGGTGTTCGTTCAGGCTGCCACGATCGGTGACGCGCTCGACCGGCAATGGCGTCGGCAAGGCGTAAGGCGTGTGGTTGGACAGGGTTTGCAGCAAGGCATAGAACGGCTTGCCGTTTTCTCGCGCCTTGAGCTCGACCAGGCCACGGTCGAACATGTCCTGGTCGGACACGCCCCAGGTCGGATCAGAGAACACCGGGTTCACAAAATCGTTACGACCGATGAAGTTGGTCATGCCCTGGTTGCTGAAGAAACCCGACTGGTTGTCCCAGGCGAAATCGCCGTTGTAGACATACACGTCGTCGAAGTCACGGGCACTGAGCAACTGCGGCAGACCAGACAGCTTGTGGCTGCCTTCCGGGGTCTGCATCAGGTATTCGAAGCCCGGCAGGTTCGGGAAGCAGGCCATGGTGGCGAACATACCCTGGTGGGTATGGGTGCCGTTGGAGAAGAAGCGGTCGAACAGCAAGCCTTCCTTTGACAGTTTGTCGAGGTATGGCGTGATGTTGCCCGGCCCGCCCAGCGCTCCCACCGAGTGACCGGCCATGCTTTCCATCAGGATCACAACGACGTTCTTGATCGGCAGGGTCTTGTCGGCCGGCGGGGTGTAATCGCGACGTACCGCTGCGGTGTCGGTATCCACCAGTTTGTCGGCCAGTACCACCAGCATGTCACGCACCACTTGCTGGGCTTGAGGCTGAGGCAGGGTCGCCTTCCAGATATTGTCGCGATCCTCGGACATCCGGCTCTTGGCTGCGGCGACCAGAGAAAGCGTACCGTTGAGACCCAACTGGTTGGCGAAGTTGGAATCTGTGGTGTAGACATCACCCCAGCGCATCGGTGGGCCTTGACGCAAGGTGCCACGGGCCGCGACGACGCAGATCAGCAGGCAAACCACGAACACACCAATGCGTGCATACCACGGCGCAACCTGGCGAGTGCCGATGCTGCCGCCACTGAACGGGCCACGAGGGCGGGTCGCACGGTCCGCGCCCTTGAATGCCAGGCTCAGGACCCAGGTGCCCACGGCCCATGCCAGCAGGTAGCGGACCACGGGGAAACCGTACCAGAGCATGCTCATCACGGTTTTCGGATCTTCCTTGACGTACTGGAAGACCAGGCCGTTGAGGCGCTGGTGGAACTCACGATAGAAATCCATCTCCATCAGGCCCAGGAACAGCGCAATGCTGGAGACGACTGTCAGCCAGAGACGGAACAGCCCGCGTGCGGCCATGGCCCGGACACTGAACAATGCCAGGAGCAACGGAATACTGAGATAGACCACCAGACGCAGGTCGAAACGCAGACCGTTGGCGAAGGCCTCGAGGAAGGTCGAAGCCGGTGTATCGAGGATCATCGAGCGGTTGTAGACCAGCAGCGCGACGCGCAGCAGGCTGAACATGACCATCATGACCAGGGCACACAACAGCGTGTAGGCCAGATGCGATTTGACGGTCGGTTGCAGCAGGCGACTAGAAGCTCGCTGCTGATTCAGGGCGTCCGGGATTGCCATGTCGTTTTAGGACCCATTGGAAGTTGAAGTTTCAAAAATACAGCTGCGCCTTGCCCTCTTTTTGGCCAGTACCAGGCCCGGGGGATTGCGCGGTGCGCAAATGTTGCACGATCAACGGCTGTATTGCCATTGATAACTACCCTCATCCCGACTGTTTCATCCTGCATTCAGGAATACGCTGCGGGTTGCGGGAGAGCCGGCGAATTGTCTTGGAGACGTGGTGAAAATTTCGTGCAACGCATATCTGGAAACAAATTAAAGCGCCCTGCCCTGTCAAAAACGCAAACGCCCCGAAACGGTCGGGGCGCTGCGAAGTCACCTTAAATGAACCACACCGTCACTTCTCGGCGCGTTCCTTGAGGGCTTTCAAGGTATTGAACGGGGCATCCACCACGAACTTGTTGGCCACCATCGACGGCACGCTGCCGCCCGGTTCGGTGTGCACCTGATAGGTCACTTCGATCTGGTCGCCCTTGGGTACGAACTTCCAGAAACCGTCGACCTTGGTGACGCGGACGAAGCCTTTTTCTTCAGGAAGGTATTTCGGTACGCCTTCGAGCTTGCGGGTCAGGCTGCCATCGGCACCTTCGGTGGTGGTGATGTGCAGCACCGAATCACGCGGAGTAACCGGCCATGGGGTGTTGAACTGAGTGTAGGTCCAGCTCTGGTCACCTTCGTGCTTGAGCAGCTTCTGGGTTTTGCATTCGTGAATCCAGGCGCAGGCTCCGGACACGTCATCCTGCAACGCACGCAGCTTGGCCATGGTGGTTTTCATCAGCGTGACGCCCTGGTAGGCCTTGTAGTCGGACCCGGCCACTTCACTCAGGGAGATCTTGATGCCGTCTTCGTCTTTTTTGACTTTCCAGTCTTCGGCCTGGGCCGTCGAGGTAGCCAGCACAACCGTCAAACCACACAGCACAGCCATACGATGCAGCGAACCCATAGTCTTATTCCTTATTGTTGAAGTTCCGTTCGTTGGAACACATCACGCCGCCGTCATTTGCTCCCACCAGCCAATCAGCCGGATGGCTTCTTCGCTGCTGCTTCCGCACACCTCGGGGTCGGCCTCGAAGGCAGAACACACCGCCGGCCGTTCCGGCTGGCCGAAAATATTGCACAGGTTATCGGCGGAAAGTTGCAGGCAACGCTGCCCCGCGGCCTTGCCGTCAGGCATACCGGGTATCGGTGAACTGATGGAAGGGGCAATGCAACAAGCGCCACAACCCTCACGGCATTTCATGACGACAAGCTCCTCGCGACGAGTGATGTGTAAAAGGACGGGGCACAGAGTACCCGCTAAAACAGTTGTTTTAAATTACCTGCGAGCGGGTTTTTCCACGCAAACGGGCATGACCGAGCAGTCTCCGACAAAGCGTCTGTTCTGCGGCTCGCGGATCTTGTTGGCGTTACTGCTTGAACTCGAAATCCAGTGCCGCGCCTTCAACCTCGCGGCGCTCTTCATTGCGCAGTTGCAGCTGCATTTCATTGCTGAGCAGGCGGCCGTTGAGCTGGAACGGGCTGCTGCCGCTTTTGTCACCGAACATCTGGGGTAACAGCGGTTCGCGCTTGGACAACGGCACTGTTCCGACCGGTTTGAGTTCCTGAACCATATCCTTGGGCAAGCTCAGGTCCAGCTTGGCGGATGGAAGCTCGGTCCTTACCACTTCGCTGGCCGGTTTCGATTTGGAAGCAATGGGTGGGCGTTTTTTCGCGGGCGTCGCCGGTTTCTTGGCCGGCGAGGCTTTTTTTGCGGGTGCGGTTTCTATCGGTGCTACGTGGAAACTGCCGGTGGTCTGCTGGTCCTGCTCGGTGGCGGCAACGACGGATACCGGCTGAATACTCGCAATCAGGCAGAGCAAAAGCCAGGCAGCAGGAAAAATCGGTTTCATGTATCCAACGGTGGGTGCAAACGGCAGAGGTACATATGCTCGCCTGTTGCAGCCCACAAGACAAGCGCAGTAGCAGACTATTACAAACCGCCAGCCATCTCCTGGCAGAGTTGGGTGGCCAGCATGCCCAGGGTCATCAACGCGCGCTCGGCTTCACGATTCCAGGGCGTGCCGCAATTGAGGCGAATGCAGTGATTGAATTGCTCGGTATTACTGAATATCAGCCCGGGCGCAATACTGATGCCCTGCTGCAATGCCCGCACGTGCAACTCCTGGGTGTTGACCCGCCCCGGCAGACTGACCCACAGAATGAAGCCACCGGTAGGCCGGGTCATCTGCGTGCCTTCCGGGAAATACTGCTGCACGGCCAGCTGGAAGGCACTGAGGTTCTTGCGGTACTCCTGACGGATGAAGCGCAAATGCCGGTCGTACCCGCCGTTTTCAAGGTAAGCGGCAATGCCCATCTGGGTCACGCTGCACGCTGAATGCGTGCTGAAGGTCTGCAAGCGCTGGATTTCCTGCTGAAACTTGCCGGCAATCATCCAGCCGATCCGCACCCCGGGCGACAGGGTTTTCGAGAAGCTCGAGCAATAGATCACCCGGTCCAGCCGATCATAGGCCTTGAGGGATTTGGTGCGTCCCTGCTCGAACATCAGCTCACCGTAGATATCGTCTTCGACAATCTGGATATCGAAGTCCGACGCCAGGCGCAGCAGTTGTTTCTGTCGTTCTTCAGGCATGGTGCCGCCCAACGGGTTACTCAGCCGGGTGGTCAGCACCAACGCCTTGATCGACCATTGGTTGGCTGCCAGTTGCAGGGCTTCCAGGCTCATGCCCGTGGCCGGATCGCTAGGGATCTCGATGACCTTGAGGCCCAACAGATCGGCCAGTTGCAGCAACCCGTAATAGGTCGGCGACTCGGCTGCAATCAGATCGCCCGGGCGGGTCAGCACGCGCAAGGACATCTGCAGCGCATCGACGCAGCCGTGGGTGATCACCACTTCCGACGGATCGACCACAACGCCGGCATCGCGCATGCGGATCGCCACCTGCCGGCGCAACGGCTCGAAACCGGGACTGAACATGTAACTGAAGGCGCGCGGGCTATGGAAACGAGTGACTTTGGCCAATTGCTGATGCAGCGCCCGCACCGGCAAATAGTCGACACTCGGCACCGCAGCGCCCAGCGGGAAGACACCTTCACGACGGGATTCGACCAACACTTGTTGAATGATGCTGCTACGGGTGACCAGGCCGGGGCGCTCGACCCGGGCGATGTCCGGCGTCGGCGCCGTGAGTGCCGGTGTCTGGTGCACGTAGTAACCCGACTGCGGCCGGGCGCGGATCAGCCCCTGATCTTCGAGATTGGCATACGCCTGCAACACCGTCGCATGACTGACATTGAGCTGCGAACTCATCTTGCGCACCGAAGGCACGCGCTCTCCCGGCTGATAGACCCCACGGCGGATGTCTTCGGCCAGTTGTTGAGCAATACGTTGATAGAGCAAAAGATTGGTCATGACGCAGCACTCGATTTCACGGGCATTTTATTCTTGTGTAAAACAATACCGGAACAGTTTAGAAGTGTACGGGGACAGTTACCACAATAGTCGACCGTACAGTGCAGTGTCAGCAAAATCTGTACTGTTTTGTGCGGTAATCGGCAGGCATAAAAAAACCCGGCGCCGCATGGCAGACCGGGTCGTAAGGCTGTAGGAGCTTGTAGGAGCTGTCGAGTGAAACGAGGCTGCGATCTTTTCAGCCCCACTTGAGCATCAAGAGCAAGATCAACAGATCGCAGCCTCGTTTCACTCGACAGCTCCTACAGGGTGCATAGCGTCACCCTGGAGCAGATTTAGCGGGCGGCGCCGAGCTGGCCGTTTTCGTCGGAAAACACGATTTCCACCCGACGGTTCTGCGCACGGCCCCGTTCCGACGCATTCGCGTCCACGGGATACTCGTCGCCATAACCTTCGACCTGGATGCGCTTGTCGTCGATGCCCAGGTCTATCAGCACGTCAGCCACCGACTGTGCGCGGTCGCGAGACAGCTTGAGGTTTTCCTGCTTGCCCCCGGTACTGTCCGTGTAACCTTCGATGCGCACCACACGCTTGGGGTTGAGTTGCAGGAACTGCACGATCTTCAACACCACGCGGTTGGCCGAAGGTTTCAATTCCGCTTCGCCGGTGTCGAACAGCATGTCGCCCAACGTCATCACCAGACCGCGGTCGGTCTGGGAGGTGGTCAATGCCAGGATCTGCTCTTCGAGCCATTTGCCTTGCTGCTGCACACTGAACAGTTTGGACTCACGCAATGCCAGTTGCAGACGCTGGCGTTCCAGTTCGAGTTTTGCCGCTTGCTCTTCGTTGAGCGCCTGATTGGTGTGTTCCCGGGCAATGGCGCTATAGCGCTGGCTCAGGTAGGCGTAATGCACCACGTCCGAACCACTGCCCCAATAGCTGGACAGGCGGTCGGCACGGGCCAGGGACTCACCGGCGCGGATCACGTCCTTGGGGGCGATTCGCAGCACATTGGAGTCTTCCTTGACCTTCTGAAAGTCGGTTCCGGCCTGCTGCAACGCGTTCTCACTGTGCTGGCTGACGCAACCGGTCAGGCTGGCGGCCAGGATCAAACCGCCAAGGGTTTTGCGCTTGAGGCTCATTGAGCATCTCCCAGTTGCTTTTGCAGACGGGCGATGCGGGTGTTAAGCACGTTCAACTGTTCCTCGCTCTTGGCCGTCAACACCTTGGCCTCAGCCAGGCGCGCATCCAGCTCGGCCTGTTCGGCCCGCATGCGCGCGTTCTTGAACGATTGATCAGTCATGTTGCCCTTGGCACGGTTGTACTTGTCCTCGGCCAGTTTCATTTCCGGCACATCGTCGGCGGTGGCACCCACGGCCTTGGCCTGTTCGAGTGCCTGTTCGGTCAGGCGCATTTGTTCATTCGGCGCCGGATCGGTTGCACAACCCGCCAGGGCGACAATGGCCACGGCAGCGAAAAGAGGTCGAATACTCACTAAATATCCCTACTGTTTTGGGGTACTGACGGGTTGTTGCGAGGGTTGCTGCGGTTGTGAGCGCTGTGCCTTCCAGCGCTCGATATTGCGCATCAGCACGGCTTCCGTCAGTCCGGACGCGGGCAATTCTGTCATCTTTTTGGCCAACTGTCCGCGCAACCACGGATCGTTGCAGGCCGAGTTGTGGGAAATCGCCAGGAACAGGCCAGGCTTGTCGACCGGTTGCGAACGCGCGCTCAGATCACTGGCCATGCCCAGTGCCTGTGCAGTCGCCATGCCCGAGTAACGTCCGGCCAGGACAAATTCGACTTCACCCAACAACAGTTTCTGAAAGGCCAGGGTCAGGTTGGACGTGCGCGCAAGGGTTAATTGCTGTGCGGCAAAGGTGCCGAATTCCGGGGTCAATCGAGCCTTTTCCGACACGGCACCCGGATGGCCGTGCAGATCTGGCGCTTCGTTGTAGACCAGCGTCGAGTCCTTGCGCGTCCAGACCAGGTAGTCGTTTTCCAGCAAGGGTGGATGGATGTAATCCAGGGTTTCCAACTCACTGACGGTCAACGTCGCGTCCGCCAGCATGTCCATGCGTCCGCTACGCACTTCGTCCAGGGCCTGGGCGCGTTTGCCGGCATACAGCAGTTCGACCTTGAGCCCCAACTCCCCCGCCACTTGCTGCAGCAAATCGGCACTGGCACCGATCAGGTGTTTGGGATTCTGCGGGTCTTGCCACAGGTACGGCGGCGCGTCGGGGCTGCCGGTAACCACCAGGCGTTCGCATTTGCTTGCGGCGAAAGACAGCGCCGGCAACAGCGTCAATCCCAGCAAGCTCCACACACAGCGCAGATCCATGGCTTCACACTCCACTCAAACCCGGTTATGCCTCCCCTGTAGGAGCGAGCTTGCTCGCGATGGACGTTAACGATGACGCGTTCATTCTGGAAAAACGCGGCGCATTGAAGTCCATCGCGAGCAGGCTCGCTCCTACAGAGAGCAAAAAAAAGCCCGACCAAAAGGCCGGGCTCTTTATAAGTGAAGCAGCCGGTTTAGACCAGCTTCTCCAGCTCAGGGATGGCTTCGAACAGGTCCGCCACCAGGCCGTAATCGGCCACCTGGAAGATCGGCGCTTCTTCGTCCTTGTTGATCGCAACGATCACTTTGGAGTCTTTCATGCCGGCCAGGTGCTGGATCGCGCCGGAGATACCGACGGCGATGTACAGCTGTGGAGCAACGATCTTGCCGGTCTGACCGACCTGCATGTCGTTCGGAACAAAACCTGCGTCGACCGCGGCGCGCGAAGCACCCACGGCAGCGCCCAGCTTGTCGGCCAGGGCGTACAGGTGTTTGAAGTTGTCGCCGTTCTGCATGCCGCGCCCGCCGGAAACGACGATCTTGGCAGCGGTCAGTTCCGGACGATCGGACTTGGCCAGTTCTTCGCCGACGAAGCTGGAGATGCCAGCGTCGTGGGCAGCAGCAACCGCTTCAACAGCAGCCGAACCACCTTCAGCGGCAACCGGGTCGAAACCGGTGGCACGCACGGTGATCACTTTCACTGCAGCGTTCGATTGAACGGTAGCGATGGCGTTACCGGCGTAGATCGGGCGCTTGAAGGTGTCAGCGCTTTCTACCGAGATGATCTCGGAGATCTGGTCAACGTCCAGTGCAGCGGCAACGCGCGGCAGGATGTTTTTACCGTTGGAAGTAGCGGCAGCCAGGATGTGGCTGTAGCCCTTGCCGAGTTCGGCAACCAGCGGCGCAACGTTTTCCGGCAGTTGGTGAGCGTAGGCAGCGTTATCAGCTACCAGCACTTTAGCCACGCCAGCGACTTTCGCAGCGGCTTCAGCCACGGCGCCAGCGCCCTGGCCTGCAACCAGAACGTGGATGTCACCACCGATTTTGGCGGCGGCAGCAACGGTGTTCAGCGTGGCCGGGGCCAGCACTTTGTTGTCGTGTTCAGCAATAACCAAGATAGTCATTTAGATTACCTTCGCTTCGTTTTTCAGTTTCTCGACCAGTTCAGCCACCGACTTGACCTTGATACCCGCGCTGCGTGCAGCCGGCGCTTCGACTTTCAGGGTCTTGTTGGTGGAGGCGGTGGAAACGCCCAAAGCGTCCGGAGTCAGCACTTCGAGAGGCTTCTTCTTGGCTTTCATGATGTTTGGCAGAGACGCGTAGCGCGGCTCGTTCAAACGCAGGTCGGTGGTGACGATGGCCGGCAGTTTCAGGGAAACTGTCTGCGCGCCGCCGTCGATTTCGCGAGTCACGGCAACGCTGTCGCCGCTGATTTCGACTTTCGAAGCGAACGTGCCCTGACCGTAGCCGCTCAATGCAGCGAGCATCTGGCCAGTCTGGTTGTTGTCGCTGTCGATGGCTTGTTTGCCAAGGATCACCAGCTGAGGCTGTTCCTTGTCGACAACGGCCTTCAGCAGCTTGGCAACGGCCAGGGAAGTCAGGTCTTCGGCGGACTCGACGAGGATGGCGCGGTCGGCACCCAGAGCCAGCGCGGTGCGCAGTTGCTCTTGAGCGGTGGACGGGCCGACGGAGACGACGACGATTTCAGTCGCAACACCTTTTTCTTTCAGGCGTACGGCTTCTTCCACGGCGATCTCGCAGAACGGGTTCATCGACATCTTGACGTTGGCAAGATCGACGCCGGAATTGTCCGCCTTGACGCGAACCTTGACGTTGTAATCCACAACGCGTTTGACAGCTACAAGAACCTTCATGGATTCCTCGTTACTCTCCGGTGAAAAGAAAGTCGCCTAGGCGAACCTGGCGGTTGATGCTCATCGGGCGCAAGGGCACCTCCAAAAACGCCGGCAAAGGTGTCAAGTGACCAGCGCTCATGATCTGCATGACCGTTCGTCAGTGGTGACTGACGAGTCATTCAACATCGCGGCGTGTAAACTGCGCATCAAACCCGCGCAGCGCATCACTCTCTACTGCCATCGCCCTGTCTTTAGAGGTGCTCTTGAAACCAACTGCCAGCCTACGGCGAGCGCAAAACCGCCCGTATCTTGACCGGAACGCCTATTCCGGTCAATACGCCAAAATGGCCGTTCATAAGGCGCGTGACTTTGATTTCTCTGGCTTTGAGCCAATTCAAACAAACGTTTGTATTGGACGCTGAGAGTGGTGTAGATATAATGCGCCACCCAAAGAGAAAGGTGGTCAATCGATTGTCCGCTTTCGGCGTTGCGCCGGAATTCATGGATGCGACACCCAACCTCCAAATTAGAAAAAAAACTGTTGAGCCTTGAGTAGGAGATAACCTGTGGAACGCGAATACATGGAATTCGACGTCGTCATCGTCGGTGCCGGCCCCGCTGGTCTTTCCGCCGCCTGCCGCTTGAAGCAGAAGGCCGCCGAAGCCGGTAAGGAAATCAGCGTCTGCGTGGTCGAAAAAGGCTCCGAAGTCGGTGCTCACATTCTGTCCGGTGCCGTGTTCGAACCACGCGCCCTGAACGAACTGTTCCCGGACTGGAAAGAACTCGGCGCGCCGCTGAACACCCCCGTCACCCGTGACGACATCTTCGTGCTGAAGAACGCTGAAAGCGCGCAGAAAGTTCCAGACTTCTTTGTGCCCAAGACCATGCACAACGAAGGCAACTACATCATCTCCCTGGGCAACCTGTGCCGCTGGCTGGCCCAGCAGGCCGAGAACCTGGGCGTGGAAATCTACCCGGGCTTCGCCGCTCAGGAAGCGCTGATCGACGAGAACGGCGTAGTTCGCGGGATCATCACCGGCGACCTGGGCGTTGACCGCGAAGGCAACCCGAAAGAAGGCCTGTACACCCCGGGCATGGAACTGCGTGGCAAGTACACGCTGTTCGCCGAAGGTTGCCGTGGCCACATCGGCAAGCAGCTGATCAAGCGCTTCAACCTCGACAGCGATGCCGATGCCCAGCACTACGGCATCGGCCTGAAGGAAATCTGGGAAGTCGACCCGGCCAAACACCAGCCAGGCCTGGTGGTGCACACCGCCGGTTGGCCGATGGACATCATGGGCACCGAGAACACCGGTGGCTCGTTCCTCTATCACCTGGAAAACAACCAGGTCGTCGTCGGCCTGATCGTCGACCTGTCCTACAGCAACACCTACCTGTCGCCATTCGACGAGTTCCAGCGCCTCAAGCATCACCCGGTGCTCAAGCAATACCTGGAAGGCGGCAAGCGTATCAGCTACGGCGCTCGCGCCATCTGCAAAGGCGGCCTGAACTCGCTGCCGAAGATGGTCTTCAAGGGCGGCGCGCTGATCGGTTGCGACCTCGGCACCCTGAACTTCGCCAAGATCAAGGGCAGCCACACCGCGATGAAGTCCGGCATGCTCGCCGCTGAATCCGTGGCCGAAGCACTGTTCGCTGAAAAGGACGGCAGCGAAGAGCTGACCACTTACGTCGACGCGTTCAAGAAGAGCTGGCTCTACGACGAACTGTTCGCCAGCCGCAACTTCGGCCCGGCGATCCACAAGTTCGGCGCCATTGTCGGTGGCGGTTTCAACTGGCTGGACCAGAACATCTTCGGCGGCAAACTGCCTTTCACCCTGCACGACACCAAGCCGGACTACGCTTGCCTGAAACTGGCGGCCGACTGCAAGAAGATCGACTACCCGAAACCGGACGGCAAGATCAGCTTCGATAAACTGAGCTCGGTGTTCATCTCCGGTACCAACCACGAAGAAGAGCAGCCGTGCCACCTGAAGCTGGCCGATCCGAGCATCCCGATCAGCAAGAACCTGCCGCTGTACGATGAGCCGGCACAGCGTTACTGCCCGGCCGGCGTGTATGAAGTGATCACCAAGGAAGACGGCGAGAAGCGCTTCCAGATCAACGCCCAGAACTGCGTTCACTGCAAGACCTGCGACATCAAGGACCCTGCACAGAACATCACCTGGGTAACGCCGGAAGGCGCTGGTGGCCCGACTTACCCGAACATGTAAGCCGACCGCTGAACATCAAGGCTCCCGGATGGGGGCCTTTTTGTTGCCTGGCATTTATGCAACAACACAAACCCCTTGTGGGAGCGGGCTTGCTCGCGAAAGCGGTCATTCATTCAACATTGATGTCGACTGATACACCGCTTTCGCGAGCAAGCCCGCTCCCACAAAGGGGTCGAATCAGACCTTGAGACCCAGCTCCGCCGAGAGCCGCGCCGTAACACCCTTGATCAGTGGAATCAGCTCGGCCATTTTCTCCAGCGGCATATACGGCACGGTGCTCGCAATGCTGATACCGGCGACGATGCGCTTGCTGGCATCGCGCACCGGCGCCGCCACGCAACGGATCGACGGCTCGTTATCTTCCAGATCGAAGGCGTAGCCGCCGGCCACGTACTCGACCATGCGCTGCTGAAACTGCTCCCAGGACTGCTCCGGGTGCTGCGGCCAGAACTGGTTTTTCCCACCCACCGGCAGGCTGACTTCGTACAGGCGCTGCCACTCTTGCGGCGAATCATCGAGCATCAGCGCCTTGCCGATCCCCGTGCGCGCCAGCGGCATGCGATGGCCGACCCGCGAACGCATTTCCGGGCCATTGCGTCCCGGGTTCTTGTGCAGGTACAGCACTTCGTCGCCTTCACGGATCGCCAGATGAACGGTGTCGCCGGTCAACGCCGACAACTCATCCAGATACGGCCCGGCCAGGGTCACCAACGGCAACTCTTCACGGGCCTGAAAGCCCAACTCGATCAACTTCGGCCCCAGCAAATAACCGACTTGCGGCACCACCCGCAGGTAACGCTCGTCCACCAGGCAACTGGCCAGGCGATGGGTGGTGCTACGCGTGGTACCGATCAGCCGGGCGATTTCCTTGAGATCGCGGGCGCCGCTGGCCACGGCATGAACAACACCCAAACCGCGAAGCAGGGTCTGGGTGCCGGTCGGTGCGGCGTCCTTGGCGATTTTTGGGGCGTCTTCCTGCATATCCAGCCTTTACCGTTGAGCGAGTGAACGGGCGGCATTATGGTCGCCCGCGTGCCACGACTACAACTTGATACGCTCGACCTTGCCCACCAGCAAGATGTAGGACAGTGCACCGATCAATGCCAGCACCGAGATGTAGGTGATCGCCGGGGCAAAGGAATCACCCGTCGCGAGAAAGCCGATCACGATAGGCGTGGCAATCGCCGACAGGTTGCCGATGAAGTTGAACACCCCGCCGGTCAGCCCGAGCAAACGCGCCGGGGCGAGCGTCGACACCAATGACCAGGTGATCGAAGCCAGGCCGTTGCCGAAAAATGCCAGCGCGAGGAAGGCAATCACCAGCGGCGTCGACTCAACGAAGTTGGCGCCGATGATCGAGGTGGAAATCAGCAAGCCGCTGATGATCGGCAACTTGCGGGCGAAACCCACCGTGTAACCGCGACGGATCAAAAAGTCCGAGAAAAAACCGGAACACAGTACGCCGACAAAGGCCGCGAGAAACGGCAGCGACGCCAGCAGGCCGGACTTGATGAAGTCCATGCCGCGGTATTTCACCAGGTAGGTCGGGAACCACGTCAGGAAAAACCACAGGGTCGAGTTGAGGCAGAACTGCCCGAGGTAGATACCCCAGAGCTTGCGTTTGGTCAGGACAATCCCCAGGTCAGTCCAGCTGAATTTGGTTTTGACCTTGGCCTGTTCGGCCTGGATATCCACCAGCCCACCGCCCTCGCGGATCAAGTCGATCTCCGCCTGATTGGCGCCTTTGAAATCCCGTGGCTCGCGATACACCGCGTACCAGATCACGGCCCACAGAATGCCTACCGCGCCGGTGGTGACGAACACCATGTGCCAGCCGAATTCGTGCTGCAGCCAGGCCAGCACCGGTGTCAGGAAGGCCAGGCCGACGAATTGTCCGGAGGTGTAGAAACCGATGGCCGTGGCACGCTCCCGCTCGGGGAACCAGGTGGTGACCACGCGGCTGTTGATCGGATAGGCCGGCGCTTCCAGGGCCCCGACCGCCATGCGCAGCACGAACAGCGCGATGAAGCTGCCGGCGAAGCCGAGCATCACGGTGGCAATCGACCACAGCAACAGCGCTGCCGTGTAAAGAATGCGTGGCGGGACCCGGTCTACCAGCCAGCCGCCGGGGATCTGCATGGCCGCGTAGGTCCAGCCGAAGGCAGAGAAGATCAGGCCGACGTGGATCGGGTCGATGCCCAGGTCACTGGTCAATGCCGGGGCGGCAATCGACAGGTTGCTGCGGTCCAGGTAGTTGATCACCACGGTGATGAACAACAGCACCATTATGAAAAAACGCTTGCGGCTGGGCGCCACCAACGACGCCTGGCCGGTGAGGGTTTGCGGTTGCATGGGGGGGTGCCTCTTCTTATGGTTATTGAGGTCGAGAACCGGGTTAACGCAGATCTCACTGTGCAAGGAGATCAAACTGTGGGAGCGAGCCTGCTCGCGAATGCGGTGTGTCAGGCAACATCCATGTTGAATGCACCATCGTCTTCGCGAGCAGGCTCGCTCCCACAGGGTTCAGTGGTGTGTCAGTGACTCACCACTCGGCAAAACTGCCATCGGCATGACGCCAGATCGGGTTGCGCCAGCGGTGGCCGATGGCGGCGCGTTCGATCACGTATTCCTCGTTGATCTCGATGCCCAGGCCCGGGCCGTTCGGGATCTTCACGAAGCCCTGGTCGTAATCGAACACCCGTGGGTCTTTCACGTAGTCGAGCAGGTCGTTGCTCTCGTTGTAGTGGATGCCCAGGCTCTGCTCCTGGATGAATGCGTTGTAGCAAGCCGCGTCCAGTTGCAGGCAAGCCGCCAGGGCAATCGGGCCCAGCGGGCAATGCAGCGCCAGCGCCACGTCGTAGGCTTCGGCCATGTTGGCGATCTTGCGGGTTTCGGTGATGCCTCCGGCATGGGACGCATCCGGCTGGATGATGTCGACATAGCCTTCGCTGAGCACGCGTTTGAAATCCCAGCGCGAGAACAGGCGCTCACCGAGGGCAATCGGTGTGCTGGTCAGTGGTGCCAGTTCTTTCAGCGCTTCGTAGTTTTCGCTCAGCACCGGCTCTTCGATGAACATCAGCTTGTACGGATCAAGCTCCTTCATCAGCACCTTGGCCATGGGCTTGTGCACCCGGCCATGGAAGTCCACGCCGATGCCGACGTTCGGGCCGACCGCATCGCGCACGGCAGCGACGTTGGCCAGGGCCTGGTCGACTTTGTCGAAGGTGTCGAGGAATTGCAGTTCTTCGGTGCCGTTCATTTTCACCGCGGTGAAACCGCGTTCGACCGCTTCTTTGGCCGCACGCGCCGTGTCCGCCGGGCGGTCACCGCCGATCCACGAATACACGCGAATCTTGTCCCGCACCTGACCACCCAGCAGGTCGCTGACCGACACCCCCAGCGCCTTGCCCTTGATGTCCCACAACGCCTGGTCGATACCGGCCAGGGCGCTCATGTGGATCGCGCCGCCACGGTAGAAGCCACCGCGATAGAGCACGGTCCAGATGTCTTCGATGTTGCGTGGGTCCTTGCCGATCAGGTAGTCGGACAATTCCTCAACGGCAGCGGCGACGGTATGGGCGCGACCTTCGACCACGGGCTCGCCCCAACCGGTGACGCCCTCGTCGGTTTCGACCTTGAGGAAACACCAGCGTGGCGGAACGATGAAGGTGGTCAGTTTGGTGATTTTCATCTGTTGTCTCTCTTATGGATGCAGCGCTCGCAGCGCCAAAAAGTCTTAGCGAAGGGCTTTCCAGGCAGCGACATAGGCCTTGGCATTGGCCGCCACCTGCGCAGGCGTCATGCCCGGTTTGAACAGACCGGAGCCGAGGCCGAAACCTTTGACGCCCGCGTCGATAAACTCCTGCATGTTGTCCGGGGTGATGCCACCGACCGGCGCCAGGATCGTCCCGGCCGGCAGTACCGCCAGCCAGGCCTTGACGACTGCCGGCCCCATTTGCTCGGCCGGGAACAGCTTGAGGATGTCCGCGCCTTCGGCCAGCGCCGCGAAGGCTTCGGTCGGTGTGGCGACACCGGGCGACAGGTACAGCCCCGCCGCTTTCGCCGCACGCAGGACCTTCGGATCGCTATGGGGCATGACGATCACCTGCCCCCCCGCCGCTTTCACCCGTTCGACCTGTTCCGGGGTCAGCACCGTGCCGGCACCGATCAGGCAATCGGCAGGCAAGGTCCTGCGCAGGATGCGGATACTGTCGTATGGTTCAGGGGAATTGAGCGGCACTTCGATGACGCGAAATCCGGCGGCGTACAGGACTTCGCCGATAGCGGCAGCTTCCTGTGGACGCAGGCCGCGCAGGATCGCGATCAGGCCGTTTTGCGCCAGCGCTTGTTTGAGCATGTCAGACCTCCAGGCAGGTTTAACGGGATGCGGTGGACGTGACCAGACCGGCGGCGAGCGCCAGTTGCCACAAGCCGCGTTCGGTGGCCTGTTCGGCCAGGGTCACCCGGGTAAAACCGCAGGCGTCGAGCGCACGGCGGTAGCGGGCACAGAGTTGGGTATTGCCGATAAGGATGATCGACGGCAGGTGCACGCTGTTGCGCCGACGCCGCTGGACATTGGCCAGGGCCGACAACTCGTGGCCGATCAGCAGGCCGGACAGATAATCGGCCTGGGCGCAGGCACTCAATTCACCCGTCAGGCCCAGGCTGCGGGCACTGAACAGGGTCGACAGCGGACCGGTTTCACCGTCTGCCGATAACGCGACCTGCACGCCACGATCAAACGCGTCGCCATCGAAAGACCCGCCACGCTGCTGGGTGCGTCCGAGAATGCTGTGCTCGCTGAGCACGGCGAAGACTTCGCCGGTCATGAAGGTATCGAAATGCACGATGCAGCCGTCGGCCACTTCCACCCATTTCGAATGACTGCCCGGCAGGCCGATCAGCAGGTCCGCGCTCGCCTCGCCCGACAGGTTTTGCAGCACACCAAGCACCTGGGTTTCTTCGCCGCGCATCACGTTCGGCAGACGTGAACGCTCGATGACGCCGGGCACGATGTGCACATCGACGCCGCGCAGGCTGTGCACGGTTTGCAAGGAAGTGCCGAGCGTGGCGACGTTCGCCGGCGTGTCGCGGTAGGCCGCTTCGCACCAGCCCTGGGCGCTGCCGACCATGCCACAGGCAATTACCGGCAATTGCGGCTGGGCATCGAGCCAGTCACCGCATGCCTCATCGAAAGCCAGTTCAAAACCGTCGGTGCATTCCCGGCCGCCAATGATTCTCGGCGTCTTGGGCAACTGCATGATCCCCGACGCCAGCGAGCGCTGTTCGAGCACCTGCCCGTCTTCAGCCAGTTTGTAAGCACGTAATGAGGTTGTCCCCCAGTCGAGCGCGATCAATTGCGCCTGCATCGCTTCACCTGTTTTGGTTTTTGGCAGTGAGTGAGCGGGACTATAAACCCGGATGCCGGGAAATCTCAATATATAAATATCAATCCCATATTGTGAGACTAAGACAAAAAAAGATCGCAGCCTTCGGCAGCTCCTACAAGGTGAACGTTCGTCCCGGTGTAGGAGCTGCCGAAGGCTGCGATCTTTTAAGGGCGATTAATTACCCGCAGCAAAATCCCTCAAAACGGCCCCATCCATCCGATACCGAACCCACTCCTCCTGCGGCTGCGCACCCAGGGATTTGTAGAAATCGATGGCCGGCGTATTCCACTCCAGCACGCTCCACTCGAAACGGCCGCAGTCGTTGGCGCAGGCGATTTTCGCCAGATGCCGCAGCAGGGTCTTGCCCGCGCCACCGCCGCGTTGTTCCGGCGTGATGTAAAGGTCTTCGAGGTACAGGCAATTGCTGCCCAACCAGGTGGAATAGCTGAAGAAGAACACCGCGAAACCGATGGCAGCACCGTCGCGCAGGCAGATCAGGCCGTGGGCGGTGGCGCCTTCGCTGAACAGGCTGCGCTCGATATCGGCAACGCTGGCGATGACTTCATGGCGGGCACGTTCGTAGTCGGCCAGTTCAGTGATGAACGCGAGGATTTGCGGTGCATCACTGGGGGTCGCCGGGCGGATTTCGATCGTCATGGACGTGCCTTGTCTAAAGTTGAAAACGCCATACTAAGGCGACGCGTGGCCTGTGGCGAGGGAGCTTGCTCCCGCCGGGTTGCGCAGCAGCCCCAAAAAGAACACTTGAGTCTTACAGGTGGAACGCAGTCTTTGAGAAAGGGCCTGCTTCGCAGGCCAGCGGGAGCAAGCTCCCTCGCCACAAAAGCTGGATCGCCACAACAACGCAGAGGTTTCACTCCGGTCACCACTAACCCTGGCATCGATAACCTTGGACCTGACATTCGGGCACTGCGTGGTTAGATAGCGGCGCTGCTCACTTATCCGGTCAAGGAACCGCGTCATGTCTACCGCAACACCCCCAGTCTCAAGCAAGTTGTTCGGCCTGTTTTGCCTCGCCAGTTATCTATTGTCGTTGTCCTACGGCTCGACCTTCCTGCTGTCGCTGTTGATCAGCGCGCGTGGCGGCAACGAACACGATGCCGGCAGTGTGATTTCGGCGGCGATGCTCAGCACCTTTGCGGCGGTGATCGTTTCCGGCCATCTGTCCGACCTGCTCGGTGCCGCCCGGTCAGTGGCACTGTTCGGTGTGTTGCTGGTAGCGGCCAGCCTGGGCTTCGCCCTGACCCCGGGCTTCGGCCCTCTGCTGTTGTTTTTCGGCCTGTTGCTGGGCTTGGGTTGGGGCGTGTTCTACACCCTGGGGCCGATCATCGTGGCAAGCCTGGTAACACCCGCACAGCGCGCCAGATACTTCGCCCTGCTGTCGGGCAGCATGATGACCGGGATCGGCAGTGGCCCGCTGCTCGGCCGCGCGGCGAGTGCCCTCGGTTATCCGGTGAGCGCTGCGTTTTATCTGGCGGCACTGGCCAGCCTGATCGGTGTGCTGCTGTTCTGGCGCCTGCAGCGGACATTGAATCAGGCCTCCCTGCCATCGGGCAGCGTGTCGCGGATTTCGTGGCGTGCCGCAGGCCAGGTGCTGTCGTCCAGGGCTGTCTTCCCGATCATCATGGTCGGTCTTGGCGGCTGCGTGTTCGGCGGGCTGTCGAGCTTTCAAACCAGTTATGCCGCAGCGCGCTCGCTCGACTACTCGCTGTTCTTCCTAGGCTTCATGAGCGCGGCGATCAGTGGCCGAATGCTGGTGGCCGGGTTCGTGGTCAAGCGCGACCCATTGCGTGCCTCGTGCCTGCTTTCGGGGCTGATGCTGGCATCGATCGTCCTGTTCGGTTTTGTCGTCGACAGCAGCTTCAGCTACGTGCTCGCGGCGGTGATGCTCGGGATCGGTTACGGCCTGACCTACTCGGTGATCAACGGCCTGGCCGCCAATGAAGCGCCGACTGGCACCACCGCGCAATCCCTGCTGCTGTTCAGCCTGTCGTACTTCATCGGAGTGTTCGGCTTCCCCTTGCTGGCCGGGAAAATCATCGTCGAGCAAGGGATGGCCACCCTGCTGCTCACCGTGTTGGCGGTTGCTGCGCTCAACTGGTTGATCACCGCAGGCCGATTGATATGGCGAAGGGCAGCAGCGGTCAGGGCATTGACGCAGGCCTGAGCCGTCCGTCGCTGACAACGCACCTATCCCGGTCGAGGACGGACTAATCAGGTAAGGACTCTACCCGTTGGAGACAACACCATGATCCTGTCCAGGTTGACCGCCCTCGCCCTCACCGCCCTGCTGTCTTGTGCCTCGTTCGCCGGGACCCTCGGCTCAAGCACCGGCCCGACCAATCCGGTGGAAAAACCCAGGGCGCCAGCCATCCAGAGTGCCCCCGGCATGAACACCGATGGCACCACGATCGACCACAACCTGCCTCCGTCCACCGGCACCGACCCACGCATCCAGGGCAATGACATGGGGCGTCAGGGCGGGGCGGATTTGCCGGACAAAAAAACGCCCGGCAGCGGTGGTCTCGGCTCAAGCACCACCGAGGACGAGGACAGCAATATGAGGCAATAGTGAAGCCAGGATAAATGTACTGAAGCTGATGGCCCCTTCACGGGCAAACCCGCACACAGAGGAAATGAGTCTCAGCGTTGCTTGAGGCGGTCAATAACCACCGCCAGCAGCAAGATCGAACCGCGAATCACATACTGATAAAACGTATCGATGTTCTTCAGGTTCATCGCATTCTCGATGATCGCCAGAATCAACACCCCGGCAATCACGTGCCGGATCATGCCGATACCGCCACTCAACGATACCCCGCCCAGTACACAGGCCGAGATCACGGTCAGCTCGAAACCCTGGCCGATCATCGGTTGGCCGGAGGTCATGCGCGACGCCAGGATCACCCCGGCCAACGCGCCAATCACGCCATGCACGGCAAAGATGATGATCTTGGTCCGGTCGACATTGACCCCGGCCAGCAACGCCGCCTCCTGATTGCCGCCGATGGCCATGGTGTTGCGCCCATAGGTCGTGTAGTTCAGCAGCCAGCCGAAGAACAGGAAGCAGACGATGGTGATCAGGATCGGTACCGGCACGCCGAACATCTGGCCGTTACCGAACACGAAGAACGACTCCTGGGATACCCCCACCGCTTTGCCGTTGGCGAAGATGTAAGCCAGGCCGCGCACTATCTGCATGGTCGCCAGCGTGGTGATCAGCGCGTTGACCCGCAGCTTGGCGATGACGATGCCGTTGATCAGCCCGACGATCAGGCCCATCACCAGCGCTGCACAGACACCGAGAAACACACTGTTGGTGTCGCGCATCACCACCGCCGCAACCACCCCGGCACAGGCAATCACCGAGCCCACCGACAAGTCGAAATGCCCGGACGCCAGGCAATACAACATGGTGCACGCGGCAATGCCGGTGGTGGAAATCGCCAGGCCCAGGCCACGCATGTTCAGCGGCGACAGGAAGTTGTCGATCATCAGGGTACAGAGCACGAAGATTCCGACGGCCGCCAGCAGCATTACCCAGTCATCTAGAAAGCGCCGCATATCCAGCGGTTTGCGTGTAGTCGGCAGGGTGTTGTTTTGGGTTGTCATCATAGTCACCTCTCAGTTCGCCACGCCGTCGGCGCGTTGGCGCGGCAAAGCCAGTTGCAGCAGGTTGGATTCGTTGGCCTGGTCGCGGCTCAGTTCGCCACGCAGCGCGCCTTCGCACAGCACCAGGATGCGGTCGGAAATGCCCATGACTTCCATCAAGTCGCTGGACACCACAATCACCGCGATCCCTTCGGCCGCCAGGTTATGGATGATCTGGTAGATCTCGGCCTTGGCGCCGATATCGATGCCGCGGGTCGGTTCGTCGAGCAGCAGCACTTTCATCGGCATCGACAGCCAGCGGCCGAGAATGGCCTTCTGTTGATTGCCGCCGGATAGAAACTTGATCGGCTGCCCGGCATGTGGTGTTTTCACCTTGAGCGCTTTGATCTGCTGGTCGGCGTTGCCTTTCTCCCACAAGCCACGCAACAGGCAGCCGAAGGTGGAGTGGGCGCCGCGGGCGCTGATGTTGATGTTCTCGGCGACACTGGCCAGCGGCAGGATGCCTTCCTTCTTGCGGTCCTCGGGGCACAACAGGATCCCGGCGGCAATCGCGTCCCGGGGTGAACGCAGCTTCAGTGCATGGCCACGCAGTTTCAGCTGTCCGGCGCTGTTGCGTGTCAGGCCGCTGAGCAGGCGCAACAGTTCGGTGCGACCGGCGCCCACCAACCCGAACAACCCGAGGATCTCGCCTTTGTGCACCTCGAAACTCACGGGCTCGCGTAACCCCGGCCCGAGCAGACCGTCGACCTTGAGTGCCACCGCGCCGCGCTGGCGCGGGCGGTAATCGTAGATGTCCTGGATGTCGCGCCCGACCATGCAGGTGACCAATTGATCATGGGTCAGCTCGCTCATGTCATCGAACGTGCGCACGTATCGCCCGTCCTTGAACACCGTCACCGCATTGCAGATGCGGAACACTTCTTCCATGCGGTGGGAGACGTAGAGCACCACTTTGCCCTCGTCCCGCAGCCGGCCGATGATCGCCATCAGGCGGTCGATCTCCCGCGCCGAAAGGCTGCTGGTGGGTTCGTCGAAGGCAATCACATGGGCGCCACGGGACAGCGCCTTGGCGATTTCCACCAGTTGCCGTTGCCCCAGGGACAGGCGCCCGACTTTCTCCTGCGGGTCAATCTCATCGGCCAGGCCTTTGAGACAGGCCAGCGCCTGCTGGCGCAGGGTGCCGCGATTGATCAGGCCAAAACTGGCCGGCAGATGCCCGAGAAACAGGTTCTCCGCCACGGTCATTTCCGGCACCAGATGCAGTTCCTGGTGGATCACCGCGACGCCACTGCCGATGCTGTCGGCGGTGGACTTGAAGTCCATCGTCCGCTCGCCGATCTGCAAGGCTCCGCTGCTGGGTATGTAGGCCCCGCCGAGGATTTTCAGCAGCGTCGATTTGCCGGCGCCGTTCTCGCCCATCAAGGCATGAACCTGCCCCGGATGGGCGACGAAGCTGATGTTGTCCAGCGCCTTCACCCCGGGAAAGGTCTTGCCGATCCCGTTGAAGCGCAAGCTGCCGCTGTGTTGTTGTGTATGTGTTTGCGCGTGCATAACCCACCTCTTCAAACCGGACAGGCAGCCCCGTCGCCGCAGCCGCCGCTGAAATCAATGGCCATCAGTTCCACAGGCCGATCTTTTCCAGTTCCTGCTTGAAGTTGTCGCGGGTGATCAGCGTCACGTCATCCATGGCGGTGTACTTCGCCGGTTCCTTGCCGGTGGTGACCCACTCATACATCATGCTTGCGGTGTTGTAGCCCTCGATGTGCGGGCTCGGCAGCATCGAACCATAAAAGCCGCTGTCGGGCTTCTTCAGCTCGCCGATGGCGTCGGTACCATTGATGCCGATGCCGATCACGTTGGCCGCAGCGAACCCGGCACTCTCGGTGGCGCGCACACCGCCGAGTACGGTGTTGTCGTTCATGCCGCCGATGATCAGGTTCTTCGCTGCACTCGGCAGTTTCACCAATGCCGAGTTGGTGGCGTCCATGCTGCCCGGCACGTCGAGGGTCTTGAGGGCCGAGAACAGGATGTGGTCCTTCGGCATGCCGGCGTCTTCCAGGGCTTTCACCGAACCGTCGGTGCGCTTCTTGCCGGTGTCGAGTTCGTTGTAGGTGTTGATTACCGCGTACGTATCTTTCCAGTCCCAGCCGCGTTTCTTCGCCTCGGTGGCCATGGCATGGCCTTGCTTCTGGCCGACTTCGAACGCGGCCATGCCGAGGTACGGCACGTCTTCCATGAACTTGCCGCTGGCATCGACGAAACGGTCATCGACGGCGATCACCTTCAACCCGTTGAGCTTGGCCTTGGCCATGATTGCCGGGCCGAGGGACACGTCCGGCGGGCAGATCACGAAGCCTTTGGCGCCATTGGCCGCGAGGCTGTCGATGGCCGACAGGGTTTTCTCACCGTCCGGCACGGCGATCTTGATCAGGGTGAAGCCCTTCTCTTTCCCGGCCTTTTCGGCAAACGCCCATTCAGTCTGGAACCAGGGTTCTTCCGCCTGCTTGACCAGGAAACCGATTTTCACTTCCTCGGCCGCCAGCAGCGTGCTGCTCAGGCTGACCGCCGAGACCGCCAACGCGGCACAGCACAGGGAACGGATAGCATGACGACGATTCATAAGCTGACTCCTTGTTATTTTTGTTGAGCGTTCTTTGAAAGCGTTCTGTAAAGCCAAGGCGGTAAACCGAACCGCCAATAGTCATATCGTATGATGATTGGATTTCAGACGTACCAGGACGCCTGAAAGCCCGGTCACTCAGTCGTGATACATCACCGAACGCCCACCATCGATGGTGATGCACGAGGCATTGATGAACGGTGCTTCATCACTGGCCAGGAACACCGCGGTCATCGCCACTTCAATCGGCTGGCCGATGCGTTTGGGTGGATGCAGGTCAAACGCACGTTGGCGCTCAGCGTGAGGGTCGGTGAAACCGTTCCAGTAATCGATATTGATCTGAGTTTCGATATAGCCCGGTGCGATGGCGTTGACGCGGATGCCCCTGGACGCATATTCGATGCCCAGCGCGCGGGTCAGGCCGAGCAAGCCGTGCTTGGCCACCGGGTAGGGAAAGCAGCCCGGAATGATGTGGGAGGAATGGGTCGAGGCAATATTGATGATGCTGCCGATGCCCTGCTCGATCATCTGCGGCAGCACCGCCTTGCAGCCATACCACGCGCCATCGAGGTCAATGGCAAAGCAGCGACGCCAGTCTTCCTCGGTCATTTCCAGCGGATCACGGAACACGTTGACCCCGGCGCAGTTGACCAGCACATCGATCCGGCCGTGTCGCTCGACCGCCAGCCTGGCCATCGCCTGCAGGTCCTGCGGCTGTGAAACGTCAGCCTTGATCGCCACCACGTCGGCGCCCTGTCCGCGCCAGTGCGCCGCGACCTTCTCGACCTTCTCGGCCTGGATGTCGCTGATGATCAGCCTGGCCTGCTGGGACGCAAAGGTTGCCACAATGGCCTCGCCAATGCCCTGGGCGGCACCGGTCAGCAGCACGACTTTGTCTTTGAGGCGCTCACCCTTGGGCGGTTCGGGCACCGGGGGCAATGACAGCGGTTCAGCCATGGTTCAAGACTCCTGTTCGAAAACACGACGAAAACCGGACATCAGTCGATGGCCGGTCAAAAGGCGTTGTGGAAGAAAACAGGTAAGCGCGAAAACGTTTCAGCTTGAAAACGCTTTGCGGCATTGTCTCCGCAAGGGAGCACGGGGGAGTTTCGCTGCATCACTTCACCTGTTTTGTTTTTTTGAGTGTGAGTGCATGTAACTGGTGAGGCCGACTATAAACCTGGCCTGCGACAAATCTCAATATATATATTTACATCCCATATTATGGGACTTAATCCGCAAAGCGCGTGCAACGCTTCCCGGGCACCTCCACCGGAATCGACAACACGCCCCCATCCAGGGGATGTCCCAGCGGACTCGCCGCGCTGGTGATGTACAGGGTTTTCAGGTCTGCACCACCGAACACGCAACTGGTGGGACGACTGATCGGCAGTTCGATGGTCCGGTCGATTTTGCCGTCAGGGCTCAACCTGAGCAGACAGTGTCCATCCCAACGGGCATTCCAGATAAAACCTTCGGCATCCATCGCCGAACCGTCCGGGCCGCCGCGCCCATGCGGGCCAAACCAGGCCTGCGGCGCATCGAGGACGCCGTCGCTGCGGATGAAGTGTCGATACAAGGTGCCATCGAGGCTGTCGCCGAAATAAACGCGGGTGCCGTCATCGCTCCACAACAGCGTGTTGGGAATGCCCAGGTTGCGCAGTAACGGCACAACCCGCCCGGTACGATCGATGCGAAACAGTCCACCCGAACGGCGCACGATGGGCAGGTCTTCACCCTGTTCTCCGATATTGTTTTGCATGGTACCCAGCCAGAGCCGGCCCTGGGCGTCGCAGCGGGCTTCGTTGGGGCGGTTGCCCGGTTGCGGATCGGCCACGCAGAACAATGTCAGGCGCGGCGCCAGGCCCGGTGAATCGAGATCGAGCCGATACACGCCACTGCTCAATGTCACCAGCGCGTCGCCGCTTTCACAGGGGATAAAGGCGGACACATGTTCCGGCATCTGCCAGATCTGCACGTTGGCGCCGATCAACCGCAACGCCTGTTTACCCGCGATATCCACCCAATACAGGGCCTGGGTCGGCGCATCCCAGAACGGACCTTCGCCCAGTTTCGCCCGATGCCCGGTAACCGCCGTCAACGTCATGAAACCTCCTGCAGGGTTCTTGTTTTTATGATGGAGCGAGCTTGCTGGCGATGGTGTGTCAGTCGGCCTCGTGGTGCTGATACACCATCGCGAGCAAGCTCGCTCCTACAGCGGTTCGAGTTCTCAGCTGGCCTTTTTGTCGGCCATGACTTGCGGGTAGTAACGCTTGATCGCCAGGGCGGCGTTATCGATCAGGGTCATGCAAGCCCAGACACCCCGAGCGGTATCACGGGCCGCGATAGCCTCGGCCAGGTCCCGGTGAATCGGCAAGGTGCGACGCAGTTCATCCGGATCGGCAGCGGACACTTCAAAGGCCACCGCCAGCAACGCGCCGAGGGCGGGAACCATTTGTTCGATGAATTGATTGTGGCTGGCGGCGAGGATGCACTCGTGGAAGAGCTGGTCGGCACGGTTGTAATCGATGCCGTTGTCCACTGCCCGTTCCAGTGCGTTGCAGGCCAACAGGATCGCGTCCACCTGTTCGCCGGTCGCGCGCTCGCAAGCCCAGCGCACGGCCATCGGTTCGATGGTGCGACGCAAATCGAGCAGATCGTCGACGAAGTTTTCCGGCAAGCCGCTGCGCGACAGCCAGCCGACGACTTGTGGATCGAAGAGGTTCCAGCGCCGCACCGGCAACACCCGCGTGCCGACTTTCGGGCCGACCTCGAGCATGCCTTTGGCAACCAGGGTTTTGATCGCTTCGCGGATGACCGTGCGGCTCACGCCAAGTTGCTCGCCGAGGTCGGCTTCGACCTTGAGTGACTCACCCGGCCTGACCTGCCCCGTGGCCAGCCAGCATCCCAGCCAGTCGACCGTCGTAGCATGAAAGCTGTTGGACATGGGCACCTCGAAGCCGTATGCGATGGAGGACCACGCTAATCATCATACGATTGGGTGTCAATTTGATTTTTTGAAGAAATCAGAAATCTAATGTGGGAGCGGGCTTGCTCGCGAAGACGGAGTCACATCCAACAAAGATGTCGGCTGACCCAGCGCTTTCGCGAGCAAGCCCGCTCCCACAGGGTTTTGCGTCAGGGTTCGAGGCCGATGGGGAAAAACTCGCCGCCACTCCAGACACCGAGCCAGCGCTGGCCGTCGATCTCTCGGCTCACTGCCAGCTCTACCAGCTGATAGAACACATTGCGATGGATCAACGCCTCTAGATTGCTGCGCACATGGACGTAAGGGGCTGGCTCCTGCGTGTCGGGATCGATCACTACGCGCAGCGGATGCTCCGCACCGGCCTCGGTGGTTTCATCGACGTTGGTGGTGAAGCGCAACACCTGCGCCTCACCCTCGCCTTCCACGTCCACCGCAATCGCCACGAACGGCGCATCGTCGACTTTGATGCCGACCTTTTCCACCGGGGTAATCAGGAAATAATCATCGCCGTCGCGGCGAATGATGGTGGAGAACAGCTTGACCATCGGCTTACGCCCGATCGGCGTGCCCAGGTAATACCAGGTGCCGTCCCGGGCGATGCGCATGTCGATGTCGCCGCAGAAATCGGGGTTCCACAGGTGCACCGGCGGCAAGCCTTTGGTCTTGGGGATCTGCCCCAGCAAGTCGTTGGCTTTTTGCGGGCCACTCATGGCGTTCTCCTTGAAGTTACTGGTCGCTGAGCCCCAACAGGCCGCGCGCATATTGCTCCAGCGGCGGGCCCATCAGGTCTTCGGGTTTTTTATCGTGGAACGTCAGTAAACCGCCACGACTCTTGATGGTCGCAGTATCAATCAAATACTGGGTGCTGGTCTCGATCAACATGATCTGAATCATACCGCTGTCGATGCCGAGGCGATCCAGGGCTTCCTGATCCAGCCATTCGTCCGAGTTGCCGATACGGTCGTCCGACTTGGCGAATCGGGTGTAGAGCAGATAGTGCGCACCGGCGGCACGGGCTTCGCCCATGGCCTGGTCGAGGCCTTCCGGCGTGCGGGCACGGCGGACCATCGGGAAGTATTCGACGAAGCCATCGAAGGCGACTTCGGCAATCACGTTGGGCCGCGGGTAAATGGCGCTGCCCGGCGGCATGAAAGCGCCCTGGGCGATGTAGACGAACGAATCCGGTTGAATGCGCAGGTTGTTTACGCGCCGGCTGTCGCTGTGATCGAGCAGCCCCGCATCGCTCATATGGTAACGAGTCCCTTCGGCCATATCGCTGACGTTCATGCAGCCACCAAGCGCCAAAACGGCCAGCAGCAAAACCAGGCTACGCATCCTATCCTCCAGAGGCCGGTGTCGGAAAACCGGCGAATGGCCGTAGGATGCAGCTTTTGCGCCAGCTCATGGGCATTGTTGGCTTATCCATAGCCATCGCGAGCAAGCTCGCTCCCACAAGGGTTTACGCAAACCTGTGGGAGCGTGGCTTGCCCGCGATGAGGCCGGTTCAGCCGCCGATAATCTTCATGACAGTCGCGCCGCCAGAGAACGCCACTTCCTGCTTGTCCCCCAAGGCTTTCACCAGGAGTCTCTGCAAGGCCGGCAGCGCCTGGTGGCGCGGTTTGTCCAGCAGGTCGCCGACGTAATGGCGATTGCTCGACGACAGGCAGCCATGCAGCCACCCGGTGGAAGACAAGCGCAGTCGCGAGCAGGTCCGGCAGAACGGCACACTTTCGTTGGCGATCACGCCGAAGTAACCCTGGCCGGGAATTTCATAACGAACCGCCGTTGCATCGACCGGGGCATCGGCCTGCAGATATTCATAGCGCTCACCGATCAGACTCAGCAATTGCTGGAGGCTGACAAACTGCTGCAAAAACGCATTGGAGTCGTTGGCCAGGTGGCCCATGCGCATCAGCTCGATGAAGCGCAGTTCATAACCGCGCTCCAGGCAGTAGTCGAGCAGCGGCATCACTTGATCAAGGTTCTGTCCGCGCAGCGGCACCATGTTGACCTTGATCTTCATGCCGGCTGCACTGGCCTCGTTCATGCCGTTTAGCACGGTGGCCAAGTCGCCGCCCCGGGCAATGCCGCGGAACGCACTGGCGTCGAGGGTGTCGAGGGAAACGTTGAGGCGCCGAATGCCGGCGCTCACCAGCAGCGGCAGTTTCTTCGCCAGCAGCTGGCCATTGGTGGTCAGGCTGATGTCTTCCAGGCCCATCTGCCCGACCGCCGTCATGAACGCTTCGAGTTTCGGGCTGACCAGCGGCTCGCCGCCAGTAATGCGCAGACGCTCGATCCCTGCCGCCTCAATCAGATAAGCCACACCGCGTGCCATCGCTTCGGCCGACAATTCATCCTGCGCAGCCACCAGCCGCTTGCCGTTGGGCACGCAGTAGGTACAGGCGTAATTGCAGGCAGAGGTCAGACTGATTCGCAAGTTGCGAAAACGCCTGCCTTGACGGTCAACGATCATGGTCACTCCGGCGGAAGAATATCGGGCTGCTAAAACTTGACTCAGAAATCAAGTTTTAGCAAGTCCTCTACCTGAGTATATTCCTGCGCTACTGCGCCAAGTAGCGAAATCATGGCGCAATAAGGCAACTGAATGAATCAGCTGCCGGAAGTGTCGGTGTCGCGCTTGCGTTTGTTGCCCATGCGCACGCCGATGTCCATCAGGAACTGGAAGAAACCTTCCTGATCTTCCAGCACATTGCTCCAGAACGGCGAGTGATACAGCGCGACGGCGCCGTGCACCAGCGCCCAGGACGCGCAGTAGTGGAAGTAAGGTGGCACGTCTTCCAGCTTGCCTTCGCTGATCCGGCCCTTGATCAGCAGGGTCAGGCGTTCGAAGTTCGAGGCACGGATCTTGTGCAGCTCCTCGATCATCTCCGGTACCTGGTTGCCCTTGACCACTTTCTCTTCGAGGCGGTCGAAAAGGCGATAGCGTTGTGGATCGCGCATGCGGAATTCGAAGTAGGCCCGGGACAGGGCTTCCTTGTCCTTGTCGACATCGGCCGAATGCAGCAGTGCGTTCAAATCGCGCTCGTAGTCGAGCATCAGGCGCAGATAGATTTCCGCCTTGGATTTGAAATGCTTGTAGATCGTGCCTTTGCCGATACCGACGGCATCAGCAATCATCTCGACGGTGACACTGTCTTCACCTTGTTCGAGGAACAGCTTTAGCGCGGTATCGAGAATTTCCTGCTCGCGGCGACGAAACTCACGGACCTTACGAGGTTCTTTATGCATAAGAAAAGGTCTGTCGGGGTCAAAATTCGAAGCCGCGTATTATGCCTAACTTACGCAAAAATGCACGGATCATCCGACCATATCTGCACTTTCCGGTCATTCCGCGCACGATTACCGGTTGATGAGAACTCTTCCGAAGCGCACGTATTCCAAATTTGTTTAAAAACCCTGACCAGCAAACTGGACGAGGCGCAATCCTGATCAATACTTGAACTGTCGGCGGGGCATCTCCCCCAAGTGTCACGCCGATATTGGTACCAACGGACCGCGTGCCATTGTTTTACTCCTAATGGTCTTAACCCGGATTCACCCCCCAGAACCCGGGTTTTTTTTGCCTGCGATTTAACCTTTTACATGCGCCAGCGGGAACAGCCGCTTGAAATTGGCCGTGGTCTGCTCGGCAAACCGCTCATAGGGTTCACCACGCAACATTGCCAGAAATTCCGCTACTTCACGCACGTACTGCGGCAGGTTTGGCTTGCCGCGATGGGGAATCGGCGCCAGGTAGGGCGAATCGGTTTCCACCAGCAAGCGGTCGGCCGGCACCTTGCTGGCCACATCGCGCAACGCATCGGCATTGCGAAAAGTGACAATCCCGGACAAGGAAATGTAATAGCCCATGTCCAGTGCAGCCTTCGCCATGTCCCAGTCTTCGGTAAAGCAGTGCAATACGCCCGCCTGGGGCAATGCCGCTTCGCGCAGCAAGTCCAGGGTATCGGTGCGGGCCCCGCGGGTGTGGATGATCACCGGTTTGCCGGTCTGCTGCGCCGCTTGCAGGTGCAGGCGAAAGGATTCCTGCTGCAACTGCGCCGCTTCCGGCTCGTAGTGGTAATCGAGGCCGGTTTCGCCGATGGCGACCACACGCGGGTGATTGAGCTCCTGCAACAGCCAGTCCAGCGCCGGCGCGGCACCCGGTTGTACATCCAGAGGGTGCACGCCCACCGAGCAGTCGACGTCGTCATAACGTTCGGCCAGGGCCTTGACGTCGGCCGCGTTGTCCGCGCTGACACCGATACACAGAAAGTGCCCAACCCCGCGCTGCCGGGCGGCATCCAGGGCAGCATCCAGGGAGCCGTCGTGGGCGGCCAGGTCGAGGCGATCGAGGTGACAATGGGAATCTACGAGCATAAAGGGCTGCAACTTACATCGAATGGGTGGGACGGTCGGGTGTACTGATAGAGTCTAGGCGCAGGCAGTCATCTTTGGGCAGGCAACGACGCCCATTGCACCAGCAAGGCCTCCAGCAGCAAGGCCGGATTGAGGTTGGCCTTGCTCAAGACTTTCTGTCGTTGGGCGAGAATCCAGTCCTGGATATCGAGGACTTTGCCCTGGGCGCTTTTCTGCGCCAGGTATTGCACCACCTTGCGCATGTCGGCCAGGCCAAGGCCGGCTTCGTCCTGGGTCAACTGATAGCGCAGGATCAGGCTCGACCAGTCGCAGAACCAATCGAACAGGCGCAACATCGGAATGTTTTTCCATTCTTCGGCCAGTTGCGTCGGCGACTGCTGTTGCTTGAGGAGTTTCTTCACCCCTTCCACGACTTGCATGCGCTGTTCACGCACGCCCTGGGCCTGGAGATTGACCGCCGCCAGTGGCGAACCGGCGGCCAGCGTCAGCAACTCGACGCGCTCCTCTTCGGAACATTCCGGCAATGCCTGGGCCAGCCACTTCAAGCTCATGGCCTCGCCCGGCAGCGGGCAGGCCTGCTGCACGCAGCGACTCTTGATGGTGGGCAACAAGCGGCTCGGCTGGTGGCTGACCAGCAATAAAACCGTATCGCCGGACGGCTCTTCGAGGCTCTTGAGCAAGGCGTTGGCGGCGTTGATGTTCATCGACTCGACCGGCTCGATCAGCACCACTTTGCGCCCGCCCAACTGCGCGGTCTGCACCACGAAACCGACCAGATCGCGAACCTGATCGACCTTGATCGCCTTGTCGGCTTCCTCCGGTTCCAGGATGTAGTTATCCGGGTGACTGCCAGCCTTGAGCAGCAGGCAGGATTTGCATTCGCCGCAGGCCTCCAGCGCCTTCGGGCGCTGGCATAGCAAGCTGGCCATCAGGCGCTCGGCCAGTGCGCGCTTGCCGATCCCGGCCGGGCCATGCAGCAGGTAGGCGTGCGCATGCTGCGCACGACCCGCCAGGTGCTGCCAGAGGCTTTCCTGCCACGGATAGGCCTCAGCCACGGTTCAACTCCAGCAGGCGCGGCAACAAGGCATCCAGCGATTGCTGAACCTGTGCCAACGGTTGGGCCGCATCGACCAGCACATAACGCGCCGGATCCGCCTTGGCCCGCTTGAGGAACGCATGGCGTACGGCATCGAAAAAGGTCCGGCCTTCGAGTTCGAAGCGATCCAGGCGGCCGCGTGCGCTGGCGCGGGCCAGACCCACCTCGACAGGCAGATCGAAAATCAGTGTCAGGTCCGGGCGCAGATCGCCTTGAACGAAGGTTTCCAGAGCCGCGATGCGCTCAAGCGACAAGCCACGGCCACCGCCCTGGTAGGCGTAAGTCGAATCGGTAAAACGATCACACAAGACCACGGCACCGCGGGCCAGCGCCGGGCGAATCACTTCAGCCAGGTGCTGGGCACGCGCCGCGAACACCAACAGCAACTCGGTATCCGGGTTCATGACTTCGTCGACGGGAGCCAACAACACCTCACGGATGCGCTCGGCCAACGGCGTGCCCCCCGGCTCGCGGGTCAGCACCACCTCGATGCCGGCGGCGCGCAAGCGCTCGGCCAGGTATTCGCGATTGGTGCTCTTGCCGGCGCCTTCCGGGCCTTCCAGAGTAATAAACAAGCCAGTCACAGGCAGTCCTTAGTCAGAGTCATTGCGGGCTTTTCGGTGCGCTTGCATCGGGTTCCGGTGTTTCCGGAGCTGGCGCAGGATCTTGCGCCGGCACTTGCGGCAGTGCCTCGGGAGCCGTGTTCGGTGAAGCGGCCGGGATCGGAGCCAGCTCCTGCGAAGCCTTGGCTTCCTGCGTGCCGTTCTGCTCAGTCTGGGTCGGCGCCGTCTCTGGCGTGGCAGTGGGCGCCGGGCTGGAGCGGTAATCGGTGCGACGCTTGAGCTGGAACTCCTTCACGGCATTGTTGTGGGCATCCAGGTCGTCGGAGAACACGTGAGTGCCATCACCGCGGGCCACGAAGTAAAGGCTGCTGCCCTCCACCGGATTGAGTGCCGCATGAATGGCTTCGCGACCGACCATCGAAATCGGCGTCGGTGGCAGGCCCGCATTCATGTAGGTGTTGTAGGGCGTCGATTCCCTTAGGTGAGCCCGGGTCAGTTTACCGCTGTAGCGGTCGCCGAGGCCGTAGATCACCGTCGGATCGGTCTGCAGCAGCATGCCCATCGCCATGCGTCGCACAAACACACCGGCAATCTGCCCGCGCTCCTGCGGCACGCCGGTTTCCTTTTCCACCAGCGAAGCCATGATCAGCGCCTGGTAGGGCTCGGTGTACGGCACATCGGAAGAGCGCTGCTGCCACTCCTTGGCGAGCACTTCGTCGAGGCGGTCGTAGGCGGTTTTCAGCAGCTCGATATCGGACATGCCGCGCACGTAACGATAGGTGTCAGGGAAGAAGCGCCCTTCCGGAAAAATCCCGGTGTGGCCGAGCTTGTCCATGACCTGGCTGTCGCTCAAACCGTCGAGGCTATGATCGAGCTTCTCTTCCTTGGCCAGCGCTGCGCGAACCTGGCGGAAATTCCAGCCTTCTACCAGGGTCAGGCTGTACTGAACCATTTCCCCGCGTTTCCACAGGTCGATCAGTCTTTCGACGGTCATGCCCGGTTGCATGCGGTATTCACCGCTGTGCAGCGGTTGTTTGCCGAGATTGAAGCGCCAATACACGCGCAGCCAGAAGGCGTCCTTGATGACACAATTGGCTTCGAGTCGGTAGAAGGTGCGGGTCGGTGTGGTGCCCTTGGGCACATCCAGCAATTGTTCCTGGGCAATGTTCAGCGGCTGTACCAGCGCCGAATGAATTTTCCAGGCTGAAGCACCCATCAGCAGCCCTGCCAGAACCACTCCGGTTTCCAGCAGCAGCAAGAGTTTACGTCTCACGTATCAAGCATCCAGTAGCACACGGGCAATGGTTTGGAGTTTACGGGTGAGCGGCCCAACCGGCCAGTGAAGAGCAGCATAGGCACGCACCGGCCAGATACCATACACGCTGTTGCAGACAAAGACTTCGTCAGCCCATTGCAGCTGTTCGAGGGGAATGTCGGTGATTTGCGTGGGGATTCCCAGCGATCTGGCCTGGAACAATAGTTCGGCACGCATCACCCCGGACACGCCGCAGCGCTTGAGGTCAGCCGTGATGAGCACGCCGTCACGCACCAGGAACAGATTGCTGAACACGCCTTCGATCACGCGCCCGGCCTGATCGAGCATCAAGCCTTCGGCATGCTCGGTGTCCTGCCATTCGGCACGGGCGAGGACTTGTTCAAGTCGGTTGAGGTGCTTGAGGCCGGCCAGTAATGGCTGCCTGGACAATCGAGTGGCGCAAGGAAACAGACGAACACCCTGCTCGCCATGCGCGGCAGGGTAAGCCGCAGGTGGATTGCCTTGCAGAATGCGTCGGGCCTGGGCCGAAGGATCGGGCGCGTAACCGCGCAGGCCGTCGCCGCGGGTGAGAATGAGCTTGAGCACCCCGTCACCCAATGCCGCGGCGTAGGCCAGCAGTTCGCTGCGGATCAATTCCTGATCGGCAGCAAGCGCCAGACGCGAACAGCCATCCGCCAGACGCGACAGATGCCGCTCCAGTAACACGGGCTTGCCGTTGCGCACGGCGACGGTCTCGAACAGACCATCGCCGTAAGCCAGGCCGCGATCCTTCAGCGACAAAGCGTCAGCCGGCTGACCGTCGACCCAGCTGTCCATCAGCCTGCGAACCGGCGGAACACCAGCGAGCCGTTGGTGCCGCCAAAACCGAAGGAGTTGGAGACGACCACATCGATATCCATGTTGCGCGCGGTGTGCGGCACGAAATCGAGGTCGCAGCCTTCATCCGGCTCATCGAGGTTGATGGTCGGCGGCGCCACCTGGCTGTTGATGGCCAGCACGCTGAAGATCGCCTCGACCGCGCCCGCCGCACCCAGCAGGTGGCCGGTCATGGATTTGGTCGAACTGACGGCCAGCTTGTAGGCATGCTCACCGAACACCGACTTGATCGCATTGACTTCAGCAAGATCGCCTGCGGGAGTCGACGTGCCGTGGGCGTTGATGTACTGCACTTGATCGCCATTGATCTTCGCATCGCGCAGCGCATTGGTGATGCAACGGGCAGCACCCGCGCCATCGGCAGGTGGCGAAGTCATGTGGTAGGCATCGCCGCTGGTGCCGAAGCCAATGAGTTCGGCGTAGATGGTCGCACCACGGGCCCTGGCGTGTTCCAGCTCTTCCAGAACCAGTGCACCGGCACCATTGGACAGCACGAAGCCGTCACGGCCCTTGTCCCATGGACGGCTGGCGCGGGTCGGCTCATCGTTGCGGGTCGACAGCGCGCGGGAGGCACCGAAGCCGCCCATGCCCAGACCGCAGGCCGCCATCTCGGCGCCGCCGGCAATCATCACGTCGGCTTCGTCGTACATGATGTTGCGGGCTGCCATGCCAATGCAGTGGGTACCGGTGGTACAGGCCGTGGCGATGGCGTAGTTAGGCCCCTGTGCCCCCAGATGGATGGACAGGAAACCGGAAATCATATTGATGATCGAGCCTGGCACGAAGAACGGGGAAATCCGTCGTGGGCCGGTCTCGTGCAGCGTGCGGGCGGTCTCTTCGATATTGGTCAGACCGCCAATACCCGAGCCCATGGCCACGCCGATGCGCTCACGGTTGGCGTCGGTGACTTCCAGACCGGCGTTGCGCACCGCCTGAAAACCTGCGGCCAGACCGTATTGAATGAACAGGTCGAGCTTGCGGGCTTCCTTGACCGACAGGTATTCCTCGACATTGAAGTCCTTTACCGAGCCGCCAAAACGGGTGGAATAGGCAGAAAGGTCGGCGTGTTCGATCAGACCAATGCCACTGCGGCCAGCCAGAATGCCCTGCCAGCTGCTCGGCACATCCGTGCCCAGTGGCGACAACATACCCATACCGGTGACTACGACGCGTCTACGCGACACAGCACTCTCCTTTTTTCAAATGACGACTTTGCATCAGGCCTAAAGAAAAAACCGCACGCCATGATGGCAGTGCGGTTTTTCCATGACAGCGAGCAACGATTACAAACTATTACGCCTGGTGGCTAGTAACGTAGTCGATTGCAGCTTGTACAGTAGTGATCTTCTCGGCTTCTTCGTCAGGGATTTCGGTCTCGAATTCCTCTTCCAGAGCCATCACCAGCTCAACGGTGTCAAGGGAGTCGGCACCCAGGTCTTCAACGAAGGAAGCAGTGTTGACCACTTCTTCTTCTTTAACGCCCAGTTGCTCAGCAACGATTTTCTTGACGCGCTCTTCGATGGTGCTCATACCTTGTTTTCACTCCTAATGGACAAATTCAGGCAGCTGGCCAGTGGGTAAGTGTATAGAAAGGCTTTTCAGCTTTTCAACTGAAAGCTTCACTCCTCGAACCCGGTGACCCTCTGCCTATAAATAGATTGCAGCTTTATAACGGATTTTAGACAGCTCGTATGACATTTTTTTGAAGCAATCCGTCACATTTGAATTACATGTACATCCCGCCGTTCACCGGGATTGTAGCTCCGGTAACGTAAGCCGCACCGTCCGACGCAAGAAAAGCGACCACGGACGCGATCTCTTGAGCCTGCCCCAGACGACCCAGCGGAATCTGCGACTGCAAGGCTTCACGCTGCGCCTCGGGCAGTTCACGGGTCATATCGGTATCGATGAACCCTGGGGCCACCGAGTTTACCGTAATCGCACGGGAACCGACTTCACGCGCCAATGCACGACTGAAACCTTCCAGACCGGCCTTGGCGGCAGCGTAGTTTACTTGGCCTGCGTTGCCCATGGCACCCACAACCGAACCAATACTGATAATTCGGCCCCAACGGGCTTTGGTCATGCCACGCAAAACGCCCTTGGACAGGCGGAACAGACTGTTCAGATTGGTATCGACAACGTCGTGCCACTCGTCGTCTTTCATGCGCATCATCAGGTTATCGCGGGTGATACCGGCATTGTTGACCAGGATCGCCGGCGCACCGAACTGCTCCTGGATGCTCGCCAGGACCGCCGCCACGGACTCGTCACTGGTGACATTGAGTTCCAGGCCGGTGCCTTGAATACCGTTTTCCTTCAGGGTCGCGGCAATACGCTCGGCACCCGACGCGGAAGTCGCGGTACCTACAACGATGGCGCCCTGACGACCCAGTTCCAGGGCGATAGCCTGGCCGATGCCACGGCTTGCACCGGTGACCAGTGCAACTTTACCTTGCAGACTCATGCAAGCTTCTCCTGATTCAGGCCAACGCTGCACGGGCGGCAGCGAAGGCATCTGGGGTATTGAGGTTGGATGTCGATACGCCTTCGGCGCAACGCTTGTTCAGGCCGGCCAGCACTTTGCCCGGGCCGCACTCGACCAGATTGGTCGCGCCCCTGGCAGCCAGCGCCTGTACGGATTCGACCCAGCGTACGGGCTTGTACAGCTGTTCGAGCAGATCACGCTTGAGGGTTTCCAGATCGGCCGGCACTTCAGCGCTGACGTTCTGGACCACCGGAATCTGTGGCGCCTGCCAATTGATCGCGGCGATCGATTCGGCGAAACGCTCAGCAGCCGGACGCATCAGCTCGCAGTGGGACGGCACGCTGACCGGCAGTGGCATGGCGCGCTTGGCACCACGCGCCTTGCAGCCTTCGATGGCGCGTTCGACCGCAGCCTTGGCACCGGCGATGACCACCTGGCCTGGCGAGTTGAAATTGACCGCGCTGACCACTTCGCCTTGCGCCGCTTCGGCACAGGCTGCCAGTACGTCGGCATCGTCCAGACCCAGGATGGCAGCCATGCCGCCCTGCCCGGCCGGAACGGCTTCCTGCATCAGTTGGCCACGACGCTCGACGAGTTTCACCGCGTCGCCCAGGCTCAGGCTGCCCGCTGCCACCAGCGCGCTGTATTCACCCAGGCTGTGCCCGGCGACGTAGGCCGGACGCGCACCACCTTCGGCCAGCCACAGACGCCACAGGGCGATCGAGGCGGTCAGAATGGCCGGTTGGGTTTTATCGGTTTGATTGAGTTGCTCTTCCGGCCCTTGTTGGGTCAGTGCCCACAGGTCGTAACCCAGTGCATCGGAAGCTTCTTTGAATGTTTCAAGGACAACCGGATGTTGTGCGCCCAACTCGGCCAGCATGCCGAGGGACTGCGAACCCTGTCCCGGGAAGACGAATGCGAGGGAAGCAGACATGTAACAAGCCCCTAATGATCTTGTCGTCGGAGAAATGGCGCCCCGCTTTGGGGACGCAAGAAACTGACAGTTGGATGGCCCATCGAACCAAGCGGTCACATTTAAGCATTGTCCGACGAAAACGCCTAAAGCAACAAATCCTCCAGACGACCGTGCAGGCGCTCGGGAAGATTCTCCTGAATCTCGATCATGGCGCGCGAAATGGCGCTCTGGAAACCCTGGACCCCGGCAGAGCCGTGGCTCTTCACCACAATCCCCTGCAAGCCGAGAAAGCTCGCACCGTTATGCCGGGCAGGCGCCAGGTCGGCCTGCAGGCGCTTCATCAACGGCAGCGCCAGTGCACCGACCGCACGTGAGGCCAGGCTCTTCTTGAACAAGGCCTCGATGCGCCCGGCAATCATGGTCGCCAGGCCTTCGCTGGATTTGAGCAGGATGTTGCCGACAAAACCGTCACACACCACCACATCCGCTTCGCCACGGTACAAACCGTCGCCCTCGATAAAGCCGATGTAATTGATGCCCCGGGCGCCTTGCAACAAAGTCGCCGCCAGCTTGACCTGCTGATTGCCCTTGATGTCTTCGGTGCCAATGTTCAGCAATGCCACCCGTGGACGGCTGATGCCCAGCGTCTCCGCCGCCACCGAGCCCATGACCGCAAACTGCAACAGATGCTCGGCACTGCAATCGACGTTGGCACCCAGGTCGAGCAATTGGCAGTAGCCCTTTTGTGTCGGGATCGCCGCCACCATGGCCGGACGGTCAATGCCCGGCAGGGTCTTGAGCACGAAGCGCGACAACGCCATCAGCGCACCGGTATTGCCGGCACTGACGCAGGCCTGGACTTTACCGTCGCGCAGCAACTCAAGGGCCACGCGCATCGATGAGTCGGGCTTGCCTCGCAAGGCCTGGGCGGGTTTTTCGTCCATGCCGATGACTTCGCTCGCCGGAGCAATCGACAGGCGCGCGCGATCCACAGCCGAATGGCCAGCGATCAATTCTTCAAGTAGGGAGGGTTGACCGACGAGGGTCAGGTGCAGCGAGGGTGTAGCGGACAGGCAAGCAAGACTGGCCTGGACAATGCTGCGGGGACCGAAGTCCCCGCCCATTGCGTCAATCGCGATGACTTGAGCGGACAAGTGATTACTCGTCAGCGCCCTTGTCGATCACTTTACGGCCACGGTATACGCCTTCTGGCGATACGTGGTGACGCAGGTGAACTTCACCGGTGGTTTTTTCTACAGACAGGGTGCTAGCCTCGAGAGCGTCGTGCGAACGGCGCATGTCACGGGCAGAGCGGGATTTTTTGTTCTGCTGAACAGCCATAATTGATTAACTCCTAAACGTTTGGGTCACGCTTTAACTGCGCCAATACACTGAACGGGTTGGACCGCGTTACCTCGTCCTCGCTCGGTTCGGGCTCATCTGCTCCCGCCGGCTGCTGGCATTCTTCCGGATGATGAGCAGGCACAATGGGCAAGGCGAGCAGAAGCTCCTCCTCGATCAGTGACTGCAGATCCAATGGATCTTCGCCCAGTTCCAGCACGTCATAACCTTTCGGCAACGACTGGGTATTCGCACCCTCCTTCACCACAGCGTAACTGCATTCGCTATGGATCGGCAGGGTGACCAGCTCAAGACAACGCTGGCAAACCATTTTGACTTCAGTGTCGATAAAGCTGTGGATGACCACAGATTTACGTTCATCTCGTTCAAAAACGAATTTAGCCTGCACCGTACCGACATTGTCGGAAAGCGGGTCGCAGAGTCTCTCCAAATCGGCCAGCAGCATTTCACCTTGAAGGGTGGTGCCACGATCAGCCAATTTGCGCGGGTCAACGTGAGGTGGAATCGGGTCATTCAACATAGGCGCAGCATTATAGGGATGCACCCGCCCATGTCAAAGGAAATTCAGCCCTGTCCGTCACTTGGAAGCCTCGCTAGAATTCGCACCTGCCTTATGGAGATGCGCATGCTGCCTTTATTACTCGCTTCCGGCTCGGTCTATCGCCGGGAATTGCTGGCCCGTCTGCAACTGCCATTCACCTGCAGTTCGCCGGATATCGACGAAAGCCATCGCCCCGGCGAATCCGCCATCGCACTGGTCAAGCGCCTCGCCGAAGAGAAAGCGCGCGCCCTGGCCGCCAGCCATGCCGCTCATCTGATAATCGGCTCTGACCAGGTCGCCGTGCTCGGAGAACGGATAATCGGCAAGCCCCACACCTTCGAAAAAGCCCGCGAACAACTGCTGGCCGCCAGCGGCGCCAGCGTGACATTCCTGACCGGCCTGGCCTTGCTCAACAGCCGGACAGGGCACTGCCAGGTCGATTGCGTGCCGTTCACCGTACACATGCGCTCACTCGACGCCACCCGCATCGAGCGCTACCTGCACGCCGAGCAGCCCTACGATTGCGCAGGCAGCTTCAAGGCAGAAGGCCTGGGGGTCAGCCTGTTTCGCAGCACCGAGGGGCCTGATGCGACCAGCCTGATTGGTCTGCCGCTGATTCGCTTGATCGATATGTTGTTGGTCGAAGGGGTGCAAATACCCTGAAAGCAAAAGATCGCAGCCTTCGGCAGCTCCTACAGAGATCACCTGTAGGAGCTGCCGAAGGCTGCGATCTTTTGACCTTAAAGCCGGCTTAACGCAACGACGGACCGTTAAACCCCATCCACATCGCCAAATGCTCAGCCACGCTGGCACCGAGCTTTTTCGAGAAGCGATCGAATGGCGACTCCTGAACGGTAAAGTCCACCAACTCTTTCTCGCCGATCACATCCCGCGCAACCGAACTGGCATTGCCCAGTCCATCGATCAACCCCAGCGGCAGCGCCTGCTCGCCAGACCAGACCAGACCGGAGAACAACTCCGGATGCTCCTTGTCCTTCAGGCGATCGCCCCGCCCTTGCTTGACGCTGTTGATGAACTGCTTGTGGGTCGTATCGAGCACACCCTGCCAGAAAGCGGTTTCTTCCGGCTTCTGCGGCTGGAACGGATCGAGGAACGACTTGTGCTCGCCCGAGGTGTAGGTGCGACGCTCGACGCCCAGCTTCTCCATGGTGCCGACAAAGCCGTAACCGGCTGCCGTCACACCGATGGAGCCGACCAGGCTCGCCTTGTCGGCGTAGATCTGATCCGCCGCGCTGGCGATGTAGTAAGCACCGGAAGCCCCCAGGTCGGAAATGACCGCATACAGCTTGGTGTCCGGATGCAGGCCGCGCAGGCGACGGATCTCGTCATAGACATAACCCGACTGCACCGGACTACCGCCCGGGCTGTTGATGCGCAGGATGACACCCTTGACCTTTTTGTCCTCGAAAGCCGCACGCAGGCTGCCAACGATATTGTCTGCGCTGGCCGGCTCCTTGTCGGCAATCACGCCTGTCACATCGATCAACGCCGTGTAATTGGCACTAAGGGTAGCGGCCTTTTCCATATCCATCAGCGGCGAAAACAGTGCAATAACGCCGAAAAGATACACAAAGGTCAGCAACTTGAAGAATATGCCCCAGCGACGGGAGCGACGCTGCTCCTGCACGCTGGCCAGCAGCGTCTTCTCCAGCAGCTTCCAGCTCTTGTCGTCACCGCTCTCTGCGCTCGCCTTGGCGGGCGCCTTCCATTCGTCGGTCATGCCATCCACCCAAAAAACAACCGGTTAAGCCTGCTGACTCAGCCAGGCGTGCAATTCTGAAAAACGGTCGATGGCCAGTCGCGGCTCATAAAGCTTCAACACATCGATCGATTGAGCGCCATAGCTTACCGCCACCGACTCCATGCCGGCGTTGCGCGCCATCTGCAAATCAAAGGACGAATCACCGACCATCAATGCCTGCTCCGGGCGCACTTCGCAATGCGCGAGGATCTGCTCGAGCATCAGCGGATGGGGCTTGCTGGCGGTCTCGTCGGCGGCACGGGTGATATCGAAGTAATCCTCCCAGCCATGGGCCTTCAACACCCGATCCAGCCCGCGACGGGCCTTGCCGGTCGCCACAGCCAGATGATAACCCTCGGCACGAAATGCCTCGAGCGACTCGACCACGCCCTCGAACAACGGCGAAGGCACGGCCTCCGACGCAATGTAATGTTCAGCATAGTGCTCGCGGAACCCGATCAACTCTGCGTCGCCGATTTCGGGATACAGGGTGCGGATCGCTTCCGGCAAGCCCAGGCCGATGATGCCCTTGACGGCAAAATCGTCGCGCTGTTCAAAACCGGAGCGCCGGGAGGCAACATGCATCGCCTCGACAATCCGGCCAATGGAATCGGCCAGCGTGCCGTCCCAATCGAAGATCAGCAGCTTGTAATCAGATGGGCGCACTCAATCGCTCCACAGTCTTGGCCCACATCTCGTCGACCGGCGCCTGCAACTTCAGCTCGCCGCCATCCGGCAACGGCACGGTCAGCATGTAGGCATGCAGGAACAGGCGCTTGCCGCCCAGATCGCGGATTTCCTTGCTGAAACCTTCTTCGCCGTACTTGGTGTCGCCAGCGATGCAGTGCCCGGCGTGCAAGGTATGCACGCGGATCTGGTGAGTGCGGCCGGTAATCGGCTTGGCTTCGATCAGGGTGGCAAAGTCGCCGAAGCGGCGCAGGACCTTGAACACGGTCACGGACTCCTTGCCCTCCTCCTCGTCGACCTCGACCATGCGCTCGCCGGAGCGCAGATTGCTCTTGCCCAGCGACGCACGGACCTGCTTGATCGAGCTCGCCCAGTTGCCGCGGACCAGCGCCATGTAGCGCTTGTCGACGCCATCACCGCGCAACGCAGTGTGCAAGTGGCGCAACATGCTGCGCTTCTTGGCGATCATCAACAGGCCGGACGTGTCACGGTCGAGACGGTGAACCAGTTCGAGCTCCTTGCAATCGGGGCGCAACTGACGAAAGGCTTCGATCACCCCGAACGTCAGGCCGCTACCGCCGTGAACCGCAATGCCGGCGGGCTTGTTGATCACGATCAGGGCCTTGTCTTCGAAGACAATCGAGGCTTCGAGCCGCTGCAGCAGGCCTTGTGCCAGTGGCACCGGTTCGTCGCGCTCAGGCACGCGAACCGGCGGCACGCGCACGATATCGCCCGCCTGCAGCTTGTACTCGGGCTTGATCCGACCTTTGTTCACGCGCACTTCGCCCTTGCGCAAAATGCGGTAAATCAAGGTCTTGGGCACGCCTTTGAGTCGGGCGAGAAGGAAATTATCAATACGCTGGCCGGCATATTCCGGCGAGACCTCAAGCAGTTGTACGCCTGGAGTCGGGGGGGTAGTCGTCGTCATGCCGCAGATGATAACAATTTTTTATGGAATTGAAGCACTTAATCATTGCTGCTATAGTCGCGAACGCCGCCAAAAGCGGCCTGGACAGCGGACCAACGGTCAAAAACCGGCCCTGACCAACGCAATTCACCAGGACGCGAGGCCGTCCTACGGGGCTTTCGCTACGTAACGGTGGAGTTTGCAGGTGTAACGAGCGCAGGTGACATGAGGCCTGAATCACGCCACAAAGCAGAGTTTTCCACTCGTTTTGCGAGCCATATTCACGGCCAGTTCACAAAGTGCAGTCAGCTGCGAATGACCCCGAGCGAAGGCATCGGAAACAACGCCTAAATTAGCCATGATGCGTGACCTCCCCTTTCGGAGCTCACGGTAAATGCCAACCCGCTGCGGATTCTGCGCGCGGCAGCACCCGAATTATCAGGGATACGTGTAGGGTGGAGATGCACAACCGCCGGACTGTGTAGCAACAGGCTTTCTCAAGACGCTTCATCTCGTCCACAGCCGCTGGTTGATTCCTCCTCCTGACTGAGTGCTTAAGTAGCCACAGCAAGCAGGACGCGTACGTCGCGATGAAGGCCCACATTGGCCGGACTTCGCTGGACACGGGAAATGGCCAACCACTCCCGACGCACCTGACACCGACCGTGAGAAGTCGTGTGTGCCGAACGCCGTTTCCGGCAGCCCGGAAACCGACGGTACTACATGAAAAGAATGCTGATTAACGCAACTCAACCCGAAGAGTTGCGTGTTGCACTGGTAGATGGCCAGCGCCTCTACGACCTGGACATCGAATCCGGTGCACGCGAGCAGAAGAAGGCCAACATCTATAAAGGCCGGATTACTCGCATCGAACCAAGCCTCGAGGCTGCCTTTGTCGATTTCGGCTCTGAGCGCCACGGCTTCCTGCCCCTCAAAGAAATCTCCCGCGAATACTTCAAGAAAGCCCCGGAAGGTCGCGTCAACATCAAGGACGTCCTGAGCGAAGGCCAGGAAGTCATCGTTCAGGTCGAAAAAGAAGAACGTGGCAACAAGGGCGCCGCCCTGACCACCTTCATCAGCCTGGCCGGTCGTTACCTGGTGCTGATGCCGAACAACCCGCGTGCCGGCGGTATCTCCCGTCGCATCGAAGGCGAAGAGCGCAACGAACTGCGTGAAGCCCTGAACGGCCTGGTTGCCCCGGCCGACATGGGCCTGATCGTGCGCACTGCCGGCCTTGGCCGCAGCAGCGAAGAAATGCAGTGGGACCTCGACTACCTGCTGCAACTGTGGACCGCCATCAAGGAAGCCTCGCTGGACCGCGCCGCGCCGTTCCTGATCTACCAGGAAAGTAACGTGATCATCCGCGCGATCCGCGACTACCTGCGCCAGGACATCGGCGAAGTGCTGATCGACAGCGTTGAAGCCCAGGACGAAGCCCTGACCTTCATCCGCCAGGTGATGCCGCAGTACGCCAGCAAGATCAAGCTCTACGAAGACAGCGTTCCGCTGTTCAACCGCTTCCAGATCGAAAGCCAGATCGAAACCGCTTTCCAGCGCGTCGTCGAACTGCCTTCCGGCGGTTCCATCGTGATCGATCCGACCGAAGCCCTGGTGTCCATCGACATCAACTCGGCGCGCGCCACCAAAGGCAGCGACATCGAAGAAACCGCGCTGCAGACCAACCTTGAAGCGGCCGAAGAAATCGCCCGTCAGTTGCGCCTGCGCGACATCGGCGGCCTGATCGTCATCGACTTCATCGACATGACCCCTGCCAAGAACCAGCGCGCCGTGGAAGAGAAAGTCCGCGAATGCCTGGAAGCCGACCGCGCTCGCGTGCAAGTCGGTCGCATCTCGCGCTTCGGCCTGCTGGAAATGTCCCGTCAGCGCCTGCGTCCATCCCTGGGCGAAAGCAGCGGCATCGTCTGCCCGCGTTGCAACGGCACCGGCATCATCCGTGACGTTGAATCGCTGTCCCTGGCGATCCTGCGCCTGATCGAAGAAGAAGCCCTGAAAGACCGTACCGCCGAAGTTCGTGCACAAGTGCCGATCCCGGTGGCTGCGTTCCTGCTCAACGAAAAACGCAACTCGATCACCAAGATCGAACTGCGCACCCGCGCCCGCATCGTCATCCTGCCGAACGATCACCTCGAGACGCCGCACTTCGAAGTGCAACGCCTGCGTGATGACAGCCCGGAAGCGGCGACCAACCAGTCCAGCTACGAAATCGCCGCTGCCGCTGCCGAAGTCGAAGAAGTCCAGCCAGCCGCTGCGACCCGCACCCTGGTTCGCCAGGAAGCCGCGGTCAAGACCGCGCCGGCCCGCGCCAACGCTCCGGTTCCGACCGAAGTTGCCGCTCCGGCCCCGGCTCCGGCCGTCGTGCCTGAGCCAAGCCTGTTCAAAGGCCTGGTGAAGTCGCTGGTGAGCCTGTTCGCCACCAAGGAAGAGCCTGTCGCACCGGTTGTGGTTGAAAAGCCAGCCGCCGAGCGTCCGGCCCGCAACGAAGAGCGTCGCAACGGTCGCCAGCAGAGCCGCAACCGTAACGGTCGCCGCGATGAAGAGCGCAAGCCTCGCGAAGAACGTGCACCGCGTGAAGAGCGCGCTCCGCGTGAAGAGCGTCAGCCACGCGAAGTGCGCGAGCCTCGCGAGAGCCGTGAAGAAACGCCGGCAGTAGCTCGCGAAGAACGCGCACCACGCGCGCCTCGTGAAGAACGTGCACCGCGCGCTCCGCGTGAAGATCGCAAGCCACGTGGCGAGCGTGAAGAGCGCGTGCGTGAATTGCGCGAGCCTCTGGATGCCGCTCCGGCTGCTCCGGCCGCCGCTGCTACCGCAGAAGAGCGTCCGGCTCGCCAGCCACGTGAAGAGCGTGCTCCACGCCCACCGCGTGAAGAGCGTCAGCCTCGTGCCGAACAAGCTGCCGCCGCCGCTGCCGAAGAAGAACTGACCACCAACGAAGAGCAACTGCAGGAAGAGGGTCAGGAAAACGCCGAAGGCGATCGTCCACGCCGCCGTTCCCGTGGCCAGCGTCGTCGCAGCAACCGTCGCGAGCGTCAGCGTGACGCCAACGGCAACGTGATCGAAGGTTCGGAAGAGTCCGAGTCCGGCGAAAACGCCGAAGCGCCAAGCACTGCCGATCTGGCCGCCGGCCTGGCTGTCACCGCAGCCGTTGCCAGCAGCGTGATCAGCGCTCCAGCCGAAGCTGAAGCCAATGTGCAAGCCGAACGCGCCACTGCCGCGACCCTGGAAGCGGCTCAGGTTGAAGCGCCAGCCGTTGAAGCGACCACACCGGTCGAAGTCACCGCCTCGCCGGAAATCGAAGTGGCGCCGGCACCTGAAGCACAGCCAGCCGTTGAAGCGGCTGTCGAGCCGGCTCCAGTGGTTGAAGCTCCTGCCGTAGCTGCAGAAGCTGTCGTCGAGACCGTGACTGAAACCGTTCGCGAAGTGCGTGAAGAGCAAACGGCGTTCAACTGGGTGGCCGAGCCAGCCGTCGCTGAAACACCAGCGCCTGCTGCCGAGACCCAAGTGGCCGAAGCCATGGTTTCCGAGCCGGTGGTTGCCGCCGCGGAACCGGCTCCAGCAGCGGTGGTTGAAGCGCCTGTCGTTGAAGCTGAGGTCGTTGCCCAAGCGCCTGCGCCGGTCGTCGAAGCCGCGCCTGTCAGCGCCCTGACGCCAAGTGGCCGTGCGCCTAACGACCCGCGTGAAGTGCGTCGTCGCAAGCGTGAAGCCGAGCGTCTGCAGAAGGAAGCTGAGCTGGCTGCCGCTGCGGCTCCGGCTGAAGCGGTTGAGGCAGCGCCTGCCCCGGCCGCCGAAGTGGTTGCCGAGCCGGCCGAGTCGGTGATCCACGAAGCGCCGCGTTCCGTTCAGGAAGCGGTAGAGCAACACGAGCAAGCCCTGGAAAAAGAGCACGAGACCAAACCTCTCGCCTGATTCCATCGGCCACTAAAAAGCCCCGCCTGGTGAACCCAGGCGGGGCTTTTTTTATATCCCTGAATATCCCCCAATCCCCTGTGGGAGCGAGCTTGCTCGCGATAGCGGAATGATATTCAACATTGGTGCTAGCTGATCCACCGCTATCGCGAGCAAGCTCGCTCCCACAAGGACCTATGCTGGCCTGAAGGTTAGTGCCTCAGGCACATCCACATCCCACAACACACCTGGATCATCCACGGCCACCTCAAGCACCCGTCCCTGGGCAAACAGCGGTTTCGCGCCACGATCCCCCGATAGCGCCATCAACCCCGCTGCGAAGTCCCGCCCAAACCCGACCGGATGCCCATACTTACCACCCTGTACCGGCACACTGATGCTGTCATTGCCAATACCCGCCACCACTTGCTCGATACTGGACGGCAGGATGAACGGCATATCCCCCAATACCATCAGCCAGCCATCGAGTTGTTTGCAGGCGGCGACCCCGGCGGCAATGCTGTCGCCCATGCCGGTCGATTCGATCAGCACAATCTCGCAGCCATAGGCCTGAGCCATGCGAATCACTTGCGGGCGGTCAGCAGTGGTGACCAATACGCGTTTGCCCAGCGTCGCCGGCAGGTTGACCAATGTGTGCTCGATGACGGACCGCACCACGCCGTCACGCCCGGTGCAATCGGCCACCAACTTATCCTTTTCAGTACCCGCCACCTGGCGAAACCGACTGCCCTGCCCCGCCGCCAGTACGACGACGCCAATGGACTCGCTCATACCTTCTCCCGCCAGACTTTCTTCTGTTTCAGTTCGACGCCATTTTTGACCGCCACGATTTCCGCCATGAGCGACAAGGCAATTTCCGCTGGATTATGACTGCCGATGTGCAAGCCGATCGGACCATGCAAACGGTCAATCGCTGCTTGCGACAATCCCAGTTGAGCCAGGTTCTCCCGGCGCTTCTGGCTGTTGACCCGCGATCCCAGCGCTCCAACGTAAAAGGCTTTGGAATCCAGGGCCGTTAGCAGCGCCATGTCGTCCAGGCGCGGATCATGGGTCAAGGCCACGATGGCCGTGCGTTCATCGGTCTGGATATTCAATACTGCCTCATCCGGCATGCCCGAGACGAATCGTCCGTGCTGCTCTTCCCAGCCATAGACGAACTCGCTGCGTGGATCGCAAATCAGCACTTCGAAATCCAGCAAACGAGCCATTTCCGCGACATAGCGCGACAGCTGCCCCGCGCCGATCAACAGCAAGCGCCAACGCGGCCCATAGATCGCCCGCAAGGTCAGACCGTCGAACGTCAAGACGTCAGCTTTAGTGGCCGGCCGCAGAAGCACTTCGCCGGTGGCCAGGTTCAGTTCACGGGCAACGATTTCATGGGCCTCGCATCGGGACAGCAGTTGCTCGACCCAATCCCCATCGTCGATGCGCTCCTCGGTCAAGCGCAAGGTGCCGCCGCAGGGCAAGCCGAAACGTGCGGCTTCCTCGCGGGTCACACCGTACGTGATCAGCTGCACCGGCGGCCCGTCCAGTGCGAGACGGCCGTCGTGCAGCCGGGCGATCAAGTCATCCTCGACACACCCGCCCGAGACCGAACCAATCACCACGCCGTCTTCACGCAGGGCCAGCATGGCGCCGGGTGCCCGGGGCGCCGTGCCCCAGGTCTCGACCACGCTGTACAACACCACCCGCTGACCGGCGCGCTGCCATTGCAGCACACTGCGCAGGACGTTCAGGTCGGCGCTGTCCATCAGGCTCCGGCCTGCTGCCAGCCCGACAACTGATAACGAACCGGCAGGTTGCGGATGCGTTTGCCGGTGGCTGCAAAGATCGCATTGCACAGGGCCGGCGCAATCGGTGGCACGCCCGGTTCACCGACTCCGCCCAATGGCACATCACCCGGTGGCGTCACCAGATGCACAGCCACTTCTTTCGGTGCCAGGGACATGCGCGCCACTTCGTACATATGGAAGTTATCCTGCTGGACCTTGCCGTCCTTGAAGCTGATTTCCCCGAGCACCGCATTACCCAGGCCCATGACGCAGGCGCCCTCGAACTGCGCGCGAATCCGCTCGGGATTGATCTGCGGTCCGCAATCGACGGCGATGTCGGCCTTGTGCACCACCAGCGTGCCGTCGTCTTTAACCTCCACCTCGATCACCGCCGCCACATAGGTCACGAAGCTGTAATGCACCGCCAGGCCTAGGCCGCGGCCCTTGGGCAGCTCGCGCCCCCATCCGGCGGCTTTGGCGGCGGTCTCCAGTACCGTGCGCAGGCGCGCGGTGTCGATCGGATAGCGCTCGGGGGATTCACCGTAGTTCCACTCTTCGCTCAAGGTGCGCGGATCGATCTGACGGTCCGGGCCGAGCAATCTGATCTGGTACTTCAGAGGATCTTCCCCGGCCTTGTGCGCCAGCTCATCGATAAAACTCTGGATCGCGAAGCCATGGGGAATGTTCGACACCGAGCGATACCAGCCGACGCGGGTATGCACCGTGGCCTCGGGGTTTTCCAGGCGAATGTTGGGGATCGCATAGGCCATGTTGGTGAAGCCCATGCCCAGTTCGAACGCCGCCTCATGGTTCATACCCGGCGCAAACAACGCCGTGATGCTCGGCGCGACCGTACGGTGCAACCAGCCGGACGGCAGGCCGTCCTTGTTCAGGCTGGCCTTGAGGTATTCCGCCGATACGGTGTGGAAGTAGGAACAATGAATGTCGTCTTCGCGGGTCCATTGCACCCGCACCGCTTTGCCGGGGAATTCCTTGGCGAGGACGGCGGCCTCGAGGATGAAGTCAGGCTTGGACTTGCGCCCGAATCCACCGCCCAGCAAGGTCACGTTGAACGTGACCTTTTCGAATGGCAGCCCCAGGCGTTCACCGATCCGTTCCCGGGTGACCTGTGGCGCCTGGCTTGGGCCCCAGGCCTCGCACGCACCGTCCTTGAACCGCGCAATGGCGACCATCGGTTCCATCGGCGACTGTGACAAATGCGGCAAGTAGTAAGAGGCTTCCAGCGTACTGTCGGCGCTGCTCATGGCTTCGTCTATGTTGCCGGTATTGCGCACCACCTTGCCAGGCTTGAGCGAAGCCGCTTCGAGTTCCTTGCGATAGGCGATCGAGTCGTAGCTGGCGTTGGGACCGTCATCCCACTCGATTTTCAGCGCCTCGCGGCCCTTGATCGCCGCCCAGGTATTGCTCGCCACCACGGCGATGCCACCCAGGGGCTGGAATTCCGAAGGCAACGGACGGCTTTCGATCTGCAGCACCTTGACCACGCCGGGGACTTTCATCGCCGCGCTGCCATCGAAACTTTTGACTTTGCCGCCATACACCGCAGGCCGGGCAATGGTCGCGTACAGCATGCCGTCGAAATGCACGTCGGCTCCGTATACCGCACGGCCATTGACGATGTCCTCACCATCGATGGCCTTGGTGCCTTCCTTGCCGATGTAACGGAATTCCGAAGGCTGCTTGAGCCTCAGGCTGTCACGCGCCGGTACGGCCAAAGCGCTGGCAGCGGCGGCGAGCGCACCATAATCCAGTTCGCGGCCCGAGGGTTTATGGATGACTTTATGCAGTTGCGCATGGCACTCGCCGACCGACACTTTCCACTGGTCAGCAGCGGCCTGCTCCAGCATGGCACGTGCAGCAGCCCCGCATCGACGCATCGGTTCGTACCAGTGGCGCATGCTGCGTGAGCCATCGGTGTCCTGGTTGCCGAAGCGGGCTTCGTCGCCCGGGGCCTGTTGTACTTTGACCCGCGCCCAATCGGCTTCCAGCTCATCAGCCACCACCATGGTCAGGCTGGTACGCACGCCCTGCCCCATTTCCGAGCGGTTGCAGATCACGGTTACCGTGCCATCGGCGGCGATGCTCACATAGACTTTCGGATCGTCGACCCAGCCGTGGGGCATGCCGTCGGCACCGAACTTCTTGTCTTTTTCTTCGGCAAAGGCGTCTTGCCAGCCCCAGCTCGCCGCCAATACCAGCGCACTGGTGGCGCCCACGCCTTTGAGAAAGCCACGGCGACTGAGCTGGCTCAGATTGCTCAGGGTGAAATCATTCGGTAACCGGCTCATGCCTTGGCCTCCTTCAGGTGAGTGGAGGCCTGGCGAATGGCGGTCTTGATGCGGTTGTAGGTGCCGCAGCGGCAGATGTTGCCGACCATCGCTTCTTCAATCTGCTCGTCGCTGGGGTTAGGGGTGGTCTTGAGCAGCGCCGTCGCCGACATGATTTGCCCACCCTGGCAGAAACCGCATTGGGCGACCGCCGTGTCGAGCCAGGCTTGCTGGACGACTTTGCCGATCGGGTCGGCGTGCAGGTTGTCGATGGTGCTGACATTCTGACCGACGACGGAACCGATGGGCGTGATGCAACTGCGTGCCGGAGCCCCTTCGATATGAATGGTGCAGGCCCCGCACAGGCCCATGCCGCAGCCGAATTTGGTGCCGTTGTAACCGGCCACGTCGCGGATCGCCCAGAGCAGCGGCATGTCCTCGGTGACGTCGAGTTGATGATCTTGACCATTGAGCTTCAGGGTAATCATGGGCACGCCCGCACGGATCTTGAGTGATGGGGTCGAGCAATCTGCCGCTGGATCTCGGTGGGTCGCACGCAGATCGACTCAGGCTAATCGGCTCTCTTATGCAGACACAAACGGTCTGCACCGGGCCTTTGGTGGAGCAAGAGAGTGCATCGTTAGCTGACTAAGTTAACCGAGCATTAACAAAAAAGCCCTGCACAATAAACATTGTGCAGGGCTTTTTGATCTGTCCTGAAAGCTTAGCTCAATACCGGTTCGGTTCCATTTCCAGGTCGACATGGAATCGTTCTGCAATGTCTTTCTGGATGCGCTGCGCCAGGTTCAGCAATTGCAGGCCCGTTGCGCCGCCATAGTTGACCAGCACCAGCGCCTGCAGCTTGTGAACACCTGCGTCGGCATCGCGAAAACCTTTCCAGCCCGCCCGCTCGATCAACCAGCCAGCGGCCAGTTTCATCTGCCCGTCAGGTTGCGCATAGGCCACCAGGTCCGGGTATTCGCCCTTGAGCCGTGCAGCCAGCGCCGCTGACACCAAAGGGTTCTTGAAGAAACTGCCGGCATTGCCGAGTACGGCCGGGTCCGGGAGTTTCTCGTTGCGGATGCTGCAAATGGCCCGGCTGACATCGCTGGCGGTCGGATGGTCGATACCCTGTTCGGTCAAGCGCTGACGCACCGGGCCGTACTCCAGATGCAAATGCGCGGCACGGTCGAGGGCGAAACGCACACGCAGGATCAACCAGCGCCCCGGTTCCTGCTTGAACAGGCTGTCGCGGTAAGCAAAGTTGCACTCCCCCAGGCTGAAGTCGCGCAGTTCGCCGGTCTGGCGATCGAGGGCGGTCAGGCCGGCGAACACGTCCTTGATCTCGACCCCGTAGGCGCCGATGTTCTGCATCGGTGCAGCACCCACGGTGCCGGGAATCAGGCTGAGGTTTTCCAGGCCGGACAACCCAAGCGCCAGGGTGTGTTGCACAAAGGGATGCCAGGGCTCCCCCGCCTCGGCCTCGATCACCACTTTGCTACCGTCATCGCTCAGCACGCGAATCCCGCGAGTGGCCATGCGCAGCACCAGTGAATCGATATCCGCCGTCAGCAGCAGATTGCTACCACCGCCGATCACCAGTACCGGGACTTTGTGCTCCAGCCCGTAGGCCAGGGCTTCCCGCACATCGGCGTCGCTATGGGCCTCGGCAAACAGCCGGGCCTGGACATCCACGCCAAAGCTGTTGAACGGCTTGAGCGAAACCTGCGATCGAACCTGCAAACTCATAACCGTCCCTTCAATTCAATCACCAGCAAATCACTGGCGCGCTCGATCAAGTCCAACACCTGCTCGAAGCCTTGCTCGCCGTCGTAGTACGGGTCCGGCACTTCATCGACCGGCGACTGGTAACGGCGCAGGAACAGATCCAGCTCGGCCTTGCCCTTGGCGGGCTGCAAGGCCTTGAGGTTGCGCAGGTTGCTGTTGTCCATCGCGAGGATCAGGTCGTAGGTGGCGAAATCGGCGCGGCTGACTTGCCGGGCGCGCTGGGCCGACAAGTCGTAACCGCGCAGCTTCGCCGCGGCCTGACTGCGCTTGTCCGGCGCCTTGCCGACATGCCAGTCACCGGTGCCGGCAGACGCGACCTCAACCTGATCGGCCAGCCCCGCTTCGCGCAGTTTGTGCCGCAGCACGCCTTCGGCCGTGGGAGAACGGCAGATGTTGCCCAGGCACACGAACAAAACGCGCATCACGCCTCCAGCAGGCGACGAACGCGCTCAAGGTCTTCCGCGGTATCGACGCCGGCTGGCGGCGCGATCAATGCGTCGGCCACGTGGATCCGCACGCCGTGCCACAGGGCTCGCAGCTGTTCCAGGCACTCGGTGTTTTCCAGCCAGCATGGACCCCAGTTGACGAAATCCTGCAGGAAACCGGCGCGGTAGGCATAGATGCCGATATGGCGGCGATACGGCACACCTTCCGGCAACTGCCCAGGGTTCACGGCAAACGCATCCCGCGCCCAGGGCAAGGTGGAGCGACTGAACGTCAGCGCCAGGCCATTGAGGTCGCTGACGACCTTGACCACGTTGGGATTGAACAGGGTGTCCGCGTCTTCGATCGGCTCGGCCAGGGTGGCCATGCGCGCTTCAGCGTGGGCCGCCAGATTGGCGGCCACCTGATCGATCACGCTCGGCGGGATCAGCGGCTCGTCGCCCTGGACGTTGACGACGATGGCATCGGGCGCCAGGCCCAGCTTCATCGCGACTTCGGCCAGGCGATCGGTACCGGAATTGTGATCCTCACGGGTCAGCACCACTTCGGCACCGAAGCCATTGCAGGCCTCGACGATGCGCGCGTCGTCAGTGGCAACCACCACCCGCCCGGCGCTGCTTTTGCGCGCCTGTTCCCAGACGTGCTGGATCATCGGCTTGCCGGCGATCAGCAGCAGCGGTTTGCCTGGCAGGCGGGTGGAGGCATAACGCGATGGAATGACGACGGTAAAGGCTGTGGTCATTTATCCAGACGCTCATCGGTGGTCAGGGTGCGCGCTTCCGACTCGAGCATCACCGGGATGCCATCGCGAATCGGGTAGGCCAGGCCGGCGCCCTTGCTGATCAGCTCGGTCTTGTCGGCGCTGAGCTTGAGCGGGCCTTTGCAGACCGGGCAAGCGAGGATGTCGAGCAATTTGGTGTCCATGAGCATTCCCTGGAAAAAACGGAGTTAAGGCAACAAACGATCCGGCAGCAGGCGCATCAACTGTGTGTCGAACCAGGCCACGAAGGCCGGCGACGGCACGGCATCGACCGCCAGGTACCACCAATCGGCGGCGGCAAAGGCACGGCATTTCACCGCGTCTTTTTCCGTCATCACCAACGGCAATGACGGTGTGAAATTCAACGCCTGCACGCTGTATTCGGCGTGGTCGGCAAACGCATGTGGAACAGGCCGCCAGTGTAGCGTTTCGAGGGTCTTGAAGAAACGTTGCGGATTGCCGATACCGGCCACCGCGTGCAGGGCCTGACCAGCAGGAAAATGATCGAGGGGACGGCGTTCGCCACTGCGCAGATTGACCAGCGCGGTGGGTTGCAATTGAAAGGCAAAACCATCGTCGCGGTCGGATGCGGCACCGTTGTAGAGGACCGCGTCGACGCTTTGCAGGCGCTCGACCGGCTCACGCAATGGCCCGGCGGGCAGGCAACGGCGGTTGCCCAGGCCGCGGGCAGCGTCGATCAGCACCAGTTCGAGGTCGCGGGCCAGGCGGTAGTGCTGCATGCCGTCGTCGGACAGGATCAGGTCCAGCGGTTCACTGGCCAGCAAGGCTCTGACGGCGTTGCTGCGATTGGGGTCGATCATCAGCGGCACGCCCGTGCGCTGGACGATCAGCAGCGGCTCGTCACCGGCAACGTCGGCGCTCTGCTCGGCCTCGACCCGCCACGGCGACTGCGGCGGTTTGGCGCCGTAGCCGCGGCTGACCACGCCGACCCGCAGGCCGCTGCGCTGGCAGTGCTCGATCATCCATAGGATCAGCGGCGTCTTGCCGGTGCCTCCCACGGTGATATTGCCGACCACGATCAGCGGCACCGGCGGCTGGTAGATCTCGCCCTCACCCGCCAGAAAGCGCTTGCGCTTGTTCATGACCACGCGCCGGTACAGCCATTCCAGTGGCTGCAACAGTTTCAGGGCCGGATGACCTGCGTACCACGCGGCGAGCAATCGATCGGACATGGCCATCAGGGCGCCGGGGGCGCCGCCTCGATGGTGGTCATGCGCAAGTGACTGAAGCCGAGTTTGCCGGCGGCATCCATGGCCGTCACTACGGACTGATGCTGAGTCTTGCCGTCAGCACTGATGGACAGCGGCCGGTTGGTGTCGCCGTTGGCTTCTTTTTGCAGCGCGTCCATCAGCGAGGCCAGGTCGCTTTTCGGCAGGATCTGGTTGTTCACCGAAAACACGCCGTCGGCGCTGATGGCGATGTCCAGCGGCTTGCTCTGATCGTCGGCCGGCGTACCGCTGACGGCTTCCGGCAGATCGACGCGCAACTGGGTTTCACGGGTGAAGGTGGTGGTCACGACAAAAAACAGCAACAGGATGAACACCACGTCGATCAGCGATGCGAGGTTGATGTCCACCGTTTCCCGTGGTTTGCGGCGGAATTTCACGCTTTGCTCCCGGTCAGGTCCACGTCGCGATCGCCCTGTACCACTTCGACCAGCTTGATCGCTTCCTGCTCCATGCCCACCACCAGCTCATCGATCCGGCGTTGCAGGAAACGGTGGAAAAACACTGCAGGGATACCCACCATCAGGCCCGCGGCGGTGGTGATCAGGGCCTTGGAAATACCACCGGCCAATACCGAAGCGTTGGTGGTCATGCCTGAGCCTGTGAACGCACTGAAAATATCGATCATGCCCAGCACCGTACCCAGCAGGCCCAGCAACGGCGCCATGGCGGCGATGGTGCCGAGGGCGGCGACGTAGCGCTCGAGCTCATGGATGACCCGTTGTGCGGCCTCTTCGATACACTCCTTCATGATCTCGCGACCATGCTTGGAGTTGGCCAGGCCGGCCGCCAGGATTTCGCCCAACGGGGAGTTGGCGCGCAGTTCCTTGAGTTTTTCTTTATTGAGCTGTTTGTCCTTGATCCAGACCCAGACCTGCCCGAGCAAGTGCTCCGGGGTCACGCGGCTGGCCCGCAGGGTCCACAGACGCTCGGCAACGATCGCCATGGCCGCGATGGAGCTCAAAATGATCGGCAGCATCATCCAGCCGCCGGATTTGACCAATTCCCACACAGTGACAGCCCCCTCGAAAAAGTGCGCCACTCTAACATAGGGGGTGCAAGCACCGAAGACCGTGATGTCGCATCCGGTCGGGCTTTGGAAATGCCAGGTTATGGGTGCAAGGGCGGCGGATCGCGCCAGAAACGCCGTTCCTGGCGCATTGACCATGGCGGCTCGAAGCGTCCCAATTGCAGACGAATGGCACCCTGCTCGACGCTGTCGTAGATCGCCATTCCACGTTTTTGATAACGCGCGATGACCGTGGGATGCGGATGACCAAACGAATTGCCCTGGCCGCGGGAGATCAGCACCCCTTTTGGTTGCAGGACATCCAGCAGGGCATTGGACGATGAACTGCGACTGCCGTGGTGTGGCGCCTGCAGCCAATCGGTGGGCACGGCCAACGGACTGTCCAGCAGGGCTCTCTCGGCGGCGGCATCAATGTCGCCACTCAACAGCAACCGCTCGCCATTGGCCTCGATCAACAAGACACAAGAGTTCTGGTTGCTGTCGCCGGCCAATGGCCAGTGCCAAAGCTGGAAATCGACTTCATCCCAAGTCCATTGCCGGCCGCTCTCACAACGCCCGGCCTGCAACTCCACAGGCAAGTCTGACGGTTCACCACTGACTACCTGTTTCACAGGCAAGCCCTTGGCAATTGCCCGGGCACCGCCGGCATGGTCGGCGTGGGCGTGGCTGATCAGCATCAGGTCGAGGCCCTTCACCCCCAGTTTGCGCAATGTCGGCAGTACGACCCGCTCCCCCTGGTCGAGCTCACCGAATCGTGGGCCGGCGTCATACAGCAGAGTGTGATGCCGGGTGCGCACCAGAACAGCCAGCCCCTGCCCCACGTCCAACTGCCAGACTTCAGCGATGCCTTCCGGCAGCAATGACCGGGGTGGGGACACCAGCAACAGCAGCAGAGGCCAACCCAACGGGCGCAGCGGAACGCCACCCGGCAACAGCAGTAGAAAAGCGCCCAGCGCGCCGAGGCTCCATACCCCCAAAGGAATCGCTTCCGGCACCCACGCCGGTAGCACCTCGGCCAACAACGCCAGGACCCTGAACAACCCACCGATCAAACCGCCCGCCAGCCACAACAGGCCCTCACCCACGTAGGGCACCGGCAACAGCAATGTCCCGAGCAACGCCGGTGGCAACACCAGCAGACTGATCCACGGCACCGCCAGCAAATTGGCTGCCGGACCGCTAAGGCTGATCGGCAATCCCAATATCAACAGTAACGGGCACAGTCCGACTGCAATCAGCCACTGGGCGCGGGTCCAGGTTTGCCACCATCGCCAGGGGCCCAACCGGCCGCCGAAGGTCAATATCAAGACGGCCACGGCCGCGAAAGACAGCCAGAAACCAGGCTGAAGACTCGCCAGCGGCTCCAGCAGCAAAATGCCGCAGAGCGCCAGCAACAGCGGCCACCATGCACCGAGATGACGGAACCGCAGACGCCACAACAACACCAGACCCAGCATCAGGCAGGCTCGTCGCACCGGCACCCCGAATCCGGCCAGCATCCCGTAACCGAGTGCAGCGGCGAATGCCAGGCCACACGCCCAAGGCAACCATGGCAGACGGTTCGGCCATAACCCAAGGCGGGCCAGGCCGGCGATCAGCAGATACACGACGCCCGCCAGCAAGCCGATGTGCTGCCCGGAAATCACCAACAGATGCACCGTGCCGGTGTCCTGCAATACCTGCCAGTCTTCGCGACTCAGCCCGGCACCGTCCCCGAGCACCAACGCCGTCAACGCGCCGCCTCGCCCCTGGGCATCCACAGCCTGCAAACGCTGGCGGATGCCATCGCGCCAGGCCCATTGGGCTGGCGCAAGGCGTTCGCCCTGCTTGACCGTCCCGGTCGCCCCGATGTGTTGTGCCAGCAACCAGGCCTGGTAATCGAACGCCTGCGGATTGAGGAGCCCGACCGGGCGCTTCAATTTGACTGCCAGACGCCAGCGCTCACCACTGTTCACCGGCGGCCCGCCGTACCAGGCCAGGCGCATTTGCCGCGGCAGCCGGGTGCGCCGGGACTGGATGTCGGTCAATTCGAAACGCACGACACCGTCGTCATGCCGGGGCAAGCCTGTGACTCGTCCTTCGACCCAGCGGGTTTCTCCGTCCAGCGCCGGCGGCAACCGGTCATCCAGCGCCCACTGCGCATTCGCGCAGGCCCAACTCAGACCGAACAGGTAAAACGCCACCGGATACGTCCTGAACGGCAACAACAGCAAACCCGCCACCGGCATCGCCAGCCACAACCAGACCGGCGGTAAAGCCGGTAAAAAACGCAAAGTCAGCAGACCCAGCGCCAACGCCATCATCCCTGTGCGCATAAGCCCGTCCTTGAGAGTCCCCTCCAAGGCTTAGCCCGCCCGTCGCGCGGGCGCCGTTATCAATTGTCACAAAGTCTGAATGGGCAGTTCATAGAATCCAGACATACTTGCCACCCTGACCGACCGAGAAGCCTTATGCCCCGGCGCTTATTCAAACGTTACATGCCAGACCCGATGAGCATCAGGGAACACAAGTCCTTACGCTTTCTCGGCACGCTGCTGCATGACCCGAACCTGTGGCACCTCAACCGCCACTCCGTGGCCCGTGCCATGGCGGTGGGTTTGTTCGCGGCATTCCTGCCAATCCCGCTGCAGATGCTGCTGGCGGCAACCCTCGCCATTATCGTACGCGGCAACATGCCGATCGCCGTGAGCCTGGTCTGGCTGACCAACCCGATCACCATGCCTGCCGTGTTCTTTTGCACCTACCAGACCGGCGCCTGGCTGATGGACGTCCCCACCCGGCAGTTGCCGGACTCACTGACCTGGGAATGGATCAGGGGCGAAATCTCGACCTTGTGGCAACCGTTTCTGTTGGGTTCGGTGGTGACGGGGCTGGCACTCGGCGCGCTGTCCTACTTCATGGTGATGGCGTATTGGCGCTGGTGGGTGGCCAGGCAATGGAAGCGGCGCAAGAAGAGCCGGATGTGAAAATGCAAAACGGCGCCCCAGGGCGCCGTTTTTTACATCTGCCATCCACCCCTTGTAGGAGCTGCCGCAGGCTGCGATCTTTTCGCCTTTTAACGGACCCGAATCAAGATCAAAAGATCGCAGCCTTCGGCAGCTCCTACAAGGTCAGGTGCGCATCCCGCGTCCGCTGACCAGCAACCGTGCACAACCGATATACAGCACTACGGTCGCCACCAGCATGAAAGCGATGGCCACACTGATGCGGATATCCGATACGCCGAGAATGCCGTAGCGGAATGCGTTGACCATGTGCAGCACCGGGTTGGCCAGCGAGACGGTCTGCCAGAACGGCGGCAGCAAGGTGATCGAGTAGAAGACCCCGCCCAGGTAGGTCAATGGCGTCAGCACGAAAGTCGGAATGATCGAAATATCATCGAAGTTGCGCGCAAACACGGCGTTGATGAAGCCCAGCAGCGAGAAGATGGTCGCCGTCAGCACCACCACCAGAATGGTCACGCCCAGGTGATGCACCTGCAAGTGGGTGAAGAACAGCGACAGCAGGGTCACGATGATCCCCACCATCAACCCGCGCAGCACGCCGCCCAGGGTGTAGCCGATCAGGATGGTGTGCGGCGACAGCGGCGAGACCATCAGCTCTTCGATGGAACGCTGGAATTTGCTGCCGAAGAAACTCGACACCACGTTGCCGTAGGAGTTGGTGATCACCGACATCATGATCAGCCCCGGCACGATGTACTCCATGTAGGTGAAGCCACCCATGTCGCCGATTTGCCGACCGATCAGGTTACCGAAGATCACGAAGTACAGGACCATGGTGATGGCCGGCGGCAGCAGGGTCTGCGGCCAGATCCGGGTGAAACGCCGGACTTCACGGTAAACGATGGTGTTGAGGGCAATGAGGTTGGGGCGCAACTCGGAACTCATACCGCCACCTTCGACAGATTTTTCTCCACCAGGGACACGAACAACTCCTCGAGGCGATTGGTTTTGTTACGCAGGCTCAGCACTTCGATGTTCTGCTGCGCCAGTTGGGTGAACAGCGCGGTGATGCCCATGGACTTTTCCACCTGGACTTCCAGGGTGTGGCTGTCGATCAGCCGGGACGGGTAGCCGAGCAACTGCGGCGCGGCGGGTAGGTCGCCCTTGAGGTCCAGCAGAAAGGTTTCGACATGCAGTTGGCTGAGCAACTGACGCATGCTGGTGTTCTCGACGATGGTGCCGTGGTCGATGATGCCGATGTTGCGGCACAACTGCTCAGCCTCTTCCAGGTAATGGGTGGTGAGGATGATGGTGATGCCTTTCTGGTTCAGCTCGGTGAGGAAGCTCCACATCGAGCGACGCAGTTCGATGTCCACCCCCGCCGTCGGTTCATCGAGGATCAGCAGGCGCGGTTCATGAACCAGCGCGCGGGCGATCATCAGGCGACGCTTCATGCCGCCGGACAGTGAACGCGACGGCACGTCCTTCTTGTCCCACAGGCCCAGCTGGGTCAGGTACTGTTCGGCGCGTTCCTTGGCGATTTTCGCCGGGATGCCGTAGTAGCCGGCCTGGGTCACGACGATGTCGAAGGTCTTTTCGAACTGGTTGAAGTTGAATTCCTGAGGCACCACGCCGATGCAGCGCTTGAGCTGCGCAGGATTGCGGTCCAGGTCGTGACCGAAGATATTCACCGTGCCGCTGGTCTTGTTCACCAGGGTCGAGAGAATGCCGATGGTCGTGGATTTGCCGGCGCCGTTGGGGCCGAGCAAGGCGAAAAAGTCACCTTCGGCGACGTCCAGATCGATACCACTCAGGGCCTGGAAACCGTTGCCGTAGGTTTTGGTTAGCTGCCGGATGGACAGAGCGGAACTCATATCTGATTTACGCACCAAGAAGGGAAGAAAGGGATAAGTATGGGCGGCGGCGAACAATACAACCGCAACAACCTGGCACAATGGTGCTTGTCGCCGCCACACAAGTACAGTCAAGCGTGTCGATAGTGAGTATTAAGTCAACGCGGTCATGACCGCCTTTTGATACGCCGGACGATGTTTCAACCGCGCGTACCAGGCCTGCAGATACGGTTGTGGTGCACGCTCGATCGGCATCTCGAACCAGGCATAAATGAAACTGCCCAGGGGAATATCACCCATGCCGATCTCGTCTCCGGACAGGTAAGGCTTGTTCGCCAATGCCTGGTCGGCCATCGCCAGCAGCGTCTCGCATTCCTTGATCGCCGCCTTGATGGCGGGCCAGTCCTGCTGGTCAGCCGGGGTACGCAGCACACCCCAGAATACGGTACGGAACGGGCCGGCAAAGCTTGAGGTGGTCCAGTCCATCCATTTGTCGGCGCTGGCACGGGCTTGCAGATCTGCGGGGTACCAGGCCGTGTCGGCGGCGTGGCGGGCCACCAGGTAACGCACGATGGCGTTGGATTCCCACAGCACGAAACCGTCGTCTTCAATGACAGGCACGCGACCATTGGGATTCATGGCGCGGTACTCGGGCGTATCGACGACACCAAAGGCGCCACCGGCATCGATCGCCTCGTAGGCCAGGCCCAGTTCTTCGGCGGCCCACAATGGCTTTCTCACATTCGATGAGTTTTTCCGACCCCAGATCTTCAGCATGACCGCCTCTTTTTCGCTAAGTGGGCAGGCAGCATACGCCGGATCAGGTGCGACTCAAATCACTCTGCATGTCACCCAACAGCGGTTGCAGTTGCTCACCGAACAGGTGCGGATAGCATTTTTCCAGGTGTTCGAAAAAGAACGCTTCAGGGACGTCGGCGAACTGGCCGTGATCGACGAGGTACTCCATCAGCTTCGCGCCATCGCGGTTGAAGGGATGAAAAACGCTGTCGTTGATCCCGTCGAATTCCAGCGGCGCCACATTGAACAGCTCGCAAAGTTTGCGGTTGAACGCCGGCGTCGCCTTGATCCAGCGACCCTGCAAATAAAACTCGGTGTAGCCGTGCATGGCGAACATGTCGCTCTTGAGCAATTCAAGCAGCCGAGGCGTCGACAAATGATTGCGCACATCCGCCAGGCCGATACGCGCGGGAATCCCGCAATGCCGCGCTGCACCTGCCAGCAACGTGGCCTTGGGCACGCAGTAACTTTCCCCGGTCGCCAATGCATGACTGCCGCGCAGGGTCTGCGGATCGCGACTGAAGGTATACGGGTTGTAGCGCACCGCTTCGCGCACGGCGTAATAGAGACTGATCGCCTGTTCAAGCGGATCGCGACTGGCACCACGGTGTTTTTCGGCGAACTCCACCACGGACGGATGGTCACTATCGATGAAGCGGCCGGGACTCAGGTACTCGTGCATGAGAATAATCTCCAGGGGAAGCCCCGAGTCTAGCGAGAGCTTCAGCACAGAGATAACGACGTTTCGGCCAAATATGGGCGCTTTGCCGCTCGTTCAATGAAGGTTTTTCCCACGTGTGCGGCCCATCTGGCCCACGAAAATCATCCTGGGTGACCACCCGCCTGTTTTGCGGATGCCGTCTAAGCTCTGAGGGCTGGTTCGCCCTGGTTTCACGGAGGAATAAATATGCTGCTGTTGTGGATACTGGTTCTGCTGGTCGGTATTGCTTATCTGGCCCACCGCCGCATCGCCCCGTTACCCGCCCTGGTCATCGTGGCCGTCTATGTCGTGGCCATGGGCGCTTTCAGCCGCGCACCGGGCTGGTTGCTGCTGGTTTTCTGGGTATTGATCGCTGCCGTCGCCGCGCCCTTGCTGCTGCCCGACCTGCGTCGCAAATTGTTCAGCGCACCGATGTTCAACTGGTTCCAGAAAACCCTGCCGCCGATGTCGCAAACCGAACGCGATGCCATCGACGCCGGTACGGTGTGGTGGGACGGAGAGCTGTTCAGTGGCCGTCCGGACTGGAACAAACTGCTGTCCTATCCCAAAGCGCAATTGAACGAAGAGGAACAGGCGTTCATCGACGGGCCGACCGAAACACTCTGCACCATGGTCAATGAATGGCAGCTCGGCCAAACCATGGATCTGCCGCCCGAAGCCTGGGCGTTCATCAAGGACAACGGCTTTTTCGCCCTGATCATCCCCAAGGAGTTTGGCGGCAAAGGCTTCTCTGCCTATGCCCACTCGCAAGTGGCGATGAAGCTGGCAAGCCACAGCGGCGACCTCGCCTCCACCGTGATGGTCCCCAACTCCCTCGGCCCGGCCGAATTGTTGCTGCACTACGGCACCGACGAACAACGCAATCATTACCTGCCACGCCTGGCACGCGGCGACGACATCCCGTGCTTTGCCCTGACCGGTCCGCTGGCCGGCTCCGACGCTGGCGGCATGCCAGACTCCGGGGTGATCTGCAAAGGTGAATGGGAAGGCCAGGAGGTTCTCGGCCTGCGCCTGAACTGGGAAAAGCGTTACATCACCCTCGGCCCGGTGGCTACCCTCCTCGGCCTGGCCTTCAAGGCCTATGACCCGGATCACCTGTTGGGCGACAAGGAAGACCTGGGCATCAGCCTGGCGCTGATTCCGACCGACATCGCCGGTGTCGAGATCGGCCGCCGGCATCTGCCGTTGGGCGCCGCGTTCATGAATGGCCCGAACTCGGGCAAGGACGTGTTCGTCCCGCTGGAGTTCCTCATTGGCGGCCAGGAAATGCTCGGCAAGGGCTGGATGATGCTGATGAATTGCCTGTCGGTGGGACGTTCGATTTCCCTGCCGGCGGTGGGCACCGGCATGGCCAAGTTCACCAGCCTGGTGACGGGCCAATACGCGCAGATTCGTGAGCAGTTCAATGTACCGATTGCCGCTTTCGAGGGCATCCAGGAAGCCATGGCCCGCATTGGCGGCAACGCCTGGATGATGGACGCCGCCCGCATGCTGACTGCCAATGCGGTCGACCTGGGCGAGAAACCGTCGGTGCTGTCGGCGATTCTCAAGTACCACCTGACCGAGCGCGGCCGCGACTGCATCAGCGATGCCATGGATGTGCACGGTGGCAAGGCGATCATCATGGGGCCGAACAATTACCTGGGCCGCAAATGGAACGGCGCGCCGATTTTTATCACGGTGGAAGGTGCGAACATCCTTTCGCGCAACCTGATGATCTTCGGCCAGGGCGCGATCCGCTGCCACCCCTTCGTGCTCAAGGAAATGGCCCTCGCCAGCCGTGAAGACAAGGATCAGGCGCTCAGAGAATTCGACGGCCTGCTGCTCAAGCACATCGGTTTTGCCGTGGGCAACGCCGCCAGTACGCTGGTGCTGAATCTCGGTTTCGGGCACCTCGAACACACCCCGGGCGACAAACTCAGCCAGGGTTACTTCCGCGCCCTCAATCGTCAGGCTGCGGCATTCGCCCTGCTCGCCGACCTCAGCATGATGCTGCTGGGCGGCGCACTGAAACGCCGGGAACGCCTGTCCGCTCGACTGGGTGACGTACTGAGCAACCTTTACCTGGCCTCTGCCGCACTCAAGCGCTATCACGATCTCGACACACCGGAGTACATGACGCCACTGGTGAGCTGGGCCATGGAAGAAAGCCTGGGGCAGGCGGAACGGGCCATGGATGAGCTGCTGAACAACTTCCCGAACAAAGTCGTGGGCTGCCTGTTGCGGGTGATCGTGTTCCCGCTCGGTCGCCGGCACAAAGGCCCTTCGGACAGGCTCGCGGCCGAAGTCGCTGCCTTGATTGGCCGCACCAAGGGCGACCCTGCCCTGGAGGAATTGCTCCTGGGTTGCTATCGCCCACAGGCGAGCGACGATCCGGTCGGCGCCTTGCAACACGCCTGCAACCTGTTGAGTGCCGCACAGCCGCTGCAGAAAAAGCTGCATGTGGCACTCAAGAGCGGCCAGGTCAAACCGCTGGCCGGCGAGTCGCTGATCGATGCCGCGCTCGAGGCTGGCGTATTGCAGCCGGTGGAAGCGCAAACCCTGCGTGAAGCCGAGGCGGCCCGGCGCAAGGTGATCGATGTCGATGACTTTGACCAGGAGGCTTTGGCACTGGCCGGGGGAAAAGTCCGCTGATCCCTTCAAACATGTAAAAACGGGCGCGGGCGCTTTATACTCCCGCGCCCGTTTTGCTCTTGAGGACTTATCTCGTGTCCAACATCGTTGCCGATCATCTCGTTTTACTCGACCACCTGCGCAGCATCCTGGTCGCCGTAGGTGAGGCCGAGCAGGTTCCCGACGAAAGCCATGCCTTGTTCCTTGAGCGCTTCGACGAGCTGCTGGCGTTACTGCCTGTCGACCCGATTGAAAGCCAGTACCTGGGCCAGGACATTCTGTGCCAGGTCATCACTCGCTATCCGCAAATCGCGCACCTGGTGCCGCGCGACCTGCTGTGGTATTTCGCCGGTGACTGCCTGCATTACATGCCCGATGATGAAATCGACCTGTACCAGGCCTTGGAAGAACGTCGCTTCGAAGCCGAACAGAACGACGAACCTTTCGACTGGAACCAGGAAAAGCAGCTGCTGGCGTTGTCGAACCAGGACAGCAAGCACTGATCTGCAAAAGATCGCAGCCTTCGGCAGCTCCTACAGGAATTGCCGAAGGCTGCGATCACTTGTTTCTCCCTTCAAAACAACCCGTCACTCTCCGGCAGTTCATACTCCGATGGCGACCAGCCCGGACCATTCGACCGACCCGGCTTGTCCAGCGTCGGCTCCTTCGCCAGACATTCCACCAGGTAATCGATCAACACCCGTAGCTTGGGCGGCAGGTATCGCGTTGGCGAATGCAGCAACCAGGCGCCGCCGTGGTAGGACGCCAGAAAGGTCCAGTCCGGCAGCACTTGCACCATCAAACCCTTCTCCAAGGCATGACGCGCCGTGAAATACGGCAAGCTGCCAATGCCGATGTGCTGCAGCACCGCGCCATAACGTACGCCAGTGTGATTGGCGGCATATCGCCCGCGCACTCCCACGGTTACCGTCTTGCTGCCTTTCTTGAATTTCCAGCGTGCGTCACTGGGTGTTTCGCCCAGGTAAATGCAACTGTGATTGAGCAAGTCATGGGGATGAGTCGGCGTCCCGTGCTCGGCCAGATACTGTGGAGTGGCGCAGAGCATATGATCGATGGTCAGCAACTGCCGCCCCACCAGACCCGCAGGCGGTCGATCGGTGATGCGAATCGCCAGGTCGACATGATCGTCGATCAAATCGACCTGGCGGTCCTCAAGCAACAGCTCCACATCCACTTTGGGATAACGCCGCAAGAATTCCGGCATGTGCGGGTGGATCACGATCCGGCCCACCGCTTTCGGCACGCTGATACGCACCAGCCCCTCGGGTTCATCCGTGAACTGACCACTGATTTCCATCACTGACCGCGCCGCATTGACCATTTCCTGACAGCGCTTGAACACCTCCTCGCCACCGTCGCTCAGACGCAACTTGCGTGTGGTGCGTTGCAGCAACCGGGTGGCGAGCGCCTTCTCCAGGCGCGAAATGCTGCGACTGACCGCCGAGGGCGAAGAGCCCAACTGACGGGCTGCCTCGGAAAAACTGCCCGTCTCGACAACCTTGACGAAAATCGCCATTTCACCGAGCAACGGCAGTGGAAGATTTATGCTCACAACGCAACAGTCCTTTGATGTTTGCCCGGATTATCACGTATTTACAGGCTTTCTATAATAGAAACTGATGACCAATACGAGCCCGGAATATGACGCTGCGCCTTTTTTTCCATAGTGATGAGCTCAAGGCCAACGTGGAAGTCCTGGAATGCACTCCCCACGAAAACGAGTTTGCCGTGGTCTTGCGCGCGACCCTGTTCCACCCCCAAGGCGGCGGACAGCCTTGCGACACGGGCTGGATCGGCGAAAGCCAGGTGCTGCGCGTGGTTCAGGATCCCGAGCGGATCATTCACTTTGTCGACCAGCCGGTAAAAACCGGGATGACGCCAATCCGCGTCGACGAACAACGCCGGCGGTTCAACACGCGCATGCATTCGGCTGGCCATTTGATCGGGCACTTTGTCCAAGCCATGGGCTGGATGCCGATCAAGGCCCATCACTGGCCTGGTGAAGGCCGTGTGCAATTCCAGCCGGGCAAATCAGCGCAGGACGTCGAGGCCCAGGTCATCGAGCAGGGCATCGGGCAGTGGATCGACCACGACCTGCCGCGCCTGACCTCACTGCGCGAAGGCGCCCGGGAAATCGGCTTCGGTGAACTGCCCGCCTACGGTTGTGGCGGTACCCATGTACGCAGCTTGAAGGATCTGGGCGCGATCACCATCGCCTCCCTTTCGCAGAAAAAAGGCACGCTGTCCGTCCACTATCACGTGGACTGAGCACTGGGCGTTCGTGGGGGGGCGCCTGATTTTATCGATGCCAGCATTGCCCGGAACGCAAAAGGCCCGACCAGTCAAACTGGCGGGCCTTTTTTTGCTTCAGTACACCCCGTCAACATCCGGCAACCGCACTGCGCTACGCCCCTGCCCGCCCGCCTGTCTCCAGTCTTTGCACCAATAGTTTTCCTTTATCTCATGGCACTTTGGTTTGATTGAACTAACGTCAAACCATAAGAAGTCATAACGGCTCAAATTTCCACGTTAGCTTCAGTGATCAGATAGCGGATTGGCAAAAGGAGTTACCTCACTATGATCCTGGCAGGCGATTTCCGGCGCTGTACCTTCATTGCCGACTACTTTCCGGGGGAGCCAGGTCGACGGACAGTGCAATCCATAACCGCACGCATCGCTCTGACAGGCAATCCAGATAACCGGATCACTCAAACCGTTTTTTGCAAAGGTCGCTCGCGGTCCAGCCGGATCAGCGAATTGCGCCCGCTCGTGTGTAGCACGCAAGGAATAACGCCAAGGCCACGGATAAGTGGACTGGCGCATTGGGGGGATAGCCCGATCCCCGAGAAGTAATCCGAGACAGCTCAGTCTGCCGAAGATTGGCCTATTCAGTGAGGATGTACTTGATGAGCCTTCGTCCCGTGCCCGCTTTCAAGCGAATTATCCATGGCCTGTTCTGGATGGGCCTCAGCGTGGATGCGGCTCAGGCCGCGCCGGCCAACTGTCCACAACTGGACAATTGGCCGACAACGTACGAGGTCGGTCAGGGGCTGCAGAATGAACTGCGCAGCCCCGTTCCGGTAACGCAACTGGCGGTGGGTGACCCGAAAATTGCCGACGTGCAACCCAGCGGCAGCAACGCGTTCATACTCACGGGCATTGCGCCGGGGACCACCAGCCTGATGGTCTGGACTGCCTGTTCGAAAACGCCGCGCCAAGCCATGGTGTTCGTCAAGGGCAGGGCCACGTCGGCGCTGACCAGCGTGCCGTCGGTGCCTTCCGACGACCCGTTGCTGCCGAGCCAGGTGCAGACCGATGTCCGCTTCGTTGAAGTCAGCCGGACCAAGCTCAAGGAAGCCTCCGCCTCGATTTTCGGCGTCCGGGGCAACTGGCTGTTCGGCTCGCCGAGAACCTTGCCCACCATCGGCGGCATAGTCACGCCGGCGATACCGGTGAGAAACGACCAGTTCAACCTCACGTTTGCTACCGGCAGCACCCTGGTGGCGATCAACGCGCTGGAAGGCAGCGGTTTCGCCTACACCCTGGCGCGGCCAAGCCTGGTAGCGCTCAGCGGGCAAAGTGCGAGCTTCCTGGCCGGCGGTGAAGTACCGATTCCGGTGCCCAGTTCAGGCAGCGATAACGTGTCCATCGAGTACAAGGAATTCGGTATACGCCTGACCCTGACGCCAACCATCGTCGGGAAAAACCGTATCGCACTGAAGGTGGCGCCGGAAGTCAGTGAACTGGATTTCACCAACGCAGTGAGCATCGCCGGCACGATTGTCCCGGCCCTGACCGTGCGCCGTACCGATACCAGCATCTCCCTGGCCGACGGCGAAAGCTTCGTCATCAGCGGCCTGATCAGCACCCACAACGACTCCCAGGTGAACAAGTTTCCGGGGTTGGGCGATATTCCGATTCTGGGCGCGTTTTTCCGCGACAACACCATCAACCGTGAAGAGCGCGAACTGCTGATGATCGTCACCCCGCATCTGGTCCAGCCATTGGCTGCCGATGCACAACTACCGACATTGCCTGGCGAACAGCTGCGCAATTACGACCCGAACTTCTACCGCATGTTCTTTCTGGAAAATGGTGACTTCGACAGTCTCAGCGGACTCTCGCAATGAAACGCAGCCTGAACCCGACGCGCCTCGCCCTGACTCGTAACGGTGACTTTGAGCGTTTGCCGGGCCAGCCTTATTGCCATTGGCCAGGCGTTCAACCTGTTGTCGCCAGAGGACCTTCGATGAAAGCAGTCATTGCAATAACGGCGACATTAATGCTCGCAGGTTGTGCCAGCAATGGCATGCCTTCGCGACCGGGTAGCTGTGCCAAGCCCGGTTCGGAGCAAGAACTGGCCCTGAACCTGGCCGACAACATGGCCGAAGAAGGTCGTTTGTATGCCAGCCTGGCGAATCTGGAAGGTTTGCCCGATAGCGTGGTCCAGGTTCGCCTGCGCAAGGCTCGGGTGCTGCGCTTGATGGGGCGTAGCGGCGACGCGCAGCCGTTGTACGAAAGCTTGCTCGGCACCTGTCTGGCGGCTGAAGGGGAACATGGCCTGGGCCAGTTGGCCGCCGCCAGAAATGATAACGCCACCGCTGCCATTCACCTTGAGCGTGCGGTGAAAATGGCCCCCACCGACGACAAGATGCGAAATGACCTGGGGGTCGTCTACCTCAATCAGCGACGGATCCCTGAAGCACGCTTTGAGTTCATGACGGCCATGGAGCTCAAGCAGGCGAACACACTGGCGGCACTCAATTTGGTGACGTTGCTGATCTATCAGGATAACTGGAAGGCGGCAGCCGAACTGGTGACCCGCGCCGACTTGAGCCCCAAGCAAGTCGTAGAAGCCCAAACCCGCGCGGAAAAACTCAAGGCCTCCGCCAAAAAAGTGGTGGCCTCCGAGGGCAATCGCAAGACTGAGGTAGCCGATGCCTCTTCCAGTGCGAACAAGTAGAACGTACGAGGAGTCGAGATGAAGACCAAAAGGTTGTTGATCGTGTGCATGGCTTGCCTGTCAACTACTGCCTGGGCCATTGAGCCGGGGCCTTCCTCGCCGTATCAACAAGGCACTGAGCAGTGGTTGCAGTTGCAGATTCGCGGCGTGGTTGCCTCCCCTCACCTGCAAACCGCTTCGGCCACCGAACGTGACCTGGCCATGCAGCGCTGGCTGAACAGCTTCAACTTTCCGATTCCGGAATTTTATGACCAGGATTCAGCGGGAGAAATGACCATCAGCGGCGGCAACTGAGGGATATCGATGGGTGATCAGCTTCTGGCGTCGTCCAGAGTGGCCTGGCTGCAAAGCCGGGCTTGATGTCGTGTGCAGGAAAGCAGTGGCATCTAAGCATGATCCATCCCTGGACGGATTACCCCGTAGGAGCTGCCGAAGGCTGCGATCTTTTGACTTTAAGCGATCGTGAAATCACAGGAAGATCAAAAGATCGCAGCCTTCGGCAGCTCCTACAGGGGATGTGTAAACCAATGGCAGGAAAGTACTGATCAAGCCCGGGTGGCAAGGCCGTCGTACTCGACAGCCTCAAGCCGTTTGACCTCACCCGAATGCTCTGAGTACCCCAATCAAGGGGGGACCAATGGCTACCAGAAAGAAGCTCGGCCACAGGCAGAAAATCAGCGGAAATACCAGCTTGGTACCGACTTTCGCCCCCATCTCTTCGGCGGCTTGCGTACGCCGATCACGAAATTCATCGGCATAGATGCGCAGGGTGTCGGCCACGCTGGTACCGAAGCGGATACTTTGCGCCAACAGACTGACCAACCCTTGAACATCTTCCAGCCCGGTGCGCACAGCCAATTGCTTGAGCGCTTCGGTACTGGGAATACCCGCGCGGATTTGCGCGTTGACCAGCGCCAGCTCCTCCGCCAGTTCAACCTGACTGACCGACATTTCCTCTGCCACCCGCTCGATGGTCTGTGGCAATGCCAGACCTGACTCCACGCACACCACCATAAGGTCCAGAGCATCCGGAAAGGCGGCACGCAGATTGCCCTGCCTGGCCTGCTTGCGCTTATCGACAAACATCGCAGGCAGCAACCACCCGACAGCAGCAATCATTGACACCAGCAGCAACCCCATGTTCAGAGAAAGCCCGGAGAACATCGGCATCAACAACAGTGCAAGGCCAACCGAAATCAGTGGCAACAGCAAGCGCACCGCCCAGTACACCTGTACCGACGAGGGCGAGCGGTAACCGGCGTGCATCAACAGGGTTTGGGTCGAAGACGTCTTAGCCGACTCAGTCGAGCCAAAGCGTTGACCGACCCGTTCCAGCAATAACTGCAGATTACCCGGCGCGTCCTGCCCGGCGACATTTCCCGAATAACCGCGCTTGATAAGTGCCAGACGACGCTGTACCGGATCCTGCAGCCCCAGCACCAGTAACACCACGGTGACGGCCGCGAGCACCGCACTCAGACCGATGGCACCGACGAACAACATACGCGCCAACTGCGCATTGCCTACCACCTGACTGAACAACCCGAGCAAATAGTCCATGACCTGCACCTCCGCGAAACGAATACCACTCAAACCTGGATCCGGATGATTTTGCGGATCCAGAGAATCCCGAGCAACATGGCACCGAAAGCCCCGATGATCAGCTTTTGACCTGTTGGATCATTAACCAGCACAGGTAAGTAAGTAGGGGTTGTGACCAGGATCGCCGCCGCCAACACGAAGGGAATGGCCACCAGCACCCAAGCCGATATACGCCCTTCAGCCGACAAGGTTTTAATCTTGCGCTGGAAACGGAAGCGCCCGCGAATCAGTCTACTCAGACGCTCCAGCACCTCGGTCAGATTACCTCCGGTCTCGCGATGGATGAGGATCGAGGTCACCAGCATCATCACCGTCATGCTTGGCATCCGCTCCAGCAGGCCGAGCATGGCCCGGCGTACATCGTTGCCATAGTTGATATCGGCGAAGGTCAGGCCGAACTCCTGAGCGACCGGTCCCTTGTGCTCCTCGGCCACCAGGCGCAGGGTTTCGTTGAACGGATGCCCAGCGCGCAGAGCGCGGCACATGGCATCCAGCGCATCCGGCAGGCCTTCCTCGAACGCAGCGAAACGCTTGCTACGGTCACGAGAAATTTTCAGTATGGGTAACCAGAAGACCGCGAAACCCGCCACCAGCGCCATCCACCAGACTGACGAGACCATCCAGATCAGGATTCCCGCCCAGCCCCCCAGTACCAGTCCGAGCAGCAATACCCGATAGGCCCGGTATTCGTGCCCGGACTGCTCAATCATTTGCGTCAATGCCTCCATCAAGGGGAGCTGTTCAAGCCTGGCCTCCAGTGGCGACAAACGCGTCAGGTACTTCTGCCGCAACACCGTCTGCATGTTGGGCAAATTATTGGCTTTCTCCATTACGTGCAGGCGGCTGCGGATGCGCTTGCGCATCTTGCCGGCCTCGCCGAATACAGGCACCGCCACACCCTGGGACAGGAGGAAGACCGCGATAAACACCATACCGAGGAATATCAGAATGAATTCACCAGGAATTTGGTTCATGACTGCCGTGCCTCCATCCACTCAGGCCTGAACATCGTCAGCGGCAACTCGATGCCGCGCTTGGCCAGCACATCGCGGAAGGCGGGGATCATGCCGCTGGGCCGATAATCACCCAGCACCTCGCCGTTTTCGCCCATGCCATGGCGCGCAAAGGAGAAGATTTCGCTCATGGTGATGATCTCGCCTTCCATGCCGTTGATTTCCTGCACGCTGACCAGGCGGCGCTTGCCGTCCTCCTGGCGTTCCAGCTGGATGACCACATCGATGGCCGAAGCGATCTGCTGACGCATGGCCTTGATCGGGAAGGTCGCCCCGGTCATCGACACCATGTTCTCGATCCGTCCCAACGCATCGCGCGCGGTGTTGGCGTGGATCGTGGTCAACGAGCCGTCGTGGCCGGTGTTCATCGCCGTCAGCATGTCCAGCGCCTCGACGCCACGCACTTCGCCGATCACGATACGGTCCGGGCGCATCCGCAGACTGTTGCGCACCAATTCCCGCTGGCTCACCTCGCCGCGCCCCTCGATGTTCGAAGGCCGGGTTTCCAGGCGCACCACATGGGGCTGCTGCAGTTGCAGTTCGGCCGAATCCTCGATGGTGACGATCCGCTCGTTTTGCAGAATGAAACTGGACAGGACATTGAGCATGGTGGTCTTGCCGCTGCCGGTACCGCCGGAAATCAGCACGTTCAAGCGCCCACGCACTATCGCCTTGAGCAGCAGGGCAATGGCGGGGGTCAACGTCCCCACCTGGATCAGGCTGTCGGTATTGAGCAGGTCCACCGCAAAGCGCCGGATCGACATGCTCGGGCCGTCGATGGCCAGCGGCGGGATAATCGCGTTGACCCGCGAACCGTCCTTGAGCCGGGCGTCCACCAAGGGCGAAGACTCGTCAATGCGCCGGCCCAGGCTGGAGACGATACGGTCGATGATGTTCAGCAAATGCTGGTCATCGCGAAAGCGCACATCGGTGCGTTGCAGTTTGCCGAAGCGCTCGACATACACCGAGTTAAAGCCGTTGACCAGAATGTCGGACACGCTGTGATCGGCCAGCAACGGCTCCAGGGGGCCAAGTCCGAGCACCTCGTCGGTGATCTGCTTGATGATCAACTGGCGGCTGGAAGTACTCACCGGTGCCGAATGCTCGTCGAGCAGGCGCTGGCAAATGTCGCGAATCTGCCGCGTCGCCTCAGCCTGCTCAAGGGAGTCCAGCAAGGACAGGTCCATGACCTTGAGCAACTGCTGGTAGATCTTTTCTCGCCACTCGGCTTCCACCGGGGTGACCTGGCTTCTGGTTTCATACAGAACATCCGGGACTGCGTGCTCCCAAGCCATCAATTCAGCTGCCGGATCCGGCAGCTCACCGTCCAACGGGATAACCGGCGATGAGGCGGGTTTAGCGGACTGTTTGCGCAAGCGGTTACGAAAGTCGCTGATCATGGGTCACCCCCCGAAAAAACGGTTGAAGGCGCGTTTGAACACGCCTTTTTTTCCAGCCATCTGGTTGCCGACCAGATCGTCGGCCACGTTGCGCAGGGCAACGGTGATCGCCGCCTTCGGCGCATGCAGACCCAACGGCACGCCAGTGTTCTGACTCTGGCTGACCAGGTTGAAGTTGTTGGGTAATTTCGACAGGTTCGTGCAGCGCAGCGCTTCGCCGATATCCTTGAGGCTGACCGCTGCCGTCTTGTCATAGCGGTTGACCACGATCTGCAATTGATCCCCACGCACGCCCAGGTCTTCGCGCAGGATCCGCACCAGGGAGCTGGCATCGCGCAGATGGCTGACGCTCTGCTGCACCACCACATACACCCTGTCCACTTGTTCCAGCACGGAACCGGTGAGGTGGTCGATTTGCCGCGGCAGATCGATCACTACCCAGTCATAGCTGGCGCGGGCCAACTGCATCAGGGTGTCAAGTTGCTCAGGCTGGGCATCCTGCGGCAGGCACAGCTCACCGGCCCGGCCCCCCAGCACATGCAAGGTCGGGCTGAAGTGGCTGCAAAAACCGCGTAGCGCAACGCTGTCCATGCCGTCGATCTGATGCAACACCTCAAGATGGCTGTGGGTTTGCGCCACATCCAGGTAATGCGTCACGCTGCCAAATTGCAGGTCCATATCCAGCAACAGGGTACTGCCACCCTTCATGCTGAGCTGCTGAGCCAGATTGCAAGCCAGCATGGTGCCGCCCGATCCGCCCTTGGCGCTGATCACGGCGAGCAATTTCCCTTCTGTCCCGCTGCCGGTCCGAACCTCCATGACCAGCCGATTCAAGGCAGCGACCAGTTCTGTCTCGACAACGGGCTCGGGCAGCACGTCACGGGCGCCGGCCTGCATCGCCAGGCGCATGCCTTCCTGTTCGCTCAGCAGTCCGCACACCAGCATCGGCGGACGCTCATGGGCCGGCCGCTGCAACAGTGCCGACAGCTCTTCACGCCACAGGTGGCTGACGCGCAACAGCAACAGATCGGGCATCCGGTCCAGGCCATAGAGCGGGTCGACATGCCCATTGCTGACCAGGCGAGTGCTTACCTCCAGGCTGGGCATGCGCTGGCAGACGCTCTGCAGGTCGCGCAACGACGTGGCATCACGGCTACTGATCAGCAACCGTAGCCCGGCTTTGCCGGTCGAGGTAGAGAGCGGGGTATCCTTGGTATTCAGCATGGCGTGATCTCCCCGGAATCGGAATGACGCCCGAGGCTTTCGCGTGGCAACGTTGCCCTGAATGCAGGCAAGGTAATGGGCACACCGATCCCGGGAATAAACAGATTGAAAACGAAGTTTTGCAGGCTCAACCGGACATAGCGGATGGCACGAAAACCGTTGGCGCTGACAGTGTCAGCGGGGTTGGCCACCAGCGCCCCATTTGCGTCCAGATAGGTCAGCGTCAGGTGGGTGGTGGCCAGATTGCCGATCAGCTGGCTCGTGCCGGCATCGCCTGCGGCATTGAAGATCGCCCGCTGCAGGACCACCGGATCGCTGATATTGCACACAGCCGCCAGACGCGTGCCACGACGCACCGCTTCATCCAGCGCATTGACCGTGAAGTACAGGCGACCGATTTCCACCACGCCGAACAACAGCGTGAAGATCAGCAGACCAATGACGGCGAACTCCACCGTATAGGTGCCGCGCATGTGTTTTCTGTTCATCACAGTGCCCTCATCACGGTAGTGGCAACCAGCGGGATGCTCAGTGCAATCTGATTACCAAAAAAACCGGGAAGCGATCCGGTGCAGTTGCCAGCGCCAATCACCGGGCAGAACGTGTAAGTGATGGTGACCCGCACATGGTCGGTGCCCACTGCGGCAACGACCACGTTGCCCGTCGTCAGCCCTGACACCACTGCGGTGCCGGTATTGGCAGGTACGCCATACACCGCAACGTTTTTCGTCTGGGTCAGTAGCGTATTGCTCAGAGCGACCGCACCCAGCGTCGAGTCCCAGGCATTGCTGGCGACAAAACGATCGGCATCGCGGCTGGCCTGAAGCAGGATGTTGTACTGATAGAGCATGCGGCCGAATTCGCCGAAGGCCAGCATCAGCAACAGCAACACCGGCAGGACCAGGGTGAACTCCACCATGGCCAGGCCTTGCTGGCGCTGCCGACTTTTAAATCCGTGAAGTCTCATGACGCCCCCTACGAGTCAGTGCTCGGAGTACCGCTGCCGGTGAGATAGGTTTTGTACAGCTGAATGATCTGCGGGCCGGAATCCGTTGACGGCGAGGGGCCCGCCACGTTGTCGCCTTCACACTCCTTCACGAACTGGCCGAAGATCTGCGCGTCCCCGCCGCCGCCATCCATGGGCTGCACCACGAAATAGCAACCAAAACCGAGAACCGGGATCGAGGTTGAACCGCCCTGTTTACCGCTGCAGTCGCCCACCACGATTTTCAGCATCCGGCGCTCGAACACCCCGTTGCCCTGACAGCCAGTGCCCCCCGCCACACAGGCGGCAACGCTTGCACGCCAGTCGTTGTAGTCCAGTATCGAGTTGCTACCGGCTGTGAGATTGCCGTTGTTCGAGGTGACGGTTTGCCCCTGGTACTTCGCTCGAGGCGGAGAGACCGAGTCATCGTAGGTGATGGCGGGGTTACTGGACGTGGTCACCAGGTCCGGCGGATAGTCCGAGGCGCTGACCGGGCCGTTGTAGATGCCGAAGCGCGTATTCAGACCTTGAGACGCTGGACCGACCATGTTGCCCGGTGAGGTCTGGACATTTTGCCCCACGTCGCGACAGACCTTGCCACCTCCGGCCAGATCTTCCCGGACCGCACTGCCACCCGAGCCAAAATCGAGCAACTGAAAATTGCCTGGACCAATGGGCGACGAATTGCCGGCCGCTGTCTTCAAAACCTGCAGATCACCAAACTGAAAGCCCCAGAACATGCCGGCACCCGGGTTGTATTGAGTCGGGTTGCCACAGACCATCAAAGGGGCAAGATCACAGGGACTGGTAGGGCTGGGACCCGCGGTGGCGATCGCCGCCACTGCTTTGGCCCCCAGGCCGCCAGGGCCGAATACCTGGGCGAAGTTCCAGAAAAATCCCGTCAGGTTATAGCTCGGTACCGATACCCGAACGTACTTGGCATCCGTCGGCCCGGGATAGGAGAACGGGCCATAGACGCTACTTGCCAGTTCCACCACTGCAAATGCACTGGCGTTGCCGCCGATAGCCGTAGCCAATTCGTTGTTGCCCGCGGCATTGGCATTCTGTACCAGCGTAAAGAGTGCGGCGGTACGCGTAGTGCTGGCACTGTTGCTGCCACCTTCCACTTGACTCAAGGTTTTGGCGCCACTCAGCGCGGCAGCATCCACCGCATTCTGCAGGCGTGTCTTGTTCAGCATCATATGACCGCCGTCCAGAGCCAACGCCGCCATCATGGCCATCGCCGCCAACGCGATCACCATCATTGCACTCACCGATCCTTCCTGGCGCCTTGGCGTCGAAGTGAACGGCCGCTGAATACGAAGATTCATCATCAAGCCCTCGATTGCCGATACGGATCCGGATCGGCTCCGCCAATAACCTGGTGCCCAGGCACCTGTTGCACACTGTCAGCGAATATTGACTACTTTGGCTTCGGTCCCGCGGATAACGGTGATACCCGCGCCCTCACCACTGCTGCGCTGTACCACGCGTTTTGGCGCTTCGACAGTGGCCACAGCCATGGCCGGGGCAACAGGTGCAGCAGGCGTGGCAGGTGCAACGGCCGGGCTTTTCTTCTCGAGGTTCAGCGGGTTACGCAGCGCCAGTTGCAACTTGCCTTCCGTCTGCGCCGTGACCAGGGCTTCCGCTTCAGCGGCCGACATCTCCAGCGTCACTGCGCGCACCACGACCGGTTGGGTCTTGTCGGTGCCCGCGGTCTGATCCACCGCCAACACCCGCAAGTTCTCGAGGATGGTCCTGGACGTGGCGCTGTTACTGCCGGCATTGGTGGTTTTGGTCGCCAGTACATCGACCCGGTTACCCGGCAACAGGAATCCACCCACGCCCACCACATCGTCCACCCGTACCGATATGGCGCGTTTGTCTGGCGCAATCAACGAGGCCAGGGTACTACCCCCCAGGTGTTCGCTCAGACGCGCACCGCGCACGATGTCGCCCCGCAGAATGTCGAACGTTGCGATCTTGCCCACGGCTTTTTCGCTGGCATCGAAGGCATCGTCCGGGATCGTATCCATGGGCATGCGTACGGTCGTGACCTGCTGGGCCTCGACCATCTGCCCGAATGGAATCTCCACCGTGGCGACCACTACGTTTCGAAGGTGGTCATCCGGGCTGGCATTGAGCCGCGCGCTCAGCCAGGAGTCGGCCATCCATGCAGCCCCAAGGCCCATGACCAGGGAAGCGCCTATCAGGGTAAGCGTACGAGAGCTCATGTCAGTATCTCCGCATCAAAGAAAGTCGAGCTGGACGAAGTAGTTGTGCCAGGCCCATTCCAACTCTTTCGGTGACAGTGGTCCGGAACCGCCCATATAACGCTGGCGATCGAGTGCCATGTTCAGGAGATCACGGGGATGGCAAGGCACCAGGGGCATGCCTTCACTTGCATAAAGCCTTTGCAGTACATAACGCACCAGCAGCGGGTCATAGGAAATGCCCAGACGCTCGCTTTCCTGACGCCAGATCTTTTCGTACTGCTCGGGCTTCAGGTAACCGAACTGCAGCTTGTAGCCAATCCGCCGAAGGAAAGCCTCATCGGCCAATTCCAGGGGATTGAGGTTGGTGGAAAACACCAGAATCAGATCGAACGGCAGCTCGCAATGCCGACCACCGCCCAGGTTGAGAAAGTCGCGTTTCTCCTCCATCGGGACGATCCAGCGATTGAGCAGCTCGGCGGGGGCCATGCGCTGGCGTCCCATGTCGTCGATGATGAACAGGCCATTGCTGGCCTTGAGCTGCAAGGCGGCCTGGTATTGACGGGTGAAGGGGTCATAACGAACGTCCAACTGTTCCATGCTCAACTCACCGCCCGTGATGACGATCGGGCGTTTGCAGCACAGCAGACGACGGTCGATGCCTTCGTTGAGCATCAGATTGTTCTGCTGAACGTTGTCATCGAGCCGCTGATGCACCTGCGGGTCATAGATTTCGATCACTGACTCGTTGATGACGATGGCATGAGGGACCCAGATGGCCTCGGCGAACAGGCGGATCAGCCGGGTACTGACATAGGTCTTGCCGGTACCCGCAGGGCCATAAATCATGATTGCGCGCCCGGAGTTCATCGCGACACCCAACTGATCGAGCATCTCCTCCGTGAGCACAACGCCAGCCAGGGCATTGCGCATATCGTTGGCGTTGATGCGGCCATGGTGAATGGTCTGTAGCTTGATCAGGGAGCGGTAAGTACTCACCGGGAACGGTGCCGCTCCTATATAACCGCTGCGCGACAGGGCATCCCGGGCGGCACTGCGACCACGCTCGGTCAGGCCATAACGCAGCATCTGCCCGCCGGTTTGACTCACCTGGCCCAGCACTTCGATACGGCCATCCTTGCGCAGAAACGCCAGGACCTCTTCAAGTACCGCGCCGGTCAGCGCCAGGCGGTCCACCAGCCGCGACATGTCCAGTACCCCTGCATCAAACAGATGCTTGCACACCAACTCGCCGAGAAAACTGTCGGTCAGACCTGTTTCGCGGATTGTGCACGGCTGAGGAGCCAGTCGTTGCACCGCTTCCCGCTCATTAGGGAAGGCATCAGTATCAACCATGACGTGCATGACTAATCTCCCAATCCACTGGCAAGGAGTTGCCAGCAGATGCTGCCCAGCGTGCCGAGCAAAATTGCAACAGCGTAAGGGAAGGGCTTGCCGGCCGCCTCGTCCGGACTCGGTGCCAGATAGGCCCGAGCCTTCAGAATCAGCCAATAACGCCCCAGGGTTTGGAACATCTGACCGTGCACCAGCACAACCAGAAGACCGCACAGCCCGCCGAACACAAGACTGTAAAGTGCGGCCCACAATGCGTAATGAACCGGCAGGAAGCTGCCAACCATGGCCATCAACTTGACGTCGCCGGCGGCCATGCCACCCAAGGCATACATGGGCAGAAACACCGCAAAACAAATCAGGATGCCCAACAGGCCGTCACCCAACCCGCTTATCCCCCCAGAGTAAGCCTGGCCAGCCAACCCCAAACCCAAGCCCACGATGATCAGCAGGTTGGGAATGCGGTGGCGACGAATATCGCTCACCACCGCCACGCCCAGCAGTCCTATCAGCAGAACAGTAGCCATCAGCTGCTCCATGGACATCATCGTATCTCCCTAGCGGAAACTGTCGTTAGTTGCAGACACCACCACCACCAACGGCATTGCACAGCGCCGTGATTCGGGTATGCACGTTCGCTCCAAGGTTGGTGAATGCGAGAGCAACAACAGCCGTAATCAACCCCCCCGCCACCGCGTATTCCACAATGGTCAGGCCATCTTCGTCTTTGACGAACTTCAGTACCGAAGCCTTGATTGTTTGCATGATCATTTTGCCCACCTCACTCGAATGTTGTTTTTTCTGAGGCAGTACTTTCTGCGCTGCCTGAGTGCAACCCTAGTCAGGAGCAAGGCATGGGCGTTAGGAAGATTTTGCACATCGCTAGGACTTTTTTGCGGGGCGGCCAATACGGAGCATTGGCCGTTGCAGCAGTCACGGGAGGGGTAATCAAGGCATTGAAACGCAAAGGCAATTGCCATTGATTCACAAGCGACAGGCGGTTAAACCCGGCTTTTTCGACGACACACGAGCAAATAATCGCCCGGAGCTGCCTTCCAGTTAACCCATAGAGCGAATAGAACTAAAAAACGCATTTTCTATCGGGATTAAATCTGCAAATTGATGGCACATTGGCAATACTGGCGATGAGAGTCACTAGAACCCCCAGAGTGAAGACATGACGTCCAATTTGACCAGTAGGCCATCGCTCCTATGGTTCGATCTGACTCATGATCGATCCACGAAAGAACTCGTCACACAGTTCGAGAGTGCCTGCGACTGCAAACTGGCAAAAAACTCCGTGTTGCCCATCGGGGAACAGGCAGACATGATCTGCATCCATTTTGATCGCCCCGACACTCCAGGCTTGAAGCTATTGCTGGAGATCAAACGCACCACCCCTACCATCCCGATCACCATGTTCACCGTGCAGCACTCGGAGGAACTGGCGGTATGGGCCATGCGCTCCAGCGTCTGGGAATACATGGTGCTCCCGTTCTCGACCACCGAGAAGAAGCGTTACCTGACGGCGGTGCTGCAACTCTGCGAGCTGCGCCGAAATGCCAAAGGCCAGGACAAGTCATCGCAGATCGAGCACTCCCCGACCTTGCCGGACAGCATCCGGCTGACCTCAGGCCACCAAAAACACCAGGCACTGAACAGCGTCATGCTGCACATCGACCAGCACTTTCGAGACAGCATCGATCAGAGGGAGCTGGCGCAGCGTTGCGGCATGACGACATTTCGCTTCAGCCGCCTGTTCAAGGAAGCCAATGGACTGGGCTTCACGGATTACATCCTGGACAAGCGCATGAACTTCGCCAAAGAACTGCTCGACAACAGCCAGATGCCGATTACCAGCATCGGCTATGAGGCCGGCTTCAAGGATCCGTCCTACTTCGCTCGTGCCTTCAAGCAGTTCGCAAACTGCACGCCCAGCGAGTACCGCCTGGCACGCCAACTCAGAGCGACTGAAGCTACGCAACGGGTGCAGGATGAAGCAACCACTGACGCGCTCGAAAGCCTTGTACAAAGCCTCGGCGGTTGATCCGGTTTTTTACGCGCAAACAAAAACGCCGCTCAATGAGCGGCGTTTTCGTTAAATATGGAGCGGGAAACGAGACTCGAACTCGCGACCCCGACCTTGGCAAGGTCGTGCTCTACCAACTGAGCTATTCCCGCAAATGGCGTCCCCTAGGGGACTCGAACCCCTGTTACCGCCGTGAAAGGGCGGTGTCCTAGGCCACTAGACGAAGGGGACACGCTGCCCGGAACACATGGTGTGTGTTTCGGTGCCCAGATCCGCATCCGAAGACTTGGTTCTGGTTTCACTCAGCCCTGCCCGAAGACAACGCTGTTTAAAATTGGAGCGGGAAACGAGACTCGAACTCGCGACCCCGACCTTGGCAAGGTCGTGCTCTACCAACTGAGCTATTCCCGCATTGGCGTCCCCTAGGGGACTCGAACCCCTGTTACCGCCGTGAAAGGGCGGTGTCCTAGGCCACTAGACGAAGGGGACACACTACAACATTCACTCCCTGCTTCGTTTCGCTGTGTGCTTTACGCTGCAAGTGGCGCGCATTCTATGGATGGATTGAGAGGTCGTCAACCCCCTGATATAAATTTATTTAAATCAATGACTTCGCCCTGCTTTTGGACGCCTCTGCGGTTTTTCCGCTGCCCGGTGTTTGACGCCTATATTCTGGCACCCGCCAAGACGTTATAGTCCTCCAGTGATGGCAATCTGTATATCGCGTGCCACCATTTATAGAAGCGAGGCTGCGGCCGATATAAGCGCAGGCATGTCCGATCCAACCCTTCATGCGGGCCTAGGCGCTCAAATGCCAAGCCACTAGACTCGCATGTGTACCCTAAAAAGAGGTCTTACCGGTGACGCCACTCATGATCACCCTGCTAGTTGTAGCCGGGATCGCCCTGTTGATCGCCATTGGCTACATGAACCATGTGGTGGAAAACAACAAGCTGGAAAAGGCCCGTACCAAGATTGAACTCAATGATCGCCTGCGTCGCTGCGGCGAAATCACCGAGACTTTCCCCGGCCAGTTGATGACCCCGGCACTCAAGCTGTTGGTAACCCGCCTGGAACTGAACGTCTGCCAGCGCCTGCTCAACCTGGAAAAATCCAGTGCCAACCTCAAGGCACGGATCGCTGAACTGGAGGCCCTTGTCGGCCAGGGTGAATCGATCCCGATCAACAATCCGCCGGCACCGATCCAGACCGAAGCCAAGGCCAAGGATGTACGTTTCCTGCTTGAAGCCCTGCACGGGCAAATCACCCGCGCGGCACAGGACGGCTTCCTGCCCCCCAACGAAGCCAAGCGCTGGATTCGTGAAGTGCGCCACATCCTGGTGCTGCTGCACATCGAGTTCTTCAACAATCTCGGCCAGCACTCCCTGCAACAGAACCAGCCCGGGCAGGCTCGCCTGGCATTCGAGCGCGGCGTGCAATACCTGCGCAAGCAACAGGAACCACAGGTCTACGCCGAGCAACTGGAATACCTGGAAAAACTCCTGGCCCGCGCCAATGACCAGGTCATGGATCGCATTGCGCCGGTCGAAGGCGAGGTCAACCAATTGACCGAAGGCCTCAAAGACGTCGAAGCTGACGCGGACTGGAAAAAGAAAGTGATCTACGACTGATCGGCGAAACAGAAAAGCCACCGCAAGGTGGCTTTTTTTTGCTCTTCTGTAGGAGCAGCCGGTCGACGCTCGATTGCTCGCGATGGACTCCAGAACACCGCGCTCACCCAGTCAACGCGCGTTGTCTTTGCGGCCATCGCGAGCAATCGAGCGTCGACCGGCTGCTCCTACAGCCTGAAATGCCCCACCATCCCCTTCAGCTCAACCCCCAGTTGCGCCAACTCGATGCTGGAGGCGGCATTGCCCTGCATCGCCAGCGATGATTGATCGGCACTGGCGCGAATACTGGTGACACTGCGGTTGATCTCTTCGGCCACCGAGCTCTGTTCCTCGGCTGCCGCGGCGATCTGCTGGTTCATCTGCTGGATCAACGATACCGCCGCCGCAATACTTCCCAGTGCGCTCTCGGTCTGCAAGGCATCGCTGACCGCCAGCTTTACCAACTCGCCACTGCTCTGGATCTGCTGCACTGATGACTGCGCCGCCGAGCGCAAAGCGCTGACCAGGCGTTCGATTTCCTCGGTCGATTGCTGGGTTCGCCTGGCCAGTGCACGCACTTCATCGGCCACCACCGCAAAGCCCCTGCCCTGCTCACCCGCACGGGCCGCCTCGATCGCCGCGTTCAATGCCAGCAGGTTGGTCTGCTCTGCCACGCTTTTGATCACACTCAAGACCGTGCCGATGTTCTGGATTTCCGCACTCAGGCTTTCAATGCTCGAACTGGCCGAGTTGGCCGAGTCCGCCAACTGCTCGATCCGTGCCATGCTCTGGCGCACCACCTGCTGACCACTTTCAACCTTGCCGTCAGCCGTTTGCGCCGCCAGGGCTGCTTCCTCTGCGTTGCGCGCGACGTCATGCACCGTGGCCGTCATCTGATTCATCGCGGTGGCGACCTGTTCGGTTTCCTCCTTCTGCGTGCTGACTTCGAGATTGGTCTGTTCCGTCACTGCCGACAGCGATTGGGCGGAAGTGGCCAACTGCTCGATACCCGACTGTAGACCGCTGACGATATGGCTGAGTCCCGCGGCCATTTGTTGCATGGCCTGCATCAACTGGCCAATTTCGTCACGGCGGGTCACGTCGATGGTCGCACTCAAATCCCCTGAGGCAATCTGCTGCGCCACCTGGATCACACTGCGCAGCGGCGCCACGATCAACCGGGTGATGAACCACGCAGCAACCAGCCCGACCAGCAACGCCAGAGCGGAGGAGCCAAGGATCAGCATGGAGTTCTTTTTCAGTTCGGCCTGCATCGCCTGATCTTCAGCGACATAAGCCTGATCCACCCGTTCAACCACTTGGGCTGCGCGTTGGTGCAACTGTTGATAAACGGTTTTTTCCTGTTCCAGCAGACCGGTGTACTCGGCGAGCTTGTCACTGAAACCGGCGATATGACCCGTCACCTCATTGAGGACGGTCTGGTAACCCTCGTCCTTGACCGTGGTCTTGAGCTGCTCGGCCTGGGCCAATGCCTGGCTGGCCTGTTCGATCTTGCCCTGCCCGGCGCTGTCGTCGCCTTTGCGGCTTTGATCCAGGCGCACGCGCGCTTCATTCATGGCTTGCAGCATCAAGCGTGAAACCTGGCTGACCTGACCGGCCTGCTCGATGAATTGCGCACCATCCTTGCCTTCGGAATCTTTCAGCGTATAAGCGCCGTCATCGGCGAGCCCGGATTGCAATACATCAAGATTATTGGCCACGCTGGACACCGACCAACTGGCCATTTCCAGCGCCAGGTCCTTGGCCTGGGTGAGCGAGACAAACTCGTCGAAGGCCTTGCGATAGGCACCCAAAGACTGTTCGACATCATTCATCACCGGCACATTGGCCGCTGACGCGGCCTTGAGCTGAGCGGCCAGGGCAATCAAGCCATCGACGCCCTCGTGCAGGGCATCGACGGTTTTCGGATTGCCGTGCAAGGCGTATTCCTGCTCCAGCAGCCGGACCTTGAGCAAACCGCTGTTGAGCGATGACATTTGCTTGAGCCCGTCGAAGCGCTGGCTGATGGTTTGCAGGGACCACACGCCAATGCCCGCCACCAGCGCAGTCAACAACAGCACCAGGACAAACCCGATACCCAGTTTTTTCGCCATACCGAGGTTGGCAAAACGTCCTTGCACGGCCGAATTCATTGCACTTAGTCCCCTGCCAAAGTCTGTAGACGCAGATTCGCAACGGGCCAGTGGCAACACAAGGCTCTGGCGCCGGAATAATGGCAAAAAGCTACGCCAACGTCGCTTTCAGAACGCTTGAGGTCGATCCCGAGCTGTGGCCTGAAAGAACGCACGGGCACGCGGATCGCAGGCATACGCCACATTGATACGCTGCCAGTCACTGGCCCCACCCGAGGCGTTGAAGGCGCTCTTCGATGACAACACCACACCCAGACGCCTTGCCCGGGCCAGCACCTGATCGTAGTCGGACATTCGTGATCGCGCCCAGATAAACAGGCCTCCCGCCGGCTTGCCGAAGACTTCCCATTCGGCATCCTCGAGCATTTGCAACACCGCCAGCCGTTCGCTGTTCAAGCGTTGACGCTGACGTTGCACCAGTTTGCCGTAGGCTCCGTTAGCCAACAGGCACGCCAGCACCGACTCGCAAAATCGGGAGGCGCCCATGCCAGAGATCATCTTGACCTCGGCCAGACGCGAAATGACTGCGCAATCGGCCACCACGAAACCGACCCGCAAGGAACTGCTGAGGGTCTTGGAATAGCTGCCCACGTAGATCACGCTGTCGTCCAGCGCAGCCAGTCGCGTACCGCAACCGCTACGCAAATCCGCATAGACGTCGTCCTCGATCACCCGCACGCCAAAGGCCCTGGCCAGTTGCAGCACGCGACGCGCCACCCCGGGTGAAAGGTTGCTGCCGGTCGGGTTGTGAAAGAAGCTATTGATGAGCAATCCTTGAGGCCGGTGCTTGGCCAGCACCGATTCGAGCACGTCCACGTCCGGCCCCCGCGGTGTTCGCGGCACCTCGACCATGTGGATGCCGTGCAGCCTGAGCAGATCGAACAGCAGCGGATAACCGGGGCTCTCCACGACCACACAATCACCGGCCTTGAACAGTGTTCGCACAATCAGGTCGAGCCCCTGACTGGCCCCCGCCGTGGTCATGATCCGGTTGTCCTGTACCGGGATGTCCAGCTGCCTGAGGCGTTTGAGTATCTGTTGCCGCAAGGCTGGCAACCCCAGCGGCGAGCTGTAGTTGAACAAACTGGCCGTATCGGTACGACTGACTTGCCGGATCGCGTAGATCAGATCGTCGGTCTCGCGCCAGCTTTCAGGCAGCCCGCCACAGCCCAGCCTCAGCTCCCCCGACCACGGCCCATACTCGGGTTCGGCCCCCTCAAACCACACAGGCTCGGGCCTTGCGTTCGCGACCAATGCCGGGTCGGCAACTGTATAGCCGGCCCCATGACCTGACACCAGCATCCCCTGCGTCACGAGACGTTCACAGGCCTGAGTGACGCTTGACTGACTGAGCAAATTGATCCGCGCGATCTGTCGCACCGAAGGCAAGCGCGTACCGGGCGATACCCCGCTGGAATGAAGCCAGCAGGTCAGCGCGTCAACAATTTGCTGTACGACGGGCACCAGCGCCTGTCGGTCGATTCTCAACTCCATGAGCAAGCAAACTCCTGTTGATTTTGCGAGAAGCAGTTAATCACAGGAGGGTTCGAAGGCATGTGCGACAACGCCGCCAAAACCATTCGATCTAATTATTTGAAACACATTGCCCACCCCGGAACCCAAAAACTGTGGGAGCGAGCCTGCTCGCGAAAGCGGTGTGTCAGCCGATATTAATTTCGACTGATACGCCCTCTTCGCGAGCAGGCTCGCTCCCACAGGTTCCGCATGTATTCAGTATCGGTGCGTCGTTTTAAAACGCGGTAACGCCACCGTCCACGGCCAATGAGTGCCCTGTGGTGAAGGCCGCGCCATCGCTGCACAGATACAGCACCGCGCTGGCGATTTCTTCGACCTTGCCGATGCGACCGACCGGATGCATGGCGTTGGCGAACTCGGCTTTTTTCGGGTCGGCTTCATAAGCGCGACGGAACATGTCGGTGTCGATCACCGCCGGGCACACGGCGTTGACCCGGATCTTTTTCTTGGCGTATTCAATGGCCGCCGACTTGGTCAGGCCGATCACCGCATGTTTGGAGGCTGCGTAGATGCTCATTTTCGGCGCTGCCCCCAGGCCCGCCACCGATGCCGTATTGACGATCGCGCCACCCCCTTGCGCCAGCAGCAACGGCAACTGGTATTTCATGCACAGCCAGACGCCTTTGACGTTGACGCCCATGATCGCGTCGAACTCGTCGAGTGAACCGTCGGCCAGCTTGCCTTTCTCGATTTCGATGCCGGCATTGTTGAAGGCATAGTCGAGGCGACCGTAAGTATTGATCACCTCCTCCATCAGATTTTTAACATCGCTTTCCAGGGTAACGTTGCAGCGCACGAAGGTCGCCTCGCCACCGGCCGTACGAATCAGCGCCACCGTGCCCTCGCCGCCCGCCGTGTCCATATCGGCCACTACGACCTTAACGCCCTCGGCGGCAAATGCCTGGGCGGTCGCGCGGCCAATACCGGCCGCCCCGCCGGTCACCACAACCACCTGGCCGGAAAACGTCATGCTCATTGTTATGTCCTCGAAGAGAAGTAAGCGGGGAATCGCGCAGGACCAGTCTAGCCATGGAGGTGCTGAACGCGGCAGCACTATCAGGACTCCGGTTGGGCGCCCATGAGTTGCAGTGATGGAACTGCCGTACCAACTATCACTGCACTGGATCAACCTGCATTCGCCGCATCAGCCGAACTTGCGGCATCGGCGCTGACCGGCTATCAACAAAGCTTCATTCATCTTGAGTGCCTGTCATGACCTCCCAGACCAATCGCCAATTCCTGCTCGCCAAACGTCCGGTTGGCGCGGCGACCCGCGAGACATTCACCTACCAGGAAGTACCGGTCGGCGAGCCGGCGGCGGGCCAGATCCTGGTCGAAAACCAATACCTGTCCCTGGATCCGGCCATGCGCGGCTGGATGAACGAGGGCAAGTCCTACATCCCGCCGGTCGGGCTCGGCGAAGTCATGCGCGCCCTGGGCGTGGGCAAAGTCATTGCGTCGAACAATCCGGGATTCGCGGTCGGGGACTACGTTAACGGCGCCCTCGGGGTGCAGGACTTTTTCCTGGGTGAGCCGCGAGGCTTCTACAAGGTTGACCCGAAACTGGCACCGCTGCCACGTTACCTGTCAGCACTGGGCATGACCGGGATGACGGCCTACTTCGCCCTGCTCGACGTCGGCGCGCCGAAGGCCGGTGACACCGTGGTGCTGTCGGGTGCGGCCGGCGCCGTGGGCAGCATTGCCGGGCAGATCGCCAAGATCAAAGGCTGCCGGGTGGTTGGCATCGCCGGCGGCGCGGACAAGTGCAAGTTTTTGATCGACGAACTGGGTTTCGACGGTGCTATCGACTACAAGAGCGAAGACGTCCTCGCCGGCCTCAAGCGCGAGTGCCCGAAAGGTGTCGACGTGTATTTCGATAATGTGGGTGGCGACATTCTCGACGCGGTGTTGAGCCGCCTGAACATGAAGGCGCGAGTGGTGATTTGCGGTGCCATCAGCCAGTACAACAACAAGGAAGCGGTCAAGGGGCCGGCCAATTACCTGTCGCTGCTGGTCAACCGCGCACGCATGGAAGGTTTTGTGGTGATGGACTACGCCGCCCAATACGCCAGCGCCGCCCAGGAAATGGCAGGCTGGATGGCCAAGGGGCAGCTCAAGAGCAAGGAAGACATCGTCGAAGGACTGGAGACATTCCCGGAGACGCTGATGAAATTGTTCAACGGCGAGAATTTCGGGAAGCTGGTGTTGAAGGTTTAATTCAATATTTGAAGTGATCACAAAACCAATGTGGGAGCGAGCTTGCTCGCGATAGCAGAGTGTCAGGCAACATTGATGTCACTGATCCTCCCTCATCGCGAGCAATCGAGCGTCGACCGGCTGCTCCCACAGGTTTAGCGGTGTTTAAGCCAGTTCGGCCACTACGTCGGCCAACGCCTTCGCCGGATCCGCCGCCTGGCTGATCGGACGGCCGATCACCAGATAATCGGAACCGGCATCCAGTGCCTGACGTGGCGTCAGGATGCGACGCTGATCGTCCTGGGCACTGCCCGCCGGACGAATCCCCGGGGTCACCAGTTGCAGCGACGGATGCGCCGATTTCAGCGCCTGGGCTTCCAGGGCCGAGCACACCAGGCCGTCCATCCCGGCTTTTTCCGCCAGGGCGGCCAGGCGCAGGACCTGCTCTTGCGGCTCGATGTCCAGACCGATACCTGCCAGATCTTCACGCTCCATGCTGGTCAACACGGTCACGCCGATCAGCAGTGGCTTGGGACCGCTGCGCTGATCCAGCACTTCACGGCACGCGGCCATCATGCGCAGGCCGCCGGAGCAATGCACGTTGACCATCCACACGCCCATTTCCGCAGCGGCCTTGACGGCCATCGCGGTGGTGTTCGGGATGTCGTGGAACTTGAGGTCCAGGAACACTTCGAAACCCTTGTCGCGCAGGGTGCCGACGATTTCCGAGGCACAGCTGGTGAACAGTTCCTTACCGACTTTGACCCGGCACAGCTTCGGGTCCAACTGATCGGCCAGCTTCAGTGCGGCGTCACGGGTAGGGAAATCCAGGGCGACGATGATAGGAGTCTGGCAGGCGGACATGAGTGGGCTCTCAGGCAAGTCGAAATCGGCGCGCATTGTAGCGGAACCAGCGCCGCTGCGGGACCCGATGATCGGTAAATCGTCGAAACGGCTCAGGCAAGACTAGCCCCCGAGGCCATTGTGTCGAGTTCGATACACACACGACACGCCCGCAACACCCGGGCCGGCTACCCTCGGCAACCGCAACAGGTCCCTGCAACAGCACTTCCCGCCTCAGGGCCGGACGCCTATGCTGGAACCACAACCTCGCCGCCTATCTTTGTGGTTGGCAGCCTACCTGGCAGATGAACGCACGCATGCACAACACTCAAGCCCCCGTGAACGACGACCAAAAGACGCCCGGCGACGACAAACGCTGGAGCATTCGTGCCCTGATCGTCGACGATGACGTGCCGATCCGCGAATTGATGATCGACTACCTGGCCCGATTCAACATCCACGCCAGCGGCGTCACCGATGGCGCCGCGATGCGCCAGGCGATGCAGGCGGAGCATTTCGACGTGGTGGTACTCGACCTGATGCTGCCAGGCGAAGACGGACTGTCGTTGTGCCGCTGGCTGCGCGCCGAGTCGGACATTCCGATCCTGATGCTCACCGCCCGCTGCGAACCCACCGACCGGATCATTGGCCTCGAGCTGGGCGCCGACGACTACATGGCCAAGCCGTTCGAGCCCCGCGAGCTGGTGGCGCGGATCCAGACCATCCTGCGTCGGGTGCGCGATGACCGCAGCGAACAGCGGGCGAACATTCGCTTCGACAATTGGCGCCTGAACAGCGTGCTGCGGCAACTGATTGCCGACGATGGCCTGGTGGTACCGCTGTCCAACGCCGAATTCCGCCTGCTCTGGGTATTTATCGAACGTCCGCACCGGGTGCTCAGCCGTGAACAACTGCTGGACGCCGCCCGCGGTCGTTCGATTGAAGCCTTTGACCGCAGCATCGACCTGCTGGTGTCGCGCCTGCGCCAGAAACTCGGCGACGATCCCAAGGCTCCGCAGTTGATCAAGACTGTTCGTGGCGAGGGTTACCTGTTCGATGCCCGAGACATCGGCTGATGCGCGGGCGCTTCGATACGCTGTTCGGCCGCCTGTTTGGCGTGTTGTTGCTGGCGATTATCCTCGCGCACCTGCTGGCCTTTGCCTGGTTTCATCATTACGGTCCACCACCGCCGCCACGTCCACCGGAGTTTTCCGAAGGCCTGGAAGGACCACGCCCGCCACTGGACCCACGCTTCGAGAAGCGGCCGCCAAGGCCGTGGTTCGGCGGCCCCCTGGTGCCGCTGACTTTTCAATTGGTCTCGCTGATCATTGCCGCCTGGTACGGCGCCAAACTGCTGAGCCGGCCAATCCAGCGCCTGAGCGACGCAGCCGAGCGCTTGAGCGAGAACCTCGACAGCCCGCCGCTGGAAGAGTCGGGGCCACGGGAAGCGCGGCAAGCGGCGCACACCTTCAACAAAATGCAGCGGCGCATCCTTGAACAGGTCAAGCAGCGCTCGCGCATGCTCGGCGCCGTGTCCCACGACCTGCGCACGCCGCTGTCACGGCTCAAGCTGCGGCTGGAAAAAATCGACGACGACAAGCTGCAAGGCCAGATGCGGCAAGACCTCGACGACATGATCAGCATGCTCGACGCCACCCTCACCTATCTGCATGAACAGCGCACCAGCGAAGCCCCACAGTGGATGGACGTGCAGGCGCTGGTGGAGTCCCTGAGTGAAAATGCCCAGGACCAGGGCGCAGACGTCCAGGCCAGCGGTCACTGTGCCCCGCTGCAAGTGCAGCCGATGGCCCTGCGTTCCTGCATCAACAACCTGATGGACAATGCCCTGCGTTATGCCGGGCAGGCGCTGATCACCCTGCAAGACCATCGTGAACACCTGGTGATCCGGGTCATCGACCATGGACCGGGTATCGCCACTGAACAACGTGAAGCCGTGTTCGAACCCTTCTTTCGCCTTGAAGGCTCGCGCAATCGCAATTCCGGCGGCGTTGGCCTGGGCATGACCATTGCGCGTGAGGCGGCGCAACGAATGGGCGGGCAGTTAACCTTGGAAGAGACGCCAGGTGGCGGCCTGACGGCCGTGATTCGCCTGCCGCGCACCTGATACCCCTACAGAGCCCGCCGCGATCGGCCTCGTTGTCTGGTGGTGCACGTGCTCCCCTGTAGGAGCTGCCGGAGGCTGCGATCTTTTGATTTTGATTTTGATTTTGCGATCTGGAGATTGCTGAAGATCAAGATCAAAAGATCGCAGCCTCCGGCAGCTCCTACAGGTATTTCGTTATCGGTGTTCCCCCGGGATTCCGTGAAGAACCCAAAAAAAGCCCACTACCCCTCAGCGGTTCAATGGACTACGGCCCCTGTAACTTCAGGGCAGGCGATCCTCAGCCCGTGCCTGAGTCTTGCTCCAGTCAATCAACAGGCTATAGGCCACCGCCAGCAATGTCGGGCCGATGAACAGGCCGATAAAACCAAAGGCAATCAACCCGCCAAACACCCCAAGCAGCACGATGACCAGCGGCAGGTTACCGCCACGGCTGATCAGGTACGGCTTGAGCACGTTGTCGACACCGCTGATGACGAATGTGCCCCAGATGCCGAGGAATATCGCCATCCCGTACTCGCCTTTCCAGGCCAGCCAGGCTGTCGCCGGAATCCACACCAGCGGCGGTCCCATCGGGATCAGGCTGAGCATGAAGGTCACGATGCCGAGCACCAGCGCACCCGGTACGCCGGCAATCAGGAACCCGATCAGCGCCAGGATCGCCTGGGCCGCTGCTGTACCAATCACTCCGTTCACCACCCGCTGTACCGTGCCTGCCACCAGTTCAATGTAGTAGCCGGCCCGTTGACCGATCAGCCGTTCCAGCAATGTGTGCACAAACGCCGCCAGGCGCGGTCCGTCACGATAGAAAAAGAACACGAAGACGATGCTCAGGGTCAGTTCGAGAATACCGCCGCCGATCTGCGCGCTGCGCGCCAGTAACCAGTTACCCATCTGCCCCAGATAAGGCTTGAGCGACACCATCATCGCCGCGCCCTGCTCATCAATGCTGTTCCAGAGTCCGACCAGCCGCTCGCCCACCAGGGGAATCGAACCCAGCCAGGCCGGTGCTTCGGGCAGCCCCTCGACCTGCGCATCCTTGATGAATGCGGTGGCATCACGCACATGATCGGCGAGGTTGAAACCCAGCCACACCAACGGTGCCGCGACCAGCACCATCCAGCCCAGCGTCAGCAATGCCGCCGCCAGAGACTCGCGGCCATTGAGCCAACGGGTCAGCAAGCGCATCAGCGGCCAACTGGCGAATGCCAGGACGGCGCCCCAGAACATCGCCGACCAGAACGGCGCCATCACCCAGAAGCTCGCGCCGAACAGCACGACGAGCAGGATCTGCACCAACAGGCGATCGTTATTGATCATTGAAAATCCCGAAAATATCAGTCAGCAAAAGAGTAGGCGAACGCAGCGTGCACGCTCGCCCGGTACAGCCTACCGCAATAGCTCGATGTGCAGGCCAGAGCCTTCGGCACTGCCGGCTTCCATTCGCGCGGCACGCACGCCCTGGGCAATCAGTGCCTGACGCCAGGCTTCGGCGTTCGCTCCGGAAATGCTGACCCGCAAGGTGGTGTCCAGATTCAGTCCGCGGGAAATCAGGCGCAGCCAAGTCTCGTCTGGTGCACTGTTCAACGTGGAAAAATCCAGTTCGCCGGTGCTCTTGAGCTCACGCAGCAAGGTCGCGGACGTCGGAAACACCTCGCCCAGCGGTGCCGAAGCGTCGAACTGCTCGACATGCAGGTAGGCTTTGCGATTACCGCGGGTGATGCTGTACAGCGCGACGAGCGTGTTATCCCGTGGAGCGGCAAGTCGCAGCAGCAAATAGGCTTGTTGATCGTCGGCACCGTACAGCTTGGCGTTGCCGAAGACTTCGTTGGCCCAGAGACTGCTTTCGCCGCAATCGCGCGCCTGGCACCAAAAGAGCAACCCGGCATCCTGTTTTTGCAAAGCCTCGCGGGCAGCGGTGAACGCTTCGGTGGATGAATGCTCCGCTGGCAACTCGTAGGTCACCGAAGTGACGTTGCCGCGGGCGCTGACCTGACCGTCGAAACGTAACTGGCCACTGATCTTGCGGATCGAACCCAAGGGGTAGATCCGCTCCAGTTCGGCGGCCGGGCGATAGTCGACAATCTGGGCATCGACCATGCGCGGCACTATCGGCAGGTCCTGACTGCCCGGAACATCGGCGGCGAACAACAAGGGACTGAAACTGCACAGCACCAGCAAACTGAATGAACGCATGGATAGACTCATCGGATCAGCATGGCCTGGGCGCCCTTGATGACACTGGCTTCATCGGCGCGTTGCGGTACCTGCAGACCACGTTGCACCGCCGGCCGGGCCTCCAGGGTGGCCATCCAGCGTTGCAACGCCGTCAAGCCCTCCACCGAGACGCCCGACCACTCGTAACCGCGCACCCATGGAAAGGTGGCGATGTCGGCAATGCTGTACTCATCGGCGAGGAACTCCACGCTTTGCAAACGCGTGTCGAGCACTTCATAGAGGCGACGGGTCTCATGCTGATAGCGGTCGATAGCGCCCTGGAGTTTTTCCGGAAAGTAGCGGAAGAACACGTTGGCCTGGCCCTGCATCGGGCCGATGCCACCCATCTGGAACATCAGCCACTGCAACACCAGCGAACGTCCCTTCGGGTCGCCCGGCATCAGTTTGCCGGTCTGTTCTGCGAGGTAAATCAGGATGGCACCGGACTCGAACACGGCGAAATCGCCGTTGGCGCGGTCGACAATTGCCGGAATCCGGCCATTGGGGTTGATCTTGAGGAAGTCCGCGGACTTCTGCTCCTTCTTGTCGAAACTCAAGGCATGCACTCTGTAGGGCAGGCCGAGTTCCTCGAGCACGATAGAGACCTTGTGGCCATTCGGGGTCGCAGCGGTGTAGAGATCTATCATGGTTGTCTCCCTTTTCAACCCGCCAAGCCTCGACAGTTGCCCGGCGCAAGTCAAGGAATGGCGAAAAACCGATTGAAACAGTCTGCGACAAGATCGGCACCGGACTCGTCATTCAGGTGCAAATGGTGTCCGCCTGGCAGCTGTTCCCGGCTAAAGGGTAGACGCTCCAGCAACTCGGGGTGTTTGGCGAGCATGCCGTCGGCAGCGACCACCAGCGTTGTAGGACATTTGATCCGCTGGACGAAGGCCATGGCCTGCTCGGTGGTCAGGCGCAGTGGCGATGGCAGCGTGAGGCGATTGTCGGTGCGCCAGGTATAACCACCCGAAACCGGCATCAGACCCCGCTGCGCCAGCAGTTCCGCGGCTTCGCGGCTGACCGCCACCAGGCCCTTCATGCGCGCTTCGATGGCGCGGTCGAGGGTGTCGTAGACCGGTTTGCGCTTCTCCCGCAGATCCAGTTGCGCCTGCAGGGCCATGCCCATCCGCTCGGCAGCGTTTTCGCCTTTGTCTGTAGGAGGAATGATGCCGTCGATCAGCGCCAGGTGGGTGACCCGCTCGGGCATCGACCCGGCGATGATCAGCGAAGCGATGGCGCCCATCGAATGCCCCATCAGCGCAAATTTCTTCAGTCCAAGCTGTTCGGCGACTTGCAGCACATCGTGGGCATAGTCCCACATGGCGTAACCGGCTCCCGGCGGGCGATGCCCGGAATGACCGTGACCGGCCATGTCCAGCGCGATGATGCGCAGGCCTTTGAGTTTGGGGGCCAGTCGGGCAAAGCTGTTGGCGTTGTCCAGCCAGCCATGCAGGGCAATGACCGGCAAGCCGTCTTCAGGCCCGAACAGGTGTGCCGCCAGCTCGATGTGCGGCAGGCTCAGGCGAACTTCTTCGACGGTGTGGCTCATGCGCAATCCTGTTGTCGACGGCCGCCCCAGCGATGGAACAGGCCTTTGAGCATTTGCGCGGTATCAAGGGGACGCTCGAGCGGAAACATGTGGCCGCCGGGCATGGTCAACGACTCGCCCAACGGCAGGCGGTCGACCGAACTGGCGTGATGGCGCATCACCACGCGGCTGTTGTGCCCGCGAACCACCGCCAGTGGCACTTGCAACTTGCGGGTACTGCCCGGACTGGTGTGCGGCACGCCGCGATAGATGCTGATTTCCGTGGCCGGGTCGAACCGCAGGCGCAGTTTGTCGCCGACCTGGTGCAAGCCGTGATGCAGGTAGGCATCGAAGCATTCGGGGTCGAAACCGCGAAACAGGGTTTTACCGGCAAAATATTTCCGGGCGCTTTCCAGGTCGGCGAACTCCTCGCGGCGGCCCAGGGTACGGCCGGCCGGCGTCAGGCGGTCGATGAAACCGAAGCGTTTGGCCGCACGTATGACCCATTGATCGGCTCGGGTCAGCACTGGCGAGTCGAGCATCACCACCCCGCGATACAGCTCAGGGCAGCGCAAGGCCGCATGCAGGTGCAACACCCCGCCGAAGGAGTGACCGACGCCCCACACGGGCTCGGCCTGTTGTTGCAGGTGATGGATCAGCTCATCCACCAGGTTGTACCAGTTATCGTCCGCCGGGTAACGCGGGTCGTGGGCGTGCTGCTCCAGATGCGTCACCTGAAACTCGGGTGCCAGCGCCGCAAACAACTTGCCGTAGGTCCCCGAAGGAAAACCATTGGCGTGGGCGAAAAAGATCTGTTGCGACATACCTGCAAATCCATGAGCGAGAACAGACGTTGATTGTCCGTAAGACCGCTTCCTACAGCAATGACCATAACTACCAGGAATGGTGGCAGGAGCTGCCGCAGGCTGCGATCCTTTGATTTCAACCCGTCAACGTAACGGAGGTTTCTCACCCAACGGCACCACCGCCATGGTCAACCGCGACACACAACTGGCCTTGCCCTCATCGCTGGTCAACCGAATGTCCCAGACATGGGTCGTGCGGCCGATGTGGATCGGCTTGGCCACTGCCGTCACCCGCCCGCTGCGCAGGCCGCGCAAATGGTTGGCGTTGATTTCCAGGCCCACGCAATAGAACTTGCTGGCATTGATGCACAGGTAGCTGGCCATCGAGCCGACCGATTCGGCCAGCACCACCGAGGCGCCGCCATGCAGCAAACCGTAAGGCTGATGGGTGCGGTGATCGACAACCATGCTGGCGGTCAGGGACTCATCGTCGAAGGACTCAAAACGGATGTCCAGCAGTTCGCCGATGGTGTTTTTCTGGATTGCGTTCAACTGCTCGATGTTGGGAGTGGTGCGCCACAGACTCATCGCAGGGTTTCCTTGTTGGTTTTGTTGGTGAATCAATCCTGCCACAGCACCGCTTCGCTGCGCTCGCTCCATTCTGCAAAACGCTCACCGTACGCCGCTTCGATCACGTTGCGCTTGATCTTCAACGTCGGGGTGAGAAAGCCGTTTTCCACGGCCCAACTGTCCTTGACCACCACCAGGCGCCGCAGCTGTTCATGCTTGTCGAGCGCACCGTTGACCTCTTCCAGCAGTTTTTCCAGGCTCGAATGCAGGCCGGCGCGTGCGGCCCCGTCGGCATCCTGTTGGCCGACCGCCGACAACACGCACAAACCCAGCGGTGCACTCAAGCCATCGCCCACCACGCAGACCTGTTCGATACGCGAATGCACGGCCAGGCGATTTTCAATCGGTGCCGGCGCCACGTATTTGCCTTTGCTGGTCTTGAAGATTTCCTTCAGGCGCCCGGTCAGGCGCAGATTGCCTTCGGCGTCCTCCTCGCCCTTGTCGCCGGTGCGCAGGAAGCCGTCCTCGGTAATGGTGTCAGCGGTTTTTTCCGGTTCCTTGAAATAGCCGAGCATGGTCGCGCCACTGCGCACCATGACCTCCCCCGTCTCGGCGATCCGCACTTCAACTTCCGGGCACGGCTTGCCGATCCAGCCTGGTTTGTTCTGGCCCGGGATGCCGATGTGGGAGTAACCGCAACTCTCGGTCATGCCGTAGACCTCCAGCACGTCCAGTCCCAGTTTGCGGTACCACTGCAACAAGGTTTGCGGCACCGGTGCCGCGCCGGACAACGCGATGCGCAACGCATCCAGACCCAGTCCGGCGAGGACTTTATGCCCGACCCGTTTGCCGATGATCGGCAGGCCGAGCAGGAAGTCGAGGCGTTTTGCCGGGATTTTGCTGTACACGCCCATCTGGAATTTGGTCCAGATGCGCGGCACGCCAAACAGTGCGGTCGGGCGTGCACGCTGCAGGTCGGTGAGGAAAGTATCGAGGCTCTCGGCGAAAAATACCGTTTGGCCGGTATAGATCGACGCCAGTTCGACGAACATCCGTTCGGCAACGTGGCACAGCGGCAGGTAGGACAACAACCGGTCCGACTCGTTGAGGCCAAACAACGCAGTGCCGCGTGTGGTGGCGAAGCCCAGATTGCCAAAGCTGTGCATCACGCCTTTGGGCATGCCCGTGGTGCCGGAGGTGTAAATGATGGTCGCCAGTTGATCGGCGGCAGGTTTCGGATCGTCCTGGATGGGCGAGCTGCCTTGCAGGTCGGCCCAGCTGAAATCGAACGTACCCGGCGGATGCAGGGGCAGGCTGATGGTCGGCAGGTCGGGGCTGACGCCACGGGACATGCCTGGCCAGTCGTCGAGCTTGCCGATGAATGCCAGCGCCGCTTCCGAATGTTCGAGCACCTGGGCAACCGATTCGGCGGTGAGGTTGGGGTACAAGGGCACCGACACATGCCCGGCCATCCAGATCGCCAGGTCGGCGATGATCCAGTGCGCACAGTTCTTCGAGATCAGGGCGATGTGGCTGCCCTGCGGCAACTCCCGCGCTCGCAACCAATGGGCCGCGCAACGGGCCTGGTGACCGACGTCCGCCCAGGTCAAGGTCTCGACCTGGCCGCCTCCGACCGGCTGGACCAGGAAGCGCTGGCGGGGGTGACGGGCCTCACGCTCGTAGAAAACGTCCAGCGGCAAACGAAAAGCAGCAGACATGACTCGCTCCTGTGTTTTTGTTCTGGAGCAAGCGTAGTCAACCAAGCAAGTGCTTGGTTAATTTTTTACAGGTAAAAAGCAAGATCAAAAGATCGCAGCCTGCGGCAGCTCCTACAGGAGACCGCAGGCTGCGATCTTTGCTTTTATGGGTGCTTGATGTCGTTGAGCCTCATCGACCCGACCAACAACTCATTGCTCTCGAGCTCGGCCAGGCCGGCGGTGCTGACCCGCTCCGGTGGATGTCCCGCGCCATGTTGCAGGTAGCTCAACAAATTCCCCACCAGCGGGTTGTGACTGACCAGCAGGACATCGCTCACCGCCACCATTTGCTCGGCGACCTTGTCCGGCTCGGTGTCCGGTGTCAGCCACTCGACAGTGCGGATTTCCGGCTCGAACCCCAGTGTTTCGCGCACCAGTTGCGCCGTCTGCTGCGCTCGCAGGTACGGACTTGCGTAAATCGCCGTCAGCGGTTGCCCGATCAGTTGCGCGGCGCTGCGCAGCACCTCCTCACGACCGTTATCCGTCAGTTCCCGCTCCGAATCGTGGGGCCGGGAGCCGTGCGGTACAGCTTCACCATGACGCAATACCCAGAGTTTCATAGCTTGGGTTCCTCATCTCGAGCCGGATGCGGTGCCGGTGCCACAACATGCGGCGCTTCACCTTCCGGTGTACGCGGCGTCGGCCAATCGGCGAACGGCCAAGGCTTCTGGTCGCTGTGAAAGCTGCCGAAACGACCGATCTGCGCCAGAAACTGGCTCAGACTGTCGCCAAAGTTCATCAGGCTGGCGCTCGGGGCGCCATAAAACAAACGATAGATCAACTGCACCAGCACGACGGCGCCGAGGATGAACTGCGCGACTTGCCACACCAGCACGAAGACGATCATCCACAACACGCGCAGCAGGATGGATTCATACTTGGCTTCTACTTTTGGATCGTTCATGCGCAACTCCCTGCTTTTATGGCAAGCGTGATTAATTGAAACCACTGGTGGAAATAAAGTCGACGTCGGTTTTCGGCTCGCCACGCATTAACAGACCGATGACCTGCTCCAGCGTGCGGCCTTCGAACAGGATCGCGTGCAACCCGGCGACCAGCGGCATGTACACGCCAACCTCCTGGGACTTGGCCTTGAGTACTTTAAGGGTGTTGACCCCTTCGGCGACTTCACCCAGGCGCGTGACGGCCTCGTCCAGGCTCAGGCCCTGGCCGAGGGCGAAGCCGACCTGATAGTTGCGGCTCTTTGGTGAAGAACAGGTCACGATCAAGTCGCCCACGCCGGCCAAGCCCAGGAAGGTCATCGGGTTGGCGCCCTGATTCACCGCGAAGCGGGTCATTTCCGCCAGTGCCCGGGTGATCAGCATGCTCTTGGTGTTTTCCCCCATGCCCAGCGCCACCGCCATGCCGGCGATGATCGCGTAGACGTTTTTCAACGCCCCGCCCAGTTCCACGCCGAAACGGTCGGCGCTGGCATAAACGCGAAAGGTGCGGCCGTGCAGCGCGGCCTGAACCTGTTGGCACAGTTCTTCGTCTTCACTGGCGACCACCGTGGCCGTCAGCGCATGTTCTGCAATTTCACGGGCCAGGTTGGGGCCGGACAGGACGCCAATGCGTGCCTGCGGGGCGATTTCTTCAAGGATCTCGCTCATCAACTTGAACGTGTGGGCTTCGATGCCTTTGGTCAGGCTCACCAGCATTTTGCCGCTCAAGCGTTCGGCGTGCGGCACCAGCACCGAGCGCAGCGCGCTGGAGGGCAACGCGACGAAACACAGGTCGCTGGCATCCAGGGTGGCTTGCAGGTCGGTGACCGGGGTGACGCCGGGCAGAATCTTGATGCCTTTGAGGTAACGCGGGTTTTCGCGATTGACCCGAATGGCCTCGGCCTGTTCGGGGTCACGCATCCACTGAAGGACCTGATGCCCGTTCTCGGCCAGCAGATTAGCCACGGCGGTTCCAAAACTTCCGCCTCCCAGGACCGCAATCGGGCGCTGTTCAGTCATATGCAATCCGTTAATCCATACCAGTGGCGATGTCGGCATTATACGGGGCAGCCCATCGGCGGCCAGCCCCGACATCAAATACCTGCACCCGCAGGAAGAAGACCAATAAAACCGAGGAAAATGCAGACATCGTGAATGGAAAAGTCATTCGGCTCGGTTAACATGCGCGCCATCAATCACTGACAGGGATGTGTTGTGTCTCCGGCTGCTCCTTCACCGCGTTCGCCTCTGGTACTGGCGCTGATTTTCAGCTCGCCGGTGCTGGCCGACGACCTGTTCCTGGACAGCGAACCGCTGCCGCAAGTGCTCACCGCCACGCGCCTGAAGCAGTCGCCGGCGGCCGTGCCGGGCAGCATGACGGTGATCGACAGCGCCCTGATCCACGCCACCGGTGCCCGTGACATCAGCGAACTGCTGCGCCTGGTGCCGGGGATGATGGTCGGCAACATCAGCGGCAACCAGGCCGCGGTGAACTACCACGGCACCAATGCGACTGAAGCGCGACGCATGCAAGTGCTGATCGACGGGCGCTCGGTGTATCGCGCCGGCCTGGCCACCGTCGACTGGAGCGACATTCCGGTGGCCATGGAAGACATCGAGCGCATCGAAGTCTTTCGCGGGCCCAATACCGTCAGCTACGGCGCCAATGCCCTGATGGCGGTGGTCAACATCATTACCCGGCGGCCGGCCGACAGCCTCGGTACCCGCATGAAGGTCACCCGGGGCCAGCGCGGCATCAACGACTTTTATGCCAGCCAAGGCCTGGGCTGGGAGGATGGTGACATGCGCCTGTCCCTGTCCGGCCAGCAAGACGACGGCTTCGACACCGACAGAACCGGCGCTGATTACCATGACAGTCGTCGCCTCGATCGCTTCAACCTCGCGGTCAGCCAGAGCCTCGACGAACGGCAAAGCCTCGATTGGCAAGTGAATGCCAAGGACGGCACCAACCAGCGGCCCTATACCTACCGGCCGGTGTTCCCGGGGATTACCCGTGCCGGCAACGACTCCGACGTCACCGCCAAGGACTACGCCGGGTCGTTGCGCTGGAATCTGGACATCAATCCCGATCACAGCCTTTATATCCAGGGTTCTGCCCAACACTGGGATCGCCAGCAAACCTGGCGCGCCTGCGACGCAGAAATTTCGTTCAGCCCGCAATTGACCGAGCTCTGGCAACTGAACCCGAACTACACCGAACGCCTGGCCCGCAACATCACACGCTTCACCGGCCGTGGAGTCCCGGCTGGCACACCCGCCGAGCAGGCGCTGGCCAACCAGGTACTCGATCAATGGCGCAACGGTGCGAGCCAGACCGTTTGCGGCGACATCGACCAGAGCACCCGGGAAACGCGCTACGACCTTGAACTGCAGGACACCCTGAGCCTTGCCGATAACCTGCGGCTGGTCAGCGGGATGAACTATCGTTACGACCGGGCGGATTCCGAGACTTACTTCAATGGCACTCTCGATGACAGGACCTGGCGGGTGTTCGGCCAGGTCGAGTGGCGTGCCAGCGAACACTGGTTGCTGCAAGGCGGCGCCATGTTCGAAGATACCCGGTTGATCGGCAGCTCGCTGACACCTCGCATGGCGGTCAACTACCTGATCAACCCGCGCCACGGCTTGCGTGCGGTGTACTCCGAGGCCATCCGCTCGCCGGACATGTTCGAGAACAACGTCAACTGGAGTTATCAGGTCACTAACCTCAAGCCCGGTGCCTTTGGCCAGTCCAGCGCCCGCTATTTCGTCAAGACCCGCGGCCCGGGCGACCTCGATCAAGAGCACATGCGCTCCCGGGAGCTGGGCTACAACGGCTACTTCCCCGAAACGGGGCTGGCACTCGACGTGAAGTTGTTCCACGACGAAATCACCGGCATGATCAGTGAACCGCTGCGCAACAATCAGTACGTCGCCAGCAACGCCAACAAGGAGCGTTTTTCGGGAGCCGAAACCCAGCTCGACTGGCGCGTCGGCAGCTTCGATCGCCTGCGACTGACCTATGCCTACGTCGATGCCGACGCCAGCAATCCGCTGGATGCCAGGCAGACTGCAAACAACAGTGGTTCAGCCGGATGGCTGCGGGATTGGGGCCGGGGCTGGAACAGTGCGCTTTTCTATTATGGCGACGACGCCCTCAACGGTTACCGCTTCGAACGGGTCGATGCGCGCATCGCCAAACGTATCGCCCTGGGCAAGGCCAGCCTGGAACTGGCCGGAGTGCTCCAGCAACGCCTGGACAATCAGCCGACTACCTTCATCGATAACCGTTATGACCAGCGCCACGTGATGTATTTCAGCGCAGAGCTGGAACTGTAAGATGCCGTATCGTCCGGCCTGGAGAACACCGACCTTGAGCCGGTTGCTGGCGGTGCTTTGCCTGTTGTTCACCGGCATGCTGGGCAGCCTGGCGAGCAATGCGGCCGACATTTTGCTCACGGGGGCCGAAGACAGCCCCGGTGTGCGGGCGTTTACCCAGGCCCTGAGCGAGTTGCGACCGAACGACAACGTACGATTCCAGGCGCTGGCCAGTTTGCCGATACCGGAAAAACTGCCGGAAAATATCCGCTTGATTCTCCTCGATCTGCCCAGCCTCGACTGGCGCCTGCAGGACGCCCAGGGCCCGGCGACACTGGTGCTGCGCATCAGCCGCCTGCAAGCCCGGCAACGCTTGAACAGCTCGCTGCCGGCGCGCCTTTGCCTGCTGTGGAGCGATCCACCGCCGGACCGCCAATTACGCCTGACCCGCACCCTGTTGCCCCAAGCCAGACGCATTGGCGTGCTCTACGACAACCACAGTGAATTCCTGTTGGATGAGCTGCGTCAGGCCGCCCTCCCCCTGGGCCTTGAGGTGGTCACCCAACGCTGGGACAACATTCACGACAGCCGCCCGTTGCAGACCTTGCTGAAGAACAGCGACGTGTTGCTGGGACTGGACGACGCCGACCTGTACAACCCGCAAACCGCAAAGAACCTGCTGCTGAGCAGCTACTCGCGGCAAATGGCACTGATCGGCCCCAACGCGAGCTTCGTCAAGGCCGGGAGCCTGGCCAGCACCTACAGCGATCAGAGCGACTGGCTGGCGGTCCTCGATGAGTTACTCGACCGGCCACCGACCACCTGGCCGCGCTCGCACTATCCCCATCGATTCAAGGTCGCGAGCAATCCCCAGGTGGCGCGCTCCCTGGGTATCGAAGAGATAAACGAGGCGTCTGTCGCCACATTGCTGGCTGAAGGAGAACGCCGCCCATGAACCTGCGCCGTCGCTGGGACATCAACACCCGCACCCAACTCATCAGCCTCGGCCCTGCCCTGCTGCTGACCTTGTTGCTGATCAGCTTCTTCACATTCGTGCGTATCCAGGATCTGCGTCAGGAAATCTCCCACACCGGCCAGTTGATCGCCAACCAACTGGCCCCCGCCACCGAGTACGGGGTGATTTCGGGCAACAGCGAAGTGCTTGAAACCTTGCTCAAGGCGACGCTGGCCACGCCCAACGTGAGCTTTCTGGAAGTCCAGGACAGCGCCAACCGGGTTCTGGTGTACGTCGAACAACCGAACGAACACCACAATCGCGCGCAACAGCTCGAAGTGTTCCAGGCCCCCATACGGCTCCAGCGAATCGCTTTGCACAATGACTTTTTCCAGAGCAGCAAAACCGCCACTGCCGCCCCCACCGAGGACTACCTCGGCCGGGTGATCGTCGGGCTGTCCAACGATGCCTTCAGTCGGCGCCAGCAGGAAATCGTGCTCAAGGCTGCCATTCTGGCGCTGTTTGCCCTGCTGTTTACCTTCCTCGTGGCCCGACGCCTGGCGAGCAGCCTGTCGCAACCGATCCGTGATATCGGCAATGCCGTCAAGGCGATCCAGGCCGGCGATTACAAAAAACCGCTGCCGATTGTCGATGACACTGAGCTGGGGGCACTGTCGCAACACATCAACAACCTCGCCAGCGGCCTCGAACAGGCCAGCCGCGAACAGCATCAGGCCATGGCGCAGTTGATCCAGACCCGCGAAGAGGCGGAAAAGGCCAACAACGCCAAATCCGACTTCCTCGCCATGATGAGCCATGAATTGCGCACGCCGATGAATGGCGTACTGGGCATGCTGCAGTTGCTGGAAACCACCGACATGACCGAGGAACAGGTGGAGTACGCGGCGCTGGCCTCGGAGTCCACCGAGCACTTGCTCAAGGTCATCAATGACATCCTGGATTTCTCGCGGATCGAACGTTCGGAACTGGAACTGGAGCACATTCCCTTCAACCTCGCCGACCTGATCGGCAGTTGCGCCCAGTCGTTCCAGCACAGCGCCGCGCAACGCGGTCTCGACCTGCAATTGATGATCCCCGACGACATGCGCGGCCTGCAGGTCAAGGGCGACCCGACGCGTATCCGGCAGATACTGGTCAACCTGGTGGGCAACGCGCTGAAGTTCACCGAGAAGGGCCGCGTCACCCTCGAGGCGCAATGGCAGTCGCTGGATCACGAACTGCTGTGGTTCACCTGCACGGTGCGTGACAGCGGCATCGGCATCCCGGCCGAAAGCCTGGAGTTGATGTTCAACGCATTCCAGCAAGCCGACAGTTCCATTTCAAGGCGCTACGGCGGCACCGGACTGGGCCTGCCGATTGCTCGCACCCTCGCCGAGCGCATGGGCGGCACCTTGCGCGCGCAGAGTGAGGAAGGCCGCGGTTCGGTATTCACCCTGGAAATTCCCCTGGCCCTGCACCAGCAGACGCAGCCGCTGTTGCCGCCCCGCGCGCAAACCGGCGACAGCGACGGCGAAGGGCGCAATGTGCTGCTGGTCGAGGACAATCCGGTCAACCAGACGGTCATCGAAGCCATGTTGCGCAGCCTGGGTTTCAAGGTCAGTGTCGCCGCCGACGGCGCGCAGGCGGTACGCAGTGCCGAGAGCCTGATTTTCGAAGCGATCCTGATGGACTGCCGCTTGCCGATCATCGATGGCTATGAAGCCACCCGGCAAATCCGCCAGTTACCCGGGTGCACCGACCTGCCAATCATCGCCCTGACCGCCAATGCCTTGCAGGGCGATCGCGAGGCCTGTCTGTCGGCTGGGATGAACGATTACCTGGCCAAGCCATTCAAACGGACTGATCTGCAACAAATTCTGCAACGGTGGGTGCAGTAGTACAGGCCTTTCGACCATCTGTGACTGGCGTGAAAGGCGAAAGTGCGGCAGTCTTAGGCACCTCGACAGGCCCGAAAAGGGGCTTGAATAATAATTTCAGTGCACAAGTGTACATTCATGTCCTTGGTGCTGTGACTTTCACCACAACGCAATAGTCTATGAGTAGGCTGCCGGTTCGAGGCATGAACGCTTCGATCGGCCGGGAAGATTTGCCCCACCTGCCGCATGGGACTATTGAGGAGCTCGCATGACCAAACAAAACGCCTTTACCCGGGAAGACCTGCTGCGCTGCAGTCGCGGTGAGCTGTTCGGCCCAGGTAACGCGCAACTGCCCGCCCCGAACATGCTGATGGTTGATCGCATCACCCTGATCAGCGAAGAAGGTGGCAAGTACGGCAAGGGTGAATTGGTCGCCGAGCTGGATATCAATCCGGACCTGTGGTTCTTCGCCTGCCACTTCGAAGGCGATCCGGTGATGCCGGGCTGCCTGGGCCTCGACGCCATGTGGCAGCTGGTCGGCTTCTTCCTGGGCTGGCAAGGCCTGCCGGGCCGTGGCCGTGCGCTGGGTTCGGGCGAAGTGAAATTCTTCGGCCAGGTCCTGCCGACCGCCAAGAAAGTCACCTATAACATTCATATCAAGCGCGTCCTCAAGGGCAAGCTGAACCTGGCCATCGCCGACGGTTCGGTCACTGTCGACGGTCGCGAAATCTACACCGCCGAAGGCCTCCGGGTCGGCGTGTTCACCTCCACTGACAACTTCTAAGGGTTATCCGCATGCGCCGCGTCGTTATCACTGGTCTGGGCATCGTTTCTTGCCTGGGCAATGACAAAGAGACCGTCTCCGCTAACCTGCGTGCAAGCCGCCCTGGCATCCGGTTCAACCCGGAATATGCCGAAATGGGTCTGCGTAGCCAGGTTTCCGGCTCCATCGACCTCAACCTTGAAGAACTGATCGATCGCAAGATCTATCGCTTCGTCGGCCATGCGGCAGCTTATGCCTACCTGGCCATGAAAGACGCCATCACCGACTCCGGCCTGACCGAAGAGCAGGTGTCCAACCCGCGCACCGGCCTGATCGCCGGCTCCGGTGGCGCATCGACCCTGAACCAGATGGAAGCGCTGGACATCCTGCGCGAGAAAGGCGTCAAGCGCGTCGGCCCATACCGCGTCACGCGGACCATGAGCAGCACCGTTTCCGCTTGCCTGGCCACTCCGTTCAAGATCAAGGGCCTGAACTACTCCATCGCTTCTGCCTGCGCCACCAGTGCTCACTGCATCGGTACCGCCATGGAACAGATCCAGATGGGCAAGCAGGACATCGTCTTCGCCGGCGGCGGTGAAGAAGAGCACTGGAGCCAGTCGTTCCTGTTCGACGCCATGGGCGCCCTGTCCAGCAAGCGTAACGACACTCCGGAACAAGCCTCCCGTGCCTACGACGCTGACCGTGACGGCTTCGTCATCGCCGGCGGTGGCGGCATGGTCGTGGTCGAAGAGCTGGAACACGCTCTGGCCCGCGGCGCGAAGATCTACGCGGAAATCGTCGGCTACGGCGCGACTTCCGACGGCTACGACATGGTTGCCCCAAGCGGCGAAGGCGCGATCCGCTGCATGCAGCAGGCGCTGTCCACCGTCGACACCCCGATCGACTACCTGAACACCCACGGCACCTCGACCCCGGTCGGCGACGTCGCGGAAATGAAAGGCGTGCGTGAAGTGTTCGGCGACAAGGCTCCGGCCATCAGCTCCACCAAGAGCCTGTCGGGTCACTCCCTGGGCGCCGCCGGCGTTCACGAAGCGATCTACTGCATGCTGATGATGGAAGGCAACTTCATTGCCGGCTCCGCCAACATCGACGAGCTGGACCCTGAAGTGGCCGACCTGCCGGTGCTGACCAAGACCCGCGAAAACGCCACCATCAACACCGTGATGAGCAACAGCTTCGGTTTCGGTGGCACCAACGCCACGCTGGTACTGAAGCGCTGGGAAGGCAAGTAATTTCCCGCTGCTGAGCCACACATTAAAACGCCCCGACTGGTTCGGGGCGTTTTTTTTGCTGCTGAAAATGGGGCAACACTGCGATCCATGTGGGAGCGGGCTTGCTCGCGAAAGCGATTTAATATTCAACATGGATGTCGACTGCCCCACCGCTTTCGCGAGCAAGCCCGCTCCCACAGGTCTTGCGTTCAGCCTGCAGTTTTCATCGTCGCAAACATGAAACCTTTGTCATGAAACTCAACGACCTGCGACCGAATGTCGCGTATTTAGCGGGCTGCAGGACTGTTTCCGTTTTTACAAAAAACCGTTACCAAACTCAGTCATTTACTTAGCAAGCTACCAAACTCTATAACAGAGGCCTGCACACGCCTTGCTGCAGATAACAGAGATTGGAGCTAGCAGATGACTGTCAAAGTAACTGAACGCGACGATTCACATAAATCCCACGAGGGTGTAGCCGCCGGCATCCGGATCTGGGACGTGCACCAACAAGACCTGCTGGTCGGTATGTTCCATTCCGAGGCCGACGCGCAAAACTACAGGGCCGAACTGGAAATGCTCGAGCGTAAACGCGAGCTCGCAACCGGTTGAAACCAGGTTCCACCACCGTGCAGCCTGCCCTTTCCTGCCGGGCAGGCTGCATCCACATCAGATAACCTCGATCAGCGTCAAATGAAGGTCATCTTCGATCGGCACCGAAGGGACACTTTCAACAATCCAGCCCGCTTGAAGCCTGACCACCTCGACGTCGCCATCGCCCATTCCGTCATTGCGGATCGAAAACTGCAGCGATGACGGATGACGCTTGGCATAGTCGAAACTCATGCCGCAGGCGATCAGGAAATCGATTTTTGCCTCGGTCAGCTCTACCTGAACGTCGCGCTCGCCTTCTTTCAGACTGTAGTAATCCAGGCACAAGTTGATTGCAAAAGGGCAGCCATTGACGAGGCTATTGATGAACCGCCCTTCATAACCACCGAAATAACTGTGTTCAGCCCGCACGCTGCTGAGCTTCTTCACCTTGACCTCGATTTCCTCGGAAATCTTGAACAGCCAAAAGTCCCCCTCCGAAGCCAGGTGTTTGCCAAAGTCGATACCTGATACATGGCGCTTTGGCCACATCGACATCAAAGGTATATCGACTTCATATTCTTTATTGGTGATCGCCAGCAAGTAATTAATAACATCGTAATAACTTGACTCACCTTCTCCAACCTTGACGAGTGTCGCACAGCTTCCCGCCAGCAATACGATCTTGCCATAGCGTTCCACTGGCAGTTCGGTCATCAATAAAGCTATGCACGCTGGCACTTTCTCCAGGTAGGCAGCGCTCAGCTCATGGAGCTCCTCTTCATTACGCACCTCGCGCCAGGGAATGTTCCAGAAGAACTCCGGAAGGGTAAAGAAAACACAAGCGGTCTCGCCATGATCCTCGCGAGCGGCCTTTGCAGCGATCTTGATTTTTCGGCGTACAAGCTCGACACGAGCGACAAGTTCATCGTCCAGGTAATCGCAAATGGATTGCCCGAGCGTTCGCGACTGTGAAAGCTGCGACTTGAAAGTGGGTTGGCGTAACGAAGCGATACTGACAAACATTTATTCCATCCTTGGATACTAAAGTTCATTCCATTTATTTTCTCAAGACACAAACATCCTTATGAAAAGACATTATTTCCTGGCAAAAGAAAACCCGAAAGATCGTATCGATACAATCTTTCGGGCTCAATGTATAAAACATGCAAAGTACTAGCAAACATGTAAGCCTGCTAGAACATTGAATCTGTTACCACATCAGGTCATCAGGAATCTTATAGGCCGCGTACGGATCGTCCTCAGCGATGACCTCTTCAGTCTGCACATTGAGCTGCACGATGCGCTGCGGATCGCGCTCCTGAATCTTCAATGCCGCCTCGCGCGGAATCACTTCGTAGCCGCCAGCGTGATGCACGATGGCCAACGATCCACTGCTGAGCTTGTTGCGCATCAGGGTGTTGACGCAGATGCGCTTGACCTTCTTGTCGTCGACGAAGTTGTAGTAGTCCTCGGTCGTCAATTTCGGCAGGCGCGAGACTTCGATCAGTTGCTTGACCTGCGCGGCACGGGCCTTGGCCTCGGCTTTCTCCTGCTGCTGGCGGTTGAGCTCCTGATCGCGCTTGACCTTCTCGGCCATGGCTTCCTGCGCCGCGCGTTGCTGGGAGTCATCCAGCTCGATCTGACCTTTGTGGGCCAGGCGCTGTTGTTTCTGTTTGTCTTTGCTGACCTGCTTGGCCTGCTTCTGGTTGACCAGCCCTGCTTTGAGCAACTGGTCGCGAAGGGAAATGCTCATGGTGCTTATTACTCACTTGGGCCACGGCTCAACCGCAGCTGGGCAAATTCTTTTCCTGACGTTTGGCTTCGCCCCACAAGGCGTCCAACTCTTCGAGGGTGCAATCTTCTATGGGACGACGGGTATCGCGCAATGCCTGTTCGATAAAACGAAAGCGTCTTTCAAACTTGCCGTTGGCGCCACGCAGCGCGGTTTCCGGATCAACCTTGAGATGCCGCGCCAGATTGACCACGGAAAACAGCAAGTCGCCGATCTCGTCGGCCACGGCTTCGGGATCGTTTTCCGACATGGCTTCGAGCACTTCATCGAGCTCCTCACGCACTTTATCGAGCACCGGCAAGGCGTCCGGCCAGTCGAAGCCGACCTGCCCCGCGCGCTTCTGCAATTTTGCCGAGCGAGACAACGCCGGCAATGCAGCAGGGACGTCATCGAGCAACGACAACTGTTCGGGTGCCGAAGATTTCTCCGCGCGCTCTTCGGCCTTGATCTCTTCCCAGCGCTGCTTGACCTGCTCTTCACTCAGGCGCGGGACATCCAGAGGCGCATACAGATCACCGGTGGGGAACACGTGGGGATGACGGCGGATCAGCTTGCGGGTGATGCTGTCGACTACGCCGGCGAATTCGAAGCGCCCTTCTTCGCGAGCCAACTGGCTGTAATACACCACCTGGAACAGCAGATCGCCCAGCTCACCCTGCAAGTGATCGAAGTCCCCGCGCTCGATCGCGTCGGCGACTTCGTAGGCTTCCTCAAGGGTGTGCGGGACGATGGTGGCGTAAGTTTGCTTGATGTCCCATGGGCAACCGTACTGCGGGTCGCGCAGGCGGTTCATCAGGTGCAGCAGGTCTTCAAGTGAATACATTTATTAAACTCTGCGAGAACCTGTGGGAGCGAGCTTGCTCGCGATAGCGGTCTGTCAGACAACACATGTGCTGAATGTTAAGCCGTCATCGCGAGCAAGCTCGCTCCCACAGTGGATCGGCGCCGAACATGCATCAAGGTGTACGGTTACGCCGCGTTTCGATGATGTTCGGCAACTGGGAAATCCGCCCCAACAACCGCCCCAATGCATCCAGCCCCGGAATCTCGATGGTCAGGGACATCAGCGCGGTGTTGTCCTCCTTGTTCGAGCGGGTGTTGACTGCCAGCACGTTGATCCGCTCGTTGAGCAGCACTTGCGACACATCACGCAGCAAACCGGAACGGTCGTAGGCGCGGATGACGATGTCCACCGGATAGGTGAGCACCGGTACCGGTCCCCAACTGACCTGGATGATCCGCTCGGGCTCGCGCCCGGCCAGCTGCAGCACCGAGGCGCAGTCCTGGCGGTGAATGCTCACGCCACGCCCCTGGGTGATGTAGCCGACGATGGCATCGCCCGGCAACGGTTGGCAGCAGCCGGCCATCTGGGTCATCAGGTTGCCGACACCCTGGATCTGGATATCACCGCGCTTGCCCGGTTTGTAGCCCGTGGCTTTGCGTGGAATCAATTCCAGCTGTTCGTTGCCGCGCTCCGGCTCGACCAGTTGCTGCGCCAGGTTGACCAGTTGCGCCAGACGCAAGTCGCCGGCACCGAGGGCGGCGAACAGGTCTTCGGCGGTTTTCATGTTGGCCTTGTCGGCCAGCTTGTCGAAATCCACCGCCGGCAGACCGAGGCGATTGAGCTCACGCTCAAGCAGGGTTTTACCGGCCGCGACGTTCTGGTCACGAGCCTGCAGCTTGAACCAGTGAACGATCTTCGCCCGTGCCCGCGACGTGGTGACGTAACCCAGGTTCGGGTTCAGCCAGTCACGGCTCGGAGTGCCGTGCTTGCTGGTGATGATCTCGACCTGTTCACCGGTTTGCAGGCTGTAGTTGAGCGGCACGATGCGCCCGTTGATCTTGGCGCCACGGCAGTTATGACCGATTTCGGTGTGTACACGGTAGGCGAAGTCCAGCGGCGTCGCGCCCTTCGGCAAGTCGATGGCATGGCCGTCCGGGGTGAAGATATAGACCCGGTCAGGCTCGATATCGACCCGCAGTTGCTCCGCCAGGCCACCGATGTCGCCCAGTTCTTCGTGCCATTCGAGCACCTGACGCAGCCAGGAGATTTTCTCTTCGTAGTGATTGGAACCGGATTTGACGTCGGTGCCCTTGTAGCGCCAGTGCGCGCACACGCCGAGCTCGGCTTCCTCATGCATCGCATGGGTGCGAATCTGCACTTCCAGCACCTTGCCCTCGGGCCCGATCACCGCCGTGTGCAGCGAGCGATAGCCGTTTTCCTTGGGGTTGGCGATGTAGTCGTCGAACTCTTTCGGGATGTGCCGCCACAGGGTGTGGACGATGCCGAGCGCGGTGTAGCAGTCGCGCATTTCCGGCACCAGCACACGAACGGCACGCACGTCGTAGATCTGGCTGAACTCCAGACCCTTGCGCTGCATTTTGCGCCAGATCGAATAGATGTGTTTGGCCCGGCCGCTGATATCGGCATCGACGCCGGTGGCCTGCAATTCGTTCTTCAGCTGGCTCATCACGTCGCTGATGAAGCGCTCGCGATCCAGTCGCCGCTCGTGGAGCAACTTGGCGATCTGCTTGTACTGGTCCGGCTCCAGGTAACGGAAGGACAAATCTTCCAGTTCCCACTTGATGTGACCGATACCCAGGCGGTGGGCCAGTGGCGCATAAATGTCGAAGACTTCACGAGCCACGCGGTTGCGCTTTTCGTCATCGGCGGTTTTCACCGCACGGATGGCGCACGTGCGTTCGGCCAGTTTGATCAGGGCGACGCGAACGTCATCGACCATGGCCACCAGCATCTTGCGCAGGTTTTCAACCTGGCCCTGGGTGCCCAGCACCAGGGATTTACGCGGGCTCAGGCTGTCGCTGATCGCGGCCATGCGCTGCACGCCATCGATGAGTTTGGCCACCACCGGACCGAAGCGCTGGCTGACCGCCGGCAACTTGATCTGGCCTTCGCGTACGCCTCGATACAGGATCGCGGCGACCAAAGAGTCCTGGTCGAGTTTGAGATCGGCGAGGATCTCGGCGATCTCAAGTCCGGTACGGAAAGTCGAGTTACCTTCCGACCACAGATTCTGTGCCGCATTGGCTTGTTGTTCGGCCTCGCGAGCGTACTCGCAGGCTTCCTTCAAGGCTTCGCGATCCAGTGCCAGATCGACACTCACCGCGTGATCGAGCCAAGCCTCGAGATTGATACTGCCGTCGGTGTTGATCGGCTGGTGTGCTCTCACCTGTACCATCTTGCTTACCTTCCCTACGACGCAGATTCAATGCGTCAAATCGCTGACCTTCGCTGCCTGTGCGCCCACGTCGGGCTCGGTGCGCGGCTGCACGGGCGGGCCAGTCGGACCAGACGAGCATCCTAGCTCGCTTCAAATAACGCCATGGCCTCGACATGTGCCGTTTGAGGAAACATATCGAGAATCCCGGCACGTTTTAACCGGTAGCCCTGCTTGATCAATTCGACCGTGTCGCGCGCCAGCGTTGCCGGGTTGCATGACACATACACCAACCGCTCGGCGCCCAGGGTCTTGAGCTTGCGCACAACCTCGAAAGCACCGTCACGCGGTGGGTCCAAGAGTACCGCACAAAAGCCTTCGGCGGCCCATTCGGCGTCCGTCAAAGGCTGGGATAAATCGGCCTGAAAAAACTTCGCGTTATGCAGATTGTTGCTAGCGGCATTCGCCGCCGCCCGGTCGACCATCACCTGCACACCTTCCACTGCCACCACTTCGCGAGCAGCCTTGGCCAGCGGCAAGGCAAAGTTGCCCAGGCCGCAGAACAGATCGAGTACGCGCTCATCCGCCGTCGGCTTCAACCAGTCCAGCGCCTGGGCGACCATCGCTTCGTTGACACCAGCGTTGACCTGGATGAAATCTCCAGGTCGGTAAGCCAGTTCCAGGTCCCACTGTTCAAGACGATAGCCCAGCGACTGGTCAGCCTCGACCGGTTGCGGTTCACCGTCGCCATGCAGCCACAACTGGGCCTCATGGAACGCGCAGAAATCCTTGAGGATGGTCATGTCACTTTCAGACAACGGCGCCATGTGCCGCAGTAAAACCGCCAGCGTCGAACCGCTGAACAACTCTACGTGCCCCAGTGCCTGAGGTTTGCTCAAGCGCCGCAGCATTTCCGGCAAGCGGGTCATGATCGGTTGCAAGGGCTGTACCAGCACCGGGCAGTCATCGATGCCAACGATGTCCTGGCTGCCGGCGGCACGGAAACCGACTTCGAGTTTTTTCGCCTTCATGTCCCAGCGCACCGCCACGCGGGCGCGACGCCGGTAGGCGAACTCCGCGCCGCTCAATGGCGCCGCCCACTCTTCGGGTTCGACGCCCGCGACCTTCGACAACTGCTCGGCGAGCATGCGCTGTTTCAGGGCAAGCTGTTCGTTATGAGGCAGATGCTGAACGCTGCAACCGCCGCAACGGCCGGCATGGGCGCACGGTGCCGGGCGGCGCAATTCGCTGGCCTTGAACACCCGCTCGGTGCGCGCCTCGACCACTTTGCCGTGGGCGCCGAGCACACGCGCTTCAATCTCTTCACCGGCCAATGCGCCGATGACGAACCAGGTGCGGCCTTCGAAAAACGCGATGCCGCGACCGTCATTGGCCAGGCGCTCGATGGTCAGGCGCTGCTTTTTGCCGGTCGGGATTTGCGGGGCCTTGCTGCCACCGGTGGGCTGGAAGCGCAGGCCTCTTTCATGCTTGGCCATCAGTTGGGCGCGTCGAAAATGCCGGTCGACAGGTAACGGTCGCCACGGTCGCAGATGATCGCGACGATCACCGCGTTTTCAACTTCTTTGGACAGGCGCAGCATTGCCGCCACGGCACCGCCCGAGGACACGCCACAGAAAATGCCTTCTTCGCGGGCCAGCCGACGGGTCACGTCTTCGGCTTCGCTTTGGGCCATGTCGACGATCCGGTCCACGCGGTCAGCCTGGTAGATCTTCGGCAGGTATTCCTGGGGCCAGCGGCGGATGCCCGGGATCGCCGAGCCTTCCATCGGTTGCAGGCCGATGATCTGCACGTTGTCGTTCTGCTCTTTCAAGTAGCGCGACACGCCCATGATGGTCCCGGTGGTGCCCATGGAGCTGACGAAATGGGTGATGGTGCCCTCGGTCTGGCGCCAGATTTCCGGGCCGGTGGTGGTGTAGTGCGCTTCGGGGTTGTCACCGTTGGCGAACTGATCCAGTACCTTGCCGCGACCTTCGGCTTCCATCTTCTGCGCGAGGTCACGGGCGCCTTCCATGCCCTGTTCCTGGCTGACCAGGATCAGCTCGGCGCCATAGGCGGTCATGGCCGCCTTGCGTTCGGCGCTGGAGTTGTCCGGCATGATCAGGATCATCTTGTAACCCTTGATCGCCGCGGCCATGGCCAGGGCGATCCCGGTGTTGCCCGAGGTCGCTTCGATCAGCGTATCGCCGGCATGGATCTGCCCGCGCAGTTCGGCGCGGGTGATCATCGACAGCGCCGGACGGTCCTTGACCGAACCCGCCGGGTTGTTCCCTTCGAGCTTGAGCAAAAGGGTATTGCTGGTGGCGCCGGGCAGGCGCTGCAAACGGACCAGCGGAGTGTTGCCGACGCAATCGGCGATGGTTGGGTACTGCAAGGTCATGGCGTATTCGCAATCCAGACTGCGGGGGCGCCTATCATACCGGCAAACCTCGGAAGGCCATATCACGCAAAGTGTGGTGCTTATGGTTTATGGGAATAAGCGGCAAGCTTTGAGCTGCAAGCGGCAAGTGGCGGTGCCACTCGGAGCATGAAAAACAGGGGTTGCTGTGGTGGGAGTGAGGGCCTCTTCGCGGGCAAGCCCGCTCCCACAGGGGGCTGGGGTGATTACAGGTTTGGCGGTTCAAACACAGTCAGTGTGGGAGCGGGCTTGCTCGCGAAGGCGTCGGCACTGGCGCTACTGACATCCGCCAACAAGCGCATATTCAAGCGCAACCCGGTCCCGGTGTTCTGCGCCCAAAGCTGTCCGCCCTGACGCTGCACAGCGTTCCGGGCAATGCTCAAGCCCAATCCGAATCCACCATCCCCCGGTCGCGAACCGTCGAGTCGGGTAAACGGCAGGAAGATCCTCTCCAGATCAGCTTCCGCCACACCGCCGCCCTGATCCTCCAGCCACAGATGCCAGTATTTACCCTCGCACTGTCCGCCAAGGCGGACCACACCGCCCTCGGGCGAATGCCGAATCGCATTGCGCAGAATGTTTTCCAGGGCCTGGGCCAGGGTGTTGAGATGACCGCGCACCCAGCAGGATGCATCCACCGTGCATTGCAGCCGAGTATCAGGCCAACCGCTTTCATAGCAGGCATTCTCCGTGAGCATCTCCCACAGCGCCTGGATCTGGATCGCTTCGTCGGGCAAGCGGGTGCGCTCGGTGTCCAGCCAGGCCAGCTGCAGCGTGTCTTCCACCAGGCGCTGCATGCCATCGACCTCCCGGCCGATGCGTTCGCGCAATAGCTCGAGCCCCTGCTCGCTTTCACTGGCCACCCGCAAGCGGCTCAAAGGCGTGCGCAATTCGTGGGACAGGTCGCGCAGCAGTTGCTGCTGCAAGGCCACGGTACTTTGCAGGCGTTCAGACATGTGATCGAACGCCCTGCCCAGCTCGCCCAGTTCATCCGAACGATTGGTGGTCCGGCTCGAGAGCCGTACGTTCAGTTGATCGGCACGCCAGGCATTGGCCTGCTCACGCAAGTGGTTGAGTGGCACCACCAGCAAACGGTAGAGCCCGACGCACAGCAGCAAAGTGAACAGCCCCGGAATCACGCCGTTGGTGATCACCCGCCAGAACACCCGGTATTGTCCAGGCAGAAAGCGCTCGGGCAACTCGATCACCAGGCTGCCGGCGGACGAGTCACCGGGAAACGGTATGCGCATCCACGGCCGGCCTTTCTTGTGGATGGGCCAATCGAGGCCGCGTAAAAAAGTCAGGCGTTCGACTTCCTTGTCCGTCAGCGACTGATTGCTCAAGGACTGCAAATCACCGTCGATGACACCGACCCAGCCTTTTTCCCGCTGATGCATGCTCTGCAGCCAGTCATCGACACCGGCGCTCTGGCGCTGCTGCCATGCCTGCTCGGCCTCGGCAGCGTAGCGCGTCAGGGTGCCGCGGGCCTCATCGGAGAGGAACTGGTTGCGCTGCTCCATGTAACGGCCCCAGGACCAACTCAACCAGATCATCAGCAGACAGAACGCGACCAGTAGACAGGCCAGTTTCCAGAACAGCGAATGCCTGCCCGGCAAGTTACATTTCATCGGCGGCGCTCAGGATGTAACCCTTGCCCCAGACCGTGCGCACTTCGCGCTCGGTGTAACCAATGGCCTTGAGCTTGCGGCGGATCTGGCTGATGTGCATGTCCAGGCTGCGGTCATGGGCTGCGTAACCGCGCTGCAGCACCTGCTGATAAAGGAAGGCTTTGCTCAAGACTTCGTCGGCGTTGCGGTGCAGTGTCTCCAGCAATCGGTACTCGCTGCGGGTCAGCCCGCCCGCCTGCTCGCCATAAAACACCTCGAAGCGTTCATCGTCGAAACGCAGGCTGTCCATCGAAGGGGCTGGCACTGCGGGGACCGGGCGGCGGTCGAGGGCCACCCGCCGCAGGATGGCTTCGATGCGCACCCGCAACTCCACCATGCTGAAGGGCTTTGGCAGGTAATCGTCGGCCCCCAGGCGAAAGCCGCTGATGCGGTCGGCCTCGGCACCGAGGGCTGACATCAGCAACACCGGGGTGGTATGGCTCTGGCGCAATTGGGTCAGCACCGCCAGACCGTCCAGGCCCGGCAGCAGAATATCCATCAGCACCACGTCGAAAGGTTGCCGCCGGGCCATGTCCAGGCCTTCCTGGCCGTTCTGGCACCAGGTCACCTGAAAGCCGCTACGGTCCAGATGTTCATGAACGTAGGCGCCGAGCACGAGGTCGTCTTCGATGGACAGGATTCGGGGGAGGCCGGCATTGATGGGAGTCATGACTATCTGCAAACAATTCTCAGTTGAATGATTATTCAAGATTGCCTCGCCAGGGGCAACCCACCGCTTGGCTGTATCGCCAATGAGCTGCGCGGGCCGACGAATGGCAGCCGCATTTTTACGAAGATTGCCCGCGAGCAAATCGCTACACTGCGCAAGTGCTGCATGACGGATATATATGCAGGTCTATGAATAGCGGGATGCAGGAGAGATGCGTGCTCAAGAAACTGGGAATCAAAGGCCGCGTGCTGTTGCTGACCCTGTTGCCAACCAGCCTGATGGCGTTGGTGCTGGGGGGGTATTTTACCTGGATGCAACAGGCTGACCTGCAAACCCAACTCATGCAGCGCGGCGAAATGATCGCCGAGCAGTTGGCTCCCCTGGCGGCGCCAGCCATGGGCCATCAGGACAACGAACTGCTCGAACGCATCGCCACCCAGGCCCTGGAACAAACCGACGTACGGGCCGTGACCTTCCTGGCTCCCGACCGCACGTTGCTGGCCCACGCCGGCCCGACCATGCTCAACCAGACGCCTTCCGGCAGTGGCACGCAGATGCTGCGCCGCAGTGGCAACGATGCGACCCGCTATCTGCTGCCGGTGTTCGGCAAACACCGCAACCTGGCCGGAGACGTGATTCCCGAAGAAGCCGACCGCCTGCTGGGCTGGGTCGAACTGGAGCTGTCCCATAACAGCATGCTGTTGCGCGGTTACCGCAGCCTGTTCGCCAGCCTGATGCTGATCGCAGCCGGACTGATAGGTGCGGCACTGCTGGCCCTGCGCATGGGGCGCACGATCAACCGGCCACTGAGCCAGATCAAGCAGGCCGTGGCCCAACTCAAGGACGGCCATCTGGAAACCCGCTTGCCACCCCTCGGCAGCCAGGAGCTGGACGAACTGGCCTCCGGCATCAATCGCATGGCCGGCACCCTGCAAAACGCCCAGGAAGAATTGCAGCACAGCATCGACCAGGCCACCGAAGACGTGCGCCAGAACCTGGAAACCATCGAGATCCAGAACATCGAGCTGGACCTGGCGCGCAAGGAAGCCCTGGAAGCGAGCCGGATCAAGTCCGAATTCCTGGCCAACATGAGTCATGAAATCCGCACGCCGCTCAACGGCATTCTCGGCTTCACCCACCTGTTGCAAAAAAGCGAGCTCACCCCACGCCAGCTCGACTACCTGGGTACCATCGAAAAATCCGCCGACAGCCTGCTCGGCATCATCAACGAGATTCTCGACTTCTCGAAAATCGAGGCCGGCAAACTGGTGCTCGACCATATTCCGTTCAACCTGCGCGACCTGCTCCAAGACACCCTGACCATCCTCGCCCCCGCCGCCCACGCCAAGCAGCTCGAACTGGTCAGCCTGGTGTACCGGGACACGCCGCTGTCCCTGGTCGGCGACCCGCTGCGGCTCAAGCAGATCCTGACGAACCTGGTGAGCAACGCCATCAAGTTCACCCGCGAAGGCACCATCATCGCCCGCGCCATGCTCGAAGAAGAGCACGAAGACACCGTGCAACTGCGCATCAGCATTCAGGACACCGGCATCGGCCTGTCCAACCAGGACGTGCGCGCCCTGTTCCAGGCCTTCAGCCAGGCCGACAACTCGCTGTCGCGGCAACCTGGCGGCACGGGCCTGGGCCTGGTGATTTCCAAGCGCCTGATCGAACAGATGGGCGGCGAGATCGGCGTCGACAGCACCCCTGGGGAAGGCTCGGAATTCTGGATCAGCCTAAGCCTGCCCAAAGCCCGCGACGATGCCGAAGACCTGCCCGCCGCGCCCTTGCTCGGGCGTCGGGTGGCGGTGCTGGAAAACCACGAACTGGCCCGGCAGGCGTTGCAGCATCAACTGGAAGACTGTGGCCTGAGCACCACGCCGTTCAATACCCTGGAAAGCCTGACCAATGGCGTCACCGCCGCCCACCAGACCGATCAGGCGATCGAGCTCGCCGTGCTCGGCATCACCAGCAACGACATGCCGCCGGAACGCCTCAACCAGCACATCTGGGACCTCGAACACCTTGGCTGCAAAGTGCTGGTGCTGTGCCCGACCACGGAACAGACGCTGTTCCACCTTTCCGTGCCCAACCCCCACAGCCAGCTCCAGGCGAAACCGGCCTGTACCCGCAAGCTGCGACGTTCCCTGTCTGACCTGGTCAGCCCGCGCCCGATGCGCAGCGAGCCGGGCGAACCGGTGTCCAGCCGTGCACCGAAGGTGCTGTGCGTCGATGACAACCCGGCCAACCTGATGCTGGTGCAGACCCTGCTCGAAGACATGGGCGCCAAGGTGCTCGCGGTGGAAAGCGGTTACGCCGCCGTCAAGGCGGTACAGAACGAGACATTCGATCTGGTATTGATGGACGTGCAGATGCCCGGCATGGACGGCCGCCAGAGCACCGAGGCGATTCGCCAGTGGGAAAGCGAACGGCATTGCACGCCGTTGCCGATCGTGGCCCTCACCGCCCACGCCATGGCCAACGAAAAACGCGCACTGTTGCAAAGCGGCATGGACGACTACCTGACCAAACCGATCAGCGAAAGGCAATTGGCCCAAGTGGTGCTGAAGTGGAGCGGCCTGGCGTTGCGCAATCACAGCCCGGAGCGCTCCGGCGATGGGCACGGCAGCGCCCATGACCTGTTGGTGCTCGACCACGAGGAAGGATTGCGCCTGGCCGCTGGCAAGGCTGATCTGGCCGCAGACATGCTGGCGATGCTGCTCGCCTCCCTGGAAGCTGACCGCGAAGCGATTCGTCTTGCTCAGCAGAGCAATGACCACAACGCCCTGATCGAACGGGTCCATCGCCTGCATGGTGCGACGCGCTACTGCGGTGTGCCGCAATTGCGTGCGGCCTGCCAACGCAGCGAAACCCTGCTCAAGCAACAGGACCCGAAAGCCAGCGTGGCACTGGACGAACTCGACCGGGCGATCAATCGCCTGGCAGCCCACGCGCGAATGAACGCTTGATACAGCGCAAGCGTGGGAATCAAATATCGGCGTAAGCTCACCACCTACTCTGTAGGAGCTGGCTTGCCAGCGCCTACAGGAACGAGGCAAAGAGGAAATCATGCGTACGATTCTTTTCAGCAGCCAGAACTACGACATCGACAGCTTTCGCGCGGCCGGGCAACCGGCCGGCATCGAGCTGCAATTTCAGCCTGCGCGCCTGAGCCTCGACACGGTAGCAATCGCCCAAGGGTATGAAGCGGTCTGCGCGTTCATCAATGATGACCTCGGCGCGGCAGTGCTCGAGCGCCTGGCCGCTGGAGGCACTCGCCTGATCGCCCTGCGCTCGGCGGGTTACAACCACGTCGACTTGCCAACGGCAAAACGTCTGGGACTGGCCATCGTGCGCGTCCCGGCCTATTCGCCCCACGCCGTGGCCGAACACGCAGTGGCGCTGATCCTCGCACTCAACCGCCGCTTGCCCCGCGCCTACAACCGCACCCGCGAAGGGGATTTCAGGTTGCAAGGGTTGACCGGCTTCGACCTGGTGGGCAAGACGGTCGGCGTGGTCGGCACCGGGCAGATCGGCGCCACCTTCGCCAACATCATGAACGGTTTTGGCTGCCGGTTACTGGCCTATGACCCCTACCCCAACCCGCAGGTCGAAGCCTTGGGCGCGCGCTACCTGAGCCTGCCGCAACTGCTGGCCGAATCGCAGATCATCAGCCTGCACTGCCCGCTCAACGAACAGAGCAAGCACTTGATCAACCGCGAATCACTGGCGCATATGCAGCCGGGCGCGATGCTGATCAATACCGGGCGTGGCGGCCTGGTGGACACCCCGGCGCTGATCGACGCGTTGAAAGACGGTCGCCTCGGCTATCTGGGGCTGGACGTGTATGAGGAGGAGGCGCAACTGTTCTTCGAGGACCGTTCCGACCTGCCGTTGCAAGACGATGTGCTGGCCCGGTTGCTGACCTTTCCTAACGTGATCGTCACCGCGCACCAGGCCTTTCTGACCCACGAAGCGCTGGACGCGATTGCCGCCACCACATTGCGCAACATCGCCGCCTGGGTGGCGGGCACGCCGGAAAACCTGGTCACGGGCGACTGAAACGGATCGAAGGTCATCGGCCTGCGCGATGCGGCATGCAAGCCCGTGCTAGCATATCGCGCATATTTGGAGGACCCATGGTCGAACACGATTTCCGCTACAGCCTGATGAACCCGCAACACACCCTCACCGAATGCCGCGCCCTGGTGCCGGGGCGTTATCAGGTCACCGGCAACGGTGGCTCGATTCGCAACAACGACGTGCTGGTCGTGACCCTCAAGGGCGCCAAGGACTTGTCCATGCGCCTGACCGTCGAAACGGTTCGCCACCTGATCAATCCGCCCGGCCAATGGGTCGCGGTGGCCAGCGGCCCGGTGTTCGGCGAACTGGCGATCCATACCTGGCAAGTGAACTGCGACAGCTGCGCCAAAGCGCTGAGCTTCGAGTTCGCCGTCGACGCCAAGCTGGGCAACAAGGCCGAAAAACCTGACGCCAGCGCGCGAATTGCCGAGCTGGGCTGGACCACCGTCGGCGAGAAACACCTGTGCCCGAAATGCCAGGAGCCTGCGTGATGAAACGCCTCGTTCTGAGCGCGATGGCCGGTGCCAGCCTGCTGGGCTGCGCCGCCGAGCCGGTGCAGCTTGAACACAATCGCAGCTACATCCTGGAGTGGATCGGCGAGCGGCCACTGATGGACTACAGCCACCTGACCATCACGCTCGGTGAAGATGGCCGGGCCTACGGCAATGGCGGCTGCAACCACTGGTTCGCGCCGTACACCCTGGAGGGCGACAAACTGACCTTCGGCAAAATCGGCAGCACCCGCAAACTGTGCGCGCCGGCGCTGATGGAGCAGGAAAAACGCTTCCTGCAGGCCCTGGAAAACGTCCAGCGCTGGGACGTCTCCCCGATCGAGCAGATCCGCTTCTGGCCAGCCGAAGGCAAGCCGCTGCGTTGGTGGCTTGAAGAGGGTTGATCCGCAAAAAAGATCGCAGCCTTCGGCAGCTCCTACAGGATTAAACGTAAACCTGTAGGAGCTGCCGCAGGCTGCGATCTTTTCTCTCAAGAACAACTCAATTTTTCGCCTGCAACGCCTCAAGCTTCGCCATCACCCCCGCCGCCGTCTGTTCACCCATCAACTGCTCACGCACCTTGCCCTTGTCATCGATGATGTACGTCACCGGCAATGCCTCGCTGCGCGGCAATTCGAACAATTCGGCAGGATCCTGGGCCAACACCGTGAACTTGATCCCCAGTTTCTCGCTCGCGCCCTTCAGTTCCTGCCCCTGGACGTTGTCGAAGTTAACCCCGAACACACCGATTTTCTTGTCCTTGAGTTGCTCGGCCAGGGTGTTCAACTCCGGGATTTCGGTACGGCAGGGTCCGCACCATTCTGCCCAGTAGTTGAGTACCAGCCATTTGCCATCCAGTCGGTCGGAGGCGATCTTGTGGCCGTCCTGGTCGATGCCATAGTCATTCCCGCAGCCCCCCAGCATCAACGCTCCGATGATCGCCAATGCTGCTGCCAATCGCCTTGTCATGTCGTGTTCCTTGTCAAAAATTGAATGCACCTGCGACCCATCGCCTCTCACGGTTCTGGATTGCGTGCTGCACAGTTAGAATAGCCGCCACCTTACGCAAGATGCGACCCGCTCATGACCGATCTGACGCTTTATCACAACCCGCGCTGCTCGAAATCCCGCGGTGCGCTCGAACTGCTTGAAGCCCGTGGCCTGGCCCCGACGGTGGTGCGTTACCTGGACACTCCGCTGGACGCCACGCAAATCCAGAGCCTGCTGGGCAAACTGGGGATCAGTGCGCGGCAACTGCTGCGCACCGGCGAGGACGAGTACAAGACCCTCAATCTGGCCGACAGCAGCCTGAGCGAAGCGCAATTGATTGCCGCCATCGCCGCCCACCCGAAACTGATGGAGCGACCGATTCTCGAAGTCGGTGACAAAGCCGTCATCGGTCGCCCACCGGAGCAGATCCTGGAACTGTTGCCATGAGTGCACCTTACATTCTGGTTCTGTATTACAGCCGCAGCGGCTCGACCAACGAAATGGCCCGGCAGATCGCCCGTGGCATCGAACAGGCCGGGCTTGAAGCCCGCCTGCGCACGGTGCCGGCGATTTCCACCGACTGCGAAGCCGTTGCGCCGCAGATTCCCGACGAAGGCGCGCTGTATGCCAGCCTCGACGACCTGAAGAACTGCGCCGGCCTGGCACTCGGCAGCCCGACCCGCTTCGGCAACATGGCCGCGCCGCTCAAGTACTTCCTCGACGGCACCAGCAACCTGTGGCTGACCGGCGCCCTGGTGGGTAAACCGGCCGGCGTGTTCACCTCCACCGCGAGCCTGCACGGCGGCCAGGAGACGACCCTGCTGTCGATGATGTTGCCGTTGTTGCACCACGGCATGCTGATCACCGGCCTGCCGTACAGCGAATCGGCACTGCTGGAAACCCAGGGCGGCGGCACGCCATACGGCGCCAGCCACCACGCCGGTGCCGACGGCAAAAGCGGCCTGGATAGCCATGAAGTGGCGCTGTGCCGCGCGCTGGGCATGCGCCTGGCCAAGACTGCACAGAAACTGGAGAGCTGAAGTGGCCAGGAAGCCGAAGATTCTCCCCGCCATTGACTGGCTCGAGCCGCGAGTGCGGGCGATGCGTGTCATCAGCCTACTGTGCTTTTTGGGGCTGGTGGGCCTGCTGTGCGTCTACTACCTGCTGATCGCCGACCTGCATGGCGCCCGGCCATGGGTGATTCTGCTGATCGAACTGGTGCCACTGCTGATACTGGCGCCGGGCATGATCGTCGGCAGTCCTCGCGGGCATTCATGGATGTGCTTTGTGGTGAACCTGTATTTCATCAAGGGCGCATTGGCCGCTTATGATCCGAACCGACAAATCTTCGGTTTGCTGGAGATGGGTGCGAGCCTGGCGGTGTTTTGCTCGGCACTGTTGTATGTGCGCTGGCGTTATCAGTTGAACCGCAAGCTGGCTGGCGAGGGCGAGACGTCCGTCGCCTGACAGAAAAGATCGCAGCCTGCGGTGTAGTGGTTCATTTTTTTTGAACCGCTCTGTAGGAGCATTAAGCCGCCTGTTGCTCATACAGCGCAGGCGGCAAGTTGTTCGAGGCAGAGTGGCAACGGCGATGGT